>JBHHTQ010000130.1:0-1500 GCA_046753445.1 Anaerolineae bacterium | reverse complement strand
GATCAGCCCGTTTTCGTCCTTGGGTATCTGGCCGGATACGAAGACCAGATCACCGCTCACGACATAGGGAACGTAGTTGGCCGCCGGTGCCGGTGCCTCGGGCAGAGCCAGCCCCATCGCCGCGAGTTTCATTTCGATTTCACTTGCCATGGCCTGCCTCCTATGATGCCTGTCCAGCAGGCAATTGATTTTGTTTGATATTGAATTTGGTGAAGTCCTCGAACACCCAGCCGTTTACGAGTGTGTCATAGATGATTGACAGCAGCTTTCGGGCGGTTGCGATGATGGCCTTGCCAAACCCGCGCCGTTCTTTCAGGCGGCGGTAAAAGGCGTTGAGATAGCCCGAATACCGGATCGCGATCAGGGTGCATTGCACCAGCGTGGTGCGCATCAGCTTGTTGCCGCGCTTGGTGATCCGGCCGCGGTGATCGGTTTCGTTCGACTGGCTGACACGGGGCACGATGCCGATATAGGCGGCCAGCTTGTCAGCGCTGGCAAAGTCGCTCACATTGCCGATCCCCGACAGGAGAATGGCCGCAGAGCGCGCGCCGATGCCCTTGATACTGGTTACGCCGTCAAAGCCGGGCAGGCTGGATGCGGCGGTCTCAATGGCGTGATCCAACCCCTTCAAAGTGGCGGTCAGGCTGAGGGCCGCATCCCGCAGGGCGGCAAGCTCGACCTGCTCAAGCGGCGTGAACCGGCTCAGATCGAGCACCTCAAGGCGCTTTTTGCTGCCAAGCCCCTCTTTCTTCAGCTTGATCCCGTGCCGATTGAACAGCGCGTGGATCTTGTTGAGCAGCATGGTGCGCTGTTTGACGAATGTGTCGCGGGTTTGAACCAGCGACGCCAGTTCTGCCTCGGCGACCGTTTTCAGCCGGGTTTCCGGCAGCATGTCTTTGGACAAAAAGAACGCCAGCGCCCGGGCATCATTGCGGTCAGTCTTGTTCACCGACTTGCGGATCACCTGGAACTGGCGTGGATTGACCACGACGATGCGGCCCACACAAGCGCGGACTTCGCCGCAGAACCACGCCGAGTTGCCGGTCGCCTCAACCGCCAGTTCATCATCCGCATCAAGGCTCAGGCAGAAGCGATTGATATCCACCTGTCCCAGCTGGAAGGTTTCAAACCCTTCCCGGCCATCCGCCTCAAGACGGCAGATGGTGAAGGAATTCGTATGAAGATCGACACCGACAAAGGCCATTGCTATACTCCCGTTGTTAGGAGGCGGAACCCCGAATGGGGTGTGAACGGCCAAACCAAACTCCTATACAAGGTCACCGGCCAGAACCGGGCCTTAAGCAGGCTGTTCGGAAGCAGGCGAAGGCTATTCTCCTGTACAGGGTCGCAATGCCCTAAAAGTACATCCAGCCTGAAACCTATCCGCCTCCCCAAATCCTCTAACAAATCCGGGGCGTCTGGTCGCTCACAAAGCATTCATACCTTCTCCTGTGGCGGTGCCAGCCGCCGGTTGGGTGGTTTTGATGCACCCGGAGATTA
>JBHHTQ010000129.1:0-1510 GCA_046753445.1 Anaerolineae bacterium | reverse complement strand
CGTCACCATCGCCGGCTGCCAGTTGGCGCAGTTGGGCGATAAAGTCAGCCGTTTTGTGATTATATTCGTCAGCAATGGCCGCGGCGTGAGCGGAGATGGAAGTGCGGCCGTCCAGCTTTTCCCAGAAAACAGTGCCTACTTCATTGAGCGAGAAGTAAGCGCCCGTGTTCATGTCAATCAGGATGGCTTCCCCGGCCAAGATTTCAAAGGTCACGTTTTCTGATCGTTTCAAGACAGTCGTTTCGTCCACGGCGTCTCCTTTCGCTATACTCTGGCCTGTGATTTGGAATCTGCATGGCCTAATTATCGAAGGGTTGACGAACGATGCAACTCTGGAGCAGAGTTGGCGGACATCGTTTGGCTCGCTGCCGGAGCGCACGGCTGTTCCCGGCATCACTCACGATATTGTTATTCGCATAGACATTTACGAGACCATCCCCGCGCCGCCGGCGGCGGACCCTCATTTCAGGCAAGGGGAATTGCTCCATTATTACATCGAGGGAGACAATGTCGTGGCTCATTTTCCCCGGTTCGGCCAGTTGCAGCTTGATCTGGCGCAGGGGCGAACGGAGGGACGGGTAGTTGCGGCCGTGCTGCATACCTATGGTGTTCTAGAAGACCTCATCGCCATCAGCCTGTCCCCCCATCTACGGAGGCGCGGCCTGTTTCTCGCCCACGCCTTTGCCGCCGCACACAAAGGGAAAGCCGTTTTGCTGGTGGGGGGGATTGGCGCAGGAAAAACGACCACGGGCATGGCTTTGCTGAATGCTGGATGGCAGTTGCTGTCTAATGATTCGCCCATCATCGGACGGCTGCCCAATGACGCCGGAAAACGGCCAGGCTCCCCGATGGTCATGCAATATCCCGGTGTGCTGGCTGCCTATCCCGAAACCTTCGCCCGCTTTCCGGCCACGCACTCCCTGGCAAAGCGATTACCGCAGAAGGACGGGCGGCAAAAGATCACCGTTCCTGCCGAGAAAATCTGGCCGGGGGTATGGCTGGATGCGGCGCCGGTCGGGGCCATTATCTTCCCTCAGATCGAGCAGCGCCCTGACCATAGGTTAGACCCTTGCCGTCCTACGGAGGCGCTTACGCGCCTTATGCCTCACGCTATTGAGCAGTGGGACAAAGCGATGATTCCTGGCCATCTTGCCCTTCTGCGCCAACTCGTCGAATCCGCTCCCGCCTTCATCCTGCGCCTGGGTCCAGATGTGCCGGCTATTCCTGATCTCCTGCGGAGTGCGTTGGAGGGGGAGCATGGGTAGCGTTCGCCCACTTCTCTGGCTGATCATCGTCGGGCTGCTGGCAGCATGCTCGCCCCAACATGTGACGCCAAGTGAAGCGCGCGTGAGGGAATCAGTCGCCGGATTGGTTAGACAAGTCCAGTCCCAACATTTCCGCCCCCTCGGAAATGGTTCCTTTGTGCGTGTTGGGGTTAAAGAGCACCAGTTTTTGCGTCAGCCAGGCCATGAACGGCCGTAATGGGGAGTGGATGAGCCGCCGTTTGAGC
>JBHHTQ010000128.1:0-1531 GCA_046753445.1 Anaerolineae bacterium | reverse complement strand
GTTCGGCAACTCGATGTGGCCCGCCCGGTGCAGAGCCAGCATCAGGCCCCGGCACACCATGTCCCGCGGGTGCCCGTTGGGCTGCACCCAGTTCCAGGCCTCGCAAAGCTTCTTGGACAACGCCCGCCGACTTAACGTGGGATGGGCGGCGATGAGTTCTTGGATGAACGCCACGTCGGCATCGGTGACCAGGCGACCGCGATATTTCAATCTCACGTTCATGGCCCGCAACATAGCACGGGCCTGCCTGGAACGCAAGACCGATTCGGTGCGATTTTTTGCGTCAATCCGCCGGACCCACGGGCCGCCAGATCGGCGCCCCCTGGACCCTGGCGGGATTGCCCGCCGAGAGAAGGACCTGCAGTTGGTGCGCCGCCAGGGGCTCGGCTGCCTCGCTGCCACGGGATGGCCACCAGCGAAACCGTCCGCTCGACAGACGCTTGTGACACAGCCAGAATCCTTGGCCATCATAAATCAGTACCTTCACGGCCGTCGCTCGCCGGTTGCGGAACACGAACACCCAGCCGCAGAACGGGTCCTGCTTCAGTGTCTCTTGACAGAGCCGAGCCAGGCCATCGATCCCCTTGCGGAAATCCGCCGGCTCCACGGCTACCAGGATCCGCATCTGAGGCGTGATCTGGATCATGACTCCACTCCCCAGAAGCTCCGGCTCAAGGCGGCCAGATCGGGAGCCGCTACGCCCTTCAGGTGGACTCGCATCTTCGCCCCGCCAGCGTCCTCCAGCTCCAGGATGCACTCACCAAAGTCAGCCGACCGAGGAGCGGCCAACTCAAAAAACGTGCCCATGCTCCCCCCTTCAGGAACACGGGGAGACGAAGCCGTTTCTTTCTCGGCCCGTTTCTTCAGCGAGTAGTAGTCCACCCCCAACGCCTTGGCCGTCCGGTGAATCCCGTACGCGCCAGCCATCTTCACCGCCGAGGCCCACAGCGCCTCGGGGATCCGCGTGCGGACCTTACGAGTCCGACGCCAACGCTCGAAGCGCCGCCGGGTGCTCTCGAGCCGGGCAGGAAGCCTGCGTGTCTTTTTCGTGCTCATCAGCTGTCCTCCAAAAACTCGTGCTTTGACAGCCAACGATACCACACGCCTCAAAACGACTCATGCACGCTTGCCGAAAGGACACCGCTGTTCTATCCAGTTGCCAGTCCGTTGAGGCCGCCCAAAAGGCAGCCTAGCTTCGCTGCGGGGAATATCGGCCAACAACTCTTCCTGAGTTCACACCCAGTGCATTTTGCTGCGCCGTTTGTTAACCAAATCCCCTACGATGAATCTGGTATCCAGCATCATTTCGGCATTTCTGAGGCTAGCCCGTTGGCTTCGCTTCTGTCAATGATGCCAGCAGGGAACACTGACCCTGAATCACTAAACGCATTATCTGGCGCCTTTGGCAGGAGGGAATTGCCACAGGGGGAAAAGCCGGCAATGAACCTGTACGACTACGTGTCGAATCATCCGGTTGATGGCGTGGATCCGCCGGGCCTTTGGGAACTTCGTTGCCGCGACTTAGTGTTGC
>JBHHTQ010000127.1:0-1657 GCA_046753445.1 Anaerolineae bacterium | reverse complement strand
GATGACGCCATTACCTATTCCAGCGGCTATGTCGCCAACTTGTCTACCATTTCCTCACTGCTGCGGAAAGGGGACACACTCATTTGTGACAAGCTCAATCACGCCAGCATTGTGGATGGCTGCTTGCTGTCTATGGCTAAGTTCGCACGCTTTCGCCACAATGACATGGACCACCTGGAAAAACGGCTGCGGGAAGCGGATCCACACGGCCGTATACTGGTTGTCACCGACGCCGTGTTTAGCATGGACGGCGACATCATCAATCTGCCTGAAGTCAGCCGTCTCTGCCAAAAATATGGCGCCTATCTGATGATTGACGAAGCGCACTCCATTGGCGTTCTCGGCAAAACCGGACACGGCATTGAGGAATATTTCAATCTGCCACCGGACACCATTGACATCAAAATGGGAACATTGAGCAAAACCGTTCCCAGCGCCGGCGGGTATGTGGCCGGCCGCCAGGAATTGATTACCTTCCTCAAACATGAAGCCCGCGCGTTCATCTTTTCCGCCGCCATTCCGCCGGCTTCAGCGGCAGCGGCCAAAGCAGCCTTTGACGTGATTGAAAAAGAGTCGTGGCGGGTACAGTGCATCCAGGAAAATTACAGCCATTTCGCCGACCGGCTGCGAACGGCCGGTTTTGATTTGCTGTACTCGGAAACAGCCATCGTGCCGGTCATCTGCGGCTCGACCGACCGCGGCGTCGCCCTGGCAAAATACTGCCAGGATCGGGGCATTTTTGTGCAGGCGGTGGTGTCGCCGGTAGTTCCGGAAGGGCTGGCGCGGCTGCGGGCCTGCGTCTCGGCCGTTCACACGCGGGAAGATATTGATTACTGCGCGGATACGATAATCGCCGGGGGGCGTGAGTTGGGCATTATTTAAGGCGGATTCCGAAAAATAATTGAGGGAAATTATATTATTTTTCGGAATCCGCTTGAGGCATTTTCGGATTGAAGCCTTATTTATTATTCCGAAAATGCCTAAGTAAATGAAACACACCCAATTTATTTTCAAGCAAACCCTAAATGACTCGGGCCGCATCTCAGTCCCGAATGACTGTTCTCCAAACCATGCCCGCTGGTGGTTCGGTGATAACGCCGGCCACAGCTTGTTTAATTTCCCAGTTTCAATTCAGTAGATTAAACGGGGTTGGGTGAATGACACGGGACATCTGTCGGGCAAAGTCAGCGCTGGCGTGCAGGCCATTCTCCTTATGGTATAATCCGCGACTGGCCTGAACGCACGGCCGTTATCGTTTGCTGGCTCCTGGTAATGCTCTTTCGGGCTGGGTGACCAGCGGAGAGGAAAAGGTACGAAAAATTGTTACGACCGCTTGATTGGATACTGGGGCTGTTTTCTCTGGACATCGGCATTGACCTGGGCACAGCCAACACGCTGGTTTATATTCGGGATCGGGGCATCGTGATTAACGAGCCGTCCTGGGTGGCGATCAACAAGAAAACGCGCCGCCCCTTGGCTATTGGCGCCGAAGCGCGGGAGATGGTGGGGCGCACGCCGGGCGATATTGTGGCCATACGGCCGTTACGCGACGGTGTCATCTCTGAATTCGAGATCACCGAAGCGATGCTCAAATATTTCATTGACAAGGCACACGAGCAAATGATTGTGCCCTTTCCCCGTCCCCGCGTGGTGGTGG
>JBHHTQ010000126.1:0-1745 GCA_046753445.1 Anaerolineae bacterium | reverse complement strand
AGGAGGCCGTGGAAATCCGCCGCCGGCTGGCGCAACGCAACCCCGACGCCTTCCTCCCCGACCTGGCCACTAGCCTGGGGGCTCACGGCTCGGTGCTGCGCGGACTGGAGCGGTACGCCGAAGCCGTGGAATCGTTTGGGGACGGCGTGCGGGTGTTGACACCGTTCTTCCTTCGCCTGTCCCAGGCCTTCACCGGGCTCATGGGAGCCCTGGTCAGCGAGTACCTCAACGCCTGTCAGGCCGCCGGCCAGGAGCCGGATGGGGAACTGCTGGGGCCGGTGCTGGAGCTGTTGCAGGGGCCGGCGGACGGGGAGGACGAGTAACAGGCCCCTTTCCAAACAAGACTTCGGAAGTCTCAACCCCGCGCTCGCCTGGCGAAATCGTGCTTGATCTCACACCGCCTCTGCTCCCAAAGCACCCATCGAAAGACTTCCGAAGTCTGAACGCCACGCGGATTGCAAGTTCATTAACTGAAAGTCGCCGTTTTGTCCATATTTGTATCATATATACTCGACAAATTCTGAACAATCGAGTACAATTCGGTTGTATGAGGGAAAGAGACGGGTTTTTCGCGTGACAACCCGGGGCGATGTCAATCGATGTGTAACAGCAAAACGGCAAGGACGTATCAGATGAAGAAAACCCAAACCAACCTTTACCTGAGCCTGGTGCTCACCGCCACCGCGCTCACGGTCGTGATCTGGCTGACCGCCGGCGCTCTGCAAACGCGTTTCGACGTGGTCAATGAGAAGTACTTCGCCTTTTTCTACCCCTGGCAGACACGCAACCCATCCACCATGGCCTACGTCACAGCCTGGCTGGGCTACGCGCTGCACAACATCGCAGCCTGGGCCATCATCTGGGCGGCGCAGCGCGCCCGGCCCGGGTACGACACCCGCTTCCGCTGGTTCAACTGGGCGATGGTGGGCGTCAACCTGGCCGGCTTCGCCCTGCACTGGGTGCAGACCCAACTGTGGTATGACGGCCTGGCCATCGCCGTGCCGGAGGTGACCTCGCAGGGCTCGGTCATCCTGATGCTGGTCTTCGTCCTGATTCTGGAGACGCCCCGCCGTGGGCTGGTGTGGGGCAAGAAGGTCCGCTTCCACCAGCGCTTCCTGGACATCGTGCGCCGCTATCACGGCTACCTGTTCTCCTGGGCGCTGATCTACACCTTCTGGTATCACCCGATGGAGGCGACCTTCGGGCATCTGGCCGGCTTCTTCTACATGTTCGCCCTGCTATCGCAATCGGCGCTCATCTTCAACCGGGCGCATCTCAACAAGTGGTGGAAGTTCTCGCTGGAGGCGCTGGTGCTGATCCACGGCACGCTGGTGGCGGTGTACCAGGGCAACGATCTGTGGCCCATGTTCCTCTTCGGCTTCGCGGCCATGATCGTGCTGACGCAGATGCACGGTCTGGGACTGAGCATGCGGCTGCGACGCTGGCTGGCGTTAGGCTTCGTGGTGGCAGCCGGCCTGTTCTACGGCCTGAGCGGCGACCTGGCGCGCATCAACGAGGTGATCCGTATCCCGGTTATCGAATACGGGGCCGTGTTTCTCTTCTACGCGATATTCCTGGGCATCTACGGGCTGGCACGACTGCTGCGGCGAGTTCCCCGGCCGGCCGGTCAAACGATAAGGTGACTCTTTGAAAAACAAACGTTTAGCCGCTATCTTGCTGGTCGTCTTCATTGACCTGCTCGGCTTCAGCCTGATTCTGCCGCTGCTGCCCTATTACGCCACCAA
>JBHHTQ010000125.1:0-1752 GCA_046753445.1 Anaerolineae bacterium | reverse complement strand
TGAAGGGCGTTGTTACGGCTTGAAATATAACTGGTCGTAACCACGGACCCTAGGGTCAAAACCCATTGATAGTGTTGACTTGATTTAGCAAATCAGATTCAAGGCTCCAAATCAATGATTTGGAGGTTTGGATGGGACACTTGTTTTGGCTGTCGGATGAGCAGTGGGCTGGAATCGAGCCGCTTTTGCCGAGGAACAAGGGCGGTGCGCGCCGGGTCGATGATCGCAGGGTCATCTCCGGCATCATTCATGTCCTCAAGGTGGGGTGCCGCTGGTGTGACTGCCCGAAAGAGTACGGCCCTTCGACGACAATCTACAATCGTTTCAACCGCTGGTCGCGCAAACGGTTCTGGATCGATCTTGTCGAGGCGCTCGCCACCTCGGGCGCGGTGACGAAAAGCACCTCCATCGACAGCACTTATGTCAAGGCCCACCGTTCGGCCCATGGCGGTAAAGGGGGGCGAAAAATCAGGCGATTGGCCCCTCGCGGGGCGGTCAAACCACCAAAATCCATGCCCTCACGGACGTGATAGGCCGCCCTTTTGCCTTCATGCTGACCAGCGGCAACGCCGCAGACAGTCCGGTGGCGCCACGGTTGCTGGCCAGGTTGAGAGGGGCCAGGTACCTGCTCGGCGACAAGGGCTATGACGCCAACAGCCTGCGAAAGCATCTGCGGCAGTCTGCAATTGTGCCGGTCATTCCCGGCCGCTCGAACCGCAAGCGCGCCATCCGATACGACAAGCGCCGCTACAAGGAGCGCCATCTCATCGAAAACGCCTTCTGCCGGTTAAAGGACTTCCGCCGTGTCGCTACCCGCTATGACAAGCTCGCCAGAAACTTCCTCTCCGCCGTAGCCCTGGCAACCCTCGTCGCCTTCTGGCTATGATTGAGTCCGGAGCCTAGGTCATGTTGACAAACTCCGATACCACAATCGCGCCGCAACGATGTGAATGAAGCCGAGATAGCTGATTGCCGTCTTGTCATATCGGGTCGCCAGGCGTCTGGCGCATTTGAGTTTGTTGAAGCAGCGCTCGATCTGGTTTCGCAGGGCGTATATCAGGCCATCAACCGGGATTGGTGTTTTGCGATTAGAACGGCCGGGTATGACAGAGGTTCCACCGCGCCCGGTGACGTTTTCTCGAATGCGATCCGCGTCATAGCCCTTGTCGGCGATCACAACCCTGGCTGTTGGCAGGTCGTCATCAAGCAAGATATCGTAGCCCTTGTAGTCGGAGACCTCACCGCCGGTGATCTCGGCTTTCATCGGCAGGCCTCTGATATTGGCGATCAGGTGTATTTTCGTCGTGAAACCACCTTTTGAACGGCCAAAACCCTCTTTTTGAGTCCCCCTTTTGCGCCGGCTGCCTGATGGTGGGCGCGGATGATTGTACTGTCGATCATCTGAACAGCGTCGGGAACCGCCTCGCTTTCATTGAGCGCTTCGAGGATCAGCTCCCACAGGCCCGCCAGCGTCCAGCGCCTGAATTGCCGGTAGACGCTCGACCATTTGCCGAATTCATCGGGCAGGTCCCGCCACTGGGCACCGGTGCGGGCGATCCAGAAAACACCATCCAGAACAAGGCGATGATTGCCAGCCGGCCGTCCACCGCGCCCGCGTATGCCGATAATAAACGGCTCGAAAAACGCCCATTCCGCATCTTCCATCAACAGTCGCGCCACGATAACCTCCACAAAAGTCACCATGAATCACATTCAGACTGATTTGGGAATCCGGTTTGTCAACAGGACCTA
>JBHHTQ010000124.1:0-1892 GCA_046753445.1 Anaerolineae bacterium | reverse complement strand
GTTCCTGCGCCGCAAGCGCATCTACACGTGAGTGGGCTGAGGCCGGCCCCTCAGGATGTGAGAGAATCCCGAAAAGTCAAACAGGGGGCGGGCCGGCGCCCCCTATGACAGAACAAAGGAGCAATCAAATGTCTCAGGCATGGAAATTGAGTGGAACGTACTTCGAAGCCTGTAATTGTAATGCGGCCTGCCCGTGTGTCTTTCTGAGCGACCCCACGGAAGGCGATTGCAAGGCGCTGGTAGCCTGGCATATTGACGAGGGTAACTACAATGGTGTTGCCCTTGATGGTCTGAATGTTGCCTTGGCCGTCCTCAGCCCGGGCAACATGGCGGAGGTGCAGTGGCAAGCAGCCCTTTACTTTGACGACCGCGTGACCGAAGACCAGAAAGATGCCCTGATGCAAATCTTCACGGGACAGGCCGGCGGACATCCCGGCCGGCTGGTCTCACACATCGGTGAAGTGTTGGGTGTGAGCAGCCTGCCCATGACCTACCAGGCCGAGGGTAAACAACGCAGCTTGCAAATTGCCGGCGTGGCGAACGCAGAAATCGAAGCCATGAGCGTAGGCCAGGGCGGGGCTGACATCACGATTGAAAATCATCCTCTCTGTATCGCTCCGGGATACCCGGTCGTCGCCAGCAAGTCCACGAGTGTGACCTACCAGGATTACGGTTTTGATTGGGAATTCTCGGGCAAAAACGGGTTTTACTCCCCCTTCACTTACCAGGGTGAGTAAACAGCCGTAACTGCCCGATTTCAATCTCCGAGAGGTGGCCAGGCCCACGCCGTTTGCCGGAGTTCCGCTGGCCATCTCGCGGAGGTCTCTCGGAGATGCACGCTATGAACACGCGATCAGCAACATTCACTGAAGCTTTTTTGCGGCGCGACCGAGCTATTGTGCTGGCCGGTCTCGGCTTGCTCATATTCTTGTCTTGGGCCTACATAGGCTATTTGGCCTGGGATATGACCAGGACAATGGAGATGGCCGACGCCAATATGGGAATGGGAGTAGCCATGCCCACCTTCCAGCCGTGGGGAGTCGTAGATTTCCTGCTGATGTTTATCATGTGGACGGTGATGATGTTTGCCATGATGACGCCTTCGGCTGCACCAATGGTTCTCATGTATCACAAGCTTAACCAGCAGCGTCAGACACAGTTAAAGCCAGTTCTGGGTACGGCCGTTTTCTTTTTGGGCTATCTTCTGGTATGGACGGCGTTCAGCGCAGTGGCCACACTGGCCCAGGGGGGTCTACATGCAGTCACCTTGCTCTCCCCTATGATGAGAACAACCAGCCCTGTGCTGGGTGGAATCATCCTCATCACCGCCGGTGTTTTCCAATTTACCTCACTCAAATATACCTGTCTGTCCCACTGTCGTACGCCTTTGGGCTTTTTCATGGCCGAATGGCGCGAAGGCGAATGGGGAGCTTTGGCCATGGGAGTGCGTCACGGAGTTTTTTGCGTGGGGTGTTGCTGGCTGATTATGGCTTTGCTCTTTGTGGCCGGCGTCATGAACTTGATATGGATTGCCGTCATCGCAGCTTATGTATTGGTGGAGAAACTTCTGCCGGGCGGCCACAAAGTAAGTTGGGGCATTGGGGCGCTGATGATCGGCTGGGGCGTTTGGATGATTATGGGTGTGCTGCTCTAGCAGAGAAGGATTTGATCGGGAGAGCACACGGTAAAGTTAGCAGCACCTGGTTTCGACCGTTAGACGGCCGGCGACTGACAAAGCTAGGCAACAGACTAGGAAACAGAAAGAATGACAACATGGCAAACCGCACCCTAGAGACCTCACCACTCGTCTATGCGAGAGTCGCAGGGATCCTCTATCTGATCATCATTGTCTTCGGCATCTTCGCCGAAGCGTTCGTTCGATCCGGCTTGAT
>JBHHTQ010000123.1:0-1958 GCA_046753445.1 Anaerolineae bacterium | reverse complement strand
TATCCGTTGTCTGTTGAAATCTGGACGTCCTCGCCCTACTCCTGCCCGGCACGTATGGCCCATCCGGCAACGGGCGGGCGGAATGGGGGCGCAAAGCTATCGGCCGGGCTTTCCGTGTGCCGTCTATATGATACCACAAAACGAGTCAAAAAACAAGTCCTAATTTTCGCCGAACTTTGATGATCAATTCTACCATAAAGCTGATGAATAATAGCCATAAACAGTGATCTCCTTGGGCGATTTAGTTGGCAGTGTTCAGTATATTGCGATCGCAGGACACGTTCATCATTTTAGCACACTGGCAGTACAACGTCAATAGTACCGCTTCCCTAGCCAGGTCAATCGCACATCTCCAGCGGGGCTCGGACGGGAGACCTTCGCCCAGGCGAACGTGCTTTCTCGCCGGCGGTCTCCAACTGCATTTCGTTACTGCTCAGGCCGCCCCCCCCTACCCCCCCAATCCTGGGGGGAATCGGTCTGCTCTCCCCAGGATTGGGGGGCTGGGGGCTATAGACGTTCAGATAATGTTTTGGACTTCTGGTTGCCGTGACGGGCTGAAGCCGTCACTAGCTGCGCGGCAAAGTCGCTCAAGCGACTGCTCGGCGGGAATTCAGCCGCTTCAGCGGCTTGATCAGACAGCCCAGTGCCGATTTCAATCCGGCACGGCCAGACGGAGTAGGTTCCCATGTCAAAATCATTATCTGAAGACCTATAGCAACCGCTGCTGAGGCTGTTCTCGCTGTGTGCCTGAGCAGTAACCTGCATTTCTTAGGGCGGCAGGTGCTCACATGGAATCCCGTCGTGATCGCTGTCTAGATTCGAGTGGCCCGCGTTCAAAGCTGCCTGAGCTTCGCCGCGAGTGTTGAAATCATCGCACGTTACCCGGCTATCGCCATTCTTGTCAAAGCTACTCACGGAACTGTTCCGCTGCCAATCGATCTGCACGCGCTGGATGCCGCTGCCGCAATCGGTACTCAGGGCGAAGGCCACTTCGTCGGAGGCGTTTTGCCCGTTTTCGATAACGGTGGCACGCCACAGGCCGGTGGCCAGGTCTTCGCGCGTGTGATCGTCCAGGAAGACCTCCCAGCGGCCATCACCGCCGGTGGTCACATCGCGCACAAACCCGAAGTCGTTGTGTACGTGAACCACAACCCCGCTCATGGCCTGGCCCGATGAATTGTAGATGAAGCCGAAAAGCCCTACCCAATTGCAGTTGGCTCCGCCGAGCATTCGCAGCCGGCCATAGAGCGGAACCGGCGTGGCCGGAGGGGCCGGCGGCGCCGGCGGAGGTGGCGGCGGGAAGGTCGGCGCGGCCGGTGGTGGTGGTGGTGGCGGCACCGCCGTTTCGGTCGGCAGGACCGTCGGCTGGATCAACACGTCCAGCGGGATAGGCGTGTTCGTCGGGCCCAGGGTGCTAAACGGCGGCACCGTGCGAGATGGCGTCGGGCTGGGCGTGGGCGTCGTCGTGATCGTGGGCTGCGGCGTCCACGTGGGCGGGAACGTAGCCACCGCCACCGTTTGGCCGGGAGGGCTGGCTTTGGCGGGAGGAAATGGGTTGATGGCGATCTGCGGGTTAATGAAGATGGCGATGTAGGTAAACAGGACGAGGGCAGTAAGACTCCCCACCACGACGATGCCAATGGTTAGCATTTCGTCTGTGATCTGGTCTAGCACGATGCACCCTCCTCAGACGTGAAGCGAATGAGTGAATCAGCGAATCACTCACCAATCCCTCCATTCGCTCATCCGCCCATTCTCAAACTGATCAAGGAAGATAGCGCTCGATCGTCGCCTCCTCGCGGCGTTGTTGTAGCCAGGCACGGACTTTCTGTTCCCACAAACGCTGCCGAATGTCTTCTGGCAAGTCCCGCGCCGGGTCCACTTCGAGCGCCTGGATGATGTGGAAGCCGAACGGCGTCTCCACGATCTCGCTGATTTCGCCGGCCTGCAGGGCAAAA
>JBHHTQ010000122.1:0-1992 GCA_046753445.1 Anaerolineae bacterium | reverse complement strand
TCGGGTACATCACCACTTCAACCAGCTCATGGCAGATCGTTGGCAAACGGCCGTAGCTCAACACAACCGTCGGCTCTAACCGTCGCACCATCTCGCGGAACCCATCCATAAACAAGTGGTATTCCAACGGAGCCTTGAGATTGACCCCAACGGCCGATACGGCGACCACACCCCGCCGGGGCACACCCAAAAAGCAGAAGTCGTAGCTCTCAGCCGTACTCCAGCTAATGGTGGGGATGACGGTAAAACCCTGTTCCTGCCAGAAACGGCCGCACCAGCGGTTGCGATAGGTGTTCCACAGTTGCAGCATCAACGGCCAATCCCGGTAGAGGGAGAAGTCCGGCGTCAGCGCAGTCTGGTAGGGAGCCAATGCCTCCAATGCCTTCACCGGCCGGTTCCACACTGTCTCAAAGCGATAATCCTGCAAAAAGAAATGTACCGCGCCGTCATGCGGCGATTCATTGCTGCGAATACGCTGCCGGTAGGGAACCAACCACGCCGGGAGAGGCTCTACGGAGGTGTACCGCAAATCGGGAATGCCGTAACGGTTCCGCGACGGGAACAACCGGGTCGCGTGCAGGGTGTCGAAGCTGCCTGGTTTGCTCTGCCAGCGATGGCTGGTGCGCGTCATCAAACGGCGCCCTCCGCGCTCCGGTTGTCATCTGCGGCCGGAGGCTGCCCGTTTTTAGCCTGTTCATCCAACCGTTTCGCCGGAAGCGCTGCCTCCTCCACCCAGGCGGTGTACGCCCGTTTGCCGTAGCGGGGGCGGGGCAGGCGCAGGAGGGATGCCGGCGGCAGCTTCTCAAAAAGGGGGACGGGGTTTAGCCGCCGTCCCAGGAAGATGATCCGCTGCTTGCCGGCCGACTCCGGGCCGCTCATACGAGTGGATACCAACACCTGATCATTGGACAGGCTCATCACCTGGCTGGGCAGCAGCTCCGCCCGCTCCCGCCAGGACCAGGAAGCGCCCTGGTTGTGGTTGGTCTGCGTGTGGGTCCGCCCCTCTTTGCCTGTCTCCCGCCGAGATCCCCGTGACGTGGAATGGGCCGGATTGACCTTAAGGGTTATGCCATAAAGCCTGGACATGAATTCGGCCGTTTCATACTCGGTGGGCGGGTGCCAGACCTGGTGGGCGCAGTTGGAGAGAATCGCGCCCGCGCCTTCCTGGCCGTACAACTCCTTCAACTGGGAGAGCGATTGCACGTAGAGCAGGAGCGTAATGCCGTAACCGCCGCAGGTGGCCAGGTAATCGGCAATGTTGCGCAGGCCTACGGCCGGCAGCTCGTCAATCGCCACCAGCAGCCGCTCTCGGCGGGCTTGTCCCGCCTGGGCGCTCATTTGCCACCGCAGTATCGCGGCGATAACGGCCGCCACCACACCGCCCACGCCTTTTAAATCCTGGAGTGAATAGGTGATGTAGATGGTTCCATTCCGGCGGGCCCAATCCGGGCCGATGACCAGCCGGCTGTTCGCATTCGGCGGGGCGATGGTGTCTATGTGTTTCTGGTAGGTGGCCAGCCGGGTGGTGAAGTTCCCAAAAGCGGAGGTCACGAACTTATCTTCCCGGTAAGCATTCGGCCGGGCGCCGTTGGTGAACACCCGCACATGGCGTCTGGCCGCGGCCACCGTTTCTAATCCGGTCAGCGCTTCTTTGAGATCGGTTTCGCCCAGGTCGAGCAAGACTCGAATAGGATTCAGCATCTTCTCCTCTGCGAAAAGACCGACGGCCGTCAACAAAGACATCGTCTTCTCGGCAAAGATGGGTTCCCGGCTCTCCGACGGCCGCATGAGGTGCGCGTGCAGTTCCGCGATGTCATCCCGGTCCAGCAGCTGGCGGTAATAGGCAGCCAGGTTGATCTGGTGGCCGGGCAGGCGGTAAATGGGGCCAAACTGGCTGCGCCAGGCGGCCGTGCGTTCTAGCTGCTCACCCTTCGGATCAACGACTAGCGCCGGGCCGGGCCAGGTGAGCAGGGTATCCGTCAGGTGCAGCCC
>JBHHTQ010000121.1:0-2464 GCA_046753445.1 Anaerolineae bacterium | reverse complement strand
AAGATTCAACTGAAAAATTAATCAGTTTGCTGGACCATGCCCTGCTGAATCGCGACGAATTGGGACGTTTCAGAATGCACCCGATTTTGCGCCAATTAGCCAGCGAAAAACTGAACAGCCCAAATATGAGTGAGGTAAAAGAGCAGGCCTTAAAACGTCACAGCCGCTTTTTCGCTGATCTTGTGCGCTCATTTGAACATGACCTCCAGCTTGGGGTGGGTCCGGCAGAAGTACAAGCCATTCTTCCTGAACAGGCCAATTTGCGCGCCGCCTGGCATCATGCTGTCCAAACAAAACAGTGGCAGATCATTGCCGACTGTTTGGATGGCGCCCATTATTTCTACCGCCGCAAAGGACTTTTTAGTGAAGAGGCCTCATTGGTAGATGACGCCATTATGGCCCTGCACGCCACGATGGCGGAGGACGACGCTCCATTAACCGCTTTGCTCGCTCGTTTGTTGGTGGTGAAAGCGTGGGGCTACCTGCACTCGGCAGATTTTGAAAAGGGAATAGAAACAGCCGAGCGCGTTTGTGGTAGCACGGCAGTAAACCGTGGTGAAGAAATAGAACCTTGAAAAAAAGTGAGTTCAAAGGCAGACTCTTGTGATTACGACATCATAGGAGACCAGCCAATGAACTCACAAGACATATTCTGCCCGAATGTTGACTGCCCCGCAAGGGGCCAAATCGGCAAAGGGAACATCGGCGTTCACAGTCGGAGCGAAAAGCGCTACATCTGTCATGCGTGTCGAAAAACCTTTAGCGCCACCAGAGGCACGATCTTCTACCGCCTGCGGACGGATGACAGAGAAGTGCAGCGGGTGGTCACCCTGCTGGCTTACGGCTGTCCGCCGAAAGCGATCGAGGAGGCCTTTGGTTTTCACGAACGGACCGTCAAATCCTGGTGGCGTCGCTCCGGGGAGCATTGCCGGTTGGTGCACGAGCACGCCATAGGCGGCAGTTCGATGGATCTGCAGCAGGTGCAGAGCGATGAGATCAAGGTCAAAACCCAGGGCAATAAGTTCTGGATGGCCCTGGCGATGATGGTGCCGACCCGTCTATGGCTGGGTGGGGCGATCAGCCCCAAACGCGACCTGAAGCTGATCCAGGCCCTGGCAAATCAGATCCGCCAGATTGCATTGTGCCGCAACCTGCTGCTGGCGGTGGACGGTTTGGCCAGCTATGTGAAAGCCTTTCGCAGGGCCTTCCGGACGCCCATGCCAAGAAAAACGGCCGGGCGCCCTCGCCTGATTTCCTGGCCCAACATCGCCATCGTGCAGGTGGTCAAGCAGCGCAGCGCTGGGAAGTTGAGCATCCAACGCCGTATCGTACAGGGTTGCGAAAAGATGATTGCCGCTTTGTTGAAGAAGACCCAGGGTGGCGGGGTCATCAACACGGCCTACATCGAACGGTTGAATGCCACCTTCCGGCAGCGCCTGGCATGGCTGGCCCGTCGCACTCGTCACCTGGCTCAGCAAGGCGAGACCCTGCTGGCCGGCATGTTTACTGTCGGCTGCTTTTACAACTTCTGCGATAACCATCACAGCCTGCGTATCAAACTCTGGGTCGGCAGGCGCGGTTACCGCTGGGTGCAGCGTACACCGGCCATGGCTGCGGGATTGGCCGATCATCGCTGGTCCGTCGAAGAGCTGTTCTATTTTAAGGTGCCGCCACCTCGTTGGAAGCCTCCCAGACAACGCGGTCGCAAATCGCAGGCCATGTTGGAGGCTATCCAGAAGTGGTGCTAAACTCCACGGTTAAGTACCGTGCTACCTACAAGTGATCATTTTCCAAAAAAAGCGCATTTAACGCGCGAACACAACCCATCTCGCATAGGCAAGAATAGGCAGCCCTTGGCAGCTAGCCAGGGCCAAATCATGATAAAATTGTCTTGAGCGGCAAGCCCGAAAACCCTATCTCAGGGTCTCCCTTTGGGGAGTTGACAGGTACAACCTGTATGGGAAGCCGCTCACTGCGTTAACTGCCCCGGCTCTCCGGTAGATTGACCTTCTTCTTTCCGTGGTAGAAGTGATCGAGCCTGCGGCCGGTGCCGAGCAGGTCCAGGCAGTAGCGCACGTACTCGCGGGCGCTCTGCCCATTGGGCAAGTTGGGGATGCCGAGGCCGTAGGCATGCGCAAAGAAGGTGGCGGCCACCTTCTCTGGCACCGCGAAGCGATCGAGCTCGCGCTTGGTGAGCACGTGCCAGACCACCACCAGCAGCTTGCGGGCCACCGCCACACGGGCCTTCATCGTCCCGCGGCGCGCTTCGATGGCCTTGTAGACCTCTTTCCAATGCGGGTGGCAGCGGACGGCGATGCGGGCGGCCTGGATCATGGCCCAGCGCAGGTCGCGGCGGCCGTAGCTGACCAGCTTACCGCTGGAGCTCGACTCGCCGCTCTGGTGGCTGCGGCCGTGCAGGCCAGCATAGCCGACCAGCTGCCTGGCGGAAGGGAAGCGACGGATG
>JBHHTQ010000120.1:0-2476 GCA_046753445.1 Anaerolineae bacterium | reverse complement strand
CAGGTCGCCGTTCCAGGGACCGGGCTGCTCCTGCTTCAGGGTGGTGACAGCTCCCGCCCAGCGGCAGGCTTCCGCCGGCCCGGTGCTCAGTCGCTTGCCCAGGTAAGTGGCGAAGCACGTATCGCCCCGTCCGGTGCGGCCGGCCAGCGATCGCGGGGTAAACGGCGCCGAGTAGAGCTGCCCATCCGCATACACCGTGACGCCCGCTGACTCTGTGAGCACAATCTCGCGCGGTCCGTAGTCGGACAGCCGGCGGGCGGCCGCCGCCATGTCGGTTAGGCCGGTGAGCAACTCGGCCTCAGCGCGGTCTACCTTGAGATAGGTCACGTGCGACAGCCCCTCCTCCATCTGAGGCCACTGGCGGAAGACAAGCTCATCGCCCTCGCGGACACGCACGAACCCCTGCACGTCCAGCGCCACCGGGCCGCGCGCTGCCAGCGTTTGGAGTAGCGCCAGGCCCACCTCGCCGGCCATGATGGGCACGATGGCGTAGACTTGGGCTGCCAGGTCAGGGATGTCGGCTGCCCGGAAGGGGCCGGCGAACCCCAGAGGGTGAGTGATACGCCGCTCCATGTCGGTCGAATCATAGATGTTCTCGATCCCCGAGGTCTGGGGCGCTGGTGTGGTAAATACCTGCACGCCGGCTGCTTTTAGCTCGTCCAGACGATAGAAATCGTCGGGGTGCAGGCGCGTGACGACGGCCACGCGGACGCTCAGATGCCGCAGCGCCACGCTGCCATAGTACACAGCGCCACCGGACACAGTTTCACCCTCACCATCCACCACGATCCGGTCTTTGGCAAAGTGGCCGATCATCATGATGTCGGCGTGGGCTGTGGAAGACATAGTGCGAAACCTCCGCCGGCTAATGGTCAATTGTCAATTGTCAATTGTCAATTGTCAACTGAGCGAGGCCATCGACAATTGACCATTGACAATTGACAATTAGACACGTATTGTCAGGCCATCGAAAGCCACTGTGACACCCTCAAACTGCGAGGCATAGGA
Organism: Anaerolineae bacterium; assembly: GCA_046753445.1. Classification (GTDB taxonomy): domain Bacteria; phylum Chloroflexota; class Anaerolineae; order Promineifilales; family Promineifilaceae; genus JAHEEY01. The sequence continues at coordinate 1,468 of JBHHTQ010000120.1, read as the reverse complement.
TTCCAGCTCGTCGTGAGGCCGATTGTAGTGATTGAAGTGAGTCAGGATGAGTCGTCTCGCCCCCACTTCATCTTTCAGGACAATCGCCTCCTGGACGCTCAGATGCGCCTGATCTTCACGGGGTTCAAAGAAAGGGGTGTTGACGATCAGTAGGTCGGCTCCCTCAATCAGGCAACGGGCGTAGTTGCTCAAGCGACTGTCTGAGTCAGCGGCGTGCACGACCCGCTGCCGGCCTTCGTAGAACACCACGCCGAAGCAAGGGACATCGTGGCGCACCTCGAAAGGAGTGAAGAAGAAATCGTTAAAGCGAACGGCCACCCCTGGACGAAAAGGGACGTGGAACGCCACCTCCGGCAGCCGGTCGCCCCAATCCTCTCGGATCAACCGCCGATAGACGTGGGGTTCAGCAAACAGATCCACGCGGTCTGGCCAGTACAGGAACTCCTCCAGGCCAGCGGTATGGTCAAAGTGCTCATGCGTCAGGAAAATGCCGTCGATCTGTCGGACGCCGCTGGCGTCAAGCAGCCCGCGAATATCCGGCGGCGTGTCCATCAGCAACTCGTAGCCGTCAAGGGAAAAGAGCACCGCAGTGCGCTGCCGAACGAACCGACCGCCTGCTTGCCGCGCTCGAGTACAATGATCACACTTGCAGCCCATGGCCGGAATGCCCTCGGCTGCGCCGGTACCCAGAAACCGGATGCGCATGCGCTAGATCTCCAGGCTCAGGCCGTCGTAGGCAACGGCTACGCCTGGGAACTGGCCGGCGTAGTCCTCCAGTTCATCATGCGGGCGGTTATGATGGTTGATGTAGGTCAGGATAAGTTGTTCGGCCGATACCTGCTCTTTCAATTCAATGGCCTCCACAACGGTGATGTGATCTTCCTTGGGCGGCTGAAAGGTGGGCGCGTTGACGATGAGCACATCGGCGCCGGCCATGAGACAGCCCGCATAGTTGGTCATGCGACCGGGCATACTGGACGTGTAGACGACCCGTTTCTCCCCAACCTTGATCGAGAGACCAAAGATCGGTTTGCGCCAGCGGGCGGCGAAGGGAATCAGGGAGAATTGGCCGAAGTACAACGCTGCGCCGGGGTAGTACGGAACGTGGAACATGAGCTCGTCCAGCGCGGGGGTCCAGTGTTCCCGCCGGATGACCTCGAACAGGGCCGGTTCTGCCAGAAAATCAAGCGGCGTGGTCCAGTACTCGAATTCTTTGATGCCCCCAATGTGGCCATAGGCGGCATGAGTGGCCACAATCCCGTGCAGGTTGCTCACCTGATATTTGTTGATCAGCCCCCGGATGTCCGGCGGCGCTTCGACGAGCATGTCGTAGCCGGGGAGTTGCAACAGGATGGCACTGCGCTCGCGCAGCAACTTGCCACCCTCCTGCCGCGCTCGCGTGCAGTGAGCGCACACGCACCCCATCGCCGGAATGCCCTCGGCCGCACCCGTACCCAGAAACCGGATC
>JBHHTQ010000119.1:0-2556 GCA_046753445.1 Anaerolineae bacterium | reverse complement strand
AGCAAAGTAGTCTCGCCCGCGAAGGTTCTGGTTTTTCTCGCCCGCCGGTGAAGCGGGCGTTGAACTAAGCGCTTCGCGCAGAAAGGTCATCCAGATTAATCTCCCTTCCCAAACAATCGAATAAGCGATTATATTTCCTATAAATCCATTACCTATAGGAGGTATAGTCATGACCCCATTACGTCAACGCATGTTGGAAGACATGCAATTACGCGGTCTTGCCCCCAAGACCCAAGATTCTTACCTGCGTGCGGTGCGCCAACTGGCCGCATATTTTGGTAAATCCCCGGATCAGGTCAACGAAGAGGAACTACGCGCTTATTTTCTCTATCTCAAGAATGAGAAAAAGGCATCGCGCAGCGCCTGTACGGTGGCTTTGTGTGGTCTCAAGTTCTTTTTTGAACAGACTTTGCAGCGAGAATGGCGTGCCTTTGACCTGGTGCGACCGCCGAAGGAAAGAAAACTGCCGGTTGTCCTGAGCCGGGCAGAAGTGCGCCGGATATTAGGCCAGGTGCGGCTGTTTCGCTACCGGGTGTGTCTGAGTACGATTTATGCCTGTGGGCTGCGCTTGGGTGAAGGGGTACGGCTGCAAGCAGCGGACATTGATAGTGAGCGTCACTTGTTGCACGTCCGACAAGGGAAGGGATATCAAGACCGGTATGTCCCTTTGCCGGCGTCAGCCATCACGCTGCTGCGCCAGCAGTGGGTAACGCACCGCCATCCGCTGTGGCTCTTTCCTTCTGGTCAAGGTCGTCAGCAAGCAGCCGACAAACCCATCCATCCCTCCAGTGTGCAAAAAGCGTTCAAAGCCGCCTTGCAGGCCAGTGACGTTAATAAAGCGGCCACTCCCCATACCCTGCGCCACTCTTGGGCCACCCACCTGCTGGAGGCAGGCGTCAATCTGCGCTTCATCCAACTATGGCTGGGACACAGATCGCTCAAGACAACAGCTATCTATACCCATCTTACCCGTCCGGCCGAGTCGCTGGCTACCGAGACCATCCAGCAGCTCATGGCCGACCTGACCGACGATCCGGATGATGCCCCATGGTGACGCTGGCGGACATCTTTGAGCAACACGGCGCCGCTTACCAGCAGCAATTTAACGACCGGATGCTGCCCGGCCATCGTCGCGCTATGCGGGATATTACCGCCTGCCGCACAGAGGTGATGGGGGGGCACGTTTATACCTGCCCCCCCTGTGACCACACCGCATACTTTTATCATTCCTGCCGCAACCGGCATTGTCCGCAATGTCAGGGTGATAAAGCGCAGCAATGGTTGGCACGGCAAGAGGAGATGCGGCTCCCCGTCCCTTACTTTTTGCTTACGTTTACGCTGCCATCTGAGTTACGGCCGTTGGCTCGCCGCCAGCAAAAGCTGTTTTACAATTTGCTTTTTCGGACTTCGGCGGCGGCGACCCAGGCGTTGGCCCAAGACCCCCGTTTGCTCGGCGGCTCAATTGGCATGGTTGGGGTGCTGCACACTTGGGGGCGGGAGCTTCCCTATCATCCTCACGTCCATTATCTGGTTCCGGCCGGCGCTTGGGATCCATTTTCCATGATTTGGCGCCCTTGCCGGTACAAACGGTTCTTGCTGCCGGTCAAAGCGCTCTCTATCCTCTTTCGCGCCAAGTTTCGGGACGCCCTCAAGCAATCTGATTGCTTTGACCGGATACCCGCTGCGGTGTGGCGCAAGGATTGGGTGGTTGATTGTCGGGCGGTAGGAGGAGGTAAACAAGCTCTGAAGTATCTGGCTGCTTATGTTTTTCGGGTGGCGATCTCTAATCGCCGCCTGGTTTCTTGTTCTGAGGATGAGGTGTCGTTTCGGGTACGGCCGTCTGGTTCAAAACAGTGGCGGTTATGCACTCTACCCGCAATGGAATTCATCCGTCGCTTCTTGCAGCATGTGTTACCCAAAGGGTTTGTTAAGGTGCGTTACTATGGCTTTTTCAGTCCCGGTCTGCGGCGTGTCCTGACACAAATTCGAGATTTTCTCACACCGTATCCTGTCTCGGCTGCCCCTAAAAAGGAGCCAGCACAGGAGTCACAGGCAGAGAGTTCCGCTGCCCCTGGTTGGCTGCGCTGTCCACTTTGCGGGCGGCCAATGCAGCACACCCGCACCATACCTGGGCGTAAACAGCGGTGGCAGCCTCCCTGATAATGGCGGCAAAGGGTGGCGGGGCTTATATGGTTGTTGTTGGCTTCCCGTGCAACAGGAGGCCTGTTTCGGGTTGGCTGCTGGTGGACAACATCCCAAGTCAGCCTCAAAAAATGCAAATCGCATTGACTTTGAACCGGGAAAATGAGTACAATAGCTGCCAATACCAGTCTGGCAGCGACAAAGACCATACTTGTTGAAGGCTTAAATTCCAAATAGGCGTTTCGCGTCAGACCGGCTTAGTTCAACAAGGATTATGCGGCGGCTTCGTCGTTGGATGTTGAAGGTTTCGCTTGACCGCGCCGCATGAATCCTTACCGTTGGCGTGGCATGTTTAGTCAGAAAAATTCTAGTTCTAGCGTTTTTTGTGGCTGTAAGGAGTTTTTTAATAATGAA
>JBHHTQ010000118.1:0-2828 GCA_046753445.1 Anaerolineae bacterium | reverse complement strand
AAGGGCGCATTAGCCCCGATCCGAACACCGGCAGCCCGCGCCTGTTTACCCGTCAGGATGGGTCTGTGGGGGCATCGTTTGAAGTCGTCGCTTCCCGCGTGCAGTTCCTGGGTAGCAACGGTAATGGGAATGGTAACGGCCGTCAGGAAGCTGAACCGGCATACGAAACGGATTCGGAAATTCCCTTTTAAGTTTGGTCACTAACCAGATTTTTCAACTTGAGCAGTTGCCTTGCGGGGTGGCTGCTCTTTTTTATTTTCACCATCATAGGAGAACGTACACATGCTCGAAGCCATTGTCATCATCTGCCTTCTAACCATCCTCTTTATCCTTTTCTACCCTCGGCGCAGTCCGTATGTGCGGCGCGTAACCCGGTCATTCAACGGGCAGCATTACGGGCGGGAACGAGAGACGTATTAGCATTGAAGGGGGCTTCTTCCCGGCGGGGAGAGGCCCCTATTTGGCAATGATGCCGCGAAGGAACTGGTAACGGGGGTACATAGGCGAAGGCTCTGGTGAAGTCGAAACGTCCTGGTTGGCCGCGTATTTCCCATCCCACCCACCCATTGGCGGGCAAGCCCGCCCCGAAGCGCCTTCTAACGAAGGCGACTTCGGCAAACTACACCCACCCTCCACCCTCGCGCCTGTTGGCGGGGGAGCAAAGCGCAATCAGAAGGTTCAAAAGTATGTAACGCTAACTGTACGCCCGCCCTGGCAAAAATGACATTGGACAAAGAACAAGAGACGTACAGTTAAAAGAGCCGAAAGGGCCGTATATACAATTGACAAAGTGCGCTGCTAGGCATAAAATGTATGCGCAATTGCACGGGTGCCTCATGGTGAGATGCAACCGTGAATCAGGTAAAAAAACAACACCAACATTCCCCTATACCTAAAAACAACCGGCGCGGTAGATCGCTGGCCATATGGCTATCCCTTTTGATGGCTGTGGGCCGGGCGTTGTCCGCGCCGGTTTTTGCGTTTGCATCCCCTCCCCTTTTGTTACGCTACAACCAAATCAAGGAGATGACCTATGGCAGAACAACTCTCAACCTCCCTGCCTGATGACAAACGTGCCCGCCGGCCGGATAAGACCTACTCCAAGCACATCATGCTGACCGAATTTGGCCGGGAGAAGATTGAAGCCTGGGCGGAGAAGCATGGCCTCAACTTCAGCGCAGCCATCGAGACCCTGGCCCTCATGGGCCTGGATGACGAACGCAGCTCTTACGCCATCCCCGCCTTGCGGGCGACGACGCTTCAGGGCATCCGGCTGGCATTTAACCGCATCGCCCGCTTGCTGTCCGACATCGCCATTGAGTCGGCCGCTTCCCGCACGATGTCCGAGGCGGTTATGTTGCAGCTCATCCGCGAGCTAGCCGTTGAACACCCGGATGACTTCCAGTCCAGGATGTTCATTTCCCGCGACGGCCGCAATTCAGCCCACGCCCGTATCCGCGCCTACCATGAGGACATCAAAACGACTGTTGAGCAAAAAGCGATTCGGCGGTTGAAGCAGTCGGTATCACGGGTGCAGGTGTTGTTCGCTGGCGAGGAAGAGGAGCAGATGCATGGATAAGCAACGGCTGGCCATTGTTCGCGGCGAACGCATCACCAACAAATCAGGCAAAGGAAGGCCCTCATATGCCCAGATGAAGGGGTTGATGAATTACATCGCTTACGGCCGTTATGCCGACCACTTAGGCCAGGAGATGAAGCAGCGCGGCGTCTGGCTGGATCACCATGGCCGGGCTGTATCACACGAAGAGATGCTGCATTGGGCGAAGGAGAAGGTTCACCAATATGGGCACGAATACACCTACCAGCTCTTGCTTTCCACCCGCTACGGTGAGCTGTCAGCGGATGATTTCAACGATGTCCTGCAGCAAGGCAGCGAGTTGAGCGGGGTGCGCGAATGGCGAACCATGATTCACGAGGACACTCAATACCAACACGCCCACGTCCTGCTGCTGCGCCGGGAGAAACTGTCCAACGCTCTCTACCGAGAGTGGCAGCAAAGAATGCAGGCGGCACTGGAGCAGCTGCAGATGGAGCGACACCAGGAACGACAAGCAGAAATAGACTTGTCCCTCTCGGCAGAAGTGGCCCCGGACCATTCGAGGAGCTTAGAACAGGCTCAGGGGAAGAATTTGGAACAGGCTGCGGAAGTGAAATGGGCGGAGGATTGGGGGTTGGAACTATGAATCAGGAAATAGGAGAAATCACGAACGGCACGTACTTCGGACAATGGTGGCGGGAGATGGATCCGGAGCCCAAAAAGCGGTGGTGGATCGCCGTCACCCTCTTCGCTCTCTTCTGGCTGGCCGGCGTCGTTTACACCCCCACGGCCGTGGCCGGGATCGCCCGGCTGAAAGGACCGTCCCGCTTGTTCGCATCCCTGCTGACGGGCAGCTTTGGTTTCCTCTGGGGCGGGCTGAAAGGGTTGGGACTCATCGAAGAAACGGCCCGGGAACCGAACCTGTCCTGGCTAGGGCTGATGGTACCCTTGCCGGGCGTCGTCTCCGGCTTGTTCTACATTCTGGGTCAGGCCCCCAACCCGCAGTTCCACATGCAGAAGACGCTGGAAAAGTTTGCCCGTTCTCAGGGACGGATGAAAGACAAAGAGGTGGCGCAAGCGCTGGCCATCCGCCGCGGCGTGCCATACGCCACCATCGATGGGGACAAGCGGCGAAGGAAGCAAGTGAAGGTGGGGCTGGATTACGCCACCGGCGAGGGACATGTGTTGGTATCTGGCCCAACGAGGAGTGGCAAGGGGCTGCACCTGACGGATACCCTGCTCACCTGGCCCGGCCCGGCGCTAGTCGTTG
>JBHHTQ010000117.1:0-2990 GCA_046753445.1 Anaerolineae bacterium | reverse complement strand
CCCTAGCCACAAGCCAAATGGCGTATCCCTCAACGGGACAAATTGCGCTCGGCAGCGAGTCCAATTCCCGGTAACGTTTGGTAAACAATAACCAAACATGAGGAGTTTTAATCAATGACCCAAAAACGTATCCTGATGACGACGCTGCTTTTGCTGGTAACGGCCGTCATTCTGGCAGCATGTGGCGGGCAAAGTAGCGCCCCCGCCCCCGTTGACCTGGCCGCCGAAACCACCATCGTTCCCGTTGAAGGCGGTTCCTACACCGACGTCAGCGTCGCCGGATTGGCATCCATGCTGGAAAATAAAGATTTCCCGCTCATCAACGTCCATGTCCCTTACATCGGCGAAATTGACGGCACAGATGCCAACATCCCCTTTGATCAAATCGCCCAAAACCTGGACCAATTACCGGCCGACAAAGACGCCAAAATCGTCGTCTACTGCCGCAGCGGCGGCATGAGCAGCGTGGCCGCCCGCGAATTGGTAAAACTGGGCTACACCAACGTCTGGAATCTGGATGGCGGGATGAACGCCTGGCAGGCTGCTGGGTATGATTTGGTTCAAAAGTAAGCAAGTTCGCAAGCAGCAGGTGGCAAGTAAACCCGTCACTTGCTGCTTGTCTTTTATCAAAAATGACCAGCAACGGCAAAACAGACATGTTGACGGCACGCGAAATTCAGGAACGGCTGCAAATTGACCGTTCCACCATCTATCGCATGGCAGAAGCAGGCCAGTTACCGGCTATCAAAGTCGGCAAGCAGTGGCGCTTCCCTGCCGACCAGTTTCAACATTGGTACGAGAGGCAGGTGAGCACAACGGCCGTTTTCGTAGCAAAAACCCCGTATCTCTGCCCCACACTCCTACCCGCGAACTGGGCGATCTACTCTCCTGGGAATGGCTGCGGCTGGTTCAAGAAATGTTTGCCGAACTGCTGGGCGTGATGATCGTCGTCACAGACATCGAAGGCCGCCCCATCAACCGGCCCACCAACCCCTATGGCCTGTACACGACCGTCAGCCAACAGCCTGGCGCAATGGCACAATTCATCCAAAGCTGGCGTGGCCTGGCAACGGCCGTTGACCTCACCCCCACCTTTCGCCCCGGCCACCTTGGTCTCCTCTGCGCTCGCAGCCTCATCGCCGTCGGCACAGAACTCAAAGGCATGGTCATCACCGGCTGCGTTGCCCCCGACGATTGGCCGCCCCCATCTGAAACCACCGCCGCAATCTCCAACCGGTTTGAGATGAGCATTGAAGATTTTTCTAACCACTTGCATGAAGTTTACCGGCTTGACCAGACTCAAAAAAACCGTGTTTTGTCCACACTACCAAAAATCTCCACCCTCATCGCCCACATTGTCGAAGATCGCAAACAATTGGTTGACCGGCTGGAAACCATTGCCACATTGGGCCAACTTTAACCCGTATCTTTCCTCCAAGCCCTGCGTTAAACATGGCGATAGACAAGTGATGAACCCGACAGCAGCCAACGACCCAGACCTGGTGCGCCGTGCCCAACAGGGCGACCGGACCGCCTTTGCCACGATTTACGACCGGCATTACCGGGCCGTCTTCAACTACATCTTCTACCGCGTGAGCGATGTCCCCCTGGCAGAAGATTTGACGGCCGATGTCTTTGTGCGCCTGGTGGAAAAAATCCACACCTTCACTCCGGAAAAGCCCATTTTGGCCTGGCTGTACACCATCGCCCGCAACCTTGTCATTGACCATCACCGGCGGCACGGCCGTACCACCCTGGTGACACTGGATGATAACCTGGACGCCGCCGATGACGACCCCGCCGCTGCCGCCGACGCCCATTTTCGCCAATCCGCCCTCGCCGCCGCCCTCTCCCAACTCACCGAGGAACAGCGGTTGGTGATTTTGCTCAAGTTTGTGGAGGATTGCAGCAATGCCTGCGCCGCCGCCGTCCTGGGCAAAACGGAAGGGGCGATCAAATCGTTGCAACACCGGGCGCTGGCCGCACTGGGGCGCATTTTGCAGCCGGAGCATGAGAAATGACCATGATAAACGCAAATTTTGAAGCCATTTTGGATGAATGCCTGGCCCGTCTACGTCGGGGAGATACGTTGGAGAACTGTCTGGCAGATTTCCCACAGCAGGCGGTGCAGTTACGGCCGTACTTGACCATCGCCGCCCACATCAGCCAGACGCCTCCACCCCAACCCAGAGAAACGGCCGTAGCAAACGGCCGTGCCCGCATGTTCGCCGCCGTTGACGCCCAATTTTCCCAATCCGGCAAACAACCCGTATCCTTTGCCGCCCTCCTTCGTTATGCCAGTCGAAAATGGTCCGATTGGACATCAACAAAGGAGATAGACGCCATGAAATTTGTAACCCGATTAGCCATCGCAATGGTCATCGTACTTTTCGTCGGCGGCGCGGCGGCCGTCACCACATCCGCTCAAACCCTGCCCGGCGATACCCTCTACCCGGTCAAGCGCATCGTAGAAAATGTGCGCCTGGTATTTGCCGGGAATGAATCGGCCCGGCAAACGCTAGAGACAGAGTTGACGCAGGAGCGGCTGCGGGAGATTAAGGCTTTGATGGCAAACGGCCGTCAGGAAATCGTCGAGTTCAGCGGCCCCCTGGCCCCAACCGGCGACGGCGGCTGGCAGGTCAACGGCTTCAGCCTGCGCATCACCCCCCAGACCCAGATTGAAGGGGAATTGGCAGCGGGACGGATAACGGCCGTTCGCGCCCAAATCATGAACGACGGCACACTAACCGCCCTGCACCTCCGTGTGCAAACGACGCCATCAACCTCACCGCAAGACCCTTATCCCGGCCCTAACCCGTCAACAACCCCTGTACCGTCACACACTCCAATGACCACCGACATGCCTGGCCCGGGGCCGCAACCGTCACATACCCCCATGCATAATCCTACAGATATGCCTGGCCCAAGCCCCCATCCGTCCCAAACGCCAATGCCCAATCCCACTGACATGCCTGGCCCAGGGCCTATGC
>JBHHTQ010000116.1:0-3288 GCA_046753445.1 Anaerolineae bacterium | reverse complement strand
CAGCTGCCTCCGGATGACAACTTCCCTCAAGCCCTCTTGCTTTACGTATTATGTGCGGTCAACGACAATTAGAAATGTACATCAGCGACAATTAGAAATACCCATAACTTTCTTATAAAAATACACCGCCACAAGCCGACAACCAGCTTGCAGGCACACGCCATAAACCCTCCTTTCAGAATATCATCCATTACCAAATATCGTTAAGCAAAACGGCCGTTTCCTCCAACCGCTCCGCTGTCAACCCAGCCGACTTACCCACGTACCGTTTATGCAACACCCCATAAACACGGCGATACGCATACCACAGCCAGCCCCGCCGCCGCCGCTCCTTGCGGAACGAAACAGGCGCGAACAGCGGGCCGTGTCCGTGAAAATAGTTGTGCCGTTGCCCGCTGAAATAGCGGAAAGCAGTCGCCGTCTCCAGCCAGACAAACCAGGCTGATGAATCCACCGTACAAACGGCCGTTGGGTCAGGATAGCAGAACAGTTGCCGGTCGCGGACTTTTGCAGTCGTTTTTGCCACTGTTTTCTCCATTGGAAAAGTTACCCTACGTTTTGCGTCGCTGGCAGAGGCTGTTGGCTCCGTTTAGCCGCCGCCTCCATCCGCATACTCTTAATCTCACGCCCAAACTCGATGATAATGCTGTGATGCACCACCCGGTCGATGGCCGCCGCCGTCGTCAACGGGTCTTTGAATATCTTGTCCCATTGCGAAAACACCAGATTGGACGTGATAACCAGACTGCGCCGCTCATATCGTTCGCTCAAAAACGTAAACAACACCTCCATTTCTTCCCGACTTTGCTGTACATAACCAATATCATCAAGAATGACCACCTCAAACTTGTCCAGCCGGCGCAGTTCCCGTTCCAGTTCATACTCTCGTTTGGCGCGTAGAAGACGCCCCACCAGCTTAAATGTCGGCGCAAACAAGACCGCACGGCCGTTTTCCACCAGCGAATGCCCCATCGCCGCCGCCAAATGCGTTTTTCCCGTTCCCGGCAAGCCAAAACACAAGACATTCTGGGCGCGATTAACAAACGCGCCCTCCTGTAAATAGGGCAGTTGCCGCCGGATACGCAACGGCAGGCGGCTATCGTCAAAAACAGCAAACGTCTTGCCTGGCGGCAACTTCGACTGCTTACGCAACCGGTCGATACGCCGTAACCGCCGCGCCTCTACCTCCTGCTCCAACAAGTGGGACAAAAAAACATCCAACGGCCAATTGTCCCGTTCCGCATGCAGGATGCTCTCCTCCAGCGCCATCGCCATCGTCGGCAAACGCAGCGCTTGGCAATGCAAACGAACCATCTCTTTGGCGCTCATGCGCTGGCCCCCAGCAATAACCGGTCGTAAACATGCAACTGCGCCACCGGCTGTTCCATCATGGGCACAGCCGCCGTTGCCACGGTCAGCAGAGAAGCCACATCGGCGTCATTCCACGCCTGACCACCCTCGATAAGCGTTTCCAAAGCGATAGCTACATCACATTCCAGATGACGCGCCGCCAAATGCAGCACACGCAAATAGGCCAAATCGGCGCGGCGCGGCGCATACCGCTTGTCCAACTCTTCCCACGCCCGGCGAAAGATGAGCGAGGGGAACAGGTCGTCCCGATAGCGGTAGCGGCGAAAGCCGCCCGGTTTACGCAGCAGGCTGGCAATCACATGCCGATAATTCACCCGATGCGCCTCCTTGCCAATGAGACGGGGCACACTTTCTATCAATTGACCGGCATAATAGATATCCAGCGACCATTCATGAATGTAAACCGTCACCCTTTTACCGATGAGCGACGTGGGTACCGAGTACGTCTTCTCCATCACCCGGATGAGGCTGCCCCGACTGACGCGCGTCTGCTGTTTACGACTGGTCGCCAATGGGGTCGCGTTCAACGGCTTCATCACCGCCACCTCGTCGGCCAGCCGCCGCTGCCGCCCTTTGTTTCGCTTTTCCATGATGCTGAACAGAAACGCTTCATACGCTTCCAGGCTGTCGAAATCGCGGCTGCCGCGCAACAATAACTGCTGCCGCGCGGCTCTTTTGAAAGCGCCATTACTCGACTCCACATCCCCATTTTCGTTGGATGCGCCGACGTGGATCGCTTGCGGCTCCAGTCCAAAATGATTCAGAATATGCAGATATTCGTCGGTGTAGGCACGCTTTTTCCCTGCTTTCCCTCCCTTTTCTTCCTCATCCCGTCCCAACCGGCGCGTGGCCGCAGAACTGTTGTCTGTCTGGATGATACGCGGCAAATACCCCAATTTGACCAATGCGCTTTGCAGGCCCAAACGCACCGCGCCCAACGATTCCGACTGCACCACGCGTCCCCATTCCCAGTTGGAATAGGGCAGGACGGCATGCATCAGCAGGTGTTTAAATGGCTGCCCGCCTATCGTCACCCCCAGCGCAGTCATCCAGGTACCGTCCAACTGCATCATTTCGCCGGGCGTTCGTACCTGGTCGAGGGTCGCCGTTTGCTCTTGATTGAACGCACGCCATTTAGAGACTCGTCTTTGTAATGTGCGTAGCTGCCCCTCCTGGTACTTGTCTGGCTGTTGTGCGCACAGCCAGTCGAACAGCGCCTTCGCTTCCAACGCTGGCGCATCGGCCAGCATCTTTTCCAGCTTTGGCCAATCTTCTTCAAAGGCATCCGGCCGGGTGCGGTAGGCACGCGGTTGCTGCAATTGACCCGGTAACAATCCTAACTTCTCGTATTTGCTCACTGTTTGGCGGCTGCTCAAATTCGCTTTGGCAGCTGCCTGTTCCTGACTTTTACCCTTCTTTCGTTCACGCATAGCAATCCTCACTTGTGCGTCTGTGGCTGTCATTGGCGTTGCTCCTTGCATAATAAAATGCATAGAGTTTAGCCGCCACCACGCTGACGCCTAAATGGGTATTTCTAATTGTCGTCAGTGGGTAATTCTAATTGTCGTTGACCGGACTCATCCATTCTTGGCATCAAGCGGCAACAAAATGCAGAAAAAACCGTGGCTTCGTCAACTATTTCCACGTCTCAGAGGCCCGCCAAGAATTTTTTGATTTTTTTCGGCGGTATTCTGGCAAAAATTTGCCCGCCCAAAACTCGACTTATGTCAACTTTCGAGTGCATCCTGTACCAAATTTGCAATATATGATTGTTTAACCTATCATAGTTATAACAATGATATTTACAAACAGTATACTTAATTGAGGAAAATCATGTTCGTTGACCGCCACGAAGAACTTGCCTTTTTGAATCGCCTGCTTACACGCAAACAGCCAGGCCCGCCACAGATGCTGCTT
>JBHHTQ010000115.1:0-3502 GCA_046753445.1 Anaerolineae bacterium | reverse complement strand
TGACAGGAAAAACAAAGCGGTCTTTGGATTCAGCAGCTCAATGATGATCCCCTGGCCATAGACCCGTAGATGGTGGGGTGGCAGTGGGGTAAGGAGTGATTGGGAAGGGGATTCTTTGGCGAGAAGCGTGTGAATCCCCAGATAGATGAGATAAATGGCTCCCAGGTATTTGATGACGGAGTATGCCAGGGGGGAGTAGATAAAAATGACGGATAGTCCGAGGCTGGCAGCGATGGTGTGGATGAATAGCCCGGTAGCTAACCCTAGTGTGGAAAAGATGCCGGCGGTTCGGCCGTGGTCGATGCTCCTGGACATCACGTACAGCATGGATGGTCCGGGAACCAAGGTGATGACGATGGCGGCCGCAGTAAAGAGGGTTAATGTTTCAGACGAAGGCATTTTTATACCATCCGGTCTTCAATTTCCCAGGCGTGGTCAAGTATATGCCAGGCGACCCGACGGACAAAGTATCGGGGTGGCCAAATCACACCGCCGCGCGGCCCTTTCTCTGGTAACGCGCCCTTTGCGGCCGCCTCTAATGCGCTCAGTATTGCCTGCCTCGTTTGCTTAAGCGCTTCAAGTAGATTCGTCTCGCCTCCTCGTTTCTGTTTCCAGGCAAGACGCCTCAGGTATCCCAGATCAGCTTCAAGCACATGGTGCAGCATCTTTTCCAGGTCTCCCCCCCCGCCACGCGGGCCTTTGCGTAACTCTCTGCCTGTCGCTTGCTGCACGGCGTTGTCGAATGCGTGCCAACACGCCTGAAATAATGTTTGTAAACGCGCCAATTCCAACCGATCAACTGGTTCTCTATCCACATCCAATATGATTGCGGGCGCGCCGAAATCGGTTGTGGCGTTACCGGTATGCTGTTCTGTCACAATGAAAGCGGCCGTGTCCGTGGGGGCCTGGAACTCAATTCCGGCGCTGTGCAGAACTTGAGCGTATCGCGGCCCATAATCAATCAGAGATTGAAGCGCCGCATTTTCACCGCGGCCGCTTCGACACCAGCCGGGCCACTCAACCGCGCCGGCGAAGGTTTTTTTCTTGCCAATTTCCACAAAGATGTTGATTGAGTTCATAAAAATACACAAAGAATAGAGGCGTAAGTTGCCTGTCGCCTCAATTTGCATTTTCCGCGCCGCTTACCAACCGCTGCCAGACGGGACAGCTTGACGTGGAACTGGGCAGCATCTTGCATTCTCTCTTACCTTACGCAGAAACCATATGCGGATCAATCTTTTCTAATTGACTCGCCTCTTTCTTCTGTGCTCGATACAACTCCCAGCGTAACTGCAAATTCATCCAGAACCCTGCTGAGGTCCCAAAGTACTTTGCTAACCTTAATGCCGTGCTGGGCGTGATCCCCCGCTTCCCATTGATCAGCTCATTGATCCGTTGATACGGCACGTAAATCCCCGCAGCCAATTCTCGCTGCGAAATTCCCATTGGCTGCAAGAACTCTTCCCGCAATATCTCTCCCGGATGTGTCGGCTCTCGGTTTGTCGGTACTCTCGCCATTTTTCTTCACCTTCTTAGCTCAGTGGCAGTCTACGATTTCCACTTCTTCCAGCCCGGCTTCCGTCCAGACGAAGCATATCCGATATTGTTCATTGATACGGATGCTATGCTGGCCTTGCCTATCGCCTTTCAATGTTTCCAAATGATTGCCAGGCGGAATTCGCAAGTCATCCAAGACTTCGGCAGAGTCTATTTGATCCAGTTTTCGCGCCGCGATTATCCACAATTTATGGGAGCAGGCTTTTCTGGCTGTCTTTGAGTTGATGCCGTTGAAAATATCTTCAGTCGCCGCGTTTTTGAATGACCGGATCACACGTTCATAGTATCACGGAATGCATGCTACCACAAGAGCCGCACAATAATTTCCTCATTCGAACTGTTCCCCTACTCCCTCAGCCCCTTTTCGCCAACCCCAAAATCTGGCGGGCTTCTGCCTGAGTCGCGACCTTCCCCCCGGCCAGCCGCACCAACGCGGCCGCGTTGGCCACTAGCTCCCCATTCGACCGCGCCCGCTCTCCGTCCGGCAGGTAGAGGTTATCCTCCAACCCCACGCGTACATTGCCCCCTATACTGACGGCCGCGGCCACCAACGGCCATTGGTGACGGCCGACGCCGATTACCTGCCAGTGAGAACCCCGCGGCAATTGGTCTACCTGGTGCACCAGATTCTTTGTGCTGGCCGGAATGCCGCCCAGGACGCCCATGATGAGGCTGAACTGGTAGGGTGACTTCAGAACGCCCAGGTCCATCAGCGGCTCGGCGTTGCGGATGTGGCCGGTATCAAAGCACTCCATCTCCGGCCGTGTGCCCGCCTCGTTCATCACTTCCAGATAAAAGCGAATGTCCCTAAACGGGTTGGCGAAGGTGTGGTCGTGGTAAAAGGTCTTGGCCTTGCGGGAGTAAATGGCGTAGTTCATGGAGCCCATGTTGAGGGCGGCCATGTCCGGCTTGAGGGCGCGGATGTGATGAATGCGCGTTTCCCGGTCGATGCCCATAGCCCCGGTGGAGAAGTTGATGATGACATCAGGGCAGCGTTTACGGACTTCTTCGTAGATGCGGCCGTACGTTTCAATATCATAAGCGGGACGGCCGTCATCCTGGCGGGCGTGAATGTGAACGATGCTGGCCCCTGCCTCCACGCTGCGGTAGGCTTCCTCGGCGATTTCCTCCGGGGTGTAGGGGATAGCGGGCGACTGCTTCCGCGTTGTCAGCACGCCGGTTAGCGCGGCCGTGATAATCGTTTTTGGGGTCATATGGATGGCTCGTAATCCGTAAGCCGTTATCCGTAAACCGTGCTCGGAACACGGAATACGGAATACGGCCTACCTCCATTCCCGGCCGTCCACCATCCCCGGCGCATCCTCGGCCAGTGTGCCCGCCGGGATGATTTCGACGGCGTCCACACGCACGCGGCAAATAGCGGTGACCGCCTGCTTGAGCTGTTCAGTCACGGCCGTCTGCACCGCGCCGGCTTCTAATTCCGCCCGAATGGTAAAGCGATCTTTCAGCTCCGGGCGCTCCACTACGCCCTGCACCTTGCCTACGCCAGAAATCTGGCTGGCGGCAAAGCGCACCTGATTGGGATGGACGAACATTCCCCGAATCTTGACCGCATCCCCGGAACGGCCGACCAGCGTGATGGTGCGCTCCTCCTGCCGGCTCTGCCCGGGATTGGGGTCTCCGTAAATGGCCATATCGCCCGTGCCTAGACGAATGAGCGGGTAGGCGCGGCTGAAGTTCGTGACGACCACTTCACCCGTTTCGCTGGGGCCGACCGGCTGTCCGGTGTCCGGGGTCACTACTTCCACGATTGGCTCCGACAGCAGCCGCATCGCCATCCCCTCCCCCTGGTTAATGGCCAGCAAGCCGAATTCGGCCGTGCCGTACGCATTCGTCACCGAGATGCCGTATGTTTCCGTCAGCGTCTGGCGCAGGCTGGGCGGCAGCGGTTCGGCCGTCACAATCGCCTTGCGCAGTTGAAACG
>JBHHTQ010000114.1:0-3549 GCA_046753445.1 Anaerolineae bacterium | reverse complement strand
AAATACCGGGGCCATCTCCATTTAGTTTCCTTCATTATACCGCGAGATGACAAAATAATGACCGGCAAACGTTGGGCTGTGCTGTTAATCTTGTTTCATCTCAACGCTCAACCGGGCGGGCACGCCGCTGTTGGCCGGAATAATCTCGAAACGGCCGTTCCCCTCCGGCAAAAGGTTCACATCCACCGGCAACTCGCCGCCCAGCACGTGCAGGCCCAGCGTCGTCCACGTCTGACCGTCATCGGTCGTGTAGCGGACGATGGCCAGCGTATCGGGCAGTCCCCAGCGGATGACGGCCGTATGACCGGCCTCGTCCATTTGCAGCGTGGGCGTCATACCGCCATTGGCGGCAGCCAGGAAAGCGGGGCTGGTTTGCAATGAGCGTTGTGCCGTCAACCGGCTCGACTTCACCTCGACGATTCGTACCTGAGCCACCGGCGCGTCCGGCAGCGGCACGGCCGTGTGAATGGCCCGGCTGACCATCCCCTCTTCTTCGGCTGTTAACAAACTGGCGTCATAAGCAGCGATTATTTGCCCCTGCTCGTCTAGCAACTCAATGCGATAATCGCCTGTGCCCGTACTGGCCGGGGTGGGAGCCTGGGGGAAGGCATAAATGGGACCGAGCGTGATACTGCCGTCCACTCCCACCTGCGCCGAAATCAGCAAACTCTCTTCTGCCGCCGCAGCCACATTTATGCCATGTGCCAATTGATCCTGCATCAATCCCTTATAGGTATAATCTGAGACCCATTCCGAGTTGCAGTAACTCATCACGTCCACATAGTTGGCCGGGTTAAGCAACGCCGGCGAGCCCGAAGGTAGCCCATCTATTCCGTATTCACCAATTGAAGCTCCGCTGTACTTGGGATCGGTTGGCCAGTTCGGATCAATATTGCCTGGATTGCCGCAGGGGGCATGGAGACGATTCATATTATGGCCCCACTCATGGGCAGCCACTTCCCCTGGCGAAAGCGACCCAGGCGTGTTGGTGGCGTCAACCCCTATACTCACCCGTAATCCGTCAAAACCAAAACCGAGAATCGTACTGGCGCAGTTAGCCCAATCGCAGCTAAAAGGGATATATCCATAATAAATGGTGCTGGCGGGGGCGCCATCACTTTGTTTTAAGAGAGCAATATCATCCAGCAGCGCATTCCAGGCCGCACCGGTGTTCAAATTGCCGGCAAAGGTGTACTCAGTGCGAAAAGTGACATTGACGGCGCTGACCGGGAAAGCCCGCAATGCCCATTCGCTGACATTATCCTGCGTCGGCGGGGGGTAGGTAGTGCCATTCCCTGTGTGGGTGTACCGGATGGGCACGAGCGTCACATTTAACGGCGGTACAGAGGTAAAGCTCACATTTGTCGAAAGATTGCCGCCGCCCCCATTATCCGCAGCTGTCAATGTCACATTGCCAGTCAACCAGTTTTGGGGCAGGGTAAAGTTGTATGTGCTGTTGAAACTACCCCGGCTGGAAGTGGTCATCGTTTTAGGGCCATCTGTTATGGAACCAAGCGATACGCCGTTTCGCTTCGCAGACAGGGTAACGGTTCGGTTGGGCAGGTTTGAAGAAGTTGTCGTGTACACCCGCACTAAAGTGTCCCGGTTGGCGACCAAAGGCACACTGTTATTGGCGTCCTGAACAGATTGCGTCACTTCAAAACCGGTGATTGCGCCCGGCGGGCTGGTGATGAAGGGCAAATAAATGGCGCTGTTTGTACTGATAGCCTCAAAATTGGCGACAATGGTCTTGACGCCATCTACGATTAATAATTTTGGTGAGTCTGTGCCGCTTAAAGAGCCGTTCCACGAGCTAAACTGATAACCGTTGTTTGGAGTGGCAGTCAAGAATAGAACGCTGCCCTTTAAGTAATTGTTGTTGAGGGGATCGCAATTGGAGGGCTTGCTGGGCGAAACAGAACCGCCATTTAAGGGGTTAGACGTAATTGTTACCGGGTAACAGGGGGAATCAACCCCTAGCCCATACACATCGTTGTCTCCCTGGCGTTGGGTGCTGACGATGTATGTGCGTGACAGTGTAGCATCGGGGACGGTGGCAATGGCTATGTCGTAAATGAAATCCTGGTTGGCGGGGCCGTAGGTGACAATAGGGTAAATATCGCTGGGCCCGCGAATGTAAGTCGCCTTCACGTTGGCGCCGCTTCCCAGGTCAACGCTGGCGTAAGCCAGCATGATCACATCAGTACCCCAAACTTCTGCCAGGGCCGGGTTCCAACTATTGACGTCTGCCTGAATGCTGCCGTTGGCGGTATAAATGCCGTTGCCATTGTTGGGGTCTACAGTAAGCAGACGGCGGTAGAATATTTCCCAATCCAATACGCCGCCGCTGGCGCCATTGGTTTCATACGTTGTCAGGTATTGGTTTTGGGTGGAGTCGTAAACGACGGCCGGATCGGAACTGCCCAGTGTGCCGGAGTTGTAGGCATCCCCGTCTAGAAACCAGGAGTTTTCGCCCTGAACCTGGCTGCCTGATGATTGGTGCGCGTCCCAGACGGTGCGCCCGGCAATGCGTTCTTCGGCTGCGCTGGGGCTGGTGCGTGCCCAGACGGCGAGGAAGGTGTTGGCGGATTGCCCCCAGGCGACGTCTGTTTCGGAAATGGCGTATCCGGTGGGGTAGTTTTTGATGGCGAATTGGGCGGCTACGGGGGCTGGTGTACCGTAGGAGTTCCAGATGCGACGGCCGTACATATCTTCGCCGTTGTTGTAAGCGTAAACGACCAGGTATTGATCATCATTTTCGTTATGAGCCACGGAAGGCGCGGCGGCGTTTACCGTCCCATCTGTGATGTCTAATGTGTTGCCGATTTTGGGGCCGTTGGAGTCGTTGACGTCATCGGCAATGATGCGCCCCTGAATTTTGGTCGTGGCGGCCCCTGTTCCATATTCCCAAACTACCAAGAAAACGCCAGTTTTTGCGTCGTAGGCGACATCGGGGAAACGTTCCGGTGTGTTCGTCGAAGCGATGAAAAATTCGTTTCCCAGCAAGACATTATCTTTGCTTACATACTGTCCCCGGATGTCATAATCTCCCGTGTTGTTGTAGTTATTCTCCCAAACAACCAGAAATTGATTGGAGCCGGAAGCGAATGCGACTTTGGGCGCCTGGTCATCTGTGCTGTTGGGCGCGTGGATCAGGATGCCGGCGGTCGTGGCTTCTGGGGCCTCTGGCGCGGCGGTTGCGCTGGCGGTGACGATAGTTAATGCAAGTATAAGCAAAAGGGCGATAGGATGACGGTTCATGGTGATTGTTCCTTTTTAGCGTGTCGTTGGGTGGCAACGGCCGTATGCTGATTTCACAATACATGACAGGCTCAAGCGTAGCGGATGCTCTCTGCCACTGTGTGCCACTGTGTGCCAATTAGATGCCGTTTTGATTTGTGAGCGGGCGGGGGGGGTAAAGTGAAGAGGGGGAATTATAATTGTCAATTGTCAATTGACAATTGTTAATTGTTCATTGCTAATTGCTCATTGTCAATTGTCCCAGCACGGCCGTCACCGCTTCAATCGCCGCTTTTCGTTCCCGGTAAA
>JBHHTQ010000113.1:0-3652 GCA_046753445.1 Anaerolineae bacterium | reverse complement strand
GTGTTCCGGGAGACGCGGCGGCACCTCGACCGGACGCTGGCGGCGCTGCGCGATTTGGATTTTGACCACCAACTGGGTGTGGTCAGCGAGGATGATTACCCGGTTTTGCGGGCGCGGCTTTTAACCGAAGCGGCAGCGGTGCGGGATACGGCTGGCACAGCCCTATCAGATGATGTGGACGAGCGCATTGAAGCCGCCATCCGCGCCCGCCGGGGCAAAAAGGCAACGCCGGTCAACGGTGACGATGAGCCCGGTGCGGAAATTGGACGATCCTGTTACCACTGCGGCACGGAAATGGACGCGGATGATAAGTTTTGTGCCGCCTGCGGCTCAGCGGCGGCCCCGGTCTGTTCACATTGCGGCCGTCAGGCAGAACCGGGCGATAAATTCTGCGCCGGATGCGGCGCCCATTTACCGGTGGGGGTGGCAGCATGAAATCGGTGAAACTTGCGTTTGTCATCATCGTCGTCGCGTTGCTGACGGCGCTGCCGGCGGCGGCTCAGTCGGATGGCCCCGCGCCCCAACCGGAAACTTTTATCAGGGTCATCGGCCAGATTGTGAACGGCACGACCGGGGCAGAAACGCCGGGCGACCTGGAGGTAATGCTTCATGTCTGGGATGCGGATTTTAATGAGAAGGATATGGTACATGGGGTGGCGGATGGCGACGGCCGTTTCCAATTCGACGACGTGCCTTACCAACCCGACCTGCTCTATGCCATCATGGCCAGTTACCAGGAGGCCACTTACTTCTCCACGCCCATAAACGTGTCTGAAGGTGAAACGACATTGGAACTGGAAGTGCCCGTTTTTGAAGCGACTGATGACACAGCCGCCGTCCAGGTGGAAAGCATGCACCTCTTTTTTGATATTGAACAAGGCGGCTTGACGGTGGGCGAAATTTACAGCCTTTCCAATTCAGGCGACCGCACCGTTTTCGGCGCGACGGCGCTGGACGACGGCACCCCGGCGACGCTGCAGTTCACACTGCCGCCGGATGCGGCCAGCATCACTTTTCAAGGGAACCAAAGCCGGTATTTTCTGACCGAAGAGGGGTTCGCCGACACCGCGCCTCTGCTGCCGGGAACCAATTCCGGCCAGGTGGTTGTCACCTACATATTGCCCTATGAAGATAGCATTTCACTGGTGAGAACGGCCGTCTTCCCCACCAAAGAACTTAACGTCCTGATACCGCCCTCGCTGGGCGTTACCCTGGACGATACCGGTTTCATCTCTCAGGGACAGCGGGACATGGGGAACGGGTTTGTGGTGGATGTTTTTTCGCAAGAAAACCTGGCGGCTGGCGAGGCCATCAACCTGGATCTAACCGGCAAATTGGCAGTTAACGGAACCAACCCCATGGTGGCAACGCCGCCGGCGCGGAAGAGTGACGGGTTAGCAATTGGCGTTATTTTGTTGGGCGTGTCCGTCATCGGAGCAGGTATCTGGTGGTACCGGCGGCCAATCGAAGAGGAAGAAGGTTTCCCTGAAGAATTTGACGAAATTGTTCAGGAGATTGCGCTGCTGGATGCTGCCCATGACGAGCAGACAATTGATGATGAGACCTATCAGACACAGCGGGCGGTTCTTCGTGATCAGGCCAGAGCCGTTTTGGCCCAAGGCGGCGGCTGAAAAATCATTATTAAGGAGCGGGAAATGTATTGTCAAAAATGTGGATTGAAATTAGAAGAGGGCGCGAAGGCTTGTGATGTTTGTGGGCAGCCCGTGGAGCGTATGTGGGGGACTCAGGTGCTTTTCCTCTCTTTGTACCTGGTGGCGATCATGGCGGCGGTCTATGTCTGGGCCAACTACAGCTCAGGACATACGGCCGTTGCCAGCACCGCGCCGCCCCCTCCTGTCCAGACCAGTCAGGAAAAACCGACTGTCAATCAAGAGCCAGCAGTTGCTCAGCAAGAGCAACCAGCCGCCCAGGCCGTTTCCGGTCAGGTCGCCATGAACGAGTTGATGATGCAGGTTAACCCGCCGGAAGGCTACCGGCTGCCGGCCGCTTATGGCGACCTGGGGCCGCGGCTGCTGGAAGCTGGCGGGATTGATTATGATCGCTTTGCCCAGGTGTACCAACGGTCGGGACGGCCGTTATCCAACGCCCAACTTGCCATCCTCACCAAAGGCAGCGACGAGCCTGTCCTCATCAACCAGGAAAACGCTCACTTCCTGCTCAACTTCTTCTGGGCGGTAGGGCTGACCAACGCCAACCCGCTGCTCACAGAAGGCATGATGGTGCAGGCCAGCGATGGCCAAATCGGCCGCTTTGCCTCCACCGGCGGCTGGACGATTGGGGCAAAACCAGCCACAGAACTGTATGCCAGCGCCCCGCTCATCGCCCTGACGCCGGAGCAGCAGGCATTGGTGGAAAGCGTGGCCGAACGGGTGTACCGTCCCTGCTGCAACAACCACACCGCGTTCCCGGATTGCAATCACGGCATGGCGATGCTGGGCCTGTTGGAGTTAATGGCTTCTCAAGGAGCCAGCGAAGACGAGATGTTCACCGCCGCCAAATACATCAACGCTTTCTGGTTCCCGCAGCAGGCAATGGAAACGGCCGTTTTCTTCAAGAGCACCATGGATTTAGACTTTGCCCAGGTAGACGGCCGCATGGCAGTTGGCCCAGAAGTTTTTTCCGCCACCGGATTCCAGCAAATGCACCAATATCTGGCTGAGGGCGGCGAACTGCCGCAAGGTCCGCAGGGCGGCGCCAGTTGCGGCGTGGGCTAGGCCAAAAGAAATAACCGGCATGAGTTGTAATCCGCCCAAAAGACCCCGACGAATGAATTGGTTTGGCCCGCTGTTCTTCCTGGGGGTGCTGCTGGTTCTGCTGGTGAGTTTGTGGAACGGCCGTGCCCCCCGACCCGCGTCAGAGCCAGGCAGCGTAGCCATTGTGGAAACGGCAGAAACTTTCTCCATCGCCAACCCGCTGCCCACGTTGCCGCCGCCGCCCACGCCGGAACCACTGGAAACGGCTCCCGATTTCCTCCTGACTGATTTATTTGACGAAACCATCTTAAGGAAACGGTCAGACTATAACGGCCGTCCCCTCATCCTCAACTTTTGGGCCAGTTGGTGCGTCCCCTGCCGCGAAGAGATGCCCGCCCTCCAGCGCGCCTACGATGAATACGGCCCCAGCGGGCTGGCGGTGCTGGGCGTTAACGAGACTTACATTGACGATCTGGCAGCGGCGCAAGATTTCGTCGCTGAGTTGGAATTAACCTTCCCCAGCGTCCGCGACGACGACGGCAAAACCTCCGACGAGTTGTACCGGGTCATTGGCCTGCCCACCAGCGTTTTTGTCACGCCGGATGGCGAGGTGGCGTATGTGCAAATTGGCCAGATGACGGAAGAACAAATCCAGTTTTACAGCAGCCAATTGGTGGCCGGCTTGCAACGTCAGCGCCCCCGAGTTTCGGGCGGCCTACGATAAATACCAGGAAGATGGTTTTGTTGTGTTGTCTGTGAGCATACAGGTGATTCTTACAGCAATAGCTGGAGTGGGTCAGTCCATGCTTCAATTACGGTTTCAACATCGATCTTTATCATGTTGCTCCTCGTTATCGTAGTTTTTTGGCCGCGTCCTTCACCAGCTCGCTCAAGGTGGGGTGGATGCGGATAGATTTTTGCAGGGAAACGGCCGTGCC
>JBHHTQ010000112.1:0-4007 GCA_046753445.1 Anaerolineae bacterium | reverse complement strand
GCCCATCTATACGCCGCCTTCCACAGCGGCCGCACTAAAGAGACGGCGCGCGGAACACACGCCATGCCTATTGCCCGAGACACCCTATCCGGGCTGAGCGGGGTAGGGCGGGCCAGTCAGCGAGCGTATGAAGAGCGGGCCGGCGTGAAGGTGCAGGCAAACTTTTCCATAGGAACTGTATCAACAAAGGAGAGTAAAGAAGACGGCGCCTGGAGCCAAGGGCGTGCGTTATTTGAGCTGAATAGATTATCGCGGCCAGCAAGGCAAGCAGGGGAAAACTTATCTGGCCTGACGGCCGTGATCCGGAGCGAGAGTTGTATTGGAAGAGACACAGGACGGGAAACGGCCGTTTTGACCTGTGGCAGCAGTTGGGAGGTGGGTGATGTGGCTTTCATGTATTTCTGAGAGCCGCATTTCATGATTGTTCAAAGATTACCTCGCCATCCACTACCGTTTTCAAGACCTGGATATTTGCCAATTCCTCTAACGAGGTTTGTATTGGATTGCTGCTCAAAACGACAAAATCGGCCCATTTTCCCGGTGACAGCGTCCCTTTTTCGTTTTCCTCAAATGACGAGTAAGCCGCGCCTATGGTGTACCAACGTAGCGCCTTCTCAATAGTGATCGCTTCTTCCGGCACATACGCTGCGCCGCTGCTCGTTTGTTCGGAAACGGCCGCAGCCATCCCCAACAACGGCGCGCCATCCACCACCGGCCGGTCAGAACTAAAGGCCACGTTGATCCCGCGCAAACTGGCGAACGGGTAAGTCAATCGCAGCCGTTCTTCGCCCAGCGCAGCGCGAAAGCCATCGCCCAATTCGGCAATGAAGCGAGGCTGGGTAACGACCACGACGCCCAGCCGCCGGATGCGCTCGATTAAATCGGGGCGCAAGATGCCGCAATGTTCCAGGCGCGGGCGAAAACGAGCCGCGTCCGCGCCCATGGCCGCCATGGCCGCTTCGATGGCGTCCAGCCCCACTTCGATAGCCTTATCGCCAATGGCGTGCATCGCCACCTGCCAGCCGCCAGTGTGAGCCAGGCGCACTTGTTCATGAATGGTTTCCGCGCTCTTGACGAGGAATCCGGCCGTGTCCGGCGGGTTGGCGTAGGGCTGGCTGAGGGCGGCGGTACGGCCGATGAGCGAGCCGTCGTTGAAGATTTTGACAGCACCTAACCGCAGACGGCCGTTGCCAAAACCGGTATGCAAGCCAAAGCCGAAGTCAAAATGGCCGTCGCTCACCGCCAGCTTTTCCACATCCACCATCAGCCGCACCCGCTGCGGCAGCAATCCCTCGGCCGTCGCTTCCTGGTAGGCGCGAAACTCCTCCGGCGCAATCCAGCCGGCCCAGGCGTCCTGCGCGCTGGTGATGCCCTCGGCGGCCATCTGTTGACCGGCTGCAGCCAGGGCGGCTTTGGTCTCGGCCAGCGTGTACGGCGGCAGGACGGCTTTCACCAACTCTTGCGCCGTCTCCAGCAGCAGGCCGGTGGGTTCCCCCTGCGCGTCTTTGACAACATGGCCGCCTTCGGGATCGGCCGTTTCCCGCGTGATGCCGGCAATGGCTAAAGCGCGGGAATTGGCGACGCCCATGTGGCCGGAGATGTGGGAGAGCCAGACCGGATTATGCGGCGAAACGGGATCAAAATCATGGCGGGTGGGGTGACGGCCGTCACCAAGCTTGTTCTCGTTATAGCCGCCGCCCCGCACCCATGCCCCCGGTTCGGCGCGGCTGGCGTGGGCAGCGACAGCGTCCACCACTTCTGCCACCGTCGCCGCCGGGCGAGCGTTCACTTCCACCAGGCTCAAACCGAAGAGCAAGATGTGGCAGTGGGCGTCGTGGAAACTGGGGACGGCCGTTTTCCCTTCCAGGTCAACCACTGCCGTCCCCGGCCCAATAAGCGCGTCTAAATCATTATCCGATCCTACGGCCGCAATTTTGCCGTCGCGGACGGCCAAAGCTCCCGCGGTGGGTTGGGCCGGATCCAGGGTGAGGAAACGGCCGTTGCGAAAAACAGTGTCTGCGTACAGCATCACTCACTCCTGAGGCTGTGACGCTTCGGCGATAAAACCGGTGAGCAATCCCACAAACCGCTCCGGGATTTCAATCGGCCCCGAATGTCCTACGCCATGCCAGATTTCCAGGTTACAGTTGGGAATCTTGGTGAAGGCGTCCACAATACCTTCAAACGGAATCACGCCGTCCTTGTCACCCCAGGTAACCAGCGTGGGCACATTCAGCGAAGACAACTGTTCGGAGACGTTGAATTTCGCCATATCGTCCATCGTGCCCAGGTAAATAGGCTTGTCCCAGGCAACGGCGTCGGCCACCAATTGCTCCAGGTAGTCGCCGGTGGGCGGCGTGGCGAACGCGCCCAGCACAATCATGCGCTGCCCTTCCTCCTGACCCTGCACCGAGTTAATCCAATCGGTGGTGGGTTGGTCAATCCGCATCCCGAATGGCGCCAGCGGGTCTACCAACACCAGCGCTTTCAGCCGTCCGGGGTGTTTGAGCGCATACTGCATCGCCACCCCGCCGCCCATCGAGTGGCCGACCAGCGTGAATTTGTCCAGCCCCAGCGCCGCCGCGAAGGCTTCAATATCATCCGCATATTGAGCCAACGTATGGCCGGATTCGACCGCCTCCGAGCCGCCGGAAGCGCGTAAGTCTATGGCGTAAGCGTGATAGCTTTCCGGCAAATGGGCCAGCGCTGGCTGCCACCAGCGATGCGTGCTCACAAATCCGTGAACGAAGACAACTGCTTCGTCGCCGGAGCCTTGCTCTACATAGTGCATTTTGAAATCGGGAAGTTGTACTTGTGACATGATTTTCTCCTTGTCTTATCAGGTTGGAGCTAGAGGGTAGAGCTAGAGGAACATCCCTTAATCCTCTAGCTCGATCTCTACACTCTAATCTTACAGATTTTTACTCAAACTGAATCACCTGGCGTACGGCCTTGCCCTTCGCCAATGCGTCGAATGCTTCGTTCACTTCGTCCAGGGCAATGGTGCGGGTGAGTAATAAATCTACCGGCAGCAGCCCGGCCTGGTACATGGCGATAAATCGTGGGATGTCGCGGCGGGGCACGGCCGATCCCATGTATGACCCTTTCACCGTGCGCTCCTCGCCTACCAGGCTAACGGCCGAAATCGCAAACTGTTTGCTGGGGTGGGGCAGACCGATGGTGATGGTCGTGCCGCCGCGCCGGGTGGCCTGGTACGCCTGGATGAGCACTTTTTCATTGCCCACGCTTTCAAAGGCGTAATGCGCCCCGCCACTGGTTATTTCTTTGATGGCCTCAACCGGATCGTCTGTTTTTGCATTGATGGTGTGCGTTGCACCCACTTTGCGGGCCAGTTCCAGCTTGCTCTCCAGCAAATCCACAGCCACGATGGGATAGGAACCGGCTGCCCGCGCCCCCATAATCGCGCTCAGACCGACGCCGCCCATACCGAAAACGGCCGTGCTCATCCCCGGCGACACTTTGGCCGTATTCACCACAGCCCCCACCCCCGTCATTACGGCGCAGCCAAAGAGGGCTGCTTTCTCTAGCGGCACAGCGGGGTCAATCTTCACCAGCGACTCCTGCGTCGCCACCGTATATTGCGAAAAGGCCGAGACGCCCAGGTGGTGGTTTAACTCCTCTTCCCTGGCGTTGTGGAAATACCGCCTACCTGAAAGCAACGTCCCGGCCCCATTCGCCTGCGCCCCGTTCTCACACAGGGCGGGACGACCAACCGCGCAAGGCACACAATGTCCGCACACCGGCATGAAGGAAAAGACGACGTGATCGCCGGCCGCCAATTCATGCACGCCTGTGCCGACTTCCCGTATGATGCCGCTGGCCTCGTGCCCCATCACCATGGGCATGACGCGCGGGCGTGAGCCGTCAATGACTGATAAATCTGAATGGCATAATCCGGCGCCGGCAATTTCAACCAGCACCTCCCCTGGTCCCGGCCCGGCCAGGTCTAGTTCTTCGATTTGTAACGGCCGTGACTCCCCATACGG
>JBHHTQ010000111.1:0-4755 GCA_046753445.1 Anaerolineae bacterium | reverse complement strand
AGCGTGCTGGCAAACTGCCACGATTGATCCACTTGGTGCGGATCAGTATTGGTTTTATTGTCTTAGAATCATCTGCCTGAGCCATAACATGATTCGTGGACGATTTTCAATTGATACGATTGTTAACTCAATGTTAGAGGGTATACAGAATTATGCCTAAGGGCAAGCATTAACAGGCTAATGATTAAGGCGGGTGGCTGGTAAGGGTGACATGGACCGAAAAGAGATCTTATTGCAGAGGATTAGGGCAGAGCAGGCGGTGATCGGCATCGTTGGCCTGGGCTACGTGGGGCTACCGCTGGCGGTGGCCTTTGCGGAGAAGGGATTCACCGTTGTTGGGATTGATGTGGACGTGGAGAAAGTAGCGGCCGTGAACCGGGGACAAAGCTACGTGGAAGATGTGCCTGATGAGAAATTGCGGCCGCTGGTTGAGAACGGCCGTCTGCGGGCCGGCACCGAGTACACAGACCTGGCCGGGGTAGACGCCATTTCTATCTGCGTGCCCACCCCCCTGCGCAAGACGAAAGACCCGGATATTTCCTACATCATCCACGCGGCCGATCACATCGCCGAGGTGGGGGGTACCGGGAAACTGATCGTCCTGGAAAGCACGACGTACCCGGGCACGACGGAAGAGGTGATCGTGCCCCGGCTGATGGGCAATGGGGATGTAGTGGGAGAGGATGTGTTCGTCGCTTTTTCGCCGGAACGGATTGACCCCGGGCGAACGACGCACACCATCTGGACGACGCCCAAGGTCATCGGGGGGATGACCCCCGCGTGCCTGGAAGTGGCGATGGCGTTGTACGGCCATATCGTGGAACAGCCGGTGCCTGTGTCCAGTCCGGCTGCGGCGGAAATGGTGAAGCTGCTGGAAAATACCTACCGCGCGGTCAATATCGGCCTGGTGAACGAGGTCACACTGATGTGCGACCGGCTGGGGTTGAATGTGTGGGAGGTGGTGGAGGCGGCAGCCACGAAGCCGTATGGCTTCATGAAATTCACGCCCGGCCCCGGCGTAGGGGGACATTGCATTCCCCTGGATCCCCATTATCTTTCCTGGAAGTTGAAGATGGTGAACTACACGGCTCGCTTCATTGAGCTGGCGGCGGAAGTGAACAGCCATATGCCGGATTTCGTCGTTAGTAAGGTAGCCGATGCCTTGAATCAAGAGCGAAAGGCGATCAACGGCAGCCAGATACTGATCCTGGGCGTGACGTATAAACCGAATGTGGGCGATGTGCGCGAAAGCCCGGCGTTAGATGTGATTCACCTGCTGCAGGCCAGGGGGGCGCGGATCAGTTATCATGACCCTTATGTGCCCGATTTGAGGAGTGAGGGCTTTGCGCTGCATTCTGTTGATCTGACCGAAGCGGCGCTGCAAACGGCCGATTGTGTGGTGGTGATCACCAACCATGGGGCATTTGATTGGGATATGGTGGCCGCCCATGCGCCGTTGATTGTGGATACGCGGAATGCGCTGGCTGAAGCTGGCTCTGTGAATCGAAACGGCCGTGTGGTGGGATTGTGACTTCGGTGACAGGCAATGATTAATGGCGTCATTCTGGAGAAGCTGCAAACTCTCGACGAACTATTGGCTGAATTGCGTTCATTGGGGCACGTATCGGCCGTACAGTTGAATGAGGAGTGGAGGACGCGGCGGGCGATTGAACGTGATCTTCAGGTGCTGGTGGAAATTGTGATTGACGTGTGCCAGCGCCTGTTGTCGCTGCAGGGCCAATCTCCGGCAACCACGAGTGGGGATGCGGTGGAGCGCTGCATACAAATGGGGGCCTTGTCAGGGACAGAGCCATACCGCCAGATGGTTCAATTGCGCAATTTTATTGTTCACCGGTATGAGAGGATTGATGTATCTATTTTGGCTGGTATGGTGAACCGGCATTTGGGTGATTTTGAACGGTTCCGCGACGAGATATTGGCTTATGTCAGACGTTGATTGGGAAATCATTGAACGGGTGATGGCAGGAGAAGAGG
Source organism: Anaerolineae bacterium (assembly GCA_046753445.1). Taxonomy (GTDB): domain Bacteria; phylum Chloroflexota; class Anaerolineae; order Promineifilales; family Promineifilaceae; genus JAHEEY01. The sequence continues at coordinate 2,760 of JBHHTQ010000111.1, read as the reverse complement.
CTGTCATGGCCGCCTGGGTGTTTGGTTCAGCGCAGACGGGCCGGCTCCGTCCGGGAGGAGACCTGGATATTGGCGTGTTATTCGCAGAACGTCCCGCGTTGGAGGTATTAACCCGGCTGCGGATGGATTTGCAGGCGGCACTGCAGGTTGATGATATTGACCTGGCGCCGTTAAACGAGGCGTCACCTATATTGCGCTTTGAAGCGATTTCCGGCCGGGCCGTCTTTTGTCGGGACGCCGGCCGGCGGGCTATTTTTGCCTCGATGACGGCACGGGAGTATGAGGACGAGATGGCCATGGTGCAACGAGCGCTCTCATGGTGAGAACGGCACCCTTCCCCGTTTGTGGATAACAGGCATGGGACGGCCAAGGCTGGCTCTGTGAATCGAAACGGCCGTGTGGTGGGATTGTAAACCCACCGGCTGTAAATGAGATTGATTGAAGATGGCGTATGATACATATTTATTAGACCAGGCGGTCAAACAGCGGCCCCACCGGCTGGAGCGGGAGCGCAAGGAGATTTTAACCAGCGTGCTGCGCTTTCTGGATGAATTTGGTCCTGAGTATTGCGTGGATCGGGCCATTATATTTGGTTCTTTGGTAGCGCCGAAACGTTTTCATGAAGGCTCGGATGTGGATATCGCGGTTGAAAATATAGAACCGGCAGCTTTCTTTAATCTCATGGCGGCCCTATCGTTGGCATTAGGGCGAGAGGTAGACCTGGTGGATTTAACCCGCTGCCATTTTGCTGACCGGATTCGGGAGACGGGTGAGGAATGGACGAGAAAGCGTTAGCCGTTCTGCATGCGGACGTCAAAGGCCAGATGACCTTGATTGATGAGGTAGCTGGTAAGCTGAAGGAACGAGCCGCCGGGCTGCAAGCTGAAAATGAAATCCAGTTGGAGAGTGTAGCGTATCAACTTCACAATTTGTATGGCGCTGTTGAAGAATTGCTAAAAATCATTGCCGGACATTTTGAGAACCAGGTGGCGGATGCCTCACGCTGGTACATAGAACTCCTGCGACGGATGAAACAGGAAATTCCCGGCGTGCGTCCGGCGCTTTTTTCCAATCAGACTTTTGCATTGTTGAACGGATTACGCAGCTTTCGTCACTTTTTCCGGCATGCTTATACGGCCCCCATTGAATATGCTCAACTGGTGATTAATCTTGAAAAAGCCCAGCAGTTGCTGTCCATGCTTCATCAAGATGTTGCCCGGTTTTTAGAGCGGATTGGTGGCGTTGGTTCGCAGCCAAGATGAAGAAAGCACTGATTACCGGCATTACCGGTCAGGATGGCTCATATCTGGCGGAGTTTTTGTTGGCTAAAGGGTACCAGGTCCACGGCTTAATCCGCCGGGCCAGCACCTTCAATACCCGTCGCATTGACCACTTCTATCACGATCCTCATATTGAGGGGGACTCTGGGCTGTTTCTACACTACGGGGATTTGAGCAGCGGGGCCAGCCTGCAGGCACTGATTGCTGAGGTGCAACCAGACGAGATCTACCATCTGGGGGCACAGAGCCACGTACGGGTGAGCTTTGACATGCCGGAGTATACGATGGACATCACCGGGTTGGGAACGGTGCGCCTGTTGGAAGCGATTCGCAGGAGTAGCCTGGAGGCACGCTTCTACCAGGCGTCGTCCAGCGAGATGTTTGGCAGTGCGTCACCCCCACAGCGGGAGGACACGCCCTTCCAACCGCAAAGCCCTTACGCGGCGGCCAAAGTGCTGGCGTACTGGACGACGCGCAACTATCGTGACGGTTACGGCCTGTATGCGTGTAATGGTATTCTGTTCAACCACGAGTCACCGCGGCGGGGAGAAACATTCGTCACGCGCAAAATCACGCGTGCGCTGGCTGCTATCCTGGCGGGGCGAGAGAACGCGTTGTATTTGGGCAATCTGGATGCAAGGCGGGATTGGGGGTATGCGCCGGAGTACGTCGAGGCGATGTGGTTGATGTTGCAGCAGGACAAGCCGGACGATTTCGTGATTGGTACCGGCGAAGCCCACAGTGTGCGCGAATTCCTGGACGAAGCGTTCGGCTACGTGGGTCTGGATTGGGAACCATATGTGCGAGTTGACCCGCGTTATTACCGGCCGACGGAAGTAGATTACTTGAAAGCAGATATCGGCCGTGCTCGCCTTGAGTTAAATTGGCAGCCCAGAGTGCGTTTTTCCGAATTGGTACGGATCATGGTGGATGCTGACCTGGAATTGGCGGGTCTGGAATCTCCTGGCGAGGGCAGGCAAGTCCTGCATGAGTGCTTTTCTGGCTGGCATCGTTGGGAAGATCAGACGATCAGTATGGAAACGTCAATCAGTGAACGTTAGCGTTCCAACGTTCCACGTTATTAAGTTTCATGTTCAACGCAAATGGCTACAATCACACGTTTTGAAGACATCGAGGCGTGGCAAACTGCTCGCTTGCTTTCGACAAAGTATCACGCCAGTTATCTCGCTTCATGAGATATCTGTCCTCTAAAGGGAAAACCCATCATTTGAGGGAAGATTATGAAAAATACAGCTAACGTTAAACGTTTAAACGTTCAACGTAATTGGCCGGACAGCCAAGAATTCTGGCGCGAGCGACGCGTGATCGTCACGGGTGGAGCTGGTTTCCTCGGATCATTTGTGGTGGAAAAACTGAAAGAACGAGGCGCGGCCGAAATTATCGTTCCTCGCAGCGCTCAATATGAGTTGACGCAACTGGAGGCGATCCGGCGACTGTTAGAGGACACCACCCGCGGAGG
>JBHHTQ010000110.1:0-5093 GCA_046753445.1 Anaerolineae bacterium | reverse complement strand
ACGGCCGTCCCCTCCCCCTCACACTCCTCTCATTTTTCTCCCTTGACATTCCAGCAACTGGAAGGTGTATCCTTCCGGCATGGACGAAAAACTTGTTACCCGAACCAACCTGACCTGCCCCGAATGCGGGCATGTGGAAATGCTGGACATTCCCCACGATTATTGACTGGCTTTTCATACGTGTACCAGTTGTGGTACCCGACTACGGCCGTCCCCCGGCGACTGCTGTGTTTTCTGCTCCTATGGCGACCATCACTGCATCAGCAAGCAAAAAGAGGCGCTGGCAGAAGCGGACAGCGCTGAATAACACACGAAAAAGATGAAAAGACAATTCTTAATCACACTCATTCTGGTGGTACTGGTTGGATGCGTCGCACCCAATAACGACGACGAAACAAAAGCGGGCGTGGCGGTTCCCGGCGTGCAGGTGGGACAAATCGCTCCCGATTTCACTGTGCCTACGCTGGATAATGGCAGCTTTACCCTGTCCGAACATGCCGGGAAACCGGCCATCATCTTCTTCATGGCCTACTGGTGCGGCACTTGCCTGCCAGAAGCGCGCGCCCTGACCCAACTCCAGCAGGAGTACGGCGACCAATTAGTCGTCATCGCCCTGGATGTGGACCCTAGCAGTTCGCCGGAGGCATTAAACCAGTTCAAAATGGCCGCTGACAATGGTGCGTATGTTTGGGCATTTGATACCGACCAGCAGGTGGCGGCCGCTTACGAAGTGCAGGCCCTGGATACGACGCTGGTGCTGGATGGTAACGGCCGTATCCTCTACCGTGACGCCGCCCCCACCCCCTACCAAACCCTCAAAGAAGCATTGGCGGAGGTCTTGCCATGAACCTGGCACAGTTAAATCTCGCATTTGCTTTTACGGCAGGCATCTTTGCCACCGTCAACCCCTGTGGCTGGGCGATGCTGCCCACTTTCGTTTCCTACTATCTGGGTTCAGACGAAGCCGGGTTTGAGCAGAAACCGCTCATCAGCCGGGCTGTTGAAGGCGCATGGCTGGGTTTGCTCATCGCCGCCGGTTTTTTGCTCATTTTTGGCGGCTTTGCCTTGATCATCTCCGCCGGCCTGCGGGTGGTGGTGCAGTTTATGCCGCTGATGGCGGTGGGCGTGGGCGTGCTGCTGGTGCTGCTGGGCTTGTGGCTGTTGAGCGGCCGTTCTCTGCCCATCCGCATCCCCCAACCCAACCTGGATGTGCGCGCCCGCAACCCCAAATCCGTCTTTTTGTACGGCGTGGCTTACGGGCTGACTTCATTGAGCTGCACGCTGCCCGTTTTCCTGACTGTTGTCGGCGCCAGCCTGACCACATCCGGCATCGCCGGGATGACCATCATGTTTATCGCCTACGGGTTGGGTATGGCGGCTGTACTCGTGGCTGTGGCAATGAGCGCGGCGCTGTTCAAGGGGTTCGTAGCGCAGGGCTTCCAAAAACTACTGCCGTATGTGCATACTATTGGCGCAATCATGTTGATTGTGGCCGGCGTTTATCTCATCTGGTATCAGGGGCGGTATTTGCCGCTGCTGCTGGCCGGGCTTTAAGGAGTTTGTTATGTCTGATTGTTGTGCGACCAATGAAAGTTGTGTATTACCGCAGGAAAAGGGTGTGAACACGGCCGTTTGCCCCTCCTGCGGCCAAAAAGGGAAAACGGTGAACACCCAAACCGTCAAAGCGCTGTTGGCCGTGAGCCTGGAAGCGGTCAAAGAAGGCATCCCTTACCGCTTTTGCCGCACGCCGGACTGCCCTGTGGTGTACTACGACGAAAGCGGCGGCTTTTTCACCGAAGCGGATTTGCGCGAGCGCGTACACCAAAAGCACCCGGAAGCGGATGATGTCTTTGTCTGTTACTGCTACCGGCATACACCCGGTTCGATTCGCGCCGAACTGGTAGCTCAGGGGCAGACGGATGTGGTGGCGCGCATCACCGCCGGGACAAAGGCGGGAACCTGTGCCTGCGATATTCGTAACCCCCAGGGTAGCTGCTGCCTGGGCAATGTGCGCCAGGTTGTAAAACGACTTGAACAATTGACGACAGCAGGAGCGTGACCATGTGGCAAACAATTCGCGGTTATGTGGCTGGTGCTGTGGCTTTCGTCGTTTGTCCCTGCCATTTACCTCTTACTTTGCCTTTGATTTTGGGCCTGATGGCGGGAACGGCCGTTGGCGGCTGGCTGGCGGCAAACACCAAACTCATCTATCTGGTTTCGGCCATCTTCTTTATCGGTGGGCTGGCACTGGCAGGGAAATGGCTGCTGGCTGACGAGCCTAAAGCCTGTGCCATTAAACCGCAAGGGCAACCGATACAATCGGGGGAATAATGATGAATATTTACACCAAAAGGGATTTGATTGTTCGATATGTTGGTTTAATTACGGCCGTACTGTTATTAGCGCTTTTGGGCTATACAACGTTCCGCTTATACCCCCGTCTGGCACAAGCTAACCCGGTTGGCAGCGGGCTGCTGCTGCTGGCAATCACAGCCGGGCTGGCCTCCCTTTTTTCCCCCTGCTCCTTTCCGCTTTTGCTAACCATTTTGACACGAGAAGCCAGTTCAAAATCCAGGCAGTCACTCATTCGCAGCACGCTGGCTTTTACAATGGGCGTCGTGTTGTTTCTGGTTTTAATAGGAGCCGTCCTGGCTGCGGGCGCCGGTTCGTTCATCGCTAAAATGTCCTTTACCAGCACAGCCGGGCGTACGCTGCGTCTGGCCGTGGGCCTGGTTCTGATCGGTTTCGGACTGTGGCAGATGCGCGGCCAATCCTTAAATTTTGTCTGGCTGACCAGATTATTACAGCCATTGTGGCACACCCAAACCCGATGGCAGCGTCAAAAAAACGTGCTCAGCTACGGTTTATACGGTTTTGTTTATATTTTGGCCGGGTTTGGTTGAACGGGGCCTATTCTGGCCGGTCTGGCCTTACACGCCCTCACTGTTGGTGATCAAACGGCCGCTTTCATTGCTTTCTTTATTACCGCGCTTACCATTGCTTCGGTGATGGCTGTGTTACTCCTGACGATTGGCCTGGCACAGACAAACCTGATCACATCTCTGAAAAGAAGCACACAAATAGTCAAACGGGGAAGTGGTTTAATTTTACTGGCTGTTGGGGTTTGGCTTATCGCTTTAGCAATTTGGGCCAGCACCTTTGCAAAGGTTTTGTTTCCATCAACCTGAACGGAGAAAACGAATGCAGCAATTTGATTTAGTTGTTATCGGCGCGGGACAGGGCGGCCTGCCCGCTGCCGCGCTGGCCGCCCGGCTGGGGGCCAACGTGGCCCTCATCGAGATGAACGAAGTCGGCGGCGCCTGAGTGAATGAGGGGTGTATCCCCACCAAGACCTTGTTAAGGTCTGCCGAAGTGATGCATTTAGTCCGTGACCGCGCCCACGAGTTTGGCGTGCGCGGCGTGGAACCGGAGCAGGTGTGGCTGGATATGACGGCCGTTGTCGCCCGCAAGGACGGCATTGTCAAAGGGATCATTGACGGCATCTACGGCTGGGTAAAGCCGAACCCCAACGTCACCTTCATTCGCGGTCGCGCCGAGTTTGTCTCGCCGGTGGATGTGCGCGTGGACGGCAAAACCATCACCGCGCCCAAAACCATCATCGCCGCCGGTTCCCGCACCGCCGGCGTCACCATTCCCGGACTGGCCGAAACCGGCTACCTGACCAACCGGGAAGCGCTGCTGCTGGATCACGTGCCCTCATCGCTGATCATCATCGGCGGCGGCTTTATTGGCGTGGAATTTGCTCAAATGGTCGGCCGTTACGGCGCAAAAGTTACCCTGCTCAGCCGCAGCCCGCGCTTGATGAAGCAGGAAGAGCCGGAACTGTCGGAACGGCTGGCGCAGATATTGACCGCCGAAGGAATTGACGTGCGTCTGGGCGCGGCGGCCAAACGGGTGGAACGGGCGGGCGGCGACAAGGTGGTCATCGCCGAGATTGACGGGCAGGCACACCGCTTCCAGGCGGCGGAAATCCTGTACGCCGCCGGGCGCGTGCCTCGCGTGGATGGGCTGGGGCTGGCGGAAGCAGGTGTGGAAGCGGGGACGCAGGGCATCGTCGTGAACGAACAACTGCGGACGACGGCGGCCAACATCTGGTCGCTGGGCGACGTGAACGGCGGCGCCATGTTCACCCATCGCGCCACCTACGACGGCCCCATCGCCGCCCTGAACGCAGTGAAAGACGCCAGGCGCACGGTGGATTATCGCGTCGTCCCCCGCGCCGTGTTTATCCAACCGGCGCTGGCCAGCGTGGGGCTGACGGAAGCGGCAGCCGTCGCCGCCGGACATGAAGTCAAAACCGGCGTTGCCTATTTTGCCCATTCTGGCCGGGCGAAGGCGATTGGGGAGACGGAGGGGATGATCAAGCTGGTGGCGAATGCGGCGACGGGCGAACTGTTGGGCGGCCATTTCCTCGGCCCACACGCCGACATTTTGATTCACGAAGTTGTGGCGGCGATGTTTGGCAGGGGCACGGCCGTTTCCCTGCAAAAGTCCATCCACATCCACCCCACCTTGAGCGAGCTGGTGAAAGACGCGGCCAAAAAGCTGCGGTAGAGGTTAACGGTTTTTACGACTAAAGTGGTTATGACCAACCATGTGGGCGACCAACATCTGCTCACGTTCTTGCCAATCGGGCATAGCCAGGTTCATGGCCACCTGGAAATTACGGCCGTGTCCCTCATGCTTAACATGCACCAACTCGTGAACAATAATATATTCCACCAGAGGCCGGTGTAACCGGCGCACATCATCCGCCAGGGTCAAATTGCCGTTGCTGGAGAGGCTGCCCCACTTGCGGGTCATCGGTTGGAACTGCACCCGGCCGATGCTGACGCCCAGCTTGTCGGCCCACTCGCCAATTATGGCCCGGACTTCTGCTTTGGTAAACGGCCGTTCCCTTCCCTTCCCCTCCACCTTCACCTTCTCAATCTTACCCAACCCCGTGGCAATAAACGCCTGCACCCGCTCCCCTTCCGGATCCAGGCTCTTGGGGATACGCACTTCCAAACCGGCCGGCGTGGCTACCATCGCCAGTGATTGTCTTTCTTGTGGCTTGATAATCAGCTTCATTG
>JBHHTQ010000109.1:0-5270 GCA_046753445.1 Anaerolineae bacterium | reverse complement strand
TATTTTGACTCTTTCCGTCGCATTGAGATGGTTAAGAAATTAGGGACCGGGTGAATGAAATCTTTTGGGGGTCATTAGCCATACCATGACACACAAGACATTAGAGCCATCGGCCGTTGCCGCCGCCGCAGAACGGCTGGCGGGCATCGTGAACCGCACCCCCGTCATGACCTCGCGCAGTTTGAATGAGCGGGTCGGTTGCCAGGTCTTCCTGAAATGCGAGAATTTCCAGCGCGTGGGAGCGTTCAAATTCAGGGGCGCGTACCATGCCATCAGCCGGTTGGATAAAGCGCAGCAGGAAGCCGGGGTCATCACCCATTCCAGCGGCAATCACGCCCAGGGCGTTGCGCTGGCCGCCAGGCTGTTGGGCGTCAAGGCGGTGATTGTCATGCCGGAGGACGCGCCGGCTGTCAAGCGGGAAGCCACCGCCGGGTATGGAGCCGCCATTGTGCCCTGTGCGGCCGCCGAACGAGAGCAGGTGACCGCCGACCTGATTGCCCGGCACGGCTACACCCTCATTCATCCGTATGACAACGACGACATCATCGCCGGGCAGGGCACGGCCGCCTGGGAGTTATTTGACGAAGTTGGCCCGCTGGACGCCCTGTTTGTGCCGGTCGGCGGCGGGGGTCTGATCAGCGGAACGGCTCTGGCGGCAGCCTCCAGGGCAACCGGCTGCCGTGTGGTGGGCGTGGAGCCGGAAACTGCGGCCGACGCCGGCCGCTCATGGCGTCAGGGACGGGTCCATGTGCTGGGCAGGGTGCCAGACACCATCGCCGACGGCCTGCGCACACGTTTTGTGGGAGAGCGCAATCTGGCCGTCATGCGCCGGTATGTGGCGGACATGATCACAGTGAGCGAAGAGGCCATCTGGGAAACAATGACCTTCTTGTGGACGCGCTTGAAGATCATCGTGGAACCGAGCGCGGCCGTCGCGCTGGCGCCGTTGTTCACAGGACAATACGCCCATCCGGGAGAGCGTGTGGGGGTCATCCTCAGCGGCGGGAATGTGGATCCCCTGCAAATACAGCGGCAAGCAGCCCCTTCCGCAGACGCCAGCAAAACAGAAGCAGAAACAGCGCCTGCTGCTCACGCCCGCCCCACCCGGCCGCGAATCCTCGTATGCGATCCCGTTCACGAAGCCGGGTTACGGATTCTGCGCCAGGTGGCCGATGTCACCATCTCTCTTGACCTGAGCAACAAAGAAGTGGTGTCCCTCATTCCCGACTACCAGGCGCTCATCGTCGGGCCGCGGCGGCACATCAACGATCAGATGATCGAATACGGCTTCAAACTGCGCGCTATTGGGAATCTGGCGTCCAGACTGGACAACATTGATGTCAGTACGGCCCGCGATATGGGCATCGCCGTGTGCAATGCCCCCACCGGCAAGAGCGTGGCCATTGCTGAGCACACGATGGGGCGTCTCCTCGCGCTGGCCAACCAGTTTGCCGACGGCCGTCTTTCCGGCAAGACGCTGGCGTTGATTGGTTTCGGCCGCATTGCCCGCCAGGTAGCTTTACGCGCTCAGGCGTTCGATATGCGCGTCATCGCCAACCAGCCCCGGCTGACGCCTGAACTGGCCCTGTCGGCGGGGGTCGAGGTGGTTGATCTCGTGGAAGCTTTGCAGCAGGCGGATTTCGTCAGTTTGCATCTCCCATTCAAGCCGGAGACCAATGCCATCATCGCCGCCGCCGAGCTGGCGATGATGAAACCGGGAGCGTGCCTGATTAACGTGGGGCATACCGACCTCGTAGACGAGGCGGTGCTGCTTCATGCCCTGAATGAGGGCCGCATTGCCGGCGCGGCCGTTTCTACCATGCCCCCGCAGGCAAAAGCGATCAGCGAGGCGGCCGAACAACTGCGCACCCATCCCCGCGTCCTCGTTCACCCTCACGTCACCACCATCATCGGCCAGCAGCAAGAAGACATCTCATTGGCCGTATCCCGCCAGATCGCCGACATCTTGCGCAGCGCAGAAGCCAGCGAAACGTTGTCGTTGGAATTGGTACCCATCGAGATGGTCATGCCCCACGAGCAGATTGACGACAAACGAGTGGCCCGCCTGATGAAACGATTGGAGGCGGACGGGCGGCTGGTGAATCCGCCGGTGACGACGTTCTGGAAAGGGCGGTACATCATCCTGGATGGCGCCACCCGCTTCACCGCGTTTAAACGGCTGAAATACCCCCACATCATTGTGCAGGTGGTGCAATCAGAGCAAAAGGGGTTTGAACTGCATACCTGGTACCACATCATTTGCGGCAAGCGGCCGTTTTCCGAGCTGCTGGAAGCGTTCCGAGGGATTGAGGGCATTTCGCTGACGCCGGTGCCTTTCGAGCAGGCACAATCAGCGGCGCGGGAAGAAGGGTCGCTTTGCTATTTCCTGGACCGGGAAGGCAACGCGGTGCTGGCACAGGCCCAACCGGGAGCAGACCGGCTGGCGGTGCTGAACGCGCTCGTGGCCACCTACATCCAATGGGGCCATGTTGAACGCACCCTGCTGACTGATTTGCCGCGCCTGCTGGGCCAGTTTCCCGACATGACTGCCGTGGCCATCTTCCCCCAATTCAAGCCGGAAACTGTTTTTGAAGTCGCCAGCCAGGGGCGGCTGCTGCCGGCCGGCCTCACCCGCTTCGTGATTCCGGGCCGCATTCTCCGGCTCAATGCCAAACTCGCCCGCCTGAAATCTGATAAGCCTTTGCAAGCCAAGCGCGCCTGGTTTAACCGGTTCCTGGAAAAGAAACTGGCCCGCAGCCGCCTGCGCTATTATCAGGAACCCGTCATCCTCCTGGATGAATAGGACTTGACGCCGGGTTAGCGCTTATGCTACAGTATTCGCCGGCGCAGAGAATCGCGACTCTAGATAAACGGAGGTATGCAACATGGTGAATATTTCTTGTCCAGCTCAAGCCTCCTCTCGATGCGGAGGGTTTTCCCCTCCTCGGAGTGCGTCTGCTGCCGCTTAATCTGCACAAGACCTGACATTCAACGGCCGCAGCGCACGAAGCGCCTGCGGCTTTTTCTTTTTCCTCAGAGCAACGATTCTGAGTAAGGGCGTGGGCAATCGCGGTTCACGCCCTTTTTTTGTGCATCCAGCCAGCATGAGGAAGGCAGGCAGGAAATCCGGTCACCCGGACACCCATTCACCTTGTCACATTTAAGGAGAAAGATTGTGATCAAAGCAGTGATATTCGATGTCGGCGGCGTCCTGGTACGCACCGAAGACCGCAGCAGCCGGCGCAGTTGGGAACAACGCCTGGGTCTGGCGGAGGGGGAATCTGAAGCAATCGTGTTTAACAGCGAGATGGGCGGCCGCGCCCAACGGGGCGAAATCGACGATGAGGCGCTGTGGGTATGGGTCGGCGAGAGGCTGGGGCTATCCCCTATCCAGCTCCGTGACTTTCGCCGCGGATTTTGGGCCGGCGACCGGTTGGATACAGACCTCGTTGCCCTCATTCGCAGGTTACGGCCGTCTTACCAGACCGCCATCATCAGCAACGCCACGCTCGGTCTGCGCCGCACATTAGCGAAGCAGTTCGGCATCGCTGATGCGTTTGACGTGATCGTCTGTTCGGCGGAAGAGCGGGTGATGAAGCCGGACCCCGCCATTTACCAGCGCGCGCTGGAACGACTCGGCCGTCAACCGGCTGAGTGCGTGTTCATTGACGACTTCGCCCATAACATCGCCGTCGCGCGCGCCGCAGGCATGCACGCCATTCATTTCCGGCCTGGGATAGACGTCGCCGCCGAACTGAACGCGCTCGGTGTCCGTTTGCCGGAAAGAGAGGATGCGCAAGGAGGGAATCCGTGGTCCGTGGTCCGTGGTCCGTAATTTGTGTTCCGCAGTATGAAGGAGATGATGATGTTAGAAACAACTGAAACGACTCTCCCCCTGAAAGCGGGGTTTATGGCCCGACCGGCGACGATGTCGGATATGGAAGCGGCCGTTACGCTGTTGAACCGCTGCGCCATTACCATGACGGGCGCGCCGGATACCAATCTAGATGAGCTGGAAACCGGGTGGACCCTCCCCGATTTCGACCTTTCCGCCTCAACCCGGCTGGTTTTCAACCATGGCGGCCGTCTCGTGGGGATGATGGTCGTGCACGATCTGATGAACCCGGTGCGGCCGTGGGTGTGGGGCCGGGTGGACCCCGACTTCGAAGGGATGGGCATCGGTACCTACCTGATGAAGTGGGGCAAACAGCGGGCGCGCCAGGCCATCGCCCGCGCCCCTGAGGACGCCAGGGTCGTCATGCGAAGCGGGACGGTCAGCACCTACCAGCCGGCGAAGGATTTGTTCGAGTCCCTGAGCATGACGCTCATCCGCCATTTCTGGCGCATGGTGATTGAACTGGATACAGACCTGCCGGAACCGCAGTGGCCGGCAGGCGTCACCCTGCGCACCTTCGCCGACCTGCCTGATCTACGGCCTGTTTACCGGGCCGTTGATGAGGCGTTCCAGGATCATTGGGGACATGTGGATCGTCCGGAAGAGCAAGGGTTGAGGTTATGGCAGCAGTGGCTGGACAATAACAAGCATTTCGACCCATCGCTTTGGTTCCTGGCCATGGACGGGGATGACATTGCGGCAATGTCTTTATGCAAAAGTGAAACGCCTGAAGATCCCCAAATGGGGTACGTGGACACGCTGGGCGTGCGACGGCCGTGGCGGCGGCGCCGCCTGGCGCTGGCCCTGCTTCACCATTCGTTCCGGGAATTGTACCGGCGGGGGAAAGCGCGGGCCGGGCTGGACGTAGATGCCAGCAGCCTCACCGGAGCAACCCGGCTGTATGAGAAGGCGGGCATGCATGTTGACCGGCAGTATGACACGTATGAGCTGGAACTGCGGCCGGGCCGGGACCTGACCCGGCAAACGCTCGACGAGTAAGGGCGGACGGGTTCCAGGCCGGGAATTGGCTGAGGGTGTGTTTCATTTCAGTTGAACCCCTGTGCGGGGGCGGGACGGCGCGGTGTTGCCATTGGGGTAACGTATGGCCTTCTCTCCGCGCCGTCTCGCCCTGACTCGCCAGGAAATGGGTGCGCCCTTACCAATCCAACTCATTTGAAACACACCCATTGGCTGATTACCACCCAAGCGTTTATCATTAGAGGGGAAGGCGCTTTTTAACGGGTTGTCTATTGAATCAGGGAACTCAGGAGACACGTTTATGACCGTCAGCCCAGCCCCAACGCCCCTGAATGGAACCAGCCACAACAACCAATCTCTCTTTTCCGACCATTACCTCAAGGATATCCTGCGGCGC
>JBHHTQ010000108.1:0-5354 GCA_046753445.1 Anaerolineae bacterium | reverse complement strand
TCACGGTAACGCAGAGCATCGTCTCCAACAATACGGCCGGAACCGCTGGCGGCGACATCAACAACGGCGGCAGCACTGCCACCATCTCCAACACGTTAATTATAAACAATCAGGCGCCTACCGGCGGCGGGCTGGGCAATGATGACGAGGATGTTTACTCGACTCTCTACCTTTACAATAGCACAGTGCAGAGCAACACTGCCACGACTGGCGATGGCGGCGGCCTCGCCAACCTCAATACAGGCAGTGTCTATTTGACCAACAGTACCCTGTCCGGTAACAGCGCTAACAATGGCAGCGGAGGCGGCATCTACAATGAAGATTGGTTGAAAATGCTCAACAGCACCATGTCCGGTAATTCGGCCGCAACGGGCGGGGGGCTGGGTTTCCCCCCGTGGTGGAGTTCCCCCTGGAATTCCATTCAGAATTCGATCTTCACCAACCACACCGGCGGCGATTGCGGTAATTTGACGGTATCCAACGCCACATTGACAGGCAGCAACAACTTGATTGATAGCACAACCTGCGACAAAGGGGCATTTGCGACTTCGGGCGCGGTGATAAATTTCGACACCACGCTGCGGGATAACGGCGGCCCTACACCCACTCACGCCCTGCTGCCTGGCAGCAATGCGATTGACGCCGGGACAGGCAGTTGTCCAGATATGCTGGGCAGCGCCCTGACAGAGGATCAGCGTGGCTTCATCCGCCCGGTGGACTACGACGGCGTTGGCGGCGCGGTCTGCGATATCGGCGCTTTCGAGGCGGGGCTGGACGAGACTTCTTCGGCGACGCTGATTACCGGCCAATCGCACACCTTTGGCCCGACGCGGGTAACGATCACGCAAAACAGCGGCGATGCGGGCACGGTGACGGTTTCCCGCCACAGCCAGCCACCCGGCGGCGGGGCGCCGGACAGCGGCGAAATGCCGTTCCATTGGCGCATCACGGTCACCGGAACTACCTATAACCTTGACCTGACGCTTTGTTATACCGACCAGGATTTGAACAACGGAAATGGCGTCGTGGAAGCAAACCTGCAAATGTTCCGAAACACGGGCGGTCCCACGTGGACGGCCGTCGGCGGCACAGTGGATACGGTCAATAATTGTGTGACGTTGACCGGGGTGACGGCGTTGAGTAGTTGGACGCTGGGCAGCGGCTCGCCAACGGCCGTCTCTTTGCAGCAGGTGTCGGTGGGGACGGCCGTTTCTCCCATGCTCTGGTTGTTACTGTTGGGGCTGTTGGGAATCACCGGTCTCTTACTTCTTCACCGTCACCGGCAGGCATAAAAATCCAAAAAGCGTGAAGCGTGGGGAGCGGCCACGCTTCACGTTTTACGCTTCATTCATTCGGGAGGTGCAGCATGGTTTTACATAAACATAACAAACCGATCACATCATTTTTCATCATCGGCCTTATCCTATGTGCGATGACCTGGACACTGACGTCTGGGTTTAGCTCTCTGGCCCTGGCAAACAACGGAGAGCCAACAGCCCGCGCGCTGGCGCAGACGACCGGCAGCCAGGCCCAACACGTCACATCTGAGCAGATCCTTCAAAGTCTCACCACAGGAGGGTGGTTCACCACCCAGCAAGGATACCTCAAGGCATCCGCGTCCGGCCCTGACTCCTTCGGCTACTCAGTTGCAATCTCTGGAAACACGATGGTGGTAGGGGCATATGTGGAAGACAGCGACGCCACCGGCGTAAATGGAAACCCGGATAACAACGCTGCTCCTAATTCCGGGGCAGTTTACGTCTTCACCTTCAACGGCAAACTTTGGAGCCAGCAGGCCTATATCAAAGCCTCTAACACAGAAGCAAACGACTTATTTGGCGCCACTGTCGCCATCTCTGGGGACACGTTGGTTGTAGGCGCGCCAGATGAGGACAGCAGCGCTACCGGAGTAGACGGGAACCAGGCTGACAACTCCGCCGACGGTTCCGGGGCTGCTTACGTCTTCGCCCGCAGTAACGGCGTCTGGACCCAACAAGCTTACCTCAAAGCATCAAACACAGAAGCAGGCGATGAATTCGGTTATTCAGTAGCCATCTCCGGAGACACAATACTGATCGGGGCGCGTCATGAGGACAGCGGGGCCACCGGAGTTGGGGGAAATCAATCAGACAACTCGGCGAAAGATTCCGGGGCCGCCTATGTTTTTACCCGTAGCGGCGTCACCTGGAGCCAGCAAGCCTACCTCAAGGCCTCCAACACGGATTCATTAGACTACTTCGGCTGCTCCGTAACGGCATCTGGCGACACAGTGGCAGTGGGCGCCTGTGGTGAAAACAGTATCGCTACCGGCGTAGGCGGGAATCAAAATGATAATTCAGCGATTGGCGCCGGGGCTGTCTATGTTTACACTCGTAGCGGCGCTGCCTGGAGCCAGCAAGCCTACGTCAAAGCATCCAACACAGATCCATTTGACTTTTTCGGCGTGGCGGTTGCACTATCCGGCGACACACTGGCAGTGGGCGCTAACGAGGAGAACAGCAATGCAAAAGGAATAGATGGGAATCAGGCCGATAACTCAGCCAATGACTCCGGAGCCGCCTATGTCTACACCCGCAGCGGCGCCACCTGGAGCCATCAGACTTACATCAAAGCCTTTAATACAGAGGCCGGCGATCTCTTTGGGCGCTCGCTTGCCCTCGATGGGGATATTTTGGTGGTCGGGGCCTACCAGGAAGATAGCGCTTCTACTGGCGTAAATGGGAATATGGCCAACAACGCGGCCAACGAAGCGGGGGCGGCTTATGTCTATACCCGCAGCAATGGCGTATGGACCCAAGGGGCTTACCTCAAGGCTTCTAACACGGAAGTGCTGGATTATTTTGGCCGCGCAGTTGGCGTTTCTGGCGATACAGTGGCAGTGGGAGCTGATGGAGAGGACAGCGGCGCCACCGGTGTTGACGGGAATCAGAACAATAATTCCGTGATGGGGTCCGGGGCAGCTTACGTTTTCGGCTCAACCAGCCCCAATGGACTCTGCACCGTGGATGATGACGGCACGGCCGATTACAACACGATTCAGGCGGCCGTGGATGATGTCGCTTCATGCAACGACATTGTCGTAAACGCGGGCTGGTATAGCGAAAATATCTCTATTACCCGGAGCCTACAATTACGAGGAGCCGGGTCAGAGAATACAACGGTGGACGGGGGCGGATGGGGTTCCACAATCGCCATATCTGGTGATTATTTGGATATCACAATCCTGGGGATGTCAATAGTCGGCGGCCATGCTTATCAGGGAGGCGGTTTATACTTTACCGGACACGAGAGCCAGACCACGCTCCATAACGTTGACATGACGGGCAATATTGCTTCTCAAGATGGTGGCGGAATTTACAGCGGTGGAACAATCACAATTACCCAAAGTCAGATACGCGATAATATCGCTCAAAGTATGGGGGGCGGGATTTACGCTTTTGGGAGTGGCGTCAGCTACATTACTGACTCAGAAATATTTGGTAACTATAGCAAACTTTTAGGTGGCGGATTATTCCTCCTTGGCTCTACAGAAATCCAAAATACAAAGATTCTAACAAATAGCGCTGACGATGGCGGAGGTGGGATAATCGCTGGAGCGCCGGGTCAAACTTCCCACTTCCCGATTATACTGACGAATTGCGAAGTACGGGGCAACAACAGTGGGTTACAAGGCGGTGGCGTCCAGGCCGACACCCTCTTAACCATTGATTCATCGGAGATTATCTCCAATACCGGCGGAATCCTCTCTGTAGCCGGGACTCCGGCTCTTGGAGGCGGCATCTTCATTGGTGGAAACGGTGTATTGACGGTCACCAACAGTATAGTCAGTGGCAATAAGTTTGACCCGGCAACAACCAATGTAAATATGTATGGGGCTGGTATCTTCGTCAGCGGGTTGGGCGGTCAACTATTTGTTGAAGATACTACTATCTCCAACAATGATCCAAGCGGCATTGCAGATAGTTGGGATGTTACGCCACTTCCTTCCTATGCGGTTATCGAAATTCAGAACAGTGAAATTGTGAGCAATACAGGGGTCGGTTTGACGGGCTTGAACGCATTAACGGTAATTGACAGCCGGATTCAGAACAATTCCAGCCGGGGCATTAGTTATGACGGGGTATTAACGTTGACCGGTAGTCTGGTCAGCGGCAACCAGTCTGGCGGCGTTTTTATGAATGATGGCGCGGTCGCCGAAAGCGTCATCCGTAACAACACCGGCGATGTGAAGGGGGCGGGAATTTATGTCGTCGGGAATGCCACCATCGAATACACCACCGTTGGCGACAACATCGGGACAGACCAGGGAGGAGGAGTATTTGTTGACAGCGCCGCCGCGGTTCAGGTTGATTTTACTACTGTTCAGGGCAATAGTAGCGATGTTCGCGGGGGCGGCATTTATGCCAATGGCAAACTCACCATCTTGAGTAGCACAATCAGCAGCAATACGACCGGCATTGGCGGCGGCGGCATCTACAGTACTAATTGGTTGTCGGTTACCAACTCGACAATCAGCGGCAACTCGGCAAAAAAGGCGGGCGGCGGATTGTTGATCAACGATGGCTTCTTCGCAATGAAGGACAGTACCATTGCCTATAACATTGCCGACTCTGACGCCAACGACAGCGGCGATGGCGGCGGCATTTACATTGCAACTGCCGCGACGAACGCCGGCAATGTCACGATGGATAGCAGCATCCTGGCCGCTAATCAGGATAACAGCCCTACAGGAAACAACCATCCCGACTGTTCGGGCGAGTTTACCTCCTCTGGATGGAGTGTGATTGGCGTGGTTGAAACGAGTTTTTGTAAAGGGGCGAGTTTTGCGACAAATTGGAAGGGTACCATCGGGCTTCCCCTAGACCCCAAACTCGAACCACTGACTGACAACGGCGGGCCAACCTGGACCCACGCTTTGAAAGCCGACAGCCCTGCATTAGATTACAATTGGGGCGATTGTAGTGAGTTTGACCAACGAGGGATCATCCGGCCCAAAGACGGCAATAATGATGGCCAAACTTACTGTGATGCCGGCGCGTTTGAAGTGGGGGTATGCCAGGTTCCCATCAAGCCCATTTTGGATGCGGCCCAGAATGGAAACCATCTTGACCTTAGCTGGAACAAACACCTTGTCAACCGGGAGGTGGAGGTGTGGCGTGGCCCAGACGGGGTCGCCACAGCTAATTTCAATCATATCTGGACGAATTCGGGATTGGATACGACGTATACGGATTATGATGTAATTGGCAACCCGACTTTGGACCATTTTTATTATGCCCAGGGGCAGAATCCGTGCGGCGACTTTTCGGCGGTCTCGAATATGGTGGGCGAGTTGGAGTTTCCGGTGATGGCAG
>JBHHTQ010000107.1:0-5506 GCA_046753445.1 Anaerolineae bacterium | reverse complement strand
CATGGATTATGTCAAATCGAATAGAAGTGCGCTCCCTTTGCGCAAAAATAAGGTGTCAAACTTGCGTTGGTAACGGATTATCCAAAAATCAATATCATTCTGAGTGCGAATGCCGATTCCAGGTTGTTGATGTGCCCGATGCAGGTCCTCCAAGCGACCCCGAAATACATTTTCTATGAGGTCTCTTTGCCGCACTGTTCCGATTCCCGGCACTTCCTGGAGGTGATTCGCAACCAGGTGTTTAGCCAGAGCCTCGCTCAGTTTTTGTTTACGTTCAGCCCTCAATCGTTGGAGTTCTTCTTGTGCGGATGTCAGTAATCGCTGGATTTCTTTCTGGCGGTTCGTTAATTGCTCTTTGGCACCCTGCAGCAGCGCTTTGTGCGCCGTCCCCCTGGCTTGTCGGTAATCTATTTTAGCTTGTTGACGGAGTTTCCGTTGGACGAACACGCGACTGTTTCCGATTTAGGGGCTAATAAATACTCTACGCTTCCATCACAAATGTACCATCTTAAGAATAAGGCGCAGATAACTGCTGATCACTCCTGCTCAAATTCAAAATGGACGAACTTCAAGGTTCGGCTGTTCTCGCTTATAGTTCTAATGGTGGCTTCATCAAATCCTTCAGGTTGCCGGGCATGAATTTCCAGCGAAATATCCACCTCACATCCGACGAGACTGGCTAATCGCTCGATCACTTCTTCAACAATCAAGCCCATATCTTTGTTAACCCGTTGGGGATCGATTTGTACACGGCCGTAATATCGCGTCGTTTTAGCCGGTTCCGGTGGCTTGGGCGGGGAGGGAGCGCCAACATCAACCCCGACGTTTTCACCACCAGTCGGTTCAGGTGGCGGTGGTTCTTGGACATGATCCGGATGCACCAGCAAGCTATGATCATCAAAGTAAATCTGCCCGGGCGAGCGAAACACCAGCCCGGTATGCTGCCCTTCCGGATCAACGCCTGTCGTATAAGCAAATGGCGCATCCCCTCGACTAACCCCATGGCGTACGGCCGTTTCCAACACCGCCTGGTCAAGCAAGCGTGGCAGGTAACAATATTGGGCCAGGTATTCCCATAACTGTTTCAACCCAACCTCCCAGCCCTTGCCTTCGCCCCAGATATAGCGATCTAACTCCATGCGCAGGATGTCTGGCGACCATTCCTTGATGAGCAAGCCATCTTGTTTCAGCTTGCGTGCCGCCCGGTCATAGAAATTATCGTCCCCACTGATACGATTAGCTTGAAACTCAATTTTGCCCAATGGTTCTGGTTGTACCGGCGTGAGCAGCCAACTATATGCTTCCCGGAGGCGTAAATCCACCGTCTCGTTTGCTTTTTCTAGGCTGTTTTTCACTTGCCGGCGCTGTTGCGCGTCCAGGTTGAGCGGTTCTTCTTCGTCCCGAATAGAGCGCCAGGCCATGAACTCGCGCACGGCCGTTTCCAGCGCCTCCATCCCACCCTTGTCAGGGGCCACAAAAATCAGCATGTTCTTATACAACCGCTGGGCGCTGCCCCGGTTTTCCAGAATCGACTGCGCCGTTTGGATTGCCTCCGTATGCCCATTACGCCGTTTGTAAGTGGCCTCCGGCGGCAGGACCACAACACGCGCCCGCGCTTCGTCAGCCACATCCCCACTGTCCGGTGGGGCCACGTGAAAAGCGGCAAACTCCCGGTTCTTCGGCGCCTTCTTCAAACGCATGACAATCTCCGCCCGCACTTCCTCGACAGGTATCCCCTGAGCGCGGTCCCGAGCCAGCCGGTTGACCGTGGGCCGGGTATCATACCAATAGCGGCTGCCGTCCGTGTACAAATAGGTCAATTGGCTGCCCATCCGGCGCAAGGCATCGCCAAACACGGCCGTTGGTTCCCCCGGCTGCGCGCACCCCAAACGAACCCGCACCTCTTCCAGGCCGCGCACAGTTTGCCCGGCTACCGAAGGCGCGCTGCCGATGAACACCGTCCGCGCCACCCGGCGGGCGGCAGCATAGCGACCCAAAGCAGGCACATCGCCGTCAATTTGCAGGGGGATGGATTCGGCGCCGTCTACATCCTTGTCGAAGACGGCCGTCCACGTATCCGGCAGGTAGCGCAGCAGCTCATTCCGCACCGGGGCTGCTGCTAAAGGAATCGTCCCCGGCATGATGAGCAGCGAGGCATCATTGCGCGT
The DNA here is from genome assembly GCA_046753445.1 of Anaerolineae bacterium. Lineage (GTDB taxonomy): Bacteria > Chloroflexota > Anaerolineae > Promineifilales > Promineifilaceae > JAHEEY01. The sequence goes on along the minus strand of JBHHTQ010000107.1, from coordinate 3,338 downwards.
CCATAGTTGGTGGATGATCGCCGCCATCAGGCGTAAAACACCGCGCGTGCGCTGGAATCGCTCCAACGTAGACCAATCCTGGTACAGCCGGTCGAACAGTTCCGGGTGAATGGGATAGGACGATTGCATCCGTTCGTAATATTCCCGCTCGGCTACGCCGGAGGGGAATTCGCCGGCGCTGTTGCGGTACATGGCGCTAAACGCTTTCAAGGCGGCGTCCCGCGCCGCATAATCCACTTCGCTGGCAAAGAGGCGGCGGCGCACAATTTCAAAACTCTCTGTCGCCGTCACCGGTTTCCAGACTGATTCGATGCGGCCGACGATATGCGACAACGTTTCCAACGCCGCTTTGCCCGCTTTGCCGCCGACCTCGATGTCCGAGGCCGGCAGCGAGATGAGCAGCATCGAATCGGTCGAACGGCGTACAGCTTCGGTCAACGCTTGCAGGAAGGTCATCACCGAATCAAAGGAACCAGATGGCAGATCGTCCACTTTGTAAATGTTGCGGGCGTAGGCGATGAATTCGTCAATGATGACGAGGCAGGGGCCGAATTTGTCCAGCAGTTCCAACAAGGTGTTGGAGTTGGGGCTGACCCCTTTCTGGTCGGCCTGGGCGACGAGGGCGTACCCTTCGGCGCCCCCAAGCTGGTAGGCCAGTTCGCCCCAAAGGGTATGAACGGCCGTTCCCTCATAATCGCGCGGTTTTGACGGGTCTAGCGCCGTTCCCACCAGCACCGCCCGGTTCGCTTCTGGCAAATCCACGTTGCCGATTTGCTCCGCCAGCCGGTCGCCGCCGGGGAAATCGCTCAGATTGAAATTGGGGCCGGCCAGATGGTAGAGGGCCAGCATGGAGTGGGTTTTGCCGCCGCCAAAAGCGGTTTGCAGCTGCACGACCGGGTCGCCCCCCTGGGCTGTCAGCCGTTTGACGCCGGTGACCAGCATATTGAGCAGCCCTTCGGTCAGATAGGTGCGGCGGAAGAATTCTACCGGATGCTGGTACTCAGCTTCGGCCGTGCCTGCTAACACCTGGGACAAATCGGCCGCGAATTCTGCCTGCAAATAACGGCCGCTGGCCACGTCTGGGTGGGGATTGACCACTTCCCGCCACGGCTTGAGGCCGGCCAGGGTGGTGACCTCCGGCGTCTTCTGCTCTTCAGCCGCCTTCTTGGCCTTTTGCGCCTCGGCATTGAAGCGCAGGCGCAGCAGGTCAGCGGCAATCTGTTCAACGAGTGCCGCTTCCTCGCCGGCGCTCACCATCTTCAACAGACGGCCGGCGGTGTCCGCGACACGATAGGCTTGATCGTTGTTGAACGCTTTCTGGTGCGCCCAATCATTGCGGGCGCTTATCAGTTCGCTGACGTAACTGCGGCCGATATGTCCCAGTTTGCCCTGGAAGACCTCGTTCCAGCGCCGCCACATCAAGTTGAGGATGTTTTGCGCGTCCAATTTGCCGATGAGGGTGTTCACATCCTTGAACGCCTCCCGGGGCAGTTCAAAGGCGTGGGTGGTGAGGGCGGCGTCAATCTCCCGGGCAAAATCCTTTTTGTACGCCATGCGGTATTCCCGCACGACGAAGGGAGCCACTCCCACCCGCAGCGCTTCCAACACACGTCCTACCCGTTCTCTGTTGCTTAATGCCATCATTCCTCCGTAATACAGGTTATCAACCTGTGCGACACCAAGACCACGGCCAATCTTCCCAGCTTTCTACCAGCCCTGCTTTGACTGGATTATTCAATACGTACAACCGAATACGGTTCAGTTCCGTTTCATCCCGAACCACGTGGTCATAGCTTTCTGGCTGCCAGAAACGGCCGTTGCGTCCCAACACCTCATTCGCTTTCCTGGCCGTATACCGCTTTAGCGAGTGCATGATGGTTGCCAATGCATAATACACGCCCGACTCGCTTACCAACGGCGTAAACACCACATGGACGTGATTGCTCATAATGCTGAAACTGTCCAAATCATATCGTCGCCCATCCCAGTAATCCAGGCTGTCGGCTACCAATTGTGCGATTTGCGGCTCTTTCAGCCAGGCCGGGCCATGCTGCCCCTTGTCTAATACCTGATCGTACCGGCCAAAGGCGCGTTTTTGTTCGCGGTACTTCTGCCGTGCCCGTTCAGAAACATTCTCTATTTGCGCCAGAAGTTTGGCTGTCTGTTCCTGTTCAGCGATGATCTGCTCATGCACATGTTTGGGGATTGTCCCTGCCAGCCGGTATGTCAGGAACAAGGTTGCTCCTGGAGGCTGGATGTGGGGCAGAAAACGCCTGTATTCGGGTTGGTACTTTAATGTTTTCATGTCTTGCAGCCCCGGTTACCAACCGGGGTTACAGAAGTTTCTTTTGCTGATAACTTTGTTTCACCTCGGCCGCGCGTTCCTGGCTGCTGGACCAGGAGATGACGAGGGCGTTGTAGTCGCGGGCGTGGTCGGCCCACCCTTTGCGCTCGCAGATGGCGTAGAGGCGGTAGGCGAGTTGGCGCGCATCGGCCGCCAATTCAGGCGACATTTTTGCCAACAGCATAGCCGCGCCTTCTTCGCCGTGAACATTGAGCCGCTCGATGAGATGGTGGGTGGCTTCCCAGACGGTGGGACGGTTGTCTTCGGTGGGATTCCAGCCGGGATCGAGTTCTTCCCAGGTGAGCAGGCGTGCTTTGCCGGCGCCGGAGGTGATGACGCCGGCATTGACCAGGCCGTCCACCGAGGTGTTTTTGGCGCGGGCCAGCACGTCGGCGACGCCGAATTCGCCGAGGTTGAAGCCGAACTGCTGGAACCAGGCGACGGCGAAGCGGGAATCGCTGTCGAGGTCGCCTTCCGCTTCGGCCAGGTATTCGTCGAGGACTTGATTGATGAGCTGCAGGGCGGCGCGGACGGTGAGGCGATGGCCGTCTGGTTCCAGGACTTTGCTGTAGCGGCTGTAGACGGCCATGCCGGGGCCGATGCTGGCTTGCGCCAAATCCACGGGGGCGATGTTGCCCGATTGCATTTCGCGCAGGGCGGCGGGCAGCTCGCGGCGCAGGGCGTTGACGAAGTCGCGGCGGGAGGTCATGGGCGCGCCGGTGGGACGCGGGCGGCAGACGAGGACGATGGAGGAGGCGAGGGCGTTGGTGCCGCTGGCAATCATGCGGTTGCTGAGTTCGGTACGCATGGGCCACGTGCCGACGATGGAAAAGCCGGTTTCGATGAGGCCGTTGAGCATCGTTTCCCATCCGGTGCTGGCGGCTCCTTCCTCAACGACGATTTCTTGCTGTTTGAAGGCGTAATAAACGGTTAACGGATATGCTGGGGGGATAGCCTGGCGCATTTTGCCGAATGCTACCATAAGGCCAGTTTC
>JBHHTQ010000106.1:0-5582 GCA_046753445.1 Anaerolineae bacterium | reverse complement strand
ACGGCCGTGAGCTTGAAGCCAATCGCTTCCGGCGAACTGTTCTGCCAGTCGAGCAGCCGGTGGACGCAGTTCAGGACGGGTTTCGCTTTCTGCCACTCCTCCGCCAGCCATGCCACATTCGCCCGGCTCCATGGCGGATAGCCGGCCGTTCCTTGATAAGCACCTCATAGACGGGATTCAGAGGATTGTCGTATGCGGGCACGGCCGTTAGCGCTTCCACCAGCGTGTCAAGAGCCGTCGGCTCTGCCACCGGCGCGGGCAGGGCGCCCTTGCGCGCCACCTGTTTGCTGAACGTAATTTCCCGCGTGCCGTCGGGCAGCGTCCTTTTTTCCGTCCTGGCGTGCCCCAATTCCGGAAAGAAGGTGCGCAAATGCTGCAGCACCTGTTCCACACTGTATTCCGGTCCAGGGTCGGGAAAACTTTTATCCGCATACTTAAAGATACGAGGGGGATGGTTGTCTACCTGGGTCGTCATGGTCGTCCTCCTAGAAAAGGGATAGATTTTTCGCTTGTGGTTTGGGCGCAGACAAATTGGGCGGTGACGTTGTCGCCGGTTCATCACCATCGGTGTTTGCTGTAGCGACAACCTGCTCCTCGGCTACTGTCTTACCTTCTGATGCTACCTCGGCCACCTGCGCCCGCACGCCAAAAGCCGTCCAGGCCTCATTGATAAGCGCGGCTATGTTGTCAAACACGCCGGTCTTGATGACAGGCAGTTGTTCGGCGACGCCTACACTGACCAGAGCCGGTCGCTCGTCACGGGACTGTGAACTGGCGGCCAGAGTGATAACGATTCTCACCTCCTGATCGGCCAGGGGATCGTCTACGGTTAACGTTGTGTTCATGAAATTCTCCTTTGCGGCAGCAAGCATCTGGCTATTTGCTCATTTGCCATCCACGCTCCTGATACGTGGCAAACTGTACGCCGCGCCCATTGACCGGAAGACTAAACGAGTTGCGCCCGGCGCGCTGCCATTCGGCATGCGCCCAAACAAACAGGGTGAATAATTGGGCATCGCTCAGGTCGCCGCCCTGGGCGTCTAACTGCTGGCTAAACCAGTCGCCGTAGTTTTCGTTAGCGCCCATCGGCCGGCCGGTGAGGAACTCAAACGCATTGCGGTCACTGCCATGACGGTTGGCCTCTTTCACCAGATGCTGTATCTGCGCTTTCAACCAGTCGCGGGGCATCCCCGGCGGATCAGTGTGGGCTGGGATGAGTTCATGCCATGCGTGATTGGGCGCGAATTGGCGACAAACAGGGATAAACGAACATTGTTTGTCCTCCGGCTCCAACATCTTGAAATAGACACGGCGCAAACGGCCGGCCCAAGCGCAGTGAGGGACAGATTCGTCTTTGGTTGGCGATTTGTCCAGCCGGTGGCGGCAGCGGCCGCAGGGCGTGGCGAATGGATGGCGGGCAGAAAACTGCTCATGCCGCTTCATAAAGTCGGCAATCTGGGCGCGCTGTTTCACCACGGGCGACGGCTTTGTTGGGGCAGATGCGGCGACCGGCACAGCTGTGCCGCCAGCTTCAGATTGGGTCTGTCCTTTTGTCGTCGGGGTTGGCGCTTCCGCAGGTGGCCCATCGCCAGATGGTTCATCGGCTGCTGCCGCCGCTTTGTCCTCGGCCAATTCTTGCGCCGCCTGCGCCTGCCAGGCAGCGAACAAGTCGTCGTAGCTCTTGGCCCGATAATCGCCACCCTCGCTGACCACGCCGGGATGCTGCCCCCAATCCCAGGGAACGCGCACGTCGAAGCCGTCGTTGGGCGCTAAACCATGAATACAACGGTTCGCCTCTTGACCCACCCGGCAAGGCATCCCCAGCGGCCCACCCTGTCCCTGCGACAGGTCTGAGCGCAGCGGCTGCCGGGGCAGTTGGCCAATGGGGCAGGTGTCACAGCCCACGTCGGTGATGAGGTATTCGACCACGGCCGTCCAGTTGATACGGCCGTCTACGAAGTACGTGTCCCCGCCCAGGGCTTGAAACCAGAGCGTCAACTTTTCTTTGCTACTCCAGGGTTCTTCGTGCAAATCACGGTAGACAAGCATGGCCGCAGCCGCGTAGGCGTCTTCAGGATACGCTTCAACCACCTGACCCCACAGGGCCCCCAGCGCCCGGGCGATGTTGCGCTGCGACTGGTGTTTGACCATCAGGGGCAGCTGCAGGCCCGGCCACTTCTTGAGCGTCATTGCACAATCCTTGATGGCTTTGGCCGTCAGCTTCCCCGGCTCATTGGCCAGGATAAAGATAGCCAGACCGGTGCGCTTCGGTTCCGGCACATCGGCAACGGCCGTGGCCACGCTCATCGGCAGTTCGCCGGCGGCGATGCGCTGCGCCAGTTCGGGCGGGATTTCGGTCAGTGCCAGATGATTGCGCACAAATTGCACGTGCTGGCCGACATTGCGGGCAATCTCTTCCGGTGTCGCCCCCGCTGCCAGCGCCTGGCGGAAGCTGTGGGCCACGCCCAGCGCGTCCGGTTTCTCGCTGCCGTAGTTGGCGGCCTGCAGCGCCAGTATTTGCGCCTTTTGGCCACCCTCAAAGGTGACAAATTCGACTGTTTCGTCACCATATTTTGTCAGCAGTGAGGCAATCACCTGCTCCAGCGTGCCCAGTGATTCCACCAGAGTGTGGATCATCGTGCGCACGACCTCGATGGAAATTTCCGTGTCGGTATGCTCCTTGGCCCAATCTCGCAGGGCAAAAGAGAAGAGCTGGGCCATGTTGCGGCGGTGGCCGCTGACGATGTGGTAACCCTCCCCGTTGGGTGAGACGACAATCGGCTGCCAACTGTCCAGACCACGCTCGAACACTTGCAGTGTCAGGGTAGCCAGCCCGTCCAAGTCATAGGTGGTGCGCATCTGGGCTGGATGGGCTTTGAGAAGTTTGATTGCTGTTGTTGGCATGAAAAACGCTCCTTGTGTGAGATATTTAAAAAGGAAAGGTGTCCGGCCGTAACCAGGAGGAGGCAGTCACGGCCGGACAAGGAGGAGAAGAAAGATGATGGCGACAAAGTCAATATTCCTCCGGCGTAAGCACCGTAGTCGTACTGCGGTCTGCTTCCGTAATAATCCAGATGCGTTCTGCCTCGCCATCGTCGGTGGGCACATCATAGGCAGACAGAATACGTAGCCCTTCTTTGATGGCTCGCTGGTTCTGCCGTTTATCAAAGCTGTCCAAATCGCCGTCGTCCCCGGCAGCATGGCGGGCAATGTAAGGCGAAAAGTCTACTCCCAAGGCGGCTGCACCGGGGGTCATGACCACGTGGCCCAGGTCAAATAAAGCGTTCTGATCGCGCTCGTCAGCAAGACGTATATAAAGGAAAGGAGAACCGCTGTTATCTTGCTGTAACTGTGCCTTGAACTGCCAGTAACGGCGCCGCCCCACGCCGCGAATGATGACGGTGAACAAACGCTCGTTGGGACTGATGTCTTTGCCCCCGACAATGCACATGCCCATCAGATCATGCCAAATCCCGCGATAGTCATTGGGCCAATCTGAGGCCACGGCGCGATGCATCAGGTCAATCACGCCATTAGAAGCGGTCACCGGAATCTTGAAATGCTGCCGGGTGACTTCATCCAGGCCAAGCTGGCTCAGTGAGGCACCAACCGGATGCCCGGCATCAAGAAGCAGGCCATCCTGCATCATCTCCACCCGGCCGGGGCCGGCGTGAATCACGATGGGGTCCGGCTCTGTAACGGGTTGGGTGGCAGCCGTCCAGTATAATCCCATCTCGGAAAACTGAACGTCCGGCGGCACGAGTTTCACCACGTCAGCGTACCCCAGCTCGCGGCAAAGGGTATCTGCCGTTTCCAGGATACGTTGATACCCGGCTTCGTCAATCCGGTCAGCCGGTAGGGTGGGAAATAAAAAAGCGGCCACCGTATCGGTAACCGCCTGGTAGGAAAGGCAGGTCTCGCCACCCACCGTAATGGTAGGTAGGGCGGCGATATGGTTTTTCAGTTTTCCCATAATAGGTCGCTCCCGTGAAGCGACAATCTCATAATCTTGGCCAGCTTCCAGTTCATATCGGGGTTGGTCATCGGATGTTCTCCTTACCAGGGAGCGGATATTCCCAAATGGTGACCCGCTCCGGTAGTTGGGCGATGATGGGTAAGACAGCCTCGCGACGGAGACGGCCGTTGCCAATGTAGGGTAGGCAGCCGGCGAGTTACTACAGTTTCAGGCTGTAGCACTTTTCCAGCTACCCCCCTCCGAACCGAGCGTGAACCTTTCAATTCACTCGGCTCTCCGCACTACAATTTCCTTCCATCATAACGCCCACTGTGAATGTTGTAATGGCAGGAAAGACACACGATGAGTGTTTTTCTATTCCGACTTGCCATTATTTGCTTCCATCGTGGTGCGTTACCTTGCTGGACAGCCTTCCTGATTGGTTTTAGCTTTCTGACATGGTGAACTTGCGTATTTCCTTTGACGCCGCATAGTTCACAGGTGTCCTTGCTTACACGCCGAATCAGTTCGCTATCAGCGAGGAAGGCATGATACACGGTATCGGTGATGGTTCCCTGGCGAACATAGAGCATGTTAAAATCCCCCAACGTTCTTCTGAGAATTTTTCCATTCTCTAATTCCTGTTCATATACCAGGCACTTCGTTCCACTTTTTCCCGTCTTGTAATACTTCCGATAGATTTTGCTGACATGACATTTATGCTTATTAGCCAGTGTTTTGACACAACTGGACATTGCCGCATATCGTATCTTTGCTATCTTCGGCCCTACATCTCGGGCAAACTTGTAGAATTCATACAACCCTCTGACCTCCCATTCATAACGTTCTATGATTTCGGGATCAGAAAGGTCTATCAGATTGGTGCGATGATGGGATTTCCCCTTGATACAATATCTTCTGAGTTTTTGAGTTACTACATCGTTTGGCATTGACAACATGATGCAATGATTGATGTGCCGGGTTTTTACCCCGTTTGATTTAATCGTTCGCATTCTGTTATCAACGCTTTTGGATACGTTGTAGCCAAGAAACCTTGCCTTACCTTTAGCCGCGTGAGTAATGAGTGTCTTTTCCTCAGAAAGCGTCAGTTTTAGTTCAGTTCGCAGGAATTCGCTTACGGCCATTTTTATCTGGCGTGCTTCTTCCTTCGTGCCGATAATTCCAATTAAGAAATCATCCGCGTACCTCACATATTTAAGCCTCCTGTAATTGGGATCAAACAAATCCCTACTTGGTGTCTGAAACAGGCGTTTCTTTATCGCCCGTATCTTCTCCACGTCTGGATATGTTTCCTTCCTTTCTCGCAAGAGAATCCTTCTGAGTTTCCTGTATTCCTTATTGGGCGCTCGTCTTTTGCCTTTCTCAAAGTTTGGTTTCAGCTTTTCCATCACGTAGCAATCTAGTTCATGCAGGACTATATTTGCCAGGATAGGGCTGATAACCCCGCCTTGAGGTGTGCCGGAATAGGTTTTCCCGTATTTCCAGTCTTCGATGTAACCAGCTTTGAGCAATCCACGTACCAACTTGAGGAATCTAAGGTCTGGCACCTCGCTTGAGGTATTATCAAAAGTTGTGGATTGGCGAATGAGAAAGGGTGGCGTATCCT
>JBHHTQ010000105.1:0-5717 GCA_046753445.1 Anaerolineae bacterium | reverse complement strand
TGGTCCCGATATTGCAGTGTGGCTTCTCCCGCACAAATTTCTCTTTGGCCATTGTCAAAACCTCATCACATGTTCATTCATAAAAAGCTCTGCATCAAAACCTAAATGCAAAGCGAGGCTCGCCTGACATGAATTTCACGCGACCCGCAACTTATACCTTTCACAAGAATACCCCGTAACCCGCAAGTTTTACCTGTCGGGTAAACGGGGCAGCAAGCCCACGATGGGACTTGAACCCATGACCTCATTCTTACCAAGAATGTGCTCTGCCGTCTGAGCTACGTGGGCAAATTGGTACTTTGCCTTTAAATTGTGAAATGGGCCAGGTAGGACTCGAACCTACGAAGGCATTCCGCCAGCGGATTTACAGTCCGCCCCCTTTGCCACTCGGGACACTGACCCCAGTCAAAAAAGGCAGACTGCACAGAGAAGTTGCAGTGCTGCCATGTCGTTTTCGACACCAAAGCCGACGATGGGACTTGAACCCATAACCTATGCTTTACAAGAGCATTGCTCTGCCAATTGAGCTACGTCGGCACGCACGCCACGCGCTTGTTAAGATGCCGGATGTCAAGTTTCAGCCGTAATGTTTTGGCTTGGTATTATCAGAAAGAGAAGTATAAACAGTTGTACCAGTTTAGTCAAACATGGATTGCGAATCGGCGGTGTTTATATTAGAGTATTGGTGGCGATGTTCGGGAGGGGTTTTTGTCAGTTGAGCCTGCGTTAGAGCTGCTTCACACGGCCGCACGCTGCTGGCAAAGTAAAGAAAGGACTGCGGAATTGTGGATATTACCGTGAGTCACCTGAATAGCCGACTGGCGCTCCAGTTGCCGTCTGAGCTTCCGCTTGGGCTTGTATTTGTCGTGGGCCATGTAGAAAACCTGACCGAAATAACGGCCGTGGAGATGGAGGGGCCGGCCACTTCATCCACCCGTCATGTTGAATTGGCAGAGGCTTCCCACCGGGTTCGCTGCGAGTTATCTACGCGGGCCGCGGCCGAAACGAAGCTGCAAGAAGGGAGCAAGATTCGGGCGGGCGGCCATCTCATGTTCGACAGACGCCGGGCTGATTACTTCCTGATGGTGCGTGATGTTGAGATCGTGGAAGAGGAAGCCCTGGACGACGAGAAATCCATCGGCTTGCAGGGGCAGCCTGCGCTGAAGGCGGCGCTGGCAACCGTAGCCCGCCGCTCGCAATCGGCCGCGCTGGCTCAGGCGAATCTGCCAGGCTGGGTGCAGCGTATGGCGCCCCCTGGGGTGCAGGCGGAGATAGACGCTCCCGATGTCTCTGAGGATGAGGCGCTTATTGGTGAGGAGGGGGACGGGTTCGATCCCGAGAGCGCCGGGGCTGGTAGGTCATCCCCGCCTGTGGCCGCGGATGACCTCAGCGAAGAATTGCTGGCTTATTTGCTGGCGGCAATGGAAAGCGACGAGGAGATGGAACTGCCGCCGGAGCTAATCTCGGAGACGACGGCGGCCGAAACGATTGCCCCGCCAATACCTGATTCAATCTATGATGTGCCTGCCCCGGCCCAAACAACGGCCCGCCAACAATGGCTGACATTGGACTGGCCGTTGATCCTGCTCGTCGCTAGCTTTGTCATCATGGCTGTCGCGGCCGTGATCGTTGTACTCTCGCTGCTGGCCCGGTGAGCTTCCGGCGCTAAATCTGGTGGCGCTGCCGGTACTCCGAGATGAGATTGCGGATCGCGTGCTGCCGGGCGATGGCGGCCGTTGCTGGCGTCGCTAGTTTTGTGTTGTACGCCGTTTGCGTCTGTTTCGCTTTGTCCACTGTGGCGGCCGCGTGATCGAGCACCTGATCGCGCAGCGGCGTGATCAACCGGCGGCGCAACGGCGCTTCTTCTCCCTTACGGCCTACCCACGCTTCCAACGGTTGCACGACGTGTATGCTGCCGCCGGTGACCGTTTTGGGCGCTTCCGCCATCACCCCGGTCATGGCTTGCATGATCTCGCTGGCGCGCTGCCCAATGCCGAAGGGGAGCCATTTGAGCACGCTCTGGAACCATTCATTTAGCATCTGCAGGAACGGCCCGGAAGCGTCCACGGCCGCTTTCAGAAGCGATTCCACGTTTGTCAGATGTGTTTGCAGCGTATCCAGTTGTTCTTCCAGCCAGTTCCGGCCGCTCTCAAGCGTCGGGAGTTGCGCTTCAAACTCGGCCAGGGCTTGCCGGCCGGTTTCAATACCCTCGGCCAGAGTGGGCGCGCCGGCCAGGAGATCGTCGAGCGCTTCGGAGACGGATGACAAACCTTCGTCCAGCACCTCGCCCAAGTTGTTGGTGTCTAACTGCTCGTATAAGGCCACCAGCCCGGCGAGGACGCCGACTTGCTGGCTTGCCTTTTCCAGTTGTACAGAGAGCGCTTCTGAGGAAGAACTGGCTTTGTCTCCCCACTGTTCCTGCGCTTCCAGCCGGCGCTGCGCTGCGTCCAGCGCTGCGGACAGGCGCATGTTTTCCGCCTGGGCCGCCGCCAGTTGGGCGAACAATTCAGCGGCCGCCTCGCTGCCTTCACCGATGACGGCCGCAGGCAATGGCACTGACGGCGGCGGCGGGAGCGCAGGCCGGGCCAGGGTTGAACTGCGCAGCAGGGCTGCCCCTGCTCCGGTGGCTGTAGCCGCCACGGCCGTCACAGTGGCCGCCTTGAGAAAGTTACGCCGGCTCAAGCTGGGTTCTATTTGATCTTGTGACATAAGAAGCTCCTCATCGGCACACGTGCCGGTTCCTATACGTCCACTCGATAGGAAAGTTGCAGCGCCGGGCACGCGGCCGTGATATTGTGTTATCAGAAACCCCAAACATCTCTACTCGTTGCTGTAGCCGAACCGCTTGAGCGCCCGAACGTTATGACGCCATTTAGGCTCTACCTTGACCCACAAGTCCAGGTAGATCTTCCCCTCAATCAACGCTTCAATCTCCCGGCGCGCGGCCGCGCCCAGGCGGCGGAGCTGGCTTCCCTTTGCCCCGATTAAAATCTTTTTGTGACTCTGGCGCTCTACGAATATGTGCGCGCTGATGTACACTGTCCCGTTCGGCCGTTCTTTGTACTCGTTCACACGCACGGCCACGCCGTAGGGAATCTCATCTTCCAACAGCAGCAGGGCCTGCTCGCGGATCAATTCAGCGGCGATATCGCGGACGTAAGCGTCGGTGATCTGGTCGGGAGGATAATAGCGCGGCCCTTCCGGCAGGGCATCAACCAGCATCTGGAAGAGTTCATCACGGCCGTTCCCCAGTTTGGCTGAGAGGAGAATCCATTTTGCATCGGGCAGCAGCGCCCGGTACGCTTCTGTGCGCGGTATAACATCGGCCGCAGCCAGGAGGTCGCCCTTATTCATGCCCAGAATGATGGCAGCGTTCGTTTCCAGTGCAGCCAGTTCCCGGGCGATGGCCCGGTCTCCCGGACCAGGGGGCGCCGACGCATCCACCAGCCACAAGATGACATCCGCGTCGTTCAGGGATTCGACGGCCGCTTCCATCATAAACTCATCCAGCTTATGGCGCGGCTTCATCATGCCCGGCGTGTCCATGAAGATCATCTGGAAGTGGGGTTCGGTGATGATGCCCAACTGGCGCAGCCGGGTTGTTTGCGGCCGGGGCGTGACAATGGCGATCTTCTGGTTCAGGAAGGCATTGACGAGGGTGCTCTTGCCCACGTTGGGCCGGCCAATCACGGCCACAAACCCCGACTTATGCCCCTCCGGCACCTCGAAAACGGCCGCCTCATCCATGTTGGTCAAAGGTTCATCACCCATTATTCTGTCCCTCGCTCTGCTTTAGTGTATCACGGGTTTCCTTCTTTAAGGATAAACCGTGACGCCGTGAGGTTTGGTGATTTATTCCGCTGATTTTATCAGCATAAACTGCCAAACAGTTACTCTCGTGCTTCTTTGAGAATGCGCCGCATTTCCCGCGTGGTCAGCTCTACCCGCTCATCCCGCAGCAGAGGTAGGCGGATCCGGGTGCGCCGTAGCTGGTTCAAATCAAGCACGGCCGTCACCAGGGCCTCTTCATAATACGGGCCTTGCGCCAGCAGATTGCCGTCAGGATCGTAAGCGGTCGCGCCGCCCCAAAAAGTGACGCCATCCTCAAACCCGGTGCGATTGGTGTGGATGACGAAGTTGGTAAACATGCTGGCATACGCCTGGTTGATGTGTTCCACCCATTTGGCGCTGCCGATCTGGTGTTCGGTAGCCAGGCCGCGCCCCGGCGAGGCAGAAATGAGGATGAGGGTATCAGCGCCGTCTAGCCAGAGCAGGTAGGGCGTGCTCACGTGCCAGAAATCTTCACAAATCAAGAGGCCGACGCGGCCGAAGCGCGTATCGAAAGCGCGCACGGCGTCGCCCCAGGCAAAATATCGCCCTTCGTCAAACATGCCATATGTGGGCAGATACACTTTGCGATGCACGTGTACCACCCGGCCTGCGGAGAGGTAGGCGGCCGAAATATAAAATTTTTGCCGCCTGTCTGCCTCGACGAAGCCAAATACCAGGTCCAGGCGGCGGCTGGCATCCAACATGCGGGCGAAGATCGGGTCTTCGGCGCACGGCCGTATGGCCACGCTAAACGCCAGGTCTCGCAGCCGGTAGCCGGTGAGCGACAACTCCGGAAAGACCAAAAGCTCAACCCCGCGTGCGGCCGCCTGCTCCACGGTTTCCAGGTGAAGGGTGAGATTGGCTTCCAGATCGCCCAGCTTCGGCGTCATTTGCGCCATGCCCACTTTCAACTTCATCCTGTCACCTGCTTTCCTGTTTTTACCTGCGTATCATTACGCGCGTGTATTGTAACCACATCAACGCTGTGATCGCTAGCGCTAAATCCAGAATGGTGTCTATCCTGACCGGGCCGACCAGCGGGACAACGTCGCCGCGCCACAGGCTCACCAGAGCATGGCCTGTGCTCAGGCCTAAAAGCGTCCACCCGAACAACGCCCCAGCGCGCGCCCGCGGCCGCCGCCACAGCACCAGCAGCAACACGAGCAAACTCAATGTCAGCCCCAGCATCTGAGTTTGATAGCGCACGGCGAACAGGCCATAGTTGTCCGGCAGGCCGGCCGCAAACAGGCCGAGCGTCGTCTGCCGGCCAAAAGCACACCTATCCAGCCAGCAGGCCAGCCAGCCAAAGGAAGTGGCCAGGGCCAGCCCCGGGGCCAGCAAGTCGGCGTAAGCCGTGAACGGCCGTTTCTTTTGCCGGCGCCAGAGCCATAAGCCGAGTAATCCGGCCAGCAGCGCCCCATGATAACTCAGCCCGCCCCGCCACAACTGCCACACTTCCCCCGGCCGTTCCTGAAAATAGGTCCATTGCCCCATGACGAACCCGAGACGGCCGCCCAGCAGCCCGGCAGCCAGGCTCGCCAGCGCGCCATCCGGCCAATCAGCGTGTGGTTCGCGGCGCGCCAGCCGGTGTGTCAGCCACAGCCCAGCGGCGATGCCCAGCCCCATTGTGACTGTGTAACTATATAGGAAGAAACGGCCGTAGCGGCCGAGAATTGGATACATATTCCCATTGTATTTATGTTAAGAACGAATAACCCCTGAATCGTTGCAGACTATACAAACAGGGTCTGTATATTGTATAGTATACAATACAGCGTTTGGATCGGGGGGATACTTACACCTTGGGAAAAGTCAACATTGGGGACAGTTGCCCATGAACCCAGTTAAGTTCGAGCAGGTCAATCAAAAAGAATCCCATTCTCAAG
>JBHHTQ010000104.1:0-6486 GCA_046753445.1 Anaerolineae bacterium | reverse complement strand
TGGTCATCATCGGCGGCGGCGTGGCCGGATGCAGCATCGCCTATCATCTCACCAAGATGGGCTGGACGGATGTGCTTGTTCTGGATCGCAACAAATTGACCAGCGGCTCTACGTTTCATTCTGCTGGTCTGGTCGGCCAGTTGCGCTCCGATGTGAATTTGACGCGCATGATCCAGTACAGCACAGAGCTGTATCGCCAGTTAAAGGATGAAACAGGTGTTGAACCAGAGTGGCGCGAAGTGGGCAGCTTGCGGCTGGCCTCGTCGCCGGAACGGATGGCGGAACTGCGGCGGTTAACGGCGTTGGCCCACTCGTTTGGCTTGCCGTTAGAGTTGATCAGCCCCAAAGAAGCGCGAGAACTTTTCCCAGTTATGACTTTGGACGGCGTGCTGGGCGCGGTTTATTTGCCGACCGACGGCTATATTGACCCTAATGGTTTGACGATGGCGTTGGCGGCCGGAGCCAGGTCGCGTGGGGCGCGTTTCCTCACCCATACTCGTGTGCACGGGATTGAATTGAAGCACGGCCGTATCCACAAAGTCATTACCGACCAGGGCCATATCGAAACAGAGATAGTCGTCAACGCGACCGGGCAGTGGGCGGGAGAAATTGCCCGCATGGTCGGCGTCTATTTGCCCATTATTCCTATGGAGCACGAGTACATCCTCACCAAGCCGATTGCCGGGCAACCGGCTGGCCTGCCCACGATGCGCGATCCTGATTGGCTTATCTATTATCGGGAGGAAGTGGGCGGGCTGCTGATGGGGGGGTATGAACGCAATCCGCGACCCTGGAGTCTCAAGGGGATTCCGGCTGATTTTAACAACAAGCTGCTAGCGCCGGATTGGGACCGGTTCATGCCGATTATGGAGAATGCGATTCGGCGCACGCCGCAACTGGAAACGGCCGAAATCGTGCAAATGGTGAATGGGCCGGAAGCATTTACACCGGACAGCGAATTCTTATTGGGGCCAACGGACGTTCCCGGCTTCTGGGTCGCGGCCGGGTTCTGCGCTCACGGGCTGGCGGGCGCGGGCGGTACCGGCAAAGTGATGGCTGAATGGATTATTGACGGCCATCCGGAATGGAATGTGTGGCGTTTAGACCTGCGCCGCTTTGGCAACCATTACGCCAGCCAGCAGTACACCCTGGCGAAGACGCTCGAAACTTACTCGATGCATTACGACATCCATTATCCCCACGAAGAGCGTCCGGCGGGACGGCCGCTCCGTATTTCCCCCTTCTACCATCGCCTGAAAGAACTGGGCGCTGCATTTGGGCAAAAAGCGGGCTGGGAACGGCCGAACTGGTTTGCCGCCAACGAAAGCCAGGCGGAACACGGCCACGAACCGAAAGGGTGGGCGCGCCGCCACTGGTCGCCGGCCATCGGCGTCGAGCATCTGGCGACCCGCCAACACGCCGCGCTGTTTGACGAGACCTCATTCAGCAAAATAGATGTGCGCGGGCCGGACGCCCTCTCCTTGCTGCAATACCTGTGCGCCAATAATGTGGATAAGCCGGTGGGACAGATCATCTACACCGCCATGCTCAACCCGCGCGGCGGCATCGAATGTGATTTCACCGTCTTGCGGCTGGCAGAGGATCATTTCCGCATTATCACCGGTTCCGCATTTGGCCGTCACGATCTGGCCTGGATTCGCATCAACACACCCCCAAACATGGATGTTCAGGTAGAAGACGTCACCTCCAACTACGCCTGCCTGGGCTTATTTGGCCCCCGCGCCCGCGATATTTTGGCGCGGGTGACACAGGATGATGTCTCCAATGCCGCCTTCCGTTACATGCGCGCCAGGCATATTGTGATCGGCGACGTACCCGCCCTCGCTTTACGTGTCACCTATGTCGGCGAACTAGGCTGGGAGATTTATTGCTCGATGGAATATGGGCAGCGGTTGTGGGATATTTTGTGGCAAAGCGGTCAGGAGGATGGCATGGTGGCCGCCGGGTACCGGGCGATTGATACGCTGCGGCTGGAGAAAGGATACCGTTATTGGAGCGCCGACATCAGCCCCGATTATACGCCTTACGAGGCGGGGCTGGGTTTTGCTGTTAAGCTGGGCAAGGGGAAGTTTATCGGCCGCGAAGCATTGCTGAAACAAAAGGAAACGGGGATTCAGCGGAAGTTGTGCTGCCTGACACTGGCTGACAGTTCAGCGATTGTGTTGGGCAATGAACCTATCCGCGATGGCGACGAAGTGGTTGGCTGGGTGAGTTCGGGCGGCTACGGGTATGCGGTGAAACAGAGTATTGCTTATGGCTATTTGCCTGTGGCGCAGGCGGCCGCGGGTACGAAGCTGACGATAGATATTTTTGGAGAGCGCGTGGGAGCGGCCGTTGTCCAAGAGCCGCTGTGGGATGCGGCCGGGGCACAGGTTCGCGCATAGGGTATGGCAAACCAATCTTACCTGAACCAAATCATCGGTCGCGTACCCCAATGGGCCGGACGAGACGATATTCAGACATCGTTTTTGGGCGGCGGTATTACCAACGAGAATGTGCGCCTCGATGTGGACGGCGAGAGCTTTGTGCTCCGTCTGGCAGGAGAAAAGACGGCGTTGTTGGGCATTGATCGTCAACAAGAATTTGTGGCCCACTCAGCCGCCGCCAAAATTGGCGCAGCTCCTGAGGTTGTCTATTTTATTGAGCCGGAAGGGTATTTGGTGACGCGGTTTGTCAACGGCCGCTCCCCCACCCCCGCCGAAATAAGGCAGCCAGACGCCATCCGACAAATTGCCCGACTCCTCAAGCAAGTCCATGCGCTCCCGCCCATTTCGGCCGTTTTTTCTGCATTCGGCACGGTCAGAAGTTACGAACAGACGGCGCGGCAGGTTGGCGTCCAGTTTCCGGCCCGGTTTGATAACTGGCGGGAAAAGATGGCGGAAATCGAAACGGCCGTTACCGCCACCCCCTTCCCTCCTGCTTTTTGCCATAATGATTTGCTCAACGGGAATTTTTTGCGGGAAAACGGCCGCATTTATCTTCTCGATTGGGAATACGCCGGTATGGGCGACCTCTATTTTGATTTAGCCAACCTGGCCGCCCATCACGAATTTGACGATGAGCAAGAACACTGGCTGCTGGCCAGCTATTTCGGCAGCTCCTCGGAGCCGCAGCAAGCGCGCCTGAAACTGATGAAAATCATGTCTGGCTTCCGCGAAGCGATGTGGGGCATGGTGCAGACCGGCATCTCCCAACTCGACTTTGATTTCAGCGGTTATGCCAGGCAGCATTTTGATCGCATGGCAGACAGAATGAATCATCCTGATTATCCGCAATGGTTAACGGCCGTCACTGTGATACAGGATCAGTAAACGGAGGAACCCATGTCCTTACAAACAACCACGATTGGCGCCTACCCTAAACCAGATTATGTTCCCACCCCCGACTGGTTTCGCACGGGGGGAACGGGCAACGAAGCCCCCACAAAAGCGTTTGACGCATTCCTAAAAAACCTGCCGGACGACATCGATAAAATTCATGATCGGGCTACGTACGAAGTCATCCAGGATCAGGTGAACGCCGGCATTGATATCCCCACTGACGGGGAGATTCGGCGCGAGAATTACATCCATTACCAATGCCGTAACTTCGAGGGATTTGATTTCTCCAATCTGACAAAGCTGGTGCTGCGTAATGGAGCCTGGGTGGCAGAAGTGCCCACCATCGTCGGCCCGATTCGCGCCCGTGATCCCATTTTGCCCCACGATTATCTGGTGGCCCAGGCCGCCACCAACCACCCCGTCAAGATCACCCTGCCCGGCCCGATGACCATTGCCGGAAGCACGGCCGATGATTACTATCACGACGAAGCGAAGCTGGGAGCGGATCTGGCCAAAGCCCTAAACCAGGAAGTGCTGGCTCTGGCAGAAGCGGGCTGCACCTGGATTCAAATTGACGAGCCGGTTTTCGCCCGCCAACCGGAACAGGCGCTGGCTTATGGCTTCGAGAACCTGGAACGATGTTTTGACGGCCTGCCCGACCATGTAACGCGGGTGGTTCACATGTGCTGCGGGTACCCCGACCGCGTTGACCAGGAAGATTTCCAGAAAGCAGACCAGAGAGCTTACTTTCAATTGGCGGACGCCATCGAAGCCTCCACAATCGCGGCCGTTTCCCTGGAAGACGCCCACCGCCACAACGACTTAGCGCTTTTGGAAAAGTTCAACAAGACGACGGTGATTTTCGGCTCGATTGGCATCGCCCGATCACGCGTTGAAACAGTTGAAGAAATCGCGACTCGGCTCGCTCAGGCGCTGGATCACATTGACGGGGAGCGCCTCATCGTCGCTCCGGACTGCGGCCTGGGCATGCTGGATAGGGAAACGGTTTTAGCCAAGTTGAGGAAAATGGTCGCGGCCGTGCGCGAGGTCAGTTAAATGGCGATAACCTTGTGCCGCTAATCCTCCATTGTCCCTGGTGGCAGGCTGGCGTATTGGCTGGGAACAACGCCTGTTATGCGCTTGAATGTACGTGAGAAATGGCGGGCGTCGGCAAAACCGAGGTGAAAAGCCACTTCCAGCACAGTCAGCCGCTGTTCGCCCAACAACCGTTTGGCCTGGTCAATGCGAAAGCGCATGTGTACCTGGCGGGGCGATTCGCCCAGCCATTTGTAAAACAAGGCGCGCAAATGGGACTGGCTCAAACCCACGGCCGCGGCCGTTTCAGCGGCATTGAACGGCGCGGCATAGTTCTCACGGAGGAAGGCAATAGCATTACGAACGGTCTCAGGATAAGCGGACTCGGTAGCGGCCGTCACCCCGGAGAGCGCTTCGACGCGGGCCATCAGTTCATAAAATGCACCAATTGCTTGCAAAGCAAACCCTGGCTTCCGCAGAATGAGCACTTCCCGGATTTCAATGAATTTCGCCTCGATTTCACTGTCATATCCTAAAGAGAGCACCTGGCCGCCCCACTCATGGAACGCCTGGGGCCACGCCCCTTCAATTGCCAGCCAATGGTGCTTCATGCCCGAAGCCGTGTCATATGAGAAGGTGTGGTTAACTGGAAAGATGAGCAAATCCCCCCGTGAAACTGGCGTCTCTGTGCCCCGATAAACGGCCGTTGCTTCCCCGTCCAGGTGGTAAAAGAGCTGGGTGCGGCGGCTGTGTTCAAAGCTCCCCGTTTGGTAACCCGGCTTGCAATGATACTCGCCCGCTTGCGCCACCCAAAACGCCAGTTGGACAGGAATCCGCTCGCCATACCCCGTGCGCCAGTAATCGTAGCGCATCGGCCGAACCCCATCGTTCGTGCCGCCGCTTATGGGCCGAGTTGGAAATTTACTCACCGTCATTTCATGCCCCTACACCGTCGCTTAAGCCACCATTTTATAGTCTGATCTGGCCTACAATACAAGCATATCAGCGCCAAGTCATGCATTTGGCAAATGTCTGACACTTGAGAGAGGAACGATGAACAAGCAACCTGTGTCCGGCTGGAAAGATAAGATTCTTTTTACGCCCGGCCCCTTAACCACCAGCCGCACGGTAAAACAGGCGATGCTGCGCGACTTAGGCTCGCGGGATTTTGAGTTCATTCGGACAGTGCGCCAGATTCGGCAGGATTTACTGGAATTGGGGGAGGTTGCCGGCCAGGGCTACGAAGCCATTATCATGCAGGGCAGCGGCACGTTTGGCATTGAGGCGGTTTTGTCTTCGGTGACGCCGCCGGATGGCAAGTGGCTTATCATCATCAACGGCGCATACGGCCGTCGTATGGCTCACATTTGCGACGTGCTGCAGATTGAGACGGCCGTCCTGCAATACCCCGAAAACAGCAAACCTGACCTGGCCGCAATCGAAGCGGCGCTGGCCCAGGATGAGCAGATCACCCACGTGGGCACGGTGCATTGTGAAACGACAACCGGCATCATCAACCCGGTGGCGGAGATGGGGGCGATTGTCAGGCGATACGGCCGTGTCTTTTTCGTAGACGCCATGAGCAGCTTTGGCGCGGTTCCCCTCAACATCGCCGATGCGGAAATAGATTTCCTCGTCTCTTCGGCCAACAAGTGCATCGAAGGCGTGCCCGGCTTCAGCTTTGTCCTGGCCCGGCGCGAGGCGCTGCTGGCCTGCGAAGGGTACGCTCGCAGCGTTTGTTTAGATTTAGTGGCCCAGTGGCGCGGGCTGAAAAAAAACGGCCAGTTCCGTTTCACCCCGCCTACCCATACTCTGCTCGCCTTTGCCCAGGCGTTGCAAGAGTTAATGGCCGAAGGGGGCGTGAATGGGCGCGCCGCCCGCTACCGCCGCAATTACGAAACCCTGGTCGCCGGGATGCGACGGATGGGCTTTACGGAATATCTTAAGCCGGAAGACCAGGGGCACATCATCACCTCATTCTACTATCCCGACCATCCTAATTTCGACTACAACCGCTTTTACGAAGCGCTCAACGCCCGCGATTTCGTCATCTATCCCGGCAAGGTAAGCGACGCCGACTGTTTCCGCATCGGCAATATCGGCCGTATCT
>JBHHTQ010000103.1:0-6560 GCA_046753445.1 Anaerolineae bacterium | reverse complement strand
TTACCCCGCGTAATACGCACCCACTCATCGTACAGGCCCTGATCGTACAGTTCCATATACGTTGGGTCGAGTCCAGCAGTATAAACAGCATCGGTGTTATAAAAGAAGAGACGTGTGAAATCATCCCAGTCTGTCTGAAACACCATGGTCCCCGGCGCACTGTTATCGCGCAGCCACAGCATCGCTTCCGCATACTTATCCGCAGGCTTAGACCGGGACAACGATTCCCGCGCCTGGCCCAGCGTTGTGTACAGCGGGTATGCCATCAGCAAGAGCAACCCTACAGGCAAGACCCATTTCATCATCGGCCGTTTCTCCCGCCAGGAGTCCAATATCGGGGCGATGCTCAAAGCAGCAAAAATCAAGGCGAAAGCGGGGAAGTATTCAACAAATCGGCGCGACTTAAACAGCATGTAGCCAAAAAGCACAGCCAGGGCAAAGGCTACAAGCACAGCCCGATTCATCCGCTTCTCACGCCAGCCAAGCGCCATTGCTCCCAGGACAAACAAAGCCAGCGCGAAACCGGAATTCTCCACCAGCGTCCAGGTCTTATATGGATACCACTCATTGCCAACCCTAGTGCCTGATTCGCCTATTTTAGGCAACAAATGGTTAATAATAAACGATACATTTTGGGGGAAGTAGGGGTTAATGAGCAGGCCCAGGCCAATTCCAACGGCCGGATAAACCAACACCTGCCAGGCAACACGTCTCTCATCAATCCAGGCAGCTACAAAGTACACGCCAGCCAGGACTATCAAGAGGGGGAAGGCATTGTACAGCCAGACGTATACAAAACCTAAGGGGAGCAGTCGCCAGTAATGGCGCTGCAACATCCAATGCAATCCAAGCGCCAATACCAGGAGGGATGCCGATTGGGCCCTGGGCATACTCATACGATACAAAAAAGCTTCCGATACAGCGAATAAGCCCAGCGCCCAAATCGCAGCCCAACGGACACCCTGACCCCGCAGCAACCACCAGACAGCCATAAATGCCAGAGACGGCAGAATAATGCTGGCGATTTTCGCGCTCTGTGTCAGCGCGGCGCCACCATCAATGGCTGGGTCAACATTAGCGAACAGCGCCAGATATGCATGGTAGAGCAGGTGGTGGTCGTAAAATGATGCCGAATTAAGAATCGTCATCGGCAACCAGGGAAATTCGGGCTTTAACCCTTGTTGGCGGATGAGCAATCCCATCTTGATATGGTAGTAACCATCATTACCGGCTAATGCAGGAGTTCCAAATTGAACATAAGTGAACAGGATGACAAACAAGGCAAATAAACCCATCGCGCCCGCCAATAATCGAAAATTGACCTTTTCTGTCAATTTCACCAGACCGATGCCAGCCATTCTTTTGCGCTCAATTACTGATGTTGTCATCTCATTACTCTTCAGATTCACGATACTGTCGTCCCCTTAGTCGCAAAAATAGGAAATAAGTAACGGGTGCAGCAAAATTTGGGGGGAATTCGCTTAAAAGACGCCGGAAACGGCCGCCAACGGGCCGTCCCAGCATAGACATCGCAAGCGAAAAAATGGGGGAGGAAATTAGCGGTGGTCGGGAGGAACCAGCGAATAATCCGGGGCATTGACCCCAGGGCCATAATGGTAGACGTTGGCATACGGGATGTAGTGACTGGTGAATAGTTCATTGATGATCTCGTCGCCATTGGCATTATAAACAATGCGCTGCACCGTCACATCGGCTCCTTCTGTGGCCCAATCAATTTGTGTGACGGTGCCCAGTTCCAGCTCTTCGTCAAGCTCCCAGATATCTTCCGTGGGGGCAGGCACGATATTCTCAAACACCGGACCCACTTTCTCAATCGTGCGCCCCATGCTGGTGCTGTAAAACTTAAAGGTCAGCGCCTCGTTTTCCTCATCGTAATAATTCTCAATGAGCAGATGATACGGCGTATTGTTGATAAAGCGAAGGTCCACAATAGGTGAGTATACGGTCGCATCCATACCCGGCCCTTCGCCGTCATTGTAGTAGTCCAGCATGTAGCCATGTTCCCAACGCTCAATGATGGGGAACCCAGACCAGAAGGCTGTTTGGAACATCGTTGTGCTCACCTGGCACACACCCCCGCCAATGCCCTTAATCGTTCGCCCCCCGACGATGATCAATCCCTCTTCGTAGCCATCCGCTTCGCTGATGCTGCCCAGATACCGATTGAAGGAAAATTCTTCGTCGGGCGCGATGACGATGCCGTAAAAATTGGCAGCGGCACGGGCAATATTATGCTTACGGGCGTCAGTGGAGCCGCGGAACCAGGTCGTCTTCTCGCTGACCAGCTCGGTTATGCCCAAATCGGCCGCATTGGCTCCCGAGTGGACCGTGGGCACAATCTCCTGGACAACGAAGGGCACGGACCGGTCTGGGGTTTTCACCTGCTCCATGAACCGGGCCAGGGTCGCTTCCACATCCAGTTCACGGCCGTTCACGTGAGGGGCAACCAGAACCAGCTCCCGCGTGCTGTCATTAAAGTAGAAGCGTGCATTGACCGGTTCCCGGTAAATGTCTTCGGCCAATTGGGACAACCATTGCCGGGCTGCATTTTCATCAAGGAACACCTCGTGGTGCAGGCGGCCGTCCGGCCCGGTCACCACCTGCGCCCGCAGCCAGCGACCCAGTTCCTCTCCCCCCAATTCCACCCGCCGCAAATCCAGATCATCCAACGGTTCCTGCAAATAAAAGAAGATTGGGCTGCCCGTCATCTGCTTAATCTGGTCGGCAATTGCCTCCGAATCATGAATCGCCGGCAATGTGTCATGGACCAGCAGTTCGATGTCGGCTCGACGGAACTCGGTCAGGGCAGCCAGCAGCCGCTGCCGCAGATCGGCGACATCCAGGCTGCGCCCCGGTTGTCCTGGAGTATAAGCAACCACGTCCTCTTCCAGGTGCAGCTCCGCACTGACGGCCGACTTTTCCAACTCCGAGGCCAGTTGGGTCAGGGCGTGATCCAGCTTTCCCTCGTCAACCACCAATACCGGGGCCAGGGAATAGCCATAATACCAACTGGTGAACATCTCCCGAAACCGCTCAGCAAGCCCCCCGGCGCGGCCGATATTCAATGCCTCATCTACAGTCCGCTCCAGATCCAACGATAGGCCGAGTTCAGCCGGAGACTTCACCCACTGCCCACCTTGTGTTGGATCGGTGAATTGTATCGCTTCTTCTTCGGTGTAAGGAAAAATGCCCGCCAGCGCAGCCCGGGCTTCTTCGGGGCGCATGCCGCTCAGATCAACCCCCCAGACGTTGATGCCGGTGTAGACACGGCCGTCATGCCGGCTCTGGTAAGTAGCCATGACCACAGAAGACGTCAACGTAAAGAGAACAAACGCGGTGAGGGGAACAACCAGGAAGTAACTCAGCTTGCGACTGACATTCCTGAAGCCATTAAAATTTGGATGGGGAGGGGTTGCCTGCATAAGACCTTTCCGAGAACGGATAAGGGAATCGTCCACGACGCACGTTCGCGATCAGGAAGACAATTCCACGAGCCACGCCCGACTTCCTGTTAAAAGACGGTCTGTGAAAAGCGGACAGAGCCAAAGCTCGCCAATTATAGCATGGCAGGCTACTCAGAAGCGGCACATTAAGGAGAATCTCAGCCGTCCCGTCATCCGCCGGGCACAGCCTCAGCCCACACTGCGTTAAATTCCTCCACAAAGAAGCTGGTGAAAACGGGATCGCGGACGATAACAATGTTTTCGTCGTTCTTGCGGTTGGCGCTGTCGCTAAAATTGAAGGAGCCGAAAATCACCGTTTCCCGGTCAATGATGATGACCTTATGATGCATGATGTGCGGATTGCCGTCGGTCCGCACAGAGAGACCGGGGATTGCGGCCGCCGCCATTTTTGGGTAGTAGCTGTACGCCGTGTCGGAGCCGGTCGTCTCGAACACGCCGCGCACGCTGACCCCGGCATCAGCCCGGCCCAGCATCGCCTGGCCAATTTGGTCGTCGGTGAAAGAAAAGGCCATGAACAGGATTTCTTGCCGGGCGCTGGCCACATTGCGGGCGATGATGGGCGCGATCTCTTTTTCCGGGCCAAAGTAATTTTCGACCTGAACCCCATGAACGGTCAGCTTTTCGTTGGGGGTGGCATCTGGCGAATCAGGGCCGAACAGGCGGTCGTCGTACATCTCACCGAGTTCAACCACGTAGTTGATTGCCAGTTCCGGGGCATCGAAGCGAACCAGATTGTTGTTGTTGCAGTAGACGCCATTGGTCGTGTAATTGAGAGACCCCATCCACACATAACGGCCGTCAATCACGATGAATTTATTGTGCATCAACACAGAACGTCTGTCCTCAACCACGCTGATGCCGTTGCGCCGCAGCCGCCGGATGCTGGACAGATCGGCGTTATCTTCGTCCGTTACCACCCGCACGCGCACGCCTCGCTCTTCCAACCCAATCAGCGCGTCCACAATCGGCTCAGCGTCAATGTCAAATCCGGCCACATCCACCTGCAACTGCGCCTGGCTGATATCCTCAGCAATGGTCTCATCCAGGCCGCCGTTCCGCTCCCCTTCCGGGGGGCAGGTCGGGTTCGTGAAGTAAATTTCGTACCAGTCGGAACTGCCCGGATCGGCCGGTACGACCGGCCCAGACGGGTCTGTCCCCACATCGAGGCCCAATTCCGCAAACAGGTCCACGCCGAAAACGACGGAAAGGATGGCGATCACCAGCACCAGAAGCCCGCCGATACCCGCATTGCGTTTGTTCATTCTTCCTCCTGCCCTGATGAGAAGCATGTCATCAGGATGTTTAAGGTTTGGGCTGGGAATCGCTGGATTTGGGAGATGAGCTGTTCGCCGGCCTCCAATTCCTCGCCGGTCAACGTTTGCCAGGCCTCGGCCAGGGATTGCAGTTCGGCGTGGAGGACGGCCGTTTCCTCTCCCGTCTGCCCCATTTCCACCAAACGGGCTGTCCGGCGCAAGACCCGGCGCAGGCGGGCCAACAGTTCATCGGCAAAGGCATCCGCCGTCTCGTCGGTCATAGTCGCCGTTTGCACCAACGATCGCCGGAGGACGGCCGTTCCCCAGGTCAACAGCCGGTTTGCCTGCTCATCCGTCAGCCCGGCGCGCAGGCGGCTGTCCTGCCACAACAATTCTTCCGCGTCCCGCTGGCGGCGCTGCAACTTCTTCAAAACCAGAATATCGTCCATGGTTTGACAAAGGCGTGCTTGATTGCCCTGTTGTTACTCCGCCAATTGGAAACCGGAGATTTCCTGGATACGGCCGTCCTGCTCCACCAGATAATAAGGCATCCAGGCCACGCCAAAGAGTTCTACATTGACGTCCTTCTTATAAGGCGTCACCGGGATTTCAGTTACGTCGGCGGCGATTTCATCCCATTTCGCTTCCAGCTCGTCCAGGGCCTCTTTCATCTCCGCTTCCAGATCGTCAATTTCCTTTTGCAGCCGTTCAATTTCCTCCTTCGACTCCTCCACATCCTCGCGGGCACGGGCGGTCATGCGCCGCTTGGTCATCGAAGAAGAGAGACTGCGCCGCCGCCTGGAAAAGAGGCTGACAAGTGTTTCCGCGTGAGCGGCCGCCTCTTCCATTTTGCGCCGTTTGTATTCCGCTTCATCCTCTTCCAGTTCCCGCTCTTCACGGGACAACTTCTTTTCCAGGCTGTCGATTTTGCGCTCGAACTGGGCTTCTACCTTGTCCGCTTCCACTTCCGCCTTTTTCGCCGCTGCCTCTTGGCACAGTTGGGCAAACTGATCACCGGGTACATCTGGCCCGGCGTACACTTTGAGCCTCTCGTTGGCTTTGACCATGACCTCGGTACCGCGATACACCCAGTCCACAAAATCAGTCTTCAAGGAGCGCATCACTTTCGCAGCAGATAGCGGCTCCTCCAGGGTAGCGAAGCGGGCATCAGGCAGTGGCGCGCGATCCAGGTCACGGGGTTCGATGGCGGGGCTGATGAAATCATCCCAGCGCACAACGCCGCGCCGATCCGGTTCGGGAACCACGGCTGTCCGCTTGAGCATGTGATCCAGATTGTACTTCCGATTCAGGAAGCGCACTTCCGCCTGCGCCAGCAAAGCCGGCCGATACAGCAAGCCCAGCGGCTCCGCCTCCGGTAACGGCCGATTACGGGGCAAGAAATATTCCGCCACCCGGGCCGGCACAGTTGGGCGGGAAGTGGTGCCCGGCAATTCAGAAACTGGAGATTGGCGGCTGACGGGCGACGGTTCACGGCTGACTGATGACGGCTTACGGCTCACGGACAACGGTTCACGGCTGGCAGGCAACGCCCCCGCCAACGCATTCAGCGCCGGAATCTGCGTTCGCGTCACCGGGCCGGCCAGGTAGTTCATCGCCCAGCGTGTCTGGAACAATACCGGGTGCTTCTCGTGCACATTCCGCAGCAAAAATACCCGCTTGCCGATGGCTGAGATAAGCTCATCATACTCCCGCCGCGCCAGGCCGCCCGGCGCAGCCGAGGCCAGGCCGTCCAGCAGCCGTTGTTTGTCCTGGTCTGTACCCAGCTTGCCGATGAACCACGTGCCGGCATTGGACAACGCTT
>JBHHTQ010000102.1:0-8016 GCA_046753445.1 Anaerolineae bacterium | reverse complement strand
GTGCAGGAATCTATCATGAGATTTTGCTCCATAGATGGGGGTGGTTAGTCAAAGCCCAGGCCGCGCTCCTTCAGGCTGGCAAAACGGCCGTTGCCAATGATGATGTGATCCAGGCAGTCAATGTCAAGCAGCTTCCCGACTTGCACGATTTTCCGGGTCACAGCAATATCCTCCGGCGAAGGAGCGGGGTCGCCGCTGGGATGATTGTGCGCCACTATGACGGCCGCCGCCGGCGCTTCAATCGCCGGGCGGAAGATTTCGCCAATGCGGATCACGCTGGTGTTTAAGCTGCCCTTGTAAATAGCGCGGATGTCCAGCACCCGGTTACGTGTGTCCAACAAGATAACGTGAAGCTCTTCCTGTTCGAGGCGGCTCAGGCGCGGAAGTAACAGGTTGGCGCCGTCGGCCGGGGTGGTGACGCGCGGCCGTTCGTCGGCCGGTGGTTCTTGCAAACGGCGGCTCAGTTCCAGCATGGCCACCAGGCGTCCAGCCTGGGCCTCTCCAATGCCGCGAAGGCGCATTAGCTGGGCTTTGCTGGCGCGGGCCAGGCCGTGCAGCGAACCGTAACGGGCCAGGAGTTCATCGGCAATTCCGGGCGCATCGGCCGTGCCCAGGACGAGGGCCAGTAGTTCAGATGTGGCCAAGGCACAGGAACCGGCATGGCGCAGGCGGTACAACGGCCGTTCCTCGGCCGGCAGGTCGCATATCCGGCGGCGTGGCGTGGCGGCCATCTGTTGTTGCTGTTGTTGCAAGTAGTCAAAGGCGAGTTGGGCGGTCATGAGACACTCCTTTCATCTGAAATGAGGCCTTTCGCAAACCCGCGACAGCCTCATCCCATGAGCGGCGTTAGCCGCCCAAGCCCGCCAACCGGCGCACCTCTGCAAACAACACCATATCGGCAACCGCTCCCGGATTATCACGTAGTTCAGACGGCCGTTCCGGGGCTGACCATTTCGCCCAGACGTCTGCAACCAATTCCGCCGGCAGCAGCCCGCGCCGGATGATGTACTCCGTCATCTGCTCCCCGTGTCCCCACAGGCCGCGAATCTTCTTCAAGTTGACGTGGGCGTGTGCTTCCAGGATGACGATGAGCCACAATTCTTCGGGATGCAGCGCATCAATCTCTTCTGGGTGCATGGCGGCGCAAAAGACGCATGACGAAAGGCCGGGGGAGGGCAGCCCGGCCGCGGTAATCACGGCTTCGCACCCTGTCCTGTCCAACCCCAACAGTTGCAACGGGTATACATACACGTCATGAGACCGTGGCCCATCGCCCCTGGTCTTGGTGGAGAATCGCGCCGCCCGGTATCCTTCTGCCAGGTCGTAACATACCAGCCGGTAACACGGCCGTTCGCCGTATTGCGCCGTCACCCAGCGGTCAATTTCCGCCCCCTTGTATTTCAAACTACAGCTGTGATGGCGGCGGAAGCTGATGGAGGGCAATGTGCGGTTGGCCAGGCAGTTCCCGGCCAGGCTCCAATATTCAAAATATTTGGCCTGTCGCTTCATCTCGTACCAGACATAGGTAATAGGCGGAAAGCCCACGCCGTCCAGCCATTGTTCCAGGATGGGCAGGTAGTTGTAGAAACGGCGGTGTTCGTTGCCAAACCACTCCCGGCCGACCAGAGCCGTGACAATGGCGTCGGGCACGATGTTGCGGCGGCGCAGTTCAATCAGGAGGGCGACGGAATCGACACCGACGCCGTTGGAGACGATGACAGGGGCATCTTCAGACAGGGGGCCGCGGATACGGCCGTTTTGTAAGGTGATGTCTGGGGGAAATAGGCTTAACTGGCGATTGGTCAACACTGGTGGGGAAACTGGCTGCCCACCCACGGCACTACTCCTGTTTTGTCCGGGCAGGGTCAGATTGCCAGGTAGCCCGCAACGGCCATATCTCGCCGATGTCAATCACGCCGGCGGCACGAACAGCAAAACCCTTTTCGGCCGCGACTTGTTCCAGGTAAGTGATGACCCGTTCCTTGAGAGCCTCTGCCTTGTCCCAGGCTTCGTCGTAGGTTTGCCAGGTGGGGTCGCCTTCGCGACGGCCGTTGTACAATTGGATGCGGGCTACAGGCAGGTAACAAGCGAGTATTTGCCCGGCGTCGTTCATCGCCCGCACGTGGACGCCGATGCTGGCCATCCGCAACCCAGGGATTTGCGCGGAAACGCTTTCGGTGAGGCCCAGGGCCACCACGCGTACAATATTGCCATGATGGAGATCTTCCTGGACAAACTCTTCCAGCTTGCCGAATTGCAGTATCGTTTTTGTCGTCATGAGATAACTCCTTGCCAAATAAAAACGCCGGCAAAATGCCGGCGCCATCATATTTAAGCGAGGATGAAATGGGTATCAAATCATTCTTCATCCTCATCAGGCTCCCCAGACCTTAACTTCTTGCGCTGTTCAAGATAGGATTGGTCACTAATTACTTTACGGCCGTGTTCTTCTTCAAAAGCACGTCGGGCAACCCCAGCCGAACGGCCACCTCTAGCCGCAGCATCGTAATTCTCCTCGTAGCCGTGGGCGTCATCACTGTGGATGTTGGCGATGGTAGCTTGTTCAGCGACGTTGACGAAGGCCAATTCCAGCCCGGTCATGTGGTCACGCACCTCTCCTTTTTCTACCCCTTTATGTTGCCGATGCTCTGAGGGATTCATGCCAAAGGCGTCGCGATGGATGACGGCCGTTAATATGCCATACTGTTTACCTTGAACCCCACGACTTTTCCACTCATCCGTCAGTTGATTTCGTGCTTCAATCGTGATTTGCCGCTGTTTGATCCACGCTTCATCATATCCCTGACGCAGATATTTCTGGCGCATTGCTTCCATGGCCGATTCGGCATCACCGGTGAAAGCGGCATCCAAGAAGAGGTGCGCTTCCTCTTGAAACTGGATTACTTTAGCTCGCAACTGCGGGTTTTTGATGCGCCCTGCGCTAATTCCGAACAAAAAGCCGCTAATGTACTGTTTGGGCAAGCAAACAACTTCACGATTTTGCCCCTCGCTCTCGCCCTGCGTATTCGTAACGAATACGGAGAGGGTTTGCATTTTCTTGCTCAAAACTGCATCTCGCTTAATACGATTTAATTGTGATCCCCAAGACAAGCCTAATGCTTGCACAATGGGGCGCAAGGCCACGTAAATCTCACCATCTTCACCCAATTGAACAATCAGATTGTCTTCATAGAATGGAATCGTCACTTCACCGATAGATACTAATTCTTTCTCTGATTCGCTGCTCATTTTTTATTCCTCTTGTTTTCAAATTGTTGCCATAACACCCACAAACCTACGAGCCAGAAACATCCGGTCGCCAGAAATCCGCTTCTTCCAGGCCTGCCAAAGGCATCACCAACGCGTAAGCCCCGGCGCTGGATAGTTCCAGGGGCTGGCCCTGGGCAAAGAGGGTCAGACGCACGTGCCGGTCCTGTCCGGCCAATGCCTGCAGCAGCTTGTCTCGCTCCACCACGATAGTGGCGGCCGGTTGGGATTGGGGCAGGCTGGCGGCAAAATCCGGTAGGCGACCGTTGGCGCTAACTTGAATCAAACCGGCCTCGTCTAACGTGATGTGGCCCTGTTTTCCGGTAGACACCTGCCGGGCATGGAGGCTGTAGCCATCTGCTGCCCAGAGTTGACGGCCGTCGCTGTAGACGTGGGCCAGCTCTTTCTTCTCAGGGGATGTGGCCTGTTTCAGCCAGTCGTACCATTTCTGAATCACTTCGCGCATGGGTCACCTCAACAGTTTATCTTCAAAGCTCTACGCAAAAATTTGAGGACATCGTTGATGTCATCGAGTGTCGCCGACTCCGGATAACCAACTGTTTTGGCCATCGCCAGCAGGTTCTTAGCGTAGAGCGTATTGTCGTACCCTTGGGAAAAGCCGGCGCCATACAAATTCATGTTCCTCTCAATGACTTCCTTTTGCTGCGGCGTGGGACACTTGGGATCTATAACGGCCGTTTTCGGTGCAACACCCAGGCCGGGCAGTGAAAGCTGCGTCACTTTCCTGGCGAATAAGACCAATAAAATGGCCAAAATAAACCCTAAACCAAGCCATAATCGCCAGTTTCGTTTTTGTGTTTGTACCATCATAGTATACCTCCTAATAGAACATATGTACATTTTTCGTCAAATTCAGCCTGTTAAGGCCAGCGGATACACCGACCTGGAGAGGGCAGGAAGTTGGGGTAAGGGAACAGTTCGGTGACAGAGCCACTGAGCAAGACCAGCTCCGCCACACGACTACCTCCCTCAAACAAAAAACGCCGGTCGCTATGACCGGCGCTTCTTTTGGTACTGCTTGAGGTTGGCCTCGGTTACCAACAGGCTTCTGGCTGTCGGGGGGTCGAGATTGAAGTAACTCCCTAACTGTAGGATTTGCCTCTGCAATACCAGGGTGGCCACATATTGCGCGACAATCGTCGCCGCCATGCGGTTGACCATCAAGCTCTGGGTCTCCGCCAGGGCCATTTCGGCGCAGGACTGTGCCTGGACATTCGGGGCCGGTTCCAATAGCTCCGGTTCCTGTAAGTAGGGGGAGGGGAGGCCGCTGCACAGACCCAGGCGGTCCGTCCGGATGTTCCGTCCGTCGGTCAGGTTGCCAATCAGCACCTGGCCGCTGTTTTGCTCGTTGCCGCAGTCGATAGCCCAGAGACGGCCGTCGAACAGTTCCACCGTTTTTGCTATCTCACGCCGCGCCAAATGGTTGTCCACGCAGCCAATGATCAGGTGGGCACACTCCCAGCCGCCGGCGCCATGATGAAACCAGCCGCGGGCCATGTCCATGACGTATGGCTGCGGCCAGGCGGCGATGTCCAGCCCATAAGCGGCATTGAGCCGCAGCGCCAGATCCGCCACCTTGGGCACACCACCCGCAAGCGCCGCTTGCAGGCTCACCGCCTGACGGCCGCAGTTCTTCAGCTCCACCACGTCGTGGTCTACCAGCGTCAGCTCCACCTGGATGCCCTTTTGCCGGGCATGATAAGCCAGCCCGGCCAGGAACAGGGCCAGGGTGGAACCGGTGCCGCCGGCCCCCACGACCATGATGCGGAAGCGGTTAACATCTCCCAGCACCACCCGGTAAGTAGGTTCGATGGTTAGCGTGTCCATTAGATGTGACGGCCGTTGCCGGGACGAGCAGAAGCGGACGGCATTGCGGGCACGACAAGGCCGTTGGCAGTGCCCCCGATGGGCGTCAAATCCTCGACGGCAACCGCCGGCAGGCCAAAGAAACCACCGCTGCCCCCTTTGCCCTGGGCGCGGGAAATCTCGTCTTCGACGTTGGCCCACAGGCTTTGCCACATGCGGCCCAGCGCCATGTGCAGCTCGCCGGGGCTGTGGGCCACGTGGCGCACGTCATGCCAATCGGTGTAGCCGGGCGTGATGCTGTTGTAGTCGCCCAGGTTCACCTTGTAGGTGAGGCTGACGCTGACGGTGCGCACAAAGATGGGGTCGGGATCGCCGTTCAGCGGCGGCTGCAAGCCAAGGAAAACCACTTCCGAATTGCCCTGCAGCCGCAGCAGCTGCGCCCGTACGTTCTCCCGCGCCATGCGCCGCACACGCTCCTTGGCATGGTGCAGGTCGAAGGCTTCCCCTTCCGGGACGTTGGCCTTGACCCAAATCGTGATAGCCGGATTCAGGCTCTCGAAATTTCCTACATTAAACTTTCGATCATAAGTAACGGAAAATCCTTTGACCGTGATCGGTTCTTCCAGCTCGTAAGTGAAGCCGGTGTAATCGTCGTTGGCCGCATGGCCGTTGTTATAACTGTTGTTTGTCATTGTTTTTCTCCTGGTGTAAATCTTTGAAGGGGCCGTTGTTGGTGAAGACGGCCGTTAGCGGCAGCGCCAGCCAATATCCGTACACACCCACGCGCAGCCGCATTTCCGGTTCGCTGTCCAATCTGCCCATCACCACATACAGGCGCGCGCCTTGCTCATCGGCATTGTCGGTCTGGCTGAAAAAGGCGCGCATGTTGCCGTGGGAATGCAAATCGCAAATGATGCTGGCGGTGTCAGTAACGGCCGTTGTCACGCTGGCATCTGTAGCTTGCTGGGCCGGTTTCTTGACCTGCACGGTACGGCCGTGGTGGTGAAACTGGTATAACACCTCGTTGAGGCCGTTATCGGGCCGCCGTGCACGCTTGGCGTCAGCCAGGATGTCATCCAGCAGGCGCGCCGGGATGCGTGGTACAAGCAGTTGGAATTGGGGACGCAGCGGCGGCAGGCCGCGCACGGTGCAGGCCGTTACCGGCAGCAGCGCCGTAAAGAAGCGCGTCTCGGCGCGTACAAAAACGCCGTTCCCGGCCAGGACGTACTGGTAAGCCATCGCATTATTGGCCGGCAGAGGATCTCGCTTGTGGATGTAGTAGGTGACCAGATTTTCAATCATAGGTGGCTCCAAATAAAAAAGCCACCGTCAATCTGCTTGACGATGGCTTTGGATTTTGCGGTTTGTACAGGGAACGCTTCTCAGTTGTCGGCTAATTCTTCAAGCGCACGCTCCAGAAGGTCGGCGACACCAAGCTCCTGTGCCCAATGCCTCAGATACTCAACGTTCAGCGTTGCCTGCTGGGTCTTCAAAACACCTAGAATATCCCGCCACTGCCTTTCCGAGACTTCCCCACCCAAGCGAAACCAGTCCAGTTTGGCCAACACAACATCTTCCGGGGTTAAGACCCAGAGTTGGGCATCTGCATCAGGTCCAACGGGTTCGGCCATACGACGCTTGAGCTGCTGCTGATCAAACGCACGATCTTTCGGCAGAAAAATGTCTACTTTGAACATAGTCGTCAAATGGATGAGGTTGAAATTACTGCGACGCTGTATAGCCTGGTGAATTGCAGTTTCGTCTGCATAAAAAGCATCTTGCAGCTGAGCCACAAACGGAGAAACGTGCTCCGGCTGCATGTCGGCCACGATATCCACGTCCATGGTTGTGCGCAGCATACCGTGAATAATGCTGGCCATTGAGCCACCGATCACATAGGAAATCCCCAGGTCATCCAGCACGCTTGTGACCAGCAGCGTAACCTGCAGGGCTTGGGAATCAGCCAAGTTGTCTCTCCTTTAGGTGGGGATTGGGCCATAAACCCGACTGGCCAGGTCTTCACCCAACACAATAGAGGCCAGCCGCCGCCGAAGTTCCTCTGGCGAGGCGTCTGGGAATCGCTGCCGCAGCCCCATCAGCGCCAGTTGGCGCGCCCCCTGATTCAAGCTTTCCATCATCTCCAGCTTGCGCCACGCCGGTGTTTCCCGCCATAGTTTGAACAGCACAGTTTCCGCTTCTGGTGAGGTATCCCAGTTCATCTCGCGCCAGGTTGGTAAGCGGGGGTTACGGGCTCTTTTCTGGATTGTTTCCGGCAGGACAAACTCCTGTGACATGAATAATCTCCAAGCAACAGTTTCTCAGGAAAGATCCGAAGCTAACTCGGCCTCAACGTTCACTTACTGTATACCCCTGAGTAATTTCCATTATACATGGAATCTGTAATCCTTTCCTATACTATGATAAGAGCGCCTGCAAGCGGGTGCTTGTCGAAACCAACTCGGATAAGGGAAAACGCTGACGGCCGTCCAGTTCAGCCCACAACTGGCGTACATCTTCTGGATGCGACTGGCACTTGTTCCGGCTCAGGTCGGCGTTGAACAGACTGCCTTCCATGAACAGCGTTAGGGCAGCCTGGATGGTTTGCGAGGAGCAATCTGGGAAGGGCGTATTCCCCTGGCAGATGCCGCCGGTAGTATGGACATTGGGGCAGGGGGCATGATAGAGCCGGTCTGCTTCGCCAGACGGCTGTTTCTTCACCGCAAATACCTTGTAAGCCGTCCCGCTACCCACAAAGACAAAGGGCGGCATGGGCAGGTGGTAGGGGCGGGTTTCAAACCCGCTCCCTACACCGGTCTGCATTCGCCACCGGCGCGCCGGGACGTAAATGCCCAGCGTCGT
The DNA here is from genome assembly GCA_046753445.1 of Anaerolineae bacterium. Lineage (GTDB taxonomy): Bacteria > Chloroflexota > Anaerolineae > Promineifilales > Promineifilaceae > JAHEEY01. The sequence continues at coordinate 63 of JBHHTQ010000102.1, read as the reverse complement.
TCTGTTAGCCTGCTGTCCCCAAAAGAGGGTGTTGGCCGGCAGCAGACCGCTGCCCAACGCCAC
>JBHHTQ010000101.1:0-8065 GCA_046753445.1 Anaerolineae bacterium | reverse complement strand
GGGTATCCGACGAGCGACTGGCGGCCGGGCGAATGGGTGATGGACACGTATGCCGTTCCCCTGCAGCCGGATTTGCCGCCTGGTGAATACCGCCTGCGCACCGGTTTTTATTATCTGCCGACGCTGGAGCCGTTGGGCACGGCCATAATGCTGGGTTCCGTCGCCCCTTGAGCGGAACGGCGGCTCATGGTTCCAGGGGCAGCGCGTCGTCCGGCGCGCCATTAGCCAGGCGAAGGCCGGTATGGCCGTCATACAACCCCACCAGCACCCGGTAACTCTTGCCGTCGTCAGGGATGGTGGCAATGTGCGGGTCGGCGATGACTTCTCCCGGCTGCCAGCAGGTGGTGGGCAAACGGCCGTCCTGCGGCATCCGGTCGTCCTGAGCTACCAGCCCCCCATTCTCATCTACCACGTGCAGAAAGACGGTGTAAGCCACGTCTGGCCGGTTCACAGCCTGCCAGTACAGCGTAATGGTCGTCGGGCGGCCCGGCGATTGGTCGAAGCCCAGCAGGCGTATGTCCGCGCCAAAAGCGGTCGTTTGCGGGTGTTCGATGGCGGGTACGGCCGTGACGATTTCCCGCTCCTCCGTTGGCGGCCATTCCAGCAGCGTCGCCTGCCAGCGGGCGGCCATGCTCCAGGCCAGCGCCGCCAGCGTCAGCATCAGCCAGCCGTCAAAGCGGCTGCGGGCATTTGGGAACGCGATCTGCGCGGCGGCCAGCAGCGCCGGAACCGGGGCCAGCATCAGCCAGATGCGGCCCACCTCGCCCCGAATTGCGCCGCTGAGGTCTAGCAAGAGAAACAGGAGCCAGAACGCGGCCGCCAGCGCCGCCGCCGGGGATGATATTTTCAGCCGCCGGGGGAGGGCCAGTAAAAACAGGGGCGCGCCAGAAAATAACGCAAAGTCGGCCACATTGCCCGCCAGCCAGAGCCAGTAGCTACGGCTTAAGTCGTGGCGGGCGGGCGCGGCGGCGCGGTAAATGGCCAGGGGCATCACCCCGGCGGCCAGCCAGTAAATGAGCCACAGGGCCAGTGCGCCGCCGGTGAGGGCCGCGCCGTGCCGGAGCAGGGGGAGGAGAGATTCTTTGGCCGGGAGTAGACGGCCGTCCCGCCCCCCGAATCGCGCCAGCACAAACAAACCAACCAGCAGGGCGATTAAGCCGTTGACCAGGCTAAAAAACGTGGCGGCGGAAATGACCAGTCCGGCCAGGAAGGTGAGGGACGGCCGCTCGTCCGCCACCCCCCTTTCTGCCAGATACAGCGACAGGAGAGTCAGCAGCGGGTAGACAGTGTCCATGTGGGGCGTGAACAGCAGACGGCCGGGGACCAGGGCGACCAGCCCGGCGGCCAGCCAGCCAGCGCGCGGGCCGCGCCAGCGCGCCGCCAGCCCATACGCCGGCCAGACGGTCAGCGCCGAGGCCAGTGGCGTCAGCAGCCCCATCAACCAGTTGGCGGCCAGGGCGTGATTGGGCCGGGCAGCCAGCCATAAGTCGGCGCAGCGAATGCCTCTGGCCAGGTGGCCCAGGGGGGTGGCGAGGGCGGGCAGGCGCGCCAGCAATTGCATCAGCGCCCAGTTGAGTAGGATGATGCCCGGCGGCTTGCTGCGCGGGTGGGGATCGGGCGCGAAATAAGGCATGCGGGCCGGAAATTCCCGCAAAAAGGTGGGCAAATGGTCAATTTCCTGGGCTACGGTAAAATAGCCGCTTGCCTGATTGGAGGCTAACCTTTCAAATTGCAGGGCGGCGGGATCGTCAGCCGCCAGTCTCAGCAGCCCGAACTGCATGATGAGTGCGCCGGCCGTCAGCGTAAGCAAGGCGGCAAACGGCCGTTTCCCGTTCAGGCGGCGGCCGGCAATGAACCAGAGGGCCAGGAAGAGGATGACGGCCGTTGCCGACCAGAACAAGGCCGGTAAAACCGGCCATTCAGCCAGCGGCCACTGCCATTCCGATGGGCCGCGCAGCAGCGGCCAGCTATCGGTGACAATCAGAAGGGTGAGGACGGCGCCAATCAACAAGGTCAGGCATTTCTGGCGCGTGGAGATGTTCATGGCGCGATTTTATCGTGATCAAAACAGCACACAAAATAGAAGGTTGCTGTGGGGGACGGCCGTTTTCCTCATCTGGCTGGCATTTATTCTGATGATCGGTAGCGTGGTGCGCAAAAGCCCGACGGTGGACGAACAAGCGCACCTGTTCCGGGGCGTGGCTTACCTGAAGGCCGGGGCCACCCACTTTTTACTGGGGCATCCGTTGTTCAACAGCGCGCTCTCCGCCCTGCCGCTGCTCACCGAGCCGGATATGCGCCTGCCGGTTGACCATCCGGCCTGGGGATCGGGGGATTGGGCGCAGGCTACTGACGCTTTTCTCTGGCAGGTTAACGACAAGCCCCGGCGCATCATTTTTCTGGCGCGTCAGCCGGTTATCTGGTTGACGCTGCTGCTGGCGTCGCTGCTGTTTCGCTGGGGGCGGGATCTGGCCGGAGAACGGGTGGGGCTGCTGGCGACGGCACTGCTGGCGTTGGACCCGAATGTGCTGGCGCACGGCCGTCTCGTGACCAGCGACGTTCCCATTTCCCTCTTTTTTACCCTGGCCGTGTACGGTTTCTGGCGTTACGCTGTCCGGCGCGGCCCCAAAAAGGGGAATCTGCTGTTCGTCGGGCTGGGGCTGGGGCTGGCGGCGGCGTCCAAATTTAACTCTGTACTGCTACTGCCTATTTTAGGCGGGTTGGGGCTGGCGCTGGCCTGGCGGCGGCGAAGCTGGGAGCCAGTGCGCTTCCTGGTTGCTGCCGGGCTGGTTGCCTGGATGGTGATCTGGCTGGTATACGGGCTGGGGCTACGGCCGTACCCCGCCGCCGCTTACTGGCAGGATTTTGCCTGGGTGCTGCGCTATTTCGACAAGCCGCATGGCGCATTTCTGGCCGGACAGACCTCGACCAATGGCTGGTGGTACTATTTTCCGGCGGCGTTCCTGGTGAAAACGCCGCTGGCGTCGCTGTTCCTGCTAGGCTGGGCGGCGCTTATTGTTTTCAACCGCGAACGGTGGGCGGCTTTCCTGACCCCATCGGCGCTGGCTTTATGGTGGCCACCCGCGCTCTATTTTGGCTTTAGCCTGACGACTTCGCTCAATATCGGCTACCGTCACCTGCTGCCTGTGTTGCCGTTTTTGTGGCTGGGCACGGCCGACGTTCTCGGCCGTCACGGGCAATCCTGGCGCAGCCGGGCAGCGGCGGGGACGGCCGTGATCGGGTTGCTGCTGGTCAATCTCCTCGCCTGGCCGGATTACATCCCATTTTTCAATCGGCTGGTTGGCGGCGCGGAAAACGGCTGGCGGATTCTTTCGGATAGTAATTTGGACTGGGGGCAGGATTTGCCCGCGTTGGCCGGTTGGCAAAAGGCGAACGGCGGGGAAAAGCTCAAACTCAGCTATTTCGGGACAGCGCATCCCAGCGCGTATGGCCTGAGCTTTGAGCCGCTGCCCACCTGGGGGCCGACGCCGGAGCAGGGCGACCCGCGGACGCAGGCGTACAATCCCGCCGACCCCGCGCCGGGGTTGTACGCTATCAGTGTGAATAATTTGCACGGCGTGGTGTTGGGCGAGGCGCGGGATACATTTGCCTGGTTCCGCGACCGGGAGCCGCTGGCCCGGATCGGCGGCAGCATTTTTGTGTACAGGGTTCCCCGCCGGGGCGAACCGGTTGATGTTGTTTTTTCTGGCTTGCGGCCTATGGACTTACCGGCCGTCCTGCGGCAGCGTTGGGGGACGAATGACGTGCGCCCGCGCTGGCTGGCGGCGGAAAGCAGTTTTGTCTGGCCGGGGGAAGGGGGCTGGCTGGCTACGCCGACGGCCGTTGCGCCGCCGGCGGCTTTGGCGGCGTTCTGGCCTGAGCCGGCGATGGCCGCGCAGGGCCAATCGCTTTACCGGCTGCCCGCGCCGCCGCCGCTGCCCTGGGCTGATGAGGCTGAGGAGGTGGGCGGCGTCGTCACTTTTCTCGGTTTCCGCCGCCTGGATGCGCCGCCGGGCGAGGTGGTTTTGATGACAGCCTGGCGGGTGGAGGCGGAGACAGAACGGCCGTTAAAGATTTTCATTCACGCCCTGGACACCCAGGGCCAGATAGTTGGCCAGTGGGATGGCCTGGATGTTTGGCCCGCAGGTTGGTCTCCGGGCGATGTTTTTGTACAATCCCACCGTTTTGCTGTGTCTGCGCCGGACTTTTCGTTGGCGGCGGGGATGTACGATGGCGAAACGCTGGTTCGCCTGGCGGATCCAATTGCACTGGGAACCGGAGAATAAATTTTTTAAGAAGGTGATTCAGAAGAAATGAGAAGCACGAAATGGTATCGTCGAGTAACGGCCGTTGCCTGGCCTTTCTTGCTTTTGGTTATATTGGTTTTGTTGACGCTGGGGGCGCTGGCTATGCTTGCTGGCGGCACAACCAATTTGGAGCGAATAAGCCTGGGAACGGGCGGCGCTGAGGCGAATGATTCTTCGTTTTACGTATATTTGTCCGCCGACGGCCGTTTTGCCGCCTTTGAGTCTTACGCTTCCAATTGGGCGGCGGATGGGCTGCCCAATTTTGTGGATGTTTTTCTGCGCGACCGGCAGACGGATATGACGATTAAGGTGAGTCATGGCTACGATGGTAGTAACACCGACGATGACAGCATTGACCCCACGCTGTCCGCTGACGGCCGTTACCTGGTCTTCAATTCCTACGCCACCAACCTGGTTCCCAACGACACCAATCGTGACTTGTGGTTCCGGGACGGGCTGGACGTGTTTTTGTACGACCGCATGACCGGCCAGACCCAGCGCGTCAGCCTGACCTGGGAAGGGAAGCAGGTGGATGGCAACAGTTTCGGCACGATTACGCCGGACGGCCGTTACGTTGTGTTTTCCTCCAATGGGCCGAACATGGTGCAGGGAGAAAATAACGCCGCCCGCTACTCCAGCATCTACCTGCGCGATTGGCGTACGGGGGCTATGGAGCGGATTGCCAAAGCGGTTGACGGCGGTTATCCTAACGGTATGTTAAGCAATATCAGCGCCAGCTATGACGGCCGTTACATTGTCTACAAAGGGGAAGCCAGTAACCTGGTTGCCAATGATACCAACGGCGTATCCGACATCTTCCTGTACGACCACCAGACGGGAAAAACGATCCGGGTGAGCGAACCGCCGGGCGGCGGCAACGCTAATGGCTTGAGCGGCCAGCCCTGGATCACCAGCGACGGGCAGTACATTGTTTTTAAGTCGTATGCCACTAACCTGGTTCCCAGCGATACCAACAACCAGGCGGATATTTTTGTGTATACGGTAGCGACGGGGGAGGTGCGCCGGGTGAACTTGTCGGCGGCGGGGGCGCAGGCCAATGGGGAAGGGAAGGATCCGTCTATTTGTGACGACGGCCGCTTTGTCTCCTTCACCACCGACGCCAACAATCTGGTTCCGGGCGATACAAACGGCCGGCGGGACGTGTTTCTGGTAGACCTGGCGCGCAATGAGATTTGGGTGGCGACGAAGAACGCGAGTGGCGGCTGGGGTAACGGCCGTGCCCATCGCTCCTATCTCACCCCGGACTGCCGCCTGATTGGTTTTGCCTCAGAGGCGAGCAACCTGGTGGCTAATGACGCCAATGGCGCGCGGGACATTTTTCTGGCCGAAGTCATCTGGCCGGCCGATTTCAGCCAGTCAAACCACAGCGCGCCCATCCGGGTCACGCCGGGGGATGTGATCAGCTACACGTTCACCATCAAAAATACAGGCATGGAGACTGCCGTAGCCGTATTCACCGACACGCTGCCAGCTAACGTCACGTTTGTAATCGGCAGCGAGTCTGGCGGGCTGGTGTACCACGCCGGGCAGAACAGCCTGGATTGGCAGGGGAGCGTGGCCGGGGAGAGCGAGGTGACTTTTGGTTTTGCTGTGCAAACCGATCCCGGCGCGACGGCTTTTACGCTGTTTTATAATGAAGCGGTTTTGACGGGCGACGGCCGTCAATATGATTTGTCGAGCTGGACGACGATGAACGGCCGTGTAATGTACCTGCCCATCGCCTGGGCGAATTGACGGCTGTGAATTTTAACGCCCTGGCCCGCCGCTGGCCGATCCTGTCCCGGACGGCCGGTATGCAGCAGGGGTTGCTGCTGGTTACGGCCGTCACCTTCGCTTACGGCCTCGACTACCTGTTCAACCTCGCCTCTGGGCGGCTGCTGGAACCGGCAGAATTTGGCATCCTCATCGCCCTGTCCGGCGTTGGGCAGGTGTTGGTCGTCGCTTCCCGCGTCATCCAGACCGTCGTCACCCGTTACGTCTCCCGTTTCCAGGCGGCCGACGAGGAGGCGGGGCGTACCGTTTCCTTCTTCCGTGCCATGTTCCGCGCCGCCTGGTTTTGGGGCGCGCTGGCGACGGCGACGGCCGTGTTGCTCAGCTTCCCCCTGGCCCGCTTCCTACGCATTGAGGCGATGGGGCCGGTGTTGGCGCTGGCTGTGACCACGCTGTTGATGGTGGTGCGGCCGGTCGTCGGCGGCGCGTTGCAAGGAGTGCAGCGGTTCGGCGCGTTGGGCGCGGTGCAGGTGATTCAAGCCGCGCTGCGGTTGGCGCTGGGCGTGGCTTTGATGTGGCTGGGCTGGGGTGCGCTGGGGGCGATGGCCTCGCTGCCGGCTGCCAGCCTGGCGGCGTTGCTGTTCGGCTGGCTGGTGTTGCAGCGCGCGCTGTTCGCCGTCACCCCTCGCCCGCATCAGGTTTCCCTGCCGGAAATGTTCCGCTATTCGACGGTGACGGCCGCCGGCCTCATCAGCTTTGCCCTGCTCATCAACATGGACGCGATTCTGGTGCGCCACTACTTCGATCCGGTGACGGCCGGGCATTACAGCGCGGCGGTGACGTTGGGCAAGGTGATCCAATTCTTCCCTGTGGCGGTGATCATGGTGCTGTTTCCCAAAGCGGCGCGGCGGCACGCGGGTAAACGGGATACCGGCCAGGTGTTGCTGCCCGCCATGCTGGCGGTGGCCGTTTTTTGCGGGGCCATTGCCCTCGTTTACCTACTCTTCGGCGGTGCAATTGTGCGCCTGACGCTGGGGAGCGCGTACCGGGTGGACGGCCGTTTGCTGGGCTGGGTGGGCGGAGCCATGCTCACCCTTTCCCTGGCGAACATCTGGCTCAACTTCTTCCTCTCCACCGAACGCCCCCGCTTCGTTGCCCTCATCCTGGCCGGGATTGTGGTGCAGTGGGGTTTGATGGCCCGTTTTCACCAGGCGTTGTGGCAGCTGCCGGCGGCGATGCTGTTGAATGGGTTGTGGCTGACGGCCGCCGGCGGCTTCATGTTCCGGCGCAGAAGGTGAACCGTGCATCCCAAATGGCTCTCGTTTCGTTACAAATTGTTTCATTACCATCAGGTGGCGCAGGCGGCGGCGCGACGGCCGTCCACCCGCCGGATGCTCGACTTAGGCTGCGGCGATGGCGAATACCTGCTCCGTTTCGCCCACCTGCCTTTGCAGCGCGCGGGGCTGGAAATCTCCTGGCCCCGGCTGCAAACGGCGCGTAAACTGGGGCTGGACGTGCTGCAAGCCAGCGGTACCGCCCTCCCCTTTCCCAACGCTGCATTCAACCTGATTTACGTGGCGCACGTGTTGCATCACATTGCCGATTACGAGCGGCTGCTGGCAGAAATGGCGCGCTGCCTGTCGCCGGACGGCGCGATTTTCATGGTGGAGACGGTGACGGACAACCCGTTGTTACGGCTGGGGCGCAAGTTGCACCCCGTCTGGCGGGGGGACGAGGTGGAGGCGGATTGGCGGTTTGCTGATCTGAAGCAGATTCTCCAGCGGGCGGGGTTTGTGATTGAGGAGGACGGCCGTTACAATCTCGTCTTCTTCCTCTGGGAGATGCTGCCCCTCGCCTTCTGGCCCTTTGAAATTTTTACGCCCATTTTCGTTTACCTGGACTTGTTCCTGGCCCGATTCTTCCGGAAATATGCGGCGCATTGTTACTTTGTGTTGAGGAGGAATGTTGGGATTGGAGATTGGGAGATTGGAGATTAAATGACTTCAATCTCCAACCGTATCTTCTTA
>JBHHTQ010000100.1:0-8154 GCA_046753445.1 Anaerolineae bacterium | reverse complement strand
AAATCCACACCCCGCAACACTGCGTTTTGGCCATAATTTTTAATTAACCCTCGAATTCGAATCATGAAGCAATTTTAGGGCCTTATTCGCAGGTGACAAATGCCATTCATCACCCGTTTGATATGATTCATGTAACCCTCATTTCAGGATGGGGCCTCTTCTGCTCAGGGGGCAGTTGAGCGTCGCTTCAGTGACAATTGCCTGCCGGGCTTATTTATGTCGGCGTCGCGGCTTGCTGAATCGGGGATCATTCAATATAATGTATCCGAATTTCGGGAAGAGGAAATGAGAGTCGGTGGTACTAACTGAAACGATTGCACCCTGGTTGTTGGGCACATTACTCATCCTCGCTCTCTTCACACTCACCATTACCTTCAAATCCTGGCGTGAAATGAGGCGGTCGCCTTATTTTTTCATTCGGCGTCAGGCCCAACAGCGGGCATACACTTACTCATCAGCCAGCATCGTCTTGCTGGCAATTGCTGCGATTACCGCCGCTTATGCATGGCGGCCTCCCGCAGATAATGTTTCACGTGTCGCCCTCCTAACCAACGCCAAACCCCCTAAAGAAGAAATTGTCCAACTGTTGAATGATTCCCCTGCTGTCACGGTCGGTGTGGCCGCAGAGGTTGTAGACCGGTTTGTGTCAGAGGAAGTTAATCAAACCTCAGTGGAGGGTGCTGCCGCCACATCCGTCCGCCCGGCGTATACTTTACCGGAAGAGTTCCAGTTGTTTGATCCGACGGCCGATCTCAGCGAAGAAACTCGCATCGGCAATCTCTCCTTCGCCACCGACATCACCGACAGCTACCAGCCCGTCAATCCCCGCCGCATTTTCGCAGAAGGAAACTACACCCTCTACGCCACCTTTGCCTACGATGCCATGGCTGATGGCATGGAGTGGGCCTGGGTCTGGCGCCATGGCGGCAAGATTATTGAGGGAGGAAACCAACTATGGCAGTATGGCCCCTCTGGACCAGGATACATTTATTTCAGTCCGGAAGAAGGGTTTGAGTTTGGAGAGTATACGTTGGAGGTTTGGGTGAATGGAGATATGTTCGCTCAAGGCTCAGTGATTATGAACAATGCTGCGGTTTCCGCGGGGAATTAGTCGAGAAGCAGCAATATACTAAAGTGTAATGTTTTTGCATGCGGCCCGGTTTAACCGGGTTTTTTGTTGCCTTGTCACGGCCGCGTCATTGATGATATTCAACCGCCCCGCATCCGGCGCAGGAACCCCAGGCGCTCGCGGCCAAAGCACCAAATCTGCCCCATCTCACTCACTCGCAGCCCTGTGCAAGCAAGCAGATAAACCAGCCCGCCCACAACACCACCTAAGACAGCCTGCAACCAGACGGCCGTTGCCGGTGTCATGGCCAGTCCCCCCCATACGGCCGTGCCCATCAATGCGCTGGCAAGCATAATGCGCCACAAGCCATCAAGCAGCGCCCAGCCCTCAAGCCGGCCCATCTTGCGGCGCAGGAGCAAAAGCAGAAGGCCGGCTTCCAAGAAATTGGACAGGGTAAAACCCAGGGCTAACCCGCCTAACGGCAACCAGCCAAGCGATGGAAACAAATCCCGGCTCAACCAATAGCTCAGAAGGCCCATGACCGTCACCTGAATCCCCCCGGCCAGCACCGGGGTTAAGGTATCGTTCAGCGCATAAAATGCACGAGCGATAACCTCCAGGGCCGCCAGCGCCACCAGTCCCATGGCGAGAAACAGCAGCGCCCAGGCAACCAGTTCTGTGGACTCGCTTCCAAAAAGGCCGCGCTGGTACAAAATGGCGATGATTGGCTCTCGGAGGAGCATCAGCAAAACGGTTACCGGCATTCCCAGAAAAAGCAGCAGCCGCAAGGAGGAAGTCACGATGTGCCGCATTTCTGCATGGGCAGACCTGGCAGCGAGTGCTGCCATGGTGGGAAATGCCGCGATGCCCATCGCCTGCCCCAGGATACCTTGGGGCATGATGATGATGCGCAGCGCTGTATTTAAGGCCGGCAGGCTGCCCAACATCATGGATCCGGTCAAGAATAAAATGAGGAATTTGTTGATCTCGCTGAAAGAAAGGCCCAATACCCGGGGAGCCATTAGCCGCAAGACCTGGCGCACGCCGGGATCGCGCAGTGTCAGCACGGCCGTATATCGCGCCCCCTGCTGACGAAGTCCCGGCAGTTGGATCATCAGGTGTCCCACCGCTCCGAACACCGTTCCAATGGCCAGCCCCATCACTTTAGGTGTCAGCAGCACCACGCCGGCAATAATGCCCAGATTGTAGATAATCGGCGCCAGAGCCGGCAGCAAAAAATGCTGCCGGGCATTGAGCGCCCCCATGATTACCCCGCTGGCTCCGAAGATCACGGTGGACAAAAGCATAATTCGCATCAATTGTATCGTCAGGTCTCGAATCGCCGGCTGTTCGATGATGAGATCCGCCATGAAGAAGTCAACAAATTGGGGGGCCAGGAGAATCGCCAGCCCGGCGACCACAGTAACCACCAGCGTGGTCAGATTGATGACGGCTGAAAACAAACGCCAGCCGCCCGCCTCATCTTCCCGCGCCAGGTACGCGGAAAAAGTAGGAATGAAGGCAGACCCTATCGCCCCTCCGGCGATAATCAGGAAGATTGCCTCTGGAAACCGGTTGGCTGCATCGTAAGCCGTGGCTTCGAGGGTAGTAACCCCCAGGTAATTCTTTGTGATCATGTCCCGGACCAACCCGAGGATACGGCTGACGAAGACGGCCGCGCCAACCAGGCTGGCGGCTTGCAGAACACGTGCGCGGTCAGCATTGATGACCCTGGCGTCCATCTTAGCTTTTGTCATGAGGCAGGATTATACGCGCTTGCGCCAAACAGCATAGCAAAAGCAAAACGGGCTGATTCTCACGAACCAGCCCGCTAATATGCTGTCGAGAGCCAGGAACGCCGAAACCTGACTCTCATTAAAAGGAGGAGAAGAAGAAGAGATTTTACCCTTCGCAGCTATTCTAATGCATCCGGTTGGGGAAGGTCAGTACGTGGAGCCTGCGTGAAACCTACGCAAAACCCACGCAAGTGACATGATTCACAAAGTTATGTCGCCTTTCTATGTTTAGGGCCTGTTGGCTCAGGGCGCGCGCGAACGGTGCGTCTCCCTTTCTACCTTATTACTGCCGGTTCAATCGGGGCCGATGGATAAGAGCCAAGCACTTTGAGGAAGGAGGATTTTTTCAAGATGCTCATCAACGCTTCTTTCACGGCCGGATCGTCTTCATGTCCCTCAAAATCAACGTAGAAGAGATAATGCCACGGCCGATTGCGGCGCGGCCGTGATTCGATCTTCGTCAAATTGATGCTCCGCTGCGCCAACTCTGACAAGACAGAATGAAGCGCGCCAGGCACATGACGGGTCGTGAAAATGATGGAGGTTTTGCACGGATCCCGACGCTCCGGGTCAGTACGGCCAAGAATGAAAAAACGAGTGTAATTAAACTGAAGGTCTTCCAGGTTACGGACCAGGATTTTCAGGCCATACGTCTGCGCAGCCAATTCACTGGCGATCACTGCTGTCCCCGGCTCTGGAGCGGCCGCCAAATCACGGGCAGCCCCAGCCGTGTCATAATAGTCAATTGGTTCAACCCCCATCCGGCGCAGCGTCTGCTCACATTGAGCCAATGCCTGATAATGCGACTTCACCCGCTTTACGTCTTCCAACGTCGTTCCCTCAGGCGCCATCAGGCAATGCTCCACGCGGAGAATCGCTTCCCCCTGCACGCGCAAATCATGATCAATCAGCAAGTCATAGGCGGGGATGACCGTCCCTGCCAGCGAATTTTCCACAGGCAGCATGCCGTGTGTGGCCTGGCCGTGCTGAACCGCATCAAATATCCCCAAGAAGCTGCGGCAAGGAAGCGTCACCACATCTGGTCCGAAATGCTGCCGTACAGCCTGCTCCGAATAAGCGCCCGGCTCTCCTTGAAAAGCGACTTGAATTGGGGGGGATTCCGCCATCAACTGTATTCCTTTTCCTCTCCCGGATAATAGAATTTGTTGCTTAATGTGTCCCCAGTATACCTGCAAAACAGCGCGCCAACTACTCCGCGCGGGACACCAATTGGGATAATACCAGATTCAATAAATAGTAGTTGACATGATCAATCAGATGATACTATACTTCGTTTATGTTAATGTGCCGTTTCACTACATGATTCAAATATGCGAATCTTATCCCTGGTACAGATCAGCCAATCACCCATGCATTAACCGCGCCATTCATGAAGGAGATCCCGATGAAACCCACTTATGCTGACAAGCCCTGGCTCAAGCATTATGACGAAGGCGTCCCCCATATAGTTGAAACACCCAACCATACCCTGAACCATTTTTTGGAAGAGTCGGCAAAACAGTTCCCCGACCACACGGCCATCATATTCAAGGGAACCAAAATGAGCTACCGCCAGCTCAATGAGGAGGTAGATGCCGTAGCGGCCGCGCTGGCGGCGAGTGGGTTCAACAAAGGAGACCGCGCAGTTATTTACATGGCCAATACGCCTCAATTCGTGATCACCTACTTCGGAATCCTAAAGGCGGGCGGCATTGCCATTGCCACCAACCCACTCTATACAGAGCGGGAGCTGCAGCACCAACTTGCTGATTGCGGGGCTGAGACAGTCTTCGTGATGAGTCTGTTCTACAAACAACTCAAGAACGTACAGCGGCAAGAGAAAACCAAAGTCAGCCGCATCATTGTCACCAACATCAAAGAGTATTTACCTGCTCATCTCAAGCTGCTCTTCACCCTATTTAAGGAAAAGAAGGAAGGGCACTACGTCGAGATAGAAGCAGGTGACATAGCTTATCAGGATTTCTTAGCCATCGGCAGACGGTCACCCAAGCCTGATGTTTCCGTTACAGGCGATGATGTTGCCCTACTCCAATACACCGGCGGCACGACCGGGTTATCGAAAGGAGCCATCGGCCTCCACCGCAACCTGGTCGCCAACGTATACATGCTGCAAAGCTGGATGGAGTGGGAGCGCGGCAAGGAAGTGTTTTTGGGAGCGATTCCCTTCTTCCACGTCTACGGCATGATTACAGCCATGATCTACTCCGTGTCAACGGTCGGCACTCTGGTAGTCATCCCCAACCCGCGAGACCAGAAAGATGTCCTGGGCAGTATTAACAAATATAAACCGACTGTCTTCCCCGGCGTGCCTGCCTTGTATATCGCCATCAATAACAATCCCGATGTCGCCGCCGGTAAATACGACGTTCGCTCCATTCGCGCCTGTATTTCAGGTTCTGCCCCACTGCTCAAGGAAACAAAACAGCGCTTCGAGAAACTGACGGGGGGTAAGCTGGTTGAAGGGTATGGCCTGACCGAATCTTTTGTGGCCACGCACGCCAATCCGCTGAATGGCGAAAATCGTCCGGGGTCCATCGGCTTGCCGCTGCCTAACATGGAAGTGCGCATTATGGATCCGGCCGATGGTGACAAAGAGCTGCCGGTTAGCGAGATTGGCGAGTTAGTCCTCAAAGGGCCAAATATCATGCAGGGGTACTGGCAAATGCCGGAGGAAACGGCCAATACGCTAAAAGATGGCTGGCTCTATACCGGCGACATCGCTCGCATGGATGAAGATGGTTACTTCTATATTGAGGATAGAAAGAAGGATATGATCATCGCCGGCGGCTACAACATCTATCCCCGCGAGGTGGAGGAAGTGCTGGCGCGTCATCCGGCCGTGCTGGAGGTGTCAGTGGCCGGCGTCCCCGATCCCCGGCGAGGGGAAACGGTGAAGGCGTGGATTGTTAAGCATCCGGGAGATCCAACCACGGAAGAGGAAATCATCGAGTGGAGCAAGAAGGAGCTGGCGAAATACAAGTACCCACGTCTCATTGAGTTCCGCGATGAGCTGCCCAAGACGACGGTCGGCAAGGTGTTGAAGCGGGAACTGGTAAAGGAGCATAAGGAAAAGGCTGGTATCCAGTAACCTGCAGGTAATCTTGTCCAGGTGACACATAACAAGGCCACGGCCGGCGGCCGTGGCCTTGTCTGTTTTTGGTTCTTCTTTTTTTGGTTTCAGGAGTATTGTCGGGGATGGGGGCGTGTCCTGGCATAGAGGCCAGTTGACGAGTTCGTTTCAGCCTTAATTAGGATTCAGCAACATTTCAATGCGCGCCAACAATGAGGAGAAATTGATCGGCTTGGTGAAGCAATCCACACAGCCGGCATCCAGGCTCCGTTGCTGTTCAAAATCCATCGTCGCGGCCGTCAGGGCAATGATGGGAATCTCGCGCGTTTCCAGGTCTGCTTTGAGCTGTGCTGTGGCCTGCCACCCATTCAAATGCGGCAGGCGCATATCCATCAAGATCAAGTCCGGCCGTTCTGTACGCGCTTTAGCAATCCCCTCCAGGCCATCATTAGCAACCACCACCTCAAACGCCTTCTTACGCAGCCGTTTCGAAAGGATTTTGCGGATAATCTGATCGTCTTCAATCAGGAGTATTTTTGCCACTTTTTGCTCCGCTTCTTGCATATTGAGTTGATTCTGACACAAAGGGGGGGTAAGTGACAATAGGCTTCTGTGCCCATGCGTCTTTCATTCACCGGCCGGTGCGGCCGCCAGAAGCGGCTGGAGCGCTCGCCACAAGGGGCCTGCCTGCCGTTGGCCGCGCCGGTCGAGATCGCTATTAGCCAAAATCACCGCCTCCGCGCAGCGGTTAACCAGACCACGCACGATGCGGCTCAACAACTGGTTGCGAATGGCAAAATCTTCCTCGGCCGTCCAGGCGAGGCTTGGATCGCGGCTGCGAGCCAGGATAAAAGCGTTGCTGAGGGGCTGGTTGGGAATGTCCCACCACCCCGTGGCCGCCGTTTCCAACCAGACCTGCACCCGCACTGCTCTCCCTCCCAGCAAAAAGCCATAAATTGTCGAGATGGTGATGCCCTCAGGATTCGACGGCGCGCCCAGCTCCGGCGGATTGGCGGTAACCAGGCCCTGGTTTATGCCGGTGATGAAGGCCCGTCCCACCTCAGCGGCCGTGTGCAGTCCAATCGCCTCGGCTGATTGACGCAGCCTTGTCGCTGACTTGACCAGCCAATCACAAACGGCCGCGCCGGGCAGGTCCGGTTCTGGTTGGAAACGACGCTGGGATAGGAGTTGGTCAAACAGCCGGTGGAGAAAGAAATCAATGGGCACGCGGCCGTTCTGTGCATCCAGCCACAGGCGCAATTCCTCTACCAGGCCTACAGTCCCGCGCCCGACACGGGCAATCACAGCTTCGGGCAGCTCGCTCACCGGTCGCAGCATGGGCGCTTCAGCCTGATAGAGCTGGTCGGTCAACAACTGTGCGCGGGCCGGGTCCAGGTCATGAATGCTCAAGCTCAATGCTTCGGCCACGTCGTAAGGCGCCGGCGACACGTTCCAGTCAGGATGAGCCAGCGCCAGCCAGGTCAGCCAGGCGCGCACCCGCGGCTCTTCACGCGGGCTGGAACGGCGGCGCAGCAAGTTGTGGGGCAGTCCCGCCTCGGCCAGCGTGTTCGCCAGCATGTAGCGCAATGCGCCGTCCAGGTAAGGGGTGATGATGGCGATCTGGTCGGGGGGGATTTGCGCCTGTCCTGTCAGCTCCGACAGCAGCAGTACAAGACGGTCAACCATTTCCCGCCGGTACCGGCCGACGACGACGTGTGTAATCGCTTCACCGGCCGCGGCCGCCGGCTTCCTTGTGTGCATCAGGTAATTCTCGACCAGATTAGCCAGGTCTGTCATCGCCGGAGGGATGTTGAACGGCTGCTTGAATTCGTAAACGGATTGGCAACGGCCGCGAAATTGGTTGGCTCCAAGGGGATCGGCCGCCAGGAACCGCTTGTAACCTCCGCCGGCGTCATATGCGATGGCGCTGGTCTGGGCGGCATCCATAAGCTGCTTGATCAGGTTTTGTCCCGCCGGCGTTTGCTCCTCCACGTTGTCCACAATCAAATGCCGGTACCGCTCGCTGAAATAGCGGCGAAATTCCGCGTGTTGAACCAATTGCGTATCGAATACCTCCACGACCAACGAGAGATCGAGCAAGCTATTTTCCAGGCAGAAGGCGCGGAATTCCCGGGCGGCCGCGGCCGCTTCCTGCAAATGGCGCAGACGGTCCGCCTCGCCTATCCAGGTCTCATGCT
>JBHHTQ010000099.1:0-8169 GCA_046753445.1 Anaerolineae bacterium | reverse complement strand
CGATCCGCCTGAGCGTGCAGCAAATCGGTGAAAAAGATAGCATGACGCCGCTCGGCCGCCTGAGTTTCAGCTTCGGATGCGCGCAGACGCTCGCTGGCAAAGTGGCGCACCAACGGGTGCAAATCATACCGTTCCACATCCACCTGCCGCGCGAGTGATTTTTGCACCAGCGCCGCCAGCAACTGCGGCTGCGTTTGTGTCACCGCGCAGGCCGCCTCCACGCTGAAACCGCTTCGGAAAACGGCTAACTGCCGCATCACCCGCCGCTCTTCGGCCGTGAGCAGCCGCCAGGAGTAGAGCAGCGTCGCTTGCAGGCTGCGTTGGCGGGTGGGTGTATCTCGCCACATGCTGCGCAAGTGGGTCAGATTGTCCGCCAGCGAGCGTTCCAGCGTTTCCACATCGTCGAATCCCAGCGAGGAAGCGGCCAGCTCAATGGCCAGCGGATTGCCGGCCAATAAGGCGCACACGCGCGCCGCCGCCGCTGACGTGACGGCCGATTCGGAGAACAGGGGGTTCACCTGGCGGGCGTGCTGCACGAACAGGCGCACCGCATCCGCCTGGGTCTGGTCGCCAGTCTCTGACTCGACCGCCAATCCTTCCAGTGGGAACAGCCATTCACCTTGCAAGCGCAAAGCCGCCCGCGACGTGACGATTATCTTCACGCGCGGGGCGTGGGACAACAGTTGGCGCACGAGGCTGACGCCGGCCGTCAAATGTTCAAAGTTATCCAGCACCAACAGCATTTCTTTGGCCTGCAAATGATTGAGGAGCTGCTGCGCGGGACGGCCGTCTCGAAAGGATATGCCTAAGGCCGCCCCTATCGTCAGCGCCAGGTTTTCCTCCGGGGCTGCGCCGGCCAGAGGGACAAATGCCGCGCCGTTCAAGAAAGCGCGGCCGTGCTGGCGCGCCGCCTCCACAGCCAGACGAGTCTTGCCCACCCCGCCGAACCCCAAAATGGTGAGCAAACGGATCTCGTCGCTGCTCAACAGCGCGCTCAACCGGGCCATCTCCTCCGTCCGCCCTACAAACGAGGTGACGGACGACGGGAAATTCCGCAGCAGGATGCGGGGCATCGCCCGGATGCGTTCATACAGCGCGCGTGTCTCATCAGATGGAGGCATTTTGAATTCTTGCTGTAACACGGTGCGGCACGTCTGGTATTGGGCCAACGCTTCTTGCAGGTGGCCGCCGCGGGCCATCGCTTCCATCAATTGCCGGTGGGCTTCTTCCCGCCACGGTTCCAACGCCACTTGCTGCCAGGCGTACCGCCGGGCGCGCTGGTGTTCTCCCCGGTGGATGTATGCCTGGGCCAGATGGTACAAGGCATCCAGTAGGCGGCGGTGCAGCCGCTCCCGCCAAATGATGGCCCATTCTTCAAAGGCAGGACTGGCGTCCAAGGTAAAGCCATCGAGGAACGCTCCCTGGTACAAGGTTACGGCGCGTTCTAATCGGTCTAAACAGGCGGGACAGGCTGCCAGAATTTCGTGATCGTGTGCTTCCCATCTGTCTAATGAATGGGTGAATTGGCGCAAATCGAGCGTGTGGGGGCTTTGGGGGTTGAATTGTACCATCTGGGGGGAAATCAGCAGGAAGGGCACGGCCGTTTGCTCTTCAACGGATAGCGCCTGGCGCAGGCGGAACAATGTCTGGCGCAGGCTGTTGCGGGCGGCCCGGTCTGTTTTTTCCCCCCACAACAGGCTCATGAGCGCACTCCGAGAATGGGTGCGTTCCTGCTCCACCGCCAGATACGCCAGCAGCGCCGTCTCTTGCCGCGTGGGTAGGGTGATTTCACGGCCGTTTGCCCACCCCACTTTCGGCGTCCCCAACAATGAACAGGTCAAATGAGCCATCGCGCTTTTAGTAAGCGTCCAGAAATTAGTTCGTAGTAGCGACTTTAGTCGTCCAGACCGCTAAAGCGGTTACTACGAACAAAAAAGGGAAGTTATTTTTAGACGCTCACTTAGTATGCCGCTCTCCGGCGAAGGTTGTCAAGAGCTTGGGGAGGTTTTTTGTAACGCTTTTGTAACGCCTGGTCAGAATAATTTAGGGGACTTGACAAATTTCATCAAAATTTGTCAAGTCTTGTAAGAATACACATAAAAAGGAGAAAGCAGACATGGCAAAGCAGCTAAAATCCTTTTTGATACTGGTGATTTTAATGAGCGCAGTGTCCTGCGCGGGCAAGGAGGCCACGCCTGCACCCGCTACCACGCCAACTACGGAAACATCCGCCAGCATTGGACTTGTTCCTACCTCAACCCCATCCCCCACCCCCACGCCGACTCTGATGCCTACGCCCACGCCCACCCTGACGCCTACGCCCACCCTGACGCCTACGCCCACCCCGACGCCCGTTGTGCAGGCTGGCGCGCCCATCACGGCCGACAATGTGGGCGGCTTGCGCCCGCTGTACCGCACCGGTAAAGGGGAGCCGACTTCCCTGGCCTGGTCGCCGGATGGCCGCACCCTCTTGGTCAGCGCGAAATCGGGCGTCCTGGTGTTGGATGGCGCCACGCTGGAGGCGCGCCGCTTGCTGGATTCCGGCGGGAGCGATTCGATGGTTGTCAGCCCGGACGGCCGTTGGCTGGCGGAGGGGTTTGACGGCCGTCTGGCGTTCCAGCCTAACGAAACGGAATGGCTGAATGTGTGGGATTTGAACGATGGGACGCTGGTCGCGCAAATCAACGTTCCCTTCAACATCTTTTCCTACCGTTTTACGCCAGATGGGGCGCAATTGCTGGTAACCGGCATCACGACAAGCATCGCGCCGCAAGGTTTTATCACCGGCTATCGCGTGTACGTCCAGCAATTTGACCCGCAAACGGGGCGGCGGCTGGCTGGCATTGTCTATGAGCCGTCGGGCAATGCTTTCATCGGCGTCCCCGCCTTTGTCGGCGATGGGGAGACGGTTTTTGTGTCGGATGACGAAAGTTTTTATTGGCTGGACGGCCGTACCGGGCGGCGGCTGGCCCGTTTGTCAAAGGCGGGGTACAGGGACAGGGGACGCGCCACGCCCTCTTTGCTGGCTGCGCAAAAGAATGAAAACAGCCTGGCCCAGATAACCCTGATTGACGCCGCTACCCAGTCTGAACTGTACACCTGGACGCTGGACGATCCCATCGAGGATTTCGGCTTTACCCCGCAGGGAGACCAACTGTACGCCGCCACCCGGACGGAGCGGGTTTATTGGGATGTTGCCACTTTTAAAACAGCGCGGGTGGAATCTTTGCCGGAGGGGGGACTTCGCGCGGACAACCCGGCCGATGAGCGGGTGGCCTTATTCTCTGGTAACGTCCTCACTTTGCTGGACGCCCCTGATGGCCAGTTGTTAGCGGGCGTCACCGATTTTTATACGTTGAATGGCAAAGTGGCGCTGGCTCCCGACGGCCGTACCGCAGCCGTTCAAAGCATACCCAATGACGGCGGGGTCTGGATCGAACTTTGGGATGTCGCCTCCGCAGAGCGGCGGGCGCGCACCCTTCTGGCCGAGCCGCCCGCCGGGGGCGCCAGCGCCTGGCTGGCCTTCGCCCCGGATGGAAGCGCGCTGTTCGCCACGGATGGCGAGAGCCGTTTCCTGTACGCTATTGATCCCCTTTCCGGCGAAATTCGGGAGAAAATCTCCGTCGCCAATTCCGGTTCCTACCTGACGCATTTCTCCCTGAACGGCGATGGCAGCAAAATGCTGATCGGCGCGTCAGACTACACGCTGTTTCTCCTGGAACTACCCGATGGCAATATCAACCGGCTGCCCCTGCAAGAGTCTGGTGAAGCCGGCGTGGTGCTCAGCGCAGACGCCAGTTTCGCGCTGGCCGGCGATGATACCAGCATGTTCGTTTTCGATCCGGCAAAGGCGATAGAAGACCCCTTTACCGACGTCATCGAACTGCCACAGGCTTTCTCGCCGACCATCGCCCCCGACGGTCAGTTTTGGGCCTATTTTGACGGCCGGACAGCCAGCATGGTGGTCATGGAGCGGGCCAGCGGCGAACGCCGGTACACGCTGCCGGTGGAGACGTGCGAAGAGAGCGCGCAAAGCGGGTTTACGCCGGACGGCGGCCTGTTGGCGCTGCTTTGTGACAACGGTTCTCTGCACTTTTGGGATATGCGCGCCGGCGCGCCCGCGCGCCAGTTGGATGAGTCCATCACGGGTTTCGCCTTTTCCGGCGACGGCCGTTTCCTGCTCACAACCACATTCGGCGGGGAGATGATTTTTTGGGGCGTTCCGTAGAATGAAAGATAACGCCGCAGATGAAAGGCAAGCCCGCCAGTCGGCCAGGGAGACCAAAACGGCAAGCGCCCAAAGCGGCCGTTACCAGGCCTATTTACTGCGCCTGTGGCGGCAGCAGGCCCAAGGGCAGGCCGCCGCCTGGCGTATCTCGCTAGAAAACGTGCATACCGGCGAGCGCGTCATCTGGCGCAGCTTGGACGAACTGACGACATTCCTTGAAACTCAATTGAAAACGGCCGAAAAGTGTCTGGATGAAAATTTATGACAAAAAGTGTAATGGTCAGGAATAGGTTGAACTGCAAAGAGCGCGAAGAACGCAAAGAGATAAAGAAACTTTGCGTCCTTTGCGGTGAATTATGAGATTTGCCAGTCAATCAGGAACAAATTAGAGGTGCAAAATGCTTAAGAACACACGCGCAGTATCAATTTTGGTTGTTTCGTGGCTGAGCTTGTTGTCCGTCGCTTTGTCGGTGGCGGGGATGGCGGCCGGACAGAACAAGGAAGAGGTCACGGGGGGATCGGCCGCCGCTGTAGATTTGGTTTACTACTGGAAATTTGACGAAGGAAGCGGAACAACTGCCGCCGACTCCGCCGGCAGCAACGATGGCGCTATACAGGGGAACGCCGCCTGGGGACTGGGACAGGTTAATAACGCGCTCATCTTTGACGGCGTGGATGATTGGGCAGCCATTACGCAGACGTTCACCTTTCACCAGGCCGGCGATGCCTCGCTCCTGCTCTGGATGAAGCGGGCAGACGACGCGCACCGCACTATGTTCTGGACGCGGGGCGATGCGACGGACGCAGACAGATTTCACGTTTACTCAGGCTGGCTGCCCGGTATGAGCGCGGGCGGCACAGATTATTACGGCTTTGGTTTTGATTACCGCACGCCGGCCGGCGACCTGAGAGCCGTGCTGGAAACGACGTTCCCGGCCAACGAATGGACGCACATCGCTGTCGTTCGCTCCGGGAACGATTATCTTCTGTACAAGAACGGGCAGCTTGTCAACCAGGTCACGGACAACAATCCCGACCTGCCCGCCTACACCGGCAACTGGTTCATCGGCAGCCGGGCGGGCCAGGCGGGGTTTTATTACCAGGGAAGTTTGGATGAAGCGGCGTTGTTCAACACGGCGTTGACCGCAGAACAAATTCAACTATATTACCGGCGCGGCGTAGACGGGTTGGGGTATGAAGGCGGGTACAATGACACGGCCGACGACTTCAACAATGGTTTGAACCCGGCCTTGTGGCAGACGAAAATTGAGGGCAGCGGTCCGGCGGTGACGGCAACCAACCAGCGTTTGGAAATTACCCTGCCGGCGAACGCCAGCGACGACCCGTCCCTCAGTCGTTTCCGGGGCGAGGCGCAAAGCGTCTGCAAGGTGCGCGGCGATTTTGATATGCTGGCGGATTACGAGCTGCTTGCCTGGCCGGCAAACAATGGCGTCCGCATCGGTTTGAGGGTAACTGCGCCCGGCGTCTCGGACAAGACGATGGAGCGCGTCAGCCGGGGCGTGGGCGAGTCTGGAGGAGAGGTTTACGGCGGCAATTTTTCGACGGGCAATACCCCTATCTCAGCCACAACGGATTTGTCAGGAACGCTGCGCCTGAGACGTGTTGGCGGCACGTATACCGCTTATTACCGGGACACGGCCAACGGCCAATGGGTCGCCGTGCTCTCGGAAACCGGCTTGCCTACCGCTAATCTTTACTTTGGCGTGGCCGCGTGGAGCCACAATGTCTTTTTTGCCGACCAGGAAGTGAAAGTGGCTTTTGACAATTTCAGGCTTTACCAAGGGGAATTGTTGTGCGGTCAAATGTCCCCTGACCGAAGCGGCGCGGGTTTTCCCGGTACGGCGATTACCTACAGCCACACGTTGACGAACACGGGCAACGTAACGAATACGTATGACATCACTCACAGCGGGAGCCTGGGCTGGCCGGTGATCTATCAGACGCCGATTACGCTGGGGCCGGGGGGGGCGGCGGCGCTGCTGATTTCGGTGACGCCGCCGCTGAATGTGGTCAGCGGCACGGTGGAGACGACGCTGATTCAGGCAGCGTCGCAGGCGGATGGGGATATTGTCATGGCCGTGACGGACGTCACTACCATCGAGGCGAAACATCTCTATCTGCCCGCTATCTTACGCCCGTAGAGGATAACGTCGGCCGGCACCCCAAAACCGGCTTTTTGATGTTTTATGCGGCCTGGACGTGATGCGTGTTGCGTAAGCGTGATTTTTGCGCTTACGTATCACGCATTATGTCCATCTCAACCGCGCAAATTCTCAAGACCTCCAATATCTATTGCGACCCCGGCCCTACGTACCGGTATTCCAGCTTGGGAGTGGTTAATGATGTTCGTATTCTACGGTGCGGGGTTCGCCGGCAATGCTGCCCAGGGTGGCCGCTTTGGCTACGGCGTCGTCGAAGTTGCCCAGTTCGTCTACCAGCCCGACTTCCAGGGCTTGACGGCCGCTGTAGATACGGCCGTCGGCCAGGGCCAGCACTGTTTCTGTGTCCAGGTTACGGCCGTTGGCAGTGATGCGCACAAATTCGTCGTAAGATTCATCAATAAACGCTTCCAGGATTTCCTGCTGTTCGGCCGTCATGTCTTCCCAGGGGCTGCCGATGGTTTTATTCGGCCCACTGGTGATGCTGCTTACTTTAACGCCCACTTTTTCTGATAACTCTTGGGCATCGTACAACGTCAGCACGACACCCAGGCTGCCGGTTGTGGCGGTTGTGGCGTCTGGGCGGGCTATGATGTAATCGGCGGGGGCGCTGATGTAATAGCCGCCGGAAGCGGCTACGCCGGCCATGCTGACAATAACCGGCTTGTCGATCTGTTTGATGGCTTCATAGATTTGAGCCGAGTCGGTGACAGTGCCGCCGGGGCTGTCTACCCGGAGAATGATTGCTTTGACGGTGTCGTCATTGGCGGCTGCTTCTATTGATATTCACCATAATTGGTTAAGTTTCAGGCCTGCATGTTGAAAGCAAGCTAACAAGATGTCCGGACGTTTTCGCAAGCGGGCGAACCCCAGGTCAAGATGTTTACGGATTTCTGCTTTCGAATGATACACACCGTTCCGCATTCTGTTCTTGACATTCCCGTGGCAGTATTCTTCGGGATTAAGTTCCGGTGCATACGGCGGTAGCCACTCGACATGGATATCCGGATACTGCGCCAGGAAATCTTGGACTGCCTTGGACCGATGGACCGGCGAGCGATCCCAAATCAAGATAATAGGGCCCGACACCCAGCGACGGAGATGCTTGAGCCCAGCGGTCAGTTTCTCGCTATTGACCGCACCATCAAAGTGCCGTTTGTAAATCTTGCCGCTGATCGTCAACATGACCATGGTGGAGGTTTCCCGGCGATAACGGCCATGCCGTTTGATGATCGGGGTGCAACCTACCGGCGTCCAGGTGCTTCCCACTTTTTCGTTGTAAGACAGGCCGAATTCGTCTTCAAACACGATCTCGACGCCGATCGGCTGCTGCGCGTTTTTTTATCCTGGGCCAGTCCTGTGCCAACCAGGCTCGGATCAACGCTTCATCACGCTCCAGGGCGCGCGGCTCTGGCTTTTGTACACTCCAGCCCAACTGATGGAGCAGGCGACTGATATAGTTGCGATGATACGTCACACCAAACTCTTGCTGGATGACCTGCCGTACGCGGGCCTGCGTCCATCTTTCCGTCGGAAATCCGGCTGCTATTGCACCCTGTTCCAGGATGGTGACCAGCCGCTTCCGTTGCGCCTCGCTCAACTTGGGCGGACGTCCAGGCGCCTTCCGCAGTCGCAAGGCTTCTGCTCCTTTTGTGTGCAGCGTTTTCTTCCATTGGCTGACGGCTGCCTCGCTAACACCCAGGTGTCGGCGCAATGTGTCAAGCATTGTGAGACAGATCGCCAATTAGAATTAGGGAGGAT
>JBHHTQ010000098.1:0-8645 GCA_046753445.1 Anaerolineae bacterium | reverse complement strand
GTCGTGGCCGCTATTTCGGTCATGATATTGCCGGATTTCTGGCTGTAGGCAATGGTTTCGGCATATGCCTGGCTGGCCGCCGCCCGGTTGCCCTGTACCTGATGGGCGTAACCCAGCGTCCAGGTTGTGGTTGTTCGCATGGGGGCGTTGTCGGGGTGTAGCAATTCCAGAGCGCGGCGCGACTGGGTGATAATCCTTTCTATCTCATTTTTTACAATGCCCAGCATGGCGCGTATGGCGGCAATCTGGCCGTGCAAATCGGCCGTTTTGTCGTCATCGGGCGCATCCTGGAGCGCCGTCTCTGCCGCCTGCAAAATTTCTTCAATGTTGTCTTGCAGCCGGCCGGTCATGGTTAACACGGCGGCATAGGTCACCCACAGTGACGGTCTGGCCTTAAATTCGGCTTCTGGTAAAGATTCCAACCAATGCCGCACAGGGGTCACCTCAGCCCGAAAGTAAAAGGGTATCCCTTCGCCCTCAATCAGACGCAGTGCACGGGTCACGTCATGGGCCGCCGTCGCATGATGAAATGCTTCAACTTCCAGACCGTTGGCTTCGTACCACTGGCTGGCCCGGATGTGCAGGGCATTGACAATGCGCTCTGTGGCGCTCTGTTGTAATCGCTGCCGCAGTAAATCGGCAAAAAGGTGATGGTAACGGTACCAGCGCCGCTCATTATCCAGCGGGACGAGGAAAAGGTTCGCCCGTTCGAGTGTTTCCAGGATTTCCTGCCCATTGTTAGCGCCGGTGAGGGCGTTGCACAAAGGGCCGGTCAATTGATTGAGAACGGCCGTTTTCAGCAAAAATTCTTGCACATCATCCGGCTGCTGGCACAGCACCTCTTCCATCAGATAATCCAACACAAAGCGGTGGCTGCCGGTGAACGATTGGATAAAACCGGCCACATCCTCCTGACCACGCATGGAAAGCGCCGCCATTTGCAGCCCGGCAATCCAGCCTTCGGTGCGCGCTTCCAGCGCGTCGATTTGCTCTTCTGTCAGGTCTAGTCCCATGACTTGTTGCAGGAACACGGCCGTTTCCTTAGTTGTAAAGCGCAAATCCGCCGCCCGAATCTCCGTCAGTTGGCCGCGAGCCCGCAGCCGGGACAGCGGTAGATTGGGGTCTTCGCGGGTGGTAATGACCAGATGCAGCTGCGGCGGCAGGTGATCGAGCAGGAAGATCAGCGCTTTGTCAACTGCTTGGACATCAACCAGGTGGTAATCATCCAGTACCAGCGTAAAGGAGTCCGGTACGGTGGCGATTTCATTGAGTAGCGGGGTTAAAACGGTCTGGAGCGGCGGAGGTTGGGGCGATTGCAAAACAGCCATGGCCGTTTGTCCCAACTCCGGAGTTGCTTTCTGCAAAGCCGCCACCAGGTACAGCAGAAAGCGAGCTGGGTCGCTTTCCCCTTCGTCGAGAGAGAGCCAGGCAAACGGCCGTTCACAGTTGACAACCCATTCACTGACCAGGGTGGTTTTGCCGAAGCCGGCCGGGGCGGAGATGAGGGTGAGTTTGCTGCCTTGTTGCAGCCCCCGGTTGAGTTTTGCGATCAGGCGGGGGCGGGGGACGAGAGACGGCCGTAACCGCGGTACATACAATTTCGTTTGCAGCAACTCTCCAGACATAGGGAGATTATAATGGAAAGTTGCCATAAAAGTTACCCCGGAGGAACCCAGAGGACAAATGACAGTTGATGACCTTTGTATTGGCCCGTCAATTCCCAACACCCCGACGATGCCAATTCCACACCGCTCATCATCGCCCAGTCGATACTTTCATGATAAATGTTTGTCGCCTCTGAGGTCTGGAAAGGGGGCGCCTCCCCGCCGAGACGCCGGCCAGTCATTGTCAGGTCTGGCGTCTCATCTTCATAGACATCGAATTCCTGGCTCCACCACAAAAACTTCTCCCCAAGCAAAAGTTGGCTCCAGATTCCATCAGTTGGCAGGGCAACCCAGAGGCCGTTATCACCGAACCAGTACCGGCTTGTGTCTGGCGGCTGTGAGGGCCACGGAGAAGGAGGAATAAAAGGGGGATTGGGTGGCTGCGTGACGGGGCAATCCGCGACTCCTGTTATTGCCGATGTGTATGGGGAAACGGCCGTATAAACCCATGCTTTTTCACTCGGCTGGATGCTTGCATCGTATCCGCCGGTTATCAGGACACGGCCGTCCAGTAGCAAGGTCAAAACGGAAAAATAGTAATCGTCATCAATCTGGTCAGCCGCAATGAATTGTTGATTTTGGGCGTCGAACAGTTCAATTTGCCGGTTGCCGCCGCCAACGAGTACATCACCATTGTTTAGCAGCACAGCGGCATCTGCCAGCTTGAACCGTGCGTTGTTCATGTCCGCAATTGGGGTAAACGAGCCTGTGCCGCTGTCGTACAACTCGGCGCTGCTGTATTGGCCGCGCCAATCATTTTCATCGGAACCGCCCATCACCAGCACATTGCCGTCTGGCAGCAAAACCGCAGCATGTTTGTGGCGGGCTGTGTTCATGCTGCCTGTGAGGGTGAATTCCCCGGTCGTCGGGTCAAAAATTTCTGCGCTTGCTAAAATCATGTTGTTGTTCTTTGATTTGCCGCCGATGAGCAAGACGCGGCCGTCATTCAATCGGGTGGCGGTGTGGGCGGAACGGCCGTTATGCAAGCTGCCGCTCTGGGTGAATGTATCCGTTGCCGGATCATAGCGTTCGGCAATCAACTGCGGCGTGTTTTTGGCCGAATCGCCGCCGGCGATGAGCAGTTGCCCATTTTGCAATAATGTCGCGGTCATGCTGGCCCGCGGCGCAAACATGCTTGCCGCAGGGCGAAACTTGCCCGTTTGGGGGTCGTAAAGTTCTGTGGTTGGTAAACGGCCGTCTACCCCCCAACCACCAACAATCAACACCAACCCATTGGGGAGCAGCGTTGCCGTATGTCCGGCGCGCGCCTCATTCATCTCTCCTGTGGGCGTAAACGTATTCGTGTTTGGATCATAGATTTCCGCGCTGGCAATCGGGATTTCGGCCGTGCCCTCTTCCCGAAAGCCGCCGGCGATAAGCGCTTTACCATCGAGCAGAAGCGTCGCCGTGTGGGTGGCTCACCCGGTATTCATTTTGAGGGCCGACGACAGATAGCCTGATTCAACTAGTGGCTCCGGCAAAACAGTTGCCGGCGCGTGGGTTTGTTTGGTCGGCTGTAGGGCGACAGGTTGCGGAGGCGAGACGGTTACCGTGGAACCTGCTGTTTTGGCCGATTTCGGTGAGTTTGTGCATGAAATCAATAAAAACAGTGACAAAAATATCGTTAGCAAATAAGTGAGCGTTTTCATACTGATTCTCCTGATAGTAGCCCTGTGCAATCATACGTGGCTCATCATCCTTATTGCACCAGACGCGATTCACTCCTGCTTTACACGACGCAATCTTTTAAGCTGTGACGCGAAGAGAAAGATTGCAATGCCAGTGACAGCCAGAATAAAACCGTAGCGCACCCAGACAGGGATTTTCATCGAAATGGATAAGTTTGAGGGAGGATTCTCTCTTTTGGAGATGCCGTGCGCGTCAAAAATGCGTTGTATGGCAGACTCCCCATCTGTGGAAACACGGAACCATTTTCCATCATGGGGTGATCCACCTAAAATGAGATTTTTGTCGATGATCCCCTTGTAAAAGACGATGCTTTCTTCATTTGCGGAACCGGGGAAATATGTGAATGTATCGAGACTCCGCATTGTCGTCCCCCCTATCAGGACGTAGCGGGTGATGATGTACCCTCGTTCAATATCGTTTCTTGCTTCGACAGGAGAGGAGAAATCCACAAACTCACCCCAGCCGAAGGGTTGGAGCAGCACCTCGTCACTGATTTCGAGTACTTCCGATATGCCCGGCCCCTCGATGGTAATCCTGGCCGGGGGCCCTTTTGCGTAGATACTTCCAAAACTGAACAGAAGGGGCAGAAGGATAAGTGCAATTCGTAAAATTCGCCTATTCATGCATAACCATCCTAATGGGACCACGGTTGCCAGACCGTCTGCGGACAAGCTGCCCGCGCCCCTGTTATTACTTGAGCGACTCGGCAATTCGCACCGCTTCGGCCAGGGGCAAACCGCTTTCCAGGCGATAGGTGACATCCTCTGACGGCCACCAGATTAAGACGTTGCCGGCGACGAATCGCCAGGGTTGGTAACGGCCGTTTCCCAACCGAAAATAATGGGGCGCATCCAGCCAGAAAGCTTCCCGCCCATTTACCCGGGTAATCTTGATGTGTTCGGCCGTTTTGTAGGCGTAGTCGTCCACTTCGATATGGTACAGACTCAATCTTACTTCGTCAGCCTGTCCAGGTTTTAACCAGACCATGATAATGGCCGACTGCCGATCTGCCTCTTCAATGTAAACGTGATCCGGCGCACCTAAATCAGGGGGATAGGTGGGCAGTTTCAGCGGAATTTTGGCGCGGGCTTGCGCTTCAGCCAGGGTGGTGGGCGTGGCCAGATCGAAGATAAATTCGTCAGATACGGACGGCCCAGGTGCATTCGGCGTGGTCGGTTCACTCACAAAAATGGTAATTGCACCAGCGCGGACGATGCGCAAGACGGCCGCTCGCACCTGGGGGACTGCCATTAAGCCGCTAATAATCAGCAAGAGCAATGCGATTCCCCAGGCCAAACGCCGCCGTACAGGAATGGAGCGCGTTTGCCGGGCGGCCAGCCGCTGCTGCACCGCCCCGGCCACATCAGGCGTAGCCGGGTAGGGAAATGAAGCGGCCGTTTCCCGCAGCCGCTGCTGCCATTGTGCTACCGCTTCTTCGTTCATGTTATCTAAATGCCTCGCTTAAATCTGGAAACTCGCTTTCAACAACCGTTCGCAACTGTTTCAAGGCGCGATGCAGCCGCGATTTGACCGTGCCCGGCGGGATGTTGAGGGTAAAAGCCGTTTCTGCCTCCGACAACTCCAAAAAATAGCGCAGGTAAATAATTTCCTGCGCTTTGGGTCGCAGTTGCCGCACCGCCTGCCATAAACGTTGGGACTCTGCTTGAACGGCCGTTTCGCTGGGACGCGGCGCTGCCACCGGTTCATTTTGCCAAAAGCGTTGTAATGCTGCCCGGTAGCGGCTGACGCTTCGCTGCCGGTTCCGGGCCAGATTTGTAGCAATTTTTAGCAGCCAGGGGCGTAACGGCCGTGTCCCATCAAACCGGTCCAGATTCAAATACGCCTGGATAAAAGTCTCCTGGGCCACATCGTCCGCCTCCGCATCGTCGCCCAAGATTAAATACGCCAGGCGAAACACCGGTTCCTGATACAGGCGAACCAATCGTTCCCAGGCAGCCACGTCTCCCTGACAAACGTCAATGATTAAATCCGTTTCGTTAATGCGAGCCTCTCCGGAAAGGTTTCTTCAGTAAATATACACCGCCCATCCCGGGTTGGTTCCGTCAGCGATTTCCAGACTGGTTCAATTTTCACCGGGTCGGCTCCGGCAGCTGTTCAAGCGGGTGAATGAAGAATGGCAAAAGCGCCGACGCGACATATGGTATCAATCACATATGAATTATAGACGAAAGTGGGAGATGAGGAACGGCCGTTACCCATCCCCAGAACATAGTGCAAAGAAAAATTACCCACCGATAATCATGACGCCTCTTCCTCTTCGCCATACAGCGAGGCAAATCCTTCACGCAAAGCATAAAGGGCTGCCTGCGTGCGCGTTGCCAGGTGTAATTTGGAGAGGATGTTGGAGACGTGCGAGTAGACAGTGGTGACGCTGATGACCAGTTTGTCGGCAATTTCCTGGTTGCTCAGGCCGTGAGCGAGCAGTTTTAGCACATCGACTTCTCTTTCGGTCAGAGGGTCGGGGATAGACGGCCGTTCTGCCGGCTGGCTTATTTCCATCAATAATTTTTGGGCAATGGCAGGATGCAGCGTTGCTTTCCCCTGGTGTACCTGATGAATCGCCTGCACCAGGTCATCGGGGCCGGTGTCTTTGATGAGATACCCGAGCGCGCCAGATTTAATCGCCGGAAATACCTTGTCGTCGGTGGCAAAGCTGGTCAACACTAAAATCTTGCAGTCAGGCTGCAGCGCTTTTATCTGACGGGTCGCCTCGATACCGTCCATTTCCGGCATGACCAAATCCATCAACACCACATCTGGCTGAAGCGACGAGGCGCCGGAGACCGCTTCACGGCCGTTTGTGGCCTCCCCCACAACCTCAATAGCCGCTTCCGTCTCCAGCAAATCCCGAATACCCCGGCGGACGATGGGATGATCGTCAACGATAAAAACACGGATAGCATGGTTCATAACGGCGCCTCGACACGAATCGTAGAGCCAGCATTGGCCGCCGCCGCTTGCAGCGTCAATCCATAAAGCGTTTGCGCCACCGCATCATGCAAATCGCGCGCCAGCCGGTTGCGTTCATTGGCAACGGCCAACTCTTCCGCCTGATCAGCATACGCCTGCAATTGGGTATGGGCATTTTGCAGTTCAGCTAGAAGCTGTTCGCTGCGCTGGCGTGTCTCAATGGCCTGCTGGGTCATTGTCACAAAGGCGGCCACAAAGATCAAAGCGGCCGTGTACAGCAGGATGAAGGAGATGGCTTCCATCGAATTGAACTGCATAAGGAGGGCAACGGCCGTACCCGCCCCGGAACAGATTGACACATCTCCCCTTCGCTGGCATGGATTAGGCCCGGTTCAGACTCCCTGGTACGCTACAATCGCCTTCCAGGGGCCGTTGATGCTGCTGTTTATCGGCCTGTTTTTAGCCGGTCTGATAGCCAGCATTAATCCGTGGGCGCTGTTTCCAGAAAATCAGTTTGGGCAATGGCCGCGGCTGGTAATGGGGCTAACCAATCTGGTCAATCTGCACCTGATGGCTGGGCTGCTCAACGCCATCGGCTTTTTGGCGTTTGCCGATGCCAATGGAGCGGGGCCGCAAATTCCTTACAGTGAGCTTTTACCTGTTCTGGCCGGAATAACGCTGGCGCTCACAGCAAGCCTCGCTCTTTTTGCCGCTGTCAGCCAGCCGGTGCGGGTTTCGGGAATGTATCGGACGGCGCTGGTTACGGCCGTTGCCTATATCCCCTACCTCATTTATTGGAAAATCCTGGGGCCGCCTTTGGGCAGCTAAACCGAATGAAAAGGTTAAAAGCTTGACCAGATTTAATGGTGGATCATCTATTCCGGAAGCGGTCTGATAAGCATGCGCCAGATGCTGAAACAGTAAACAAACACAATAGCCAGCCCCATCGCCAAAAGCCGTTGTCCGGGAAAGATGGTCCAGCAGCCCAATACCAATAGTGTGCGCAGAATCGCATGAATCGTGCCAATGGGGTGCTGCACAATCCAGGAGTAGACGATCCAATGCAGGCCAAGTCCGATGCCAATGCTCAATAGAACCAATTCTGGCGACGTCAAGAACAGCGGTATGTGAACGGCCCATAACAGGTTGACCATCAAAATGGATAGGCCGAGCAACTTAGCCAGTGGATTAACGGCCGTTATCAGCGCTTCATTACGCAACTTTGCCACAAGCAGGGCAATGGGGAAGATAGTCCCTGAGCCGAACAGTAAAATGAGGGCGCTCATCTGCTCACCAACCTGTGTGGAGAGTAGGGCAACAGTAAACCAGACGATAGCACCGGCGATAGGCATGGAGATTGACCGGTTCGCTGATGCCTCAAATTCTCTTCTCATTTTGTTAAGTGTCATTTTGGGACCTCCTTGTTCACTTGCAGATTGGACCAATCTTGGAGATTGGACCAAACTCACTGGGCTGCCAACTGCGTGTCATCCAACCAGCGCTCGATGATTGTCATCGCGGCGGCGCTTTCTACGATGCTGGTGTGGTTTTCTCCGTCAATGATGTAGACCTCGCCGTCGCTGTATGTGGTAACGGCCGTAGGAAACTCCTCCGCCACAAATGCTTCGTCACCGCTGCCCACCACCACCAGCAAGGGGGCGTTAACGGCCGTTAAGGCAGCAACATAATCCTGCGGCGAAGAATTGGCCGTTGCCCGGAAGGTGTAGGTATGCGTCACCTCATCCGTCAGGTTAAAAAAGAGCGTGTCCAGATGGTGGAGCGACTTGATGCCCACGTTGTTGAGCATGATTAGCCCAATCAGACGAGGCACGTGCAGTTGGGAATAAGCGGCGGCTATTTCGGCTGTTTCCGGTCTTATTCGGGCATCGTCGGCGCATTGGGGCCTAGATGCGGCGCAAATAGCATGTAGCCATCGACAGCAGGCGCGTCTTCCAACTGTGCGAACTGTAGAGCAATGCCCCCACCCATCGAATGACCGGCGAGGATAAGACGGCCGTTTGGCTTATCGGTACGAATGGCAGTAATCACATCCGCCACGTCATCCTGGAATTGGCCAATGTAATCCACGTCACCAGCCGTGCCGCCCGATTGTCCATGACCGCGCAGGTCGAGCGCCACCGCTTCGGCGCCGCTGACCTCACGCAGCATCTGCGCGCTGATGTTGAAGGCGGCGCTATCCGAAGTTACGCCGTGCAGCAGCAGGATGGTCACGTCAGATTCGGCTGGAAATTGGCGGGCGAACAATGTTTCGCCGTCGCGCATGGTGAACTGCTGCGGGGTGAAGTCGGCGGCGGGCCGTTCCATCACGGGAAACGGGTCCACTGCAAAGGTTGGCTCCGG
>JBHHTQ010000097.1:0-9289 GCA_046753445.1 Anaerolineae bacterium | reverse complement strand
CCCACGACCTCTTCAACCCCATTGAAGCGCGCTACCAAACTGCGCCATGCCCCGAACGGGCGGCATTATAGCCCATTGGCATAGGCTCCGCAAATTAGCGCGGCTCCCAATTTGGCTCCGTTATGGCGTTATCGTGGCCGCCAGAAGCGTGAACAAACCGAGTAAAAAATTGTAGCCGGAGTGGACGAAAATGGCGACGGTCGTATTGCTTTGGCGGCGAATGATGCCCAGAACAAGGCTGAGAATAAGGACGACCAGCGTGAAAGGAGTCAGGCCGTACTGCACATGGGCGACGGCAAAAATGATCGAGGTGTAGCCGATGCCTAACACCGGCTGTAACGCGCCCCGGAATAGAAGTTCTTCCCCTACGCCTGTGGCCAATGCCAGCACCAGCCACTCCCAAAGGGTATCGAAACTGCCCAGGAAGGTGATGTTGATGCCGTCCACCAGTTCGACCTGTTCCGGGGCCAGCAGCGCCCAAACTGCGCCGATGGCCCATTGGAAAATGACCAGCACTAAAATCCAACGGAGGCCGGTTTGCAGTTGTGCTTGTGTCGGCCGTTCAACGCCCAGACGCTGCCATAAGGCACGGCCGCTGCGACGGGTCAGCCAGCCGACGCCGAACAACGCCAGCAGGAGGAACAGCAGCAGTTGGAGCAGCACATCCACCAGCGTAGGGGACTCCAGGTTTGCCGCCAGAGATTCCAGCCCCCCTTGCGTGAGCGTCAACAGCGTATTGCCTGTCAGGTAGACGCTAAACAGGAGCGCCAGCGTATGCACCGGTTGGTCCGGATTGACCGGCAACCAGCGCGCCAATCCCAGACGAAAGGATCGGAAGCTCACCAATATCCCCCAGCCGGCCATTCCCAGAATGAGCATCCCGACCAGCGGTAAGTTAATCGATTCAGCGCCAAAATTTTGTGACAGGGAAGCGAGCTGCGGGGAAGGGGCCAGCCAGACCGAGAGACCCATCAACATCATGCCCAGATGAGCAAGTAAGACGAAGCTGTCGAAAATACGGTAATAACGTTGGTTCTGCAGAGCGCTGAGACGATTGGCTAACATGATAACCCCAATCAAGGCAGCGCCTGTGAAAATTAAGCCCATATGTTTTATCCTGCCGGAAAAGAATGGCGAGAGTATATCTGAAAAATAGCAGGACTCTTAACCCGCTCAGGTTTGCCTTATTTGGCATCTGGGGATCCGGCGCATAAAATCGACCCTATGGACGAACAATTAAAGGCGCGGTTACGCCGTCTGGGGGTGGTCAAGGGGGTACGGAATCTAAAACCGGCTCCACCACCCAAGGTTGACCATCTGTCGTTGTTGATCCCTGACCATACCGTGGACGGCGGATTGCGGCCGTTGCCACGTTTGCTGCCCGGAATCCAACTGGAAGAAAAGGCTGTTGGCGCTTGCTATGTCCTGGACAAAGTGTACCCGATCACTCACCAGCACGGGGAAGATAAGCTGGGGGATTTGCTGGAACTAGCCCCGGGGGAGGCGGCCGTTTATCTGGA
Organism: Anaerolineae bacterium; assembly: GCA_046753445.1. GTDB lineage: Bacteria > Chloroflexota > Anaerolineae > Promineifilales > Promineifilaceae > JAHEEY01. The sequence continues at coordinate 7,769 of JBHHTQ010000097.1, read as the reverse complement.
TGACAGCCGATTCCGGGACCTGGACTTCCGTGACTTTGTTTTTCTGGACACAGAGACAACAGGGCTGGCCGGAGCGGGGACCATTGCCTTCATGGTGGGGGCGGCTTTCTTTGAAGGTGATGTCCTCATCACCCGCCAATACTTCCTGCGCGATCACGGCGACGAGCCGGCGATGCTGCTTTTGCTGGATGAGCTGCTGGCAGGGAAGGGGGGATTGGTCACATTTAATGGCCGTTCCTTTGACCTGCCGATGCTGGACGGCCGTTATCTGATGAACCGGATGCCGGGCCGTGTCCGGGACTTACCTCATCTGGATTTACTTCCGCCGGCGCGGCGGTTGTGGCGCAACCGGCTCGGGTCCTGTGCCCTGGGCAGCCTGGAGCAAACTCTGCTTGGTGTGCGGCGCACCCACGCCGATGTGCCCGGCTATCTGATTCCCAGCCTGTATCACCGTTACCTGCGTACGGGAGACGGCCGTGAGATGGCGCGTGTTTTTTACCACAATGAGATTGACTTGCTTTCCATGGTGACAATGGCGGCGCGAATGGCACGCCTGCTCACCCAGCCGGCATCCGCGCATCCATTGGATCAGTTCAGCCTGGGGAAGTGGCAAGCCGGCCTGGGGCTGACGGCCGCGGCTGAACAAAATTTGCGCCGGGCGGCCGCCGGAGATTTGCCGTTATATCGGTATCACAGGGCGTTGTATGAGCTGGGCTGGCTGCTCAAGCGAAGCGGCCGTCGCGCCGAAGCAGTTCCCTTTTGGCAGCAAATTGCCTCGACCAGCTTTGAGGATGTGACGGCGCATGTGGAACTGGCGAAATTTTACGAATGGCACGAGCCAGACCTGGGTAAAGCGATTCAGTGGACGGAGCAGGCGTTAAAATTGGCGGGAGATGGTCTGATTCGGGACGAGCTTCAACACCGCCTGGCCCGTCTGCAGGGAAAACAAAGCCGTTAACCAGTCTGTTGGCCGTAATGCTCCTGGTACAAATTTTGGGCGTGGCGAATATAATCCAGCGCCACTGACCGGGGTTCCCATCCCAGCGACTCCACCCGTTTTGCTTCCAAATCCTTGTAACGGCGGAAGAAGTGTTCAATCTCCCGCAGTTGGTGCGGCGGCACATCCCCTAGGTCGCGGTAACTATGATACATTGGGTCATTTTCCACTACCGCCAGCACCTTGTCATCCGGCTCTTCCTGGTCCAGCATGCGGAAGATGCCAATCGGCCGCACCGTCAGCACGCAGCCGGGAAAAGTGGGTTCCTTGATCAGCACCAGCACATCTAGCGGGTCGCCGTCGTCATACAACGTTTGCGGGATGAGGCCGTAGTCGGCCGGATAATGCAGCGCAGAGGACAATACCCGGTTCAGCCGCAAAAAGCCGTGCTCGTGGTCAAACTCATACTTGTTGCGCGTATTGCTCGGTATCTCAACGATGACGTGAATGAGATCAGGCGCGTTCGGCCCCGTTTCTAAATCATGCCAGAGGTTCATAACATCCTCTCCAGTTTCTACTCTCTATTCTCCGACGCCTGAATCACCGTATTCAAATCTTTGTCCCCCCGCCCGCTGAGATTGACGAGGATGATTTGATCCGGACGCATCTGCGGGGCGCGTTTAATGGCTTCAGCCACTGCGTGCGCCGATTCCAGGGCAGGGATGATGCCCTCTGTTTGCGAGAGTTCCTGGAAAGCGGCCAACGCTTCTGCGTCGGTGGCATAGGTGTAAAAGGCGCGTTCCTGGTCGCGCAGCCAGGCGTGTTCCGGCCCTATGCTGGGGTAATCCAGCCCAGCGCTAATGCTGTGCGTTTCCACGATCTGGCCGTCTGGGGTCTGCATGACGAAGCTCTTGGTTCCATGCAGCACGCCCAGGCGGGAGACATCTAGATCGGCAAAGCGGGCGGCATGTTTACCGCTGGCGATGCCTTCGCCGCCGGCCTCCACGCCGATCAAGCCCACCGACTCGTCGTCGAGGAAGGCGTGAAAGATGCCTATTGCGTTGCTGCCCCCGCCGACACAGGCGATGATCGCATCGGGCAGGTTCCCGCACATATCCAACATCTGCCCCCGAGCTTCCTTCCCAATCACGCTTTGGAAATCGCGTACCATCATGGGGTACGGGTGCGGGCCTAGTACGGATCCGAGCAGGTAATGGGTTGTTTCCACATTCGTCACCCAGTCGCGGATGGCCTCGTTGATGGCGTCCTTCAGCGTGCGGCTGCCGCTGGCGACGGGATGCACCTCGGCTCCTAGCAGCTTCATGCGGAAGACGTTGGGCTGCTGCCGGGCGATGTCCACTTCGCCCATGTAAACGACGCATTCCAGGCCCAGCAAAGCGCAGGCGGTGGCGGTGCCCACCCCGTGCTGCCCAGCGCCCGTCTCGGCGACGATGCGCGTCTTGCCCATGCGTTGGGCTAACAGGGCCTGGCCCAGGGCGTTGTTAATTTTGTGTGCGCCGGAGTGATTGAGGTCTTCCCGTTTGAGGTAGATTTGTGCCCCGCCCAGTTTTTGTGATAGACGTTTGGCGTGGGTCAGGGGAGACGGCCGTCCCACATAGGTTTTTAGCAAGTATTCGAATTCTTGAAGAAAAGCCGGATCATTTCGGGCTTCATCGTAAGCCTGTATCAGTTCTTTGAGGGCGGGCATGAGTGTTTCAGGGACGAATTGGCCCCCATATGGACCGAATTTCCCCCGATCGTCGGGGACAGCAGGAAGCGGTGTCATCAAGTTATCCTTCAATCGCTAGTCCGGCACTCAATTTTGGCCATTGCCCACAACTGTTTTTCGCATAAGAACAAGGCCAGCGCTGACGGGCCGTCGCTGATTTCCCCGGCGCGGGCCATACGCAGCGCTTCTGGGATGGGCATGGGATGGATCTCAAGCACTTCGGTAGATTCTTGGGCTGTTTCGCCCAGGGAAACGCCTGTGGCCAGGAAGAAGTGGCTGGTTTCGTTGCAGATGCCGTTGGCGGTATAGATTTTCCCGATGCAGGTGAATAAGGCTGCCTGACCGCCGATTTCTTCGCGCAATTCGGCGCGGGCTGCTTCTTCTAGTGTTTGACCAGGCTTGACGCTGCCGGCCGGAATCTCCCAGAACCAGTCGTCCACCGTGTAGCGATAATTGTAGATGAGGACGATTTCGCCGGCGGCCGTTACAGGCACAATCCAGACAGCGTCTTCTTTGACGACGGTGTTATAGACCCCATGACGGCCGTCTGGGGTGATAATTTCATCCTGGCGTACGCTGTACCAGGGACAAGACCAGGCAATGCGGGAGGAGAGCGTTTGATAAGGGGATAGCTTTTTCATCGCTGTTAATTGTCATGTGCCGGGAGAGAATTGTCAATGTGTTTCATTTTCAAGCAGCAAACCAGCGCCGGATCAGCTCTACCTGGAAGCGATAGCCCCCGTCGTCCTCCTCAACCAAATCGCGTAGCTGCAATTGAGCCAATGTCTCTTGAAGCTCCTCCCCGACTTGGGCTGCCAGTTCGGCCGTGTCTACCAGGGCGTTCTCTCCCTGCCGGGCGATGAACCGGAGCAGGAGACGGCCGTTTTCGTTCACCTGATTCCGTTCAACATCTTCAAAAAACAAACGGCCTACGCCTAATGCCTGTGCGGCCGCCTCTTCTACATCGGCGACTGAGGCTAACCGGCGGCGTGCCGGGGCTTGCCGGTTTTTCAACAGCACCAATTCATGGCAAAGCAATTGGGTCAGGTGAGGATGGCCGCGTGTCAATACCAGGATACGCTGCAGGGCGTCCGGCTCATAGCGCAGGGCAAATTGGGGCGTCGGCCGTTCCACCAAATCCTGAGCCGCTGCCTCGTCCAGGTAGCTGATTTTGACCGTCTGCATATTGATCAGATAGCCGGCCCAGTGAGGGGGGAATTCTGCCAGCATATGCGAGCTGGCCAACAAGACCTTAAAGCGGGGGCGGTGCTGAATGATATGGCGGAAAAAGCTTAAAATGTCTGCCTCATCAAAACGGCCGCGAGTCATACCCTGTTGCAGTGTTTCTAGTTCGTCAAAGGCGATCAACGCTACCCGGCGCCCTGTTTTATCCAGCAATGCCTCAACCTCGTCCAGCCATTCATCCAACGTGGAAAAAGGGCTGGCCGCCAGCGCTTGCCGATCCAGCGGCGGCAATGTCAATCCCCGGTACCTCGCTGCTGAGCGGCTCATCTGCCGTACCGTGCCGTACAAAAAATCCACGTAATTGCTGGCTAGAGAGACGCCCTGCCCATCCACAAACATGGGCGCAATCTCGCTGACAAACAGCCGTCCCAGATTGCGAAGCAGCGACGTTTTGCCCATGCGCCGCTGCCCATACAGCAGCAGGGGAGGGCGGCGTGTGTCCAACAAATGCTGCTCAATGCGGGCGATGATGTCTCGCCGTCCCACAAAGATCGTCTGTTCCTCGCTGATGGGCGCGCCGAAAATGTAGGGGTTGTCAATTTCCTGGCTTTGTTCAACAATGGCCGTTAACTCCTCCAGGTATCCTGCCACCACATCTAACCAGTGCAGCGCCGCCGGATAAAAACGGGCCGCATATGCATCATTGCTCAATGTCAGGTCGTGAGTGAATTGCTCCCATTGCCCCAGCACACTCCCCAGCGCCAATCGTTGATGATGTCCCGTTACCTGACGCAAAGAGGCATCAATGTCCCGGCTGAAACGGCCGAAACGGCGTAAAATCGAGCTGGCGGGCGTGTCCAAATCACCGTCCTTCAGTTGCACGCAGCGCAAGTCGTCAATGGTGGCGCATTTCTCTAACCGGAGGGCAATTAATTCAATGCGGGTGCGGGAGACTGCCCAATGCTGCGGGCTGTTGATCAGGTAGGCGAGAGCTGTTTTCACTTCTTGCGGGTGATATTTATAAGCCAGGACCAGATGGTCGCTCAGGCCGCTCAGGCGCAGGTACTGCTGTTCGTCCCAAAAGGCAGCACAGCGGTGTAGGAAAATAGGCTCCGATGGGGTGCGCTCAAGGTCAAACTGGTACAGTAGGTGGTTCCAGGCTTGTTGCAGAGGCCACGTAAGCCACGGCCGCCAGTAGGCCATCGTGGTTCCCAACCCGATCAGGAGCAGGCTCACCGCTAGGTTAGGCCAAAAGCGGTACAAAGTGATGAGGTAGCGGAGGGCAAGGTGAATACCAGTTGCCGAAATGATACCCGCGGCCGCACCAGCCCAGGCTCCTGCAAGTCTGTCCAGCAGGGCATAGGTCAGAGTAAACAAGGCGGCATACAGCGCGGTCATGATGATGCTGATGAAGCTGAAAAAGGCTGCGCCTCCTGTCACTTCCCACACCACAGCGCCGGTGGGCAGGGTGAATAAGATGTAGTCAATGGTGGCGGAGCGCTGTAAGAAGGCGAGAATAAAACCATACGATAAGCCCAACAAGCTGCCCAGAAGAACACTGCGCCGCCATTGTTGGGTGCGCCAGGTGAGGATCATGGAAAAGATGACCATCATCACACCAGTGAGGCCCAGGTTGCTGCCCAGGTAGGGATAACGGCTGAGGCTGACGCTAAGGCCGAACTGCTGCTCGCGGGCCACTACGATGCTGATCAGGGCAAACATGGTGATGATGACGAGGACGCTGACCGCGCCGCCCAGCATGATTTTGCGCGCCTGCCGCAGCCAGGATACCAATGTAGCGCGGCGCGTGGGGAGGTGAAGTAAGGTGTAGGCGGCCGTTCCGCTTATGACGCCGAAGATGACGCCCCAGCCGACGCCAAAAACGAGGTGAGCAGCCATGCCATCGGCCGCATTGGCCAACAAACTTCCGCCTAACCCCATACCTACACCACCGATCCATCCCACCACAATGCCTAGCAGCCAGCTCACGGTCAGGCTGAGGAACACGCCCAGCATCAGACCAAGGAACACGCCCAGGGTGACTCCGAACTCGATGGCGTTTGTGGAGGCGTGTCCCAGCCAGGAAAGCAGGGCAACGGTTACGGCCGTACCCCCCATCCAAATGAAGAGCGTGTTGCGAAAAAGCCGGCGGATATGAGGATCACGCCATTGGGCCGGGTGCAGGTCAGCAATAGAAAAACCGGGCGGTAGATCAGGATGGATACATTGAACGTGACTGCGCCAGGCGGCAGGGTGGAACAGCAGCCAGGCAAATAGCTGCAAACTGCCTTTTAACAATCCCGAACGCGGCGGCGGCGCGTGGGTGTAAGCTAATTTATTTAGGGGCATCATTTTGCTATTGCGTATCTCTTATGACGGGTCAATTTATGCAATACGCACGCACTACGCATCATCATATGCTTGTTGGGAATGTTACGGCTCCACAATTAAGGCGTCGCCCAAATCGGCTTGCAGCCGTTCAATGGCGTCATTGGCTGCTTCTCGCGGGGACAGATCGCTTGATTCCGCCCGGATTGAGTAATCCCACAAAACCTCCTGGTAACGGCCGTATTGGTTGTGGACGGGCAGCATGCGGCCATAAGCTGACGCAGATTCGCCAAAGTGCAATATATCTGCTTGCCCATAGCTATCCTGCCCCTGGCTGTGGGTGAACGAGGCTGGTTGCAGGACGCTTAAGTAATAATTATCAGTCACGTGTTTTAGGTTATTCTCTGGCACGGTAGCGCGAGCCAATACGCGGCAGGCGCGCGCCGCCTCTTCATCTGTGCGGTTGGTTGAGAGGGCATAAAAACGGGTTATCATCCAGGTAAAACCAGGTTGTCCCGGTTGGCCGGACGGCAGCAATGCGTAACCCACACGATCTTCCAGGTAATCGTAGCCACCGGCGTTGCCCGTGTAATATTCAGCCCAGCGTACCCAATACCAGATGGGCGCATACCAAAACAAAACCTGCCCATGTGAAACGACGTCATGCCAGACGCTGTTTCCCATCGACTGATTCCAGGGAGCGCTGGCAATGTTAGCTGGCGTAATGTTTTCCTGGCGTAGTTGTTGGGCGAAGGCGTAGGTTTGTTCCAGGGCGCTGCGACTGATGATCAGCTTGTCTGGTTGGGCCGGATCGGTGATCCGACCGTTAAATGCGGCGTATTGATTCAGAATAGTGCCTTTCCTTAACCCGTTCCAAAAGCCAAAGCCGGGGTTCACCACACCTGAATCAATAGCTTCTCTGGCTGTGTTTTGCATCTCTTGCAGAGAGAAACGGCCGGACTGAATGGCCTGCGGTAACCCTTCAATCCTGGCCTCAGACCAACCCAGTTGGCGTAGTTTTGACTTGCTAAAGTAGAATAGACTCAGGCCGAGTTCATGGGGCACGCCCCAGCGTTGGCCTTGCCAGGTGACGGACGTCCACAGTTCCGGGCGCACCGCCTCAAACTGAGGATATTGGTTCAAGCAGTTATCAAACGGTCGGATGCGGCCTTTGGCGACCCAATCCGGCAGGTCTCCTATATCCAGGGCGACAATATCCGGCGGGCGATTTTCCTGATATGCTGCATCCCACAGAGAGGCATAACTGCCTGCGCCAATGTGGTACATTTCCGCCCGTGCGGCAACGTAGAGTTCCGGGTCTTGTTTGATGGCAGTGATGAGAGCATCGGCCCGTTGGTGATCCTGGGCGTTCCCTCGTGCCCAAATCACGATGCCATTCTCCTCTGCTTCCTTCGCCTCGCCGATAGCCGAACTGACCATAATCGTCTGGTTGGCGCAGGCGGTTAGAAAGAATGTGATGAGTACGGCCGTTATTTGGCGTAACGGCCGTGGCAAAAATAAATTTGAAGGAAACAAAATACCGGGGCCATCTCCATTTAGTTTCCTTCATTATACCGCGAGATGACAAAA
>JBHHTQ010000096.1:0-9645 GCA_046753445.1 Anaerolineae bacterium | reverse complement strand
GGTAGAAGATCCATTACTGGCAAGTTGCTTACTTGGAAACACAGATGCTTTAGTGGTTGATTATGTGGTACGTCAAAAACTAGGCGGAACATCACTCAATTTTTTCTATGTTAAGCAGTTTCCCATCTTGCCGCCCCAAACCTACCGCCAGCCCTGCCCCTACGCAATACGCAATACGCAATACGCCGCCTTCCTCCTCCCCCGCGTCCTGGAACTCACCTACACTGCCTACGATTTGCGCCCCTTTGCCCAGGATTGCGGCTACCACGGCCCGCCCTTCCGCTGGGACGAGGCGCAACCGTCTGCGGTTGCCCGACGCTTCCTCCTGCGCTGCGAACTGGACGCCGCCTACTTCCACCTGTACGGCATTGAGCGGGAGGATGCAGCTTACATCATGGACACCTTCCCCATCGTCCGCCGCAAGGACGAAGCGGCGCATGGGGAGTACCGCACCAAACGGGTCATCCTGGAAATCTACGACGAGATGGCCGAGGCCGCGCGCACCGGCCAACCCTACCAAACCCGCCTCAACCCGCCTCCGGCCGATCCCCGCGCCGCCCACGCCTGGGATGAAACCTATCTAGGCCCCACCCTTGACCCATCCACCTGGTGGCAAGAAGTGGAAACGCCAAAGGAAGCAGAAGTCACAGAAGGCAAGAAAGAGGCCGCGTATCAACCTCAACCTGCGGCGTCTGCGTCATATTCCGTAAAAGAGCCAACGCCAACCTTCCAGCTCCAATCCCCCACGCCACCGCCCGCGACAAAAAAAGCAGCCAAAGCCGCCCCGTCATCACCCCGCGCTACCCAACAATCTTTACTGGACGTAATGCCCGCCCCCAGCGGCCCCCGGCCGCGGCGGCTAAAACAGGCCATGTCCCTGAGCAAAGACAGTTCGCCGGCCGCCACCCGCCAACTGGTCGCCTTCCTGGCCGATGCCGACAGCAACATTCGCTGGCTGGCCGGGTCGTCGCTGGTGCAGCGGGCCAACAGCGACGTCGTCGCCGCCATCGCCGCCTTCCTGGACGGGGCGGAGCCGGAACGGGTCGCTGTTGCCAAACCAGAAATTCAACGGGTATTGGGATTGATTGCGGAAACGGCCGAGAGCGAGGCAGTACGAGCAGCGGCGCGAAAGATGGTTGATGGTTCGTAGCCGCGATGTCAAATCGCGCCGGAGAGTATGCGGTAAGGATTAGTAAGATGAAGAAATCAGACCCATTATTGGAAAGAATCGAAGCATACAACGAAGCGCAGGGCGGCGGCGTCCTTATTCGCCGCGCCAGTAAAGGATATTCTCTGTTCGTTGAAGAGGATGGTTCGCCCATCGCCCGATTACGGCCCACCGGCAATGGTGATGAGGTAGAGGTGTTGTATTGGAGTCACCGAGAGAGGTGGGAGTCTATCGGCGATTTTGGCGGGGAGCGTATGCCATTGGATGAGGCATTGGATTTTGTGGCCGAAGACCCGTATGGGTGTCTCTGGATTTGATGATGTCGGCTGATGATGGAGCATAAATGTATGTTGGAAATTGTGCGGCAAACGTTGGCATTAACCCTGTTTGAGGGGGTAGAACGGCCGTTAGCGCTGCTGGCGGAAACGGCCGTCGGGCAGCTTCGGGCGGCGTTGCCTGAGAACTGCCAGACACACACAACCCCTGACAACGCCACTTTTGTGAATGCGTTACGAAAGCTGCTGGCGCAAGAGCAGCCAACCTGCCTTTTTCTGGCGCCGCCGCTCATGCTGGCGGAGAAGCTGCCCAAAAAACTGCAAAAACAGTATCCTCGTCTGGGGCTGCATGAGATCGCCTTACAAATTGCTTTAGAGAATGGTACCGCACAATCTCTGGTTGGCGTCTGGCTGCCGCCCGGATTCTTTGTCAATATGAGCAGCCAGCCGCTGCGTGAGCATATCAACGCCGCGCACACGCCCCGGTTTATCGTTGATTACGATTTTCCCTTCACCTTTGAGTCGGCGGTCAAGATGCGCCTGCTTGTTGTGCAAGCGGGCAACGCAAATGATCAATTAGTTCGTTTTTTCCGCTGCCCTGAAATCCCCATGCAGATGAACGCTGACGGCCGACCAATCAGGGATGAAGCCCGTCAACGCGCCGTTATTAAAGATTTGAAACGGGTCGTCAGGCAAGGCGGCGGCGTTACGGAGTTTGGGTATATCTTGCGCGATGGCTTTCCGGCGAACACGCCCTGGCTGTTTGCGCGACATCATCCCAGTTACCGGCGGCATATTGAAGATTTGGGCGCGTTTGGGGGGATACGGCCGTTGGGCAAACTGGTTGATATCCAACTTGGTTTTCACCCCAGCGAGCAAGTAAACGTGCTGCTTCCCGGCCGAGAAACGAACAAAGGGATTCCGGTCGTCGAGGGGCGAGACATCGGCACAGACAACGTGCTGCACATTGAAGATGTCCGCTACCACGCCTTGCCCGAAAAAACAGAAAAGTACCAGCTTCAGGCCGGCGACATTTGTCTGCGCGCCCTCATTGGCAGCGATCAAAAATTGAAAGCGGCGCTCATAGAGGCAGAGATGCTGCCGCTTGTGGTGAACAACACAATCCTTATCTTGCGCCCTAAACCGGAGGTGAATGTGGACGGCCGTTTTTTAACCGCCTATTTGCAATCCGATCACGTCGTCCAAGTTCTGCAAGCGCAAGGCATTGCCCGGCGACTTTACACCCAATCGTTAGCCGAAATTCCGGTTCCCATCCAGGATGAGGAAGTGCATACCGCGCTGCAAGCGTTACGATCCGCAGCCCAAACGATGGGCGAATGGCAAGCAGAGGCCCGAACAGCGATTCGTTCCCTGTTCGATTTTGAATCGGCTAAAGACGCGCGGGCACACCTGTTAGAAACAGGGCGGCGCGTGCGGCAGCGAGAACGGGCAGCCCGGCAAATTGATGATTTGTCTTACCGCTTACGTGTTGGACTACCCCATCCGCTGGCCTATCGTTGGCGCGTGGCAGAAACAGCGCAGCCCACGCTGGAAGGGTATCGGGATGTGCTGGAATGTGCGGAAAGCAGCGCGTGCTATCTGGCGTTTGTAGCCCTGGTCATGATGCGCAGCGTAGGGGAACCGGTCGGGCATCTTGCCGAAATGGCTGACCGTCTCACAAGCCGGGGGCACGGCACAAACTTCGGGGACTGGGTCACTATCTTACGCGAAGTACGAGATAAAAAACGTGTGCGCCAGATGGCGAACGTGCCTTTTTATGAAGTCGCCCGTTTTCTGGATGGGCCGGCCGTAGATGCTGCCTTAAGCCTATTGAAACGCAATCGGGATGCCGACGCCCACGGCCGCGGGCCGCGCGGCGCAGATATACCCGTCAAGATCGGCGATAACCTGGCCGCTTTACAGATATTCCTGGAAGCCGTGGAGTTTCTGTCCGAATACCCACTGCGCTATGTTGAGGAAACACAGCGCGATTCAATCACGGGCGTTACTCGCTACCGCTACCGGGAAATCATGGGGGATCATGTGCTGGTACCGGTTTTGGAAACGGAAACAACGGCGGCTGAGGTCGAGGCCCACAGTCTGTATTTGGTGGATCGTACCGGGGAACTGCATCTGATACGGCCGTTCCTAACGCGACGAGAATGTCCGGAATGCGGACGTTGGGAAATCTTTTTTCTGGATCGTTTTGACCAGCGGCAGGGGATATGCACGCTAAAAAGTATGGAGAAGGGGCACACAATAGAAGATGATGGGGTAACGGCCGTGTTTCAACATGTGAGCTTGTTGGCTTGAGAACAAGGCGACTTTTCTTTTCCTGATGCCAATGGAACCCTATGACCTCAATTTCACTCATCTCGCACAACCGCACTTATTCCCGCTGGATACCACAACCCCTTCTTTGGTAGCAACGATGTCGTCCAACAGACCACTCTTCCGCAACGCCTCAATCGTTTCATGAGCAATCGAGGATTCTCCGATGCCTGGCAGGGATTGATTGATCTCCTCTTTGCTTCCTGCTAACCAAACGGCCGTATACAATTACCCCATGCGCACTAAAACCACCTACCTCGCTTACACCCAATGCGCCAAAGCGTTCTGGCTGGTCGAACATAGCCCCCACCTGTCAGCCCCGCCCGACCCGGCCGCCCAACGCCACCTGCGCGCCGGGCAAGAAGTGGATAAACAGGCGCGGGAACAATTCCCGAACGGCCGTCTCATCCCCTACCGTCCCCAGCCAAAAGATATGGCCCCACTCACCGCCCAAGCCATTGCCGACGGCGCAGAAACCTTGTTCCAGGCCACCTTTGCCGCAGATGATTTGCTGGTGAAGGCGGACATTCTCACGAAAACGCCGGACGGCTGGCATCTCATTGAGGTCAAATCCAGTACCAGCTACAAGGAAAAGGAACACCGGCCGGACGTAACCTTTCAGCTTCACGTCTTGCAGGAAGCGGGGCTGAACGTGACCCAGGCCAGCCTGATGCGCCTGAACGGCGACTGTCGCGCCCCGGATTTGAGCAACCTGTTCGCGCTGGACGACGTGACGGCCGACGTCCACGCATTTTTACCGCAGGTGGCTGCCGATATAGCCGATATGCGCCAGATTGCCGCGCAGGATGCCGCGCCGAACGTACCCATTGGCCGCCATTGCATTCGCCCTTATGCCTGCCCCTTTTACGATCATTGCTGGCAAGAGGTGAACGGCCTGACGATTTACGATATTCCCCGTTTGAGCGCGAAACGGGAACGGCCGTTGCAAGAATCCGGCATCCTCCATCTCGCCGACATCCCCGCTGACGCCTCTTTGACCGCCAAGCAGCGGGAATTTGTGGATTTTCACGTCCGGCAGCAGATCAACATTGACAGGGACGCCATCCGCCGGGAGATGGCCGGGCTGGCATACCCGCTCTATTTCTTTGACTTTGAGACGATTGACTACGCCATCCCCGTTTTTGACGGCTGCAAACCGTACCAACAGGTGCCATTCCAATATAGCTGCCACATTCTGGAAGCAGACGGGACGCTGACCCACTGCGACTATCTGCACACGGGAAGGGATGACCCAAGACGGCCGTTAACCGAGGCCCTCCTCACCCACATCGGCGAAACGGGGCATCTCATCGCCTACAATATCCCCTTTGAACGAGGCGTTTTGCGCCATTTGGCCGCCCAATTCCTCGAACACGCCGACCGGCTGCTCGACATGGCCGTCCGCCTGTGGGACCAACTGCCCATCTTCCGCAAGCATTACCGGGATTACCGCTTTGGTAAATCGAATTCGCTGAAATCGGTGCTGCCGGTGGTGGCGCCATCTCTCAGCTACAAGCTGCTGGATGTTCAAAACGGGACGCAGGCGCAGGTGGTATGGGAGGAGATGATTGGGGAGGGGGATACGGCCGTTAAAACCCAACTCGCCACCCAACTCCGCGATTACTGCCACCTGGACACGCTGGCAATGGTGGAGATACATAGGGCATTATGCTCACTGTAATGTTCATTTTCGCGGGAGGCTAAAATGACCACACGTAAACAAATCTGGCAACGTTTTGTAAATTGGTGGACGACAAAAAAAGTAGCACTTGCTCTGTTGACAATGGCTTTCCTGGGTGGTGCATTGGGCTACATAAACCAGCACAGTGGATTATTTATCTCTGTGTCATTTATCACAGACTTCTACGCGAATGTCAGCACAGAATTGGCGAGTATCGCCATTACCGTTCTTGTGATTGATACACTGAACGATCGACGTGCTGTTCAACAGAACAAAGGCGCTCTTATGCTACAAATGGGCAGCCCAATCAATTCTGTTGCCCGAGAGGCGATTCGTATCTTGCGTATGCGTGATTGGCTAACTGACGGGACGTTGAGAGGAACTAATTTGTCTTGGTCAAATCTACAAAATGCCTACCTTTCGGAGGCGAATATGCCAGATACGAATCTTTTTCGAGCAAAGCTAAGTGGGGTGCATTTGCAATTTTCAATTGGGCTTCCCCGAATGGCAAATTTAGGGGTATACTCAGAAATAAATTTTTGTTAAAATGAAAAAGATGGTCCACACATTGCTTGGCACTCCTTGAGTGGACGTGCTCGGGCGAAACGTGTCCCCTCTCAATATGACCATCCGTTAAGGCACACGCCTTTCGTGTCTGTTCAAAGGCTCTTAACCTTGAAACCCGGTACTTCCAACGAATCATCTGGCAGCGGTATCCTTGATTCCCTTTCCCGGTTAGGGATTCGCATCGCTCGCGGGCAATTGATTGGCTTAATTGTCTCTGCGATAACTGGAATGATTGTCGCTCGCACTTTGCCTTATATATACCCGATCTTTTTCTCCCGCTTGCTCGATTTTATTTTCGGGCCAGGGCCTTCCTCAAGTAGAGACGGCCTCAATTCGTTCCTGATGACATCCTGCACATTCACGGTCAGTTTTTTGATGGCATTTCTGATCGTTTTTGCGCTTAGCAGGAGAAAATCTGTTACATGATTCAAACGTTACGCCAACTGGGGCATCGGCGCCTGTTGCTTTCGTCCATCGCCTTCGTCTGCGCGTCCATCTCCATTCTGGCCCTATTGCTGCATGCGGCTGGGTGGCTGCCGATGTACTTCATGATCGATCTACTGGGAATGCCATCGATCGTCCTGCTGCTAGCACTGGGTGTGTATGCCCGCCGAATCAATGAATCAATCTTCCTCAATCGCCTTGCTGTGGGCGTGTGGGCGGGTCTGGTATCCACATTTGCATATGACGGTATCCGGTATGTGCTCTGGCAAACAAATGTCTTCAGCTTTAACCCGTTCATTTCCCATCCAATTTTTGGTACGTTGATCACTGGTTTGCCGGAAACCACCACGGCCGCCATCATGATCGGCTGGGCCTACCATTTTTGGAATGGGATCGGGTTTGGGATCATGTACACGCTGGTGGCTGGCCCTGCCCACTGGAGATACGCTATTCTGTGGGCATTATTCCTCGAAGTGGGTTGGCTAACCGCGCTCCCGTCAGTGCTCGAGTTCCGCCTTAATACCGAATTGGTCGCCCTCAGCCTGATTGGACATGGAGCCTATGGCATTGGGCTTGGATTACTCTCTCAGCGCTTCATCCGGGAATAACAATGTTCATCTATCGAAATCGAACGAATTGGTCACTCCTGATCAGCGCACTGTTGATATTAGGGCGGATGTTCCTATTCCCTGCGGCGGCTTTCGCCCGTGACTGCCCACCAAACGATCCTAGCCGCTCCGATTGCCAGGGGGCAGCGACAACCGCCCGCAACCCGCTGGTACCTATCGCCGGGGCCGGGGTCGGAGGGGCAGCCGGGTGGGTTGCAGGACAGGCCATTTCCCGCGGGAAAAACAAGAGTAAGGAAAAAGAAAAAGAGGAAAAAGAAAAGAAAGATCCTTGTCAGGAAGATCTTGACCGGCTCAAACGAGCCTCGATGCAAGCCCGCACCATGCAGGCAGCCCGTCAGCGCTTACAAAGTTTGCTCAATTTACTTGAAACACAGTATGAAAACACCCGTGAAGCCTCTTACCTGAGCGGCGCGATTGGCCTCGGCTTTATCGGCGGCTCCATTTTTACTGCTCCCTTGAGCGGCGCACTCGGCCGGGCTGCTGTTCAACAAGCATTGGCTCGAAAGCTGGCTGAATCCGCCCTGAAAGCCCTCGGACAGCAAGTCATGAAGGAGATAACCAACGCAATGCTTGAGCAAGGGGTTAGCTGGGAAAGTCTGGTAACACAACCGCTCAACAGTGCACGCATGGCGTTTATCCAAAATTCTATCTCCGAAGCAATCGTCCAGGATCAAATGCGCCCCTTTATCCTCCAGGGGCTAGACCCGAACAGCCCGGTTGGGAGAAGCGTGCGATCGGGGATCAGCACGAACGTTGCCGGGCCTGTGGCCAGTGCATTCGGCAACTTCATAAGTCTTGCCAGCATGGCGGAGGGAGTCTTGTCCGGAGCAAAAAAGCTGGAAGCCATCCGCGCCCAGATGAAGCAGGTGCGCCAATCTCTATTCGAGGCTGAAATGCGTTTTGAAGATGCGGTGAGCGAGATGGAGGTTGCCCGCTCCTCGTACGAATATTGCCGCAAGCTCTGGCAACAGTAAGCCGGTGAAATGCCCCCATGACCACTTTCCGAAAATTTTCTCCCTCTGACATCCTGGCGATGGCTGATAGCCTTCACAAACAGCTATCCAACAGACTGCTGTCAGTAGATGTGTTGGATTTGTTTAAATTTCGAGGCCCAGACGGCGCTACCTGGACACTCACACCCCAGGATCATGCCTGGTACCGTTACCAGTCAGGAAACTGGCAACCGGCACCTGCCCCCAATGTTCCAATGGACGGAAGCATCGAACTCATGAGCATTGCCATGCTTCCCCCCTCTCCCGCTAAATCTCGGAAGCCCGAAGAAAATGAACCTACGCACCAGAATCTAGATGTGCGGCAAATGCTCGAACAAGCTACCCGGCGTGTTCGAGATTCCTATTACCGTGGCGGGATCAATTCCGATGAGGCAGAGAGCCTGATCACTGATTTGTACTTACTCGACCCCGTCGGTGCGATCTGGTCTTTTGGAATTCACACAAATCGTTGGTATCTCTTTCGCCAGCACGATTGGGAGGTCCCCGAGACTGGCCCGAATCTGCAACACTTCCAATCATCCCCCCCTAAGTTTTGCGGCAACTGTGGGAAACCGCTCAATAACAATAAGTTCTGTACATACTGCGGGACACCCATCCCACCACACACTGCACCTTCCCCGCAAACTGCCCAGGATGTCATCGTGCGGTTTGTCGAATCAGGATCTGCTCCCCTGCCGGAGCCGGTAGTACCAACCTGGAATCCCGCACCAGGATACCCTAAGATAACAGAGGTATCCAATGCTGGCCGAGCCTTTCCGCAAGCGCCTTCAATTGCTGAGCCATTAGGTGAACCCCACCAACAAATACAAGTTCCCATCCCACGTCAACAATGGAAGATCCGAGTGACTCAAGGAGCTAAAGCGGGCCAATCCTTCTTACTCGGAGAGCTTACACGACTGGGTCGAACACCTGATAATGAGATCGTGCTGGCGGACAAACAAAGCTCGCGTCTTCATGCACTTATTCAGCAACAAGGAAACGACTATGTCATTACCGATCAAGGCAGCACAAATGGCACCTTCGTCAATGGCGTGCGAATACAAGTCCCCACCCGGCTCCAGCCAGGGGCCACGATCTCGATCGGGAATACGCACTTTGTTATAGAGGGAGAACTCTCTCCGCCAGCCACGGTAGCACAACCACGGCCGCCACAAGCAGCGGCTTCACCGGGAACCGCCCGCTCTGTTCCTCCTGCCTCTCCACCCAGGAAACGAAACCGGTGGATCGCCTGCCTAAGTGTGTTGCTGCTTTTGCTCTGTTGCTCATCCTTGCTGGTGATTGTGGTGTACGTTCTTGGCCAGAGTTAACAACCTCATTAACCCGCCCTTGTCCAAGTTTGGTAAAAGAGAAGGATGTAAGTTCCAATTCAACTCAGTGTCTCTCAACCGCCCAATCCCAGGCTGCCTGCATGTTTTCAGCGTCTACTGTCATCTCCACCAGCGTTGCTGGCTACCCTGGGCCTTTCAACCCAACTTCCCATCCACTCTAGTTTCCGCTAAATCCTTGCCGAAAAGAGGCAAGGTTACTCATTCAAAGC
>JBHHTQ010000095.1:0-10178 GCA_046753445.1 Anaerolineae bacterium | reverse complement strand
TATGACAAAATTCACCATTTATCCGGCAATTGATTTGAGAAACGGCCGTGTCGTGCGGCTGCAATACGGCGACCCCGACAAACAAACCGTGTTCAGCGACGATCCGGCGGCGATGGGGCGGCAGTGGGTAGCCGCTGGGGCCGAATGGCTCCACGTCGTCAACCTGGATGGCGCGTTTGACGAGGCGGGCGCGGCCAACTGGGCGGCGCTGCCCCACCTGACGCAGTTGGGCGCAAAGGTACAGTTTGGCGGCGGCATCCGGGCGCTGGCCGACGTGGCGCGGGCGCTGGCGGCCGGCGTCAGCCGGGTCATCCTGGGCACGGCCGCTGTGGAAAATCCAGACCTGGTGGCGCAGGCCATCGCCCAATTTGGCGCGGAGCGGGTGGCGGTGGGCATTGATGCCCGGGACGGCGTGGTGAAGACGCGGGGCTGGCAGCAGGGTGCAGGCATTGCGCCGCTTCAGCTTGCCCGGCAAATGAAAAGCCTCGGGGTGCAAACCGTCATTTACACCGACATCAGCCGGGACGGTGTGCTGACCGGCGTGAACGCCGAGGCCACCGCCCAACTGGCGCAGGCCAGCGGCTTGCAGGTCATCGCATCCGGCGGCGTGGCCTCACTGGACGATGTGCGCCGCTGCACAGAAATGGCGGACAAGGGTATCGCTGGCGTCATCATTGGCCGGGCGTTGTACGATGGTAAAATCAATCTGGCTCAGGCATTTGGCATAGCCAATCGCCAATCTAAAAACTAAATTCGGTAATCAAATTATGTTAGCGAAACGAATTATTCCCTGCCTGGATGTGAAAGACGGCCGTGTCGTCAAAGGCATCAACTTTGTGGAGCTGCGCGACGCCGGCGACCCGGTGGCACAGGCCCACGTTTACGACGCCGCCGGGGCCGACGAACTCGTCTTCCTGGACATCACCGCCACCCACGAAGCCCGGCAAACCGTCATGGCCATGGCCCGCGCGGTAGCCGACCAGGTGTTCATCCCCTTCACCGTCGGCGGCGGCATCCGCACGGTGGCCGACATGCGCGCCATCCTCCGTGCCGGGGCCGACAAGGTAGCCATTAACTCGGCGGCCGTACGCAATCCCGACCTCATCACCCAGGGGGCGCGGGAATTTGGCAGCCAGGCCATTGTGGTGGCGATTGACGCCCGGCGGGTCAGTAATCAGTATTCAGTAAGCAGTAAGCAGTCCGCAGAAAATTCACAATTCACAATTCACAATTCACAATTCACAATTTCAAAGTGGGAAGTCTACGTCTCCGGCGGGCGCAAACCGACCGGGCTGGACGCCGTGGAATGGGCGCAAGAGGCGGAACGGCGCGGCGCGGGCGAGATTTTGCTCACCAGCATGGACGGCGACGGCACAAAGGCGGGCTATGACATCGAATTGACCCGGGCTGTGGCCGATGCGGTGAACATCCCGGTGATTGCCTCCGGCGGGGCGGGGACGCTGGCCCATTTCGCCGAGGCGTTGACGGCTGGCGGGGCGGATGCGGCGCTGGCGGCGTCGTTGTTTCATTACAAGGAGCTGACGATTGCGGATGTGAAGGCGTATCTGGCTAAGCAAAGGATACCGGTGCGGCGATGAGAAATTCTCTACCCTATCATTACAAACCTCAAGTTAGTAGATTTTTCACAGTTCTTTTCTTATCAATACCATTTGGATGCTTCTATTCTTTGGTGATTGGATTAGTAATCAGTTTTTTGTTAGACAAATTTACCCCTTGGAAATTTGGGGCGTTTCCATTTTTTATGCTCTTATCAGCCTTGATCATCATCCGTGTTATTAACGCTAATTGGTACACTAATTTTGAAATTTCGAAAGATTCTCTCAAGTGGAAAACATTGTTTGGCAATACTTTACAGTTTAAGCCATTTGACATCAACAATGCAGTTTGGCAAAAAGATAAAATTGTCATTAACAAAAAATACAAGATTCATTTATCTCGACTACCGTTAAAACAACGGTTGGAAATCAGTACAATTCTGGCTGAATGGATTCCTAAAGATGCCGGTACATTCGAGATGCAACAATTTCGGAATTGGAAACAGAATCTTCCCAATGAAAACAACATCAACGATTGTTCTGCCGAAACAAATCGGCAAAAAATAACTGTTCTGCGAAGGATTTACACAATTATATTAGCTGTCTTTGCTCTTGGAATCATTTGGGCAGCGCTTAGCGAGCCAATTGATGACATCTTGCTGATCGTTCTATTCTTCAGTGGGTTTATTTCGTTTGGCTTTTTGATCTTGTTCGTCTCTACTCGTTACCGTCGAATCTTTGTTAACAAGGAAGGGATTATTTACCAAAGAGGCAAGCAAGAAATCGTATTCAATTGGGAACAAATTGAAGTAATGGCTATAAACCCAAAAGGGGAACGTATTTTGATATGGCCGGGCAAGCGATACCAATCATTTTCTTACGCAGGCATGAATCTTGATGATGTAAATCAAGTCTTAAACGCCATTTATCTAGGGTCAATGGCTCACAAAATCCCTTTTGGCATTGTGGAAGGAACGTGACGATATGATTAAATTTGACGAGAAGGGGTTGGTAACGGCCGTACTCCAACACCACACCACCCGCGAAATCCTCATGGTGGCCTGGATGAACGAGGAAGCGCTGCGGCTGACCCTGGCAACCGGCGAAGCCCACTTCTGGAGCCGCAGCCGCCAGGAGCTTTGGCACAAAGGGGCTACTTCCGGCAATGTGCAGCGCGTCCGCGAGATGCGTGTGGACTGCGACGGCGACACCCTGCTGCTGCTGGTGGAACCGGCCGGGCCGGCCTGCCATACCGGGGAGGTGAGTTGTTTTTACCGGAAGCTGGAAATACAGACTAAAGACTACAAGACTACGAGACTAAAGATTGGAGACTACGAGACAAAATGAGCGATATTTTCGACACCCTGTTTGCTGTTTTGCAAGATCGGAAGGCGAACCCGAAGCCGGGTTCTTACACCAACAGCCTGCTGGATGCGGGGGAAGATGAGATTGTAAAGAAGATTGGGGAAGAGGCGGTGGAGGTGATTTTAGCGGCGAAGGGGCAAGGAAACGGCCGTCTCATCGAAGAAACGGCCGATCTCCTCTACCACACCTTCGTCCTGCTGGTTGCCCGTGATCTAACGCTGGACGACGTGCGGGCAGAACTCAGGCGGCGCCATCCGGCAGCAAACAGGGCATAATGTCCCACTTCGGCCGTGTTGTTGATCTGGAAGACGGCGTCGCCATGGTCGTCACGGATCTGCACGGGGATTGGGGCGCCTATCGCCGCTACCGCGATCACTTCCTCACTTTGCAGGACCATGGGCAGGCCGACACCCTTATTCTCTGCGGCGACCTCATCCACTTCACCGGGCCGGCAGCGCAAGACAAATCGCTGGAAATGGTGCTCGATGTGCTGGCCTTGCGGGAAGAACTTGGGGATCGGCTCATCTATCTGTTGGGCAATCACGAGATACCCCACCTGTATGGCATGACGCTGCGGAAAGGGGATACGCTGTTCACGCCCCGGTTCGAGTGGGCAATGGGGGAGCACCGGTCACGCATCCTGGCTTTGTTTGACAGCCTCCCCTTCTTCGTTCGCACCCCGGCCGGCGTGACCGTCTGCCATGCTGGGGCAACAGATGCTTTTGGTTGGCCGGATGGACCAGCCCGGTTGTTCCAATACTCGCATAAGAAGGTTTGGCAAGAAACGGCCGCCTCTCTCCCTTCAGAAATGCGTCCCCGCCTGCGCCGATTGCTGAGCCGGCAGTACGGCCGATCCTATGACGACATCGTACGCGAATATTTAGCCGTGCCCAGCCGAGACGATCCCCGCTATGATGACTTCCTCATTGGCACGGCCGTCGCCGCCCACCCTGATTTCGAGTTGCTGTGGTCGGCTTTGTTCACGCGAAATGAATACCAATTTGGCCGATCCGGTTATCGGGCAGTGGTTCGCACCATGCTGCAAGCACTATCCCGAGAATATCATCCCCAGTCAGTGTTGGTCAGCGGTCACATTGACTGTGAACATGGCTTCCATCTAGTCAACTCCCGCCACCTGCGCATCGCCAGCGCCAAAAACGCCCACCCGCGCGAATCTGGTTGTTTTCTACTGCTCGACTGCCGTAAACCGGTGAAGCAGGCCGGTGAGTTGTTAGGGAAATTGGGAACTGTTTTTAAGGCTGGCTCTCACCCGGCAGCTATTTCTCAATCCCGGCCTGAATCGCACTGATTAAATCTTCAGCGTGTCCGGCCATCTCCCCCTGTTCAAGCTGGACAAACAATTGATACGCCTGTTTGGCAAGCCCCTGCGCCCGATCGCTTTTCCCCTGTCTGAACAACACCAGGGCCAGCTTATATTTCGCCTCAGCGAGGCTCTCCGGGTCGCCTGCTTTCTCGGCTGCCTTCAGCGCCTTCTGCCCATGCCGGCTGGCCTGCCTCTTTTTGCCCAGCACGCTGAATGCCACGCCCAGATTCCCCAGGGCGGCCGCTTGTGCTGACTGATCTTGCAGCGTCTGGGCTACGGTGAACGCCTCCTTGTATAACTCGATGGCGTGCCGCACATCCCCCTTGTCCCGCAGCACATCACCAAGCCTGTTCAAGGCTTCAATTTCAGCAGCCTGATCCCCGGTCTCGCGGGCCAGGGCTAAATATGCTTCATAAGCCTGCGTTGCGGCGCTGGGGCGATTTGTGCGGTAGTAAAGCGCGCCCAACATCGACAACGCTACCGCTTCCCCTTCCCTGTCCTCAATCTCCCGGGAAATCTCCAGATGCTGCTCATAATAGGTCGTCGTCCGCGTCAAGTCTCCCCAACGCTCATATGCTTTCCCCAAATTGATCAGCGCTTGCTGCGCGGCCGTCCAATCACCATCCTGTCTGGCCCAATCGAGCACCATGCGGTAGGTGCTGGCCGCCTGCATATAATCACCCTCAAGACAATAGGCTTCCCCCAGGCTGTTCAAGGTTTGCATTTCGGCATTTCTGTCGCCGATCTCCTTCACCGCTTCCAGCGCAAGCTCGAAATGTGCTTTGGCTCGCTCAGAATCCTTCGCTTCCAGATATAAGCCGCCCAGGTTAATCAGGTAACGGGCTTCCTGTCGCCGATCGTTGCTCTCCCGCGAAATTTCTAAGGCGCGCAGATAAAACTCCGTGGCTCTGGGCGCATTGTTCAGCGAACGATACAAATCACCCAGATCACCCAATGCCTGCCCCTCCCCCACATGATCGCCGATGGCTCTGGCGATGTCGAGCGTCTGGTGAAAGAGGGCAACCGCCTCTTTCAAATCACCGTTGGTCAAATACAACCGGCCCATACTGCTCAAGATGCTCTTGACTCTAGCTTTGTCCCCCATCTCTTTGGCCATCGTCAATGACTGCTTGAACAGGGAGACAGCCTCTGAGCCATTGCCAAACTGCCGGTAGGATTCTCCCAGATGGTACAGAGCGGCCGCTTCCTTGTATGGATCATGGAGCTGGCGCGCAATGGCCAGTTCGCGGTCGTGGAACTTGATCGCCCGCTGAGTGTCTCCCAGGTACAGATAGGCGCGGCCCAGGTTGCCCAGGGCGCGCCCTTCCTCAGCCAGATTGCCAGTTTTCCGCGCGATGGCCAGGTGCTCCTCATGAAACTCAATAGCGCGCTCCGCATACCCCAGTGCTGTATAGACCAGGCCCAAATTCCCCAACGCTTCCCCTTCAAGCCCAATGGACTGCTCCGCCCGTGCAATCCATACAGCTTGCTCGAAATACATGACAGCCACATCCAGCTTGCCGATATCCATGTATGAGAGGCCCATGGTATTGTAAGACCGGCCTGCCACCAGCCGCTCTTCCCGGGTCTCGTGAGTGGCCTCTCGTTCGGGCGGAACTTCCTCCCCAAAGACACGCCAGTACACAACGCTCAAAGCATCCTCGACATCCTTCCAGGATCGGTACCGGCTATCGCGGTCTGCCATCAGGCATCGCCGCAGAAACATTGTTACGTCGCGGGGTACAGATGGGGGGGGCGGTTTGATGTGACCGGCAAGATGAACCTGCTTCAATTTCTCGCGGCTGTCCCCTTCAGCAGCAAAATGCCCGGTGACCATCTCATACAAGATGCAGCCAAGCGCATAGATGTCTGCACGGGCATCAAGCGCCTGATGCTTCCATTGTTCCGGGGCCATGTAGAGAGGGGTGCCCACGATTCCCTGGGTTAATTGGGTGCGCAGGAATCCTTCTTTAGAATGGGGCAGGTACTCCAGCTCGTCGCCGAGGCCGGAAAGGGTGCTGGCCAGGCCGAAGTCAGTAACACGGGCATTGCCGTCGTGGCCGATGAGGACATTTTCCGGTTTGAGATCACGGTGAACAAGCCCAGAAATTTTCCCGGTAGCATACTTCATACCGCGTGCGATGTGCAGCGCGAAAATGAGCGAATCTTTGAGATCAAGCGGCTGACCCGGCCACAGCCAGGAGCGTAGGGAGGGCGACTCCTTACCCTGTGGTTGTACCACCCATTCCAACACCAGGTACACCTCACGGCCGTCCCCGATGCGTTCCACACGATGCGCGCGCACAATATGTGGGTGGCGGCCTAGCTCCACCCACATCGTCCCTTCTCGCAGGAACAAGTCACGCGCTGTACGATGGGAGAGATATTCGGGCTTGAAAGTCTTGAGCGCGACTGGTTGATTCGTGACCAGATCGCGGCATAGGTACACAATCCCCATGCCGCCTGTTAACCGGGTCACAACCTCGTACCGGCCGGCGATGCGCATTGCTGATGCCCGACGTTCCTGAGCCAGCGGTGCTTGCAGTTCGTCAAACCGGAGCTTGTTCATGTCTTGCATGTACGACTCTAGCAGGAGCGCGTTCGAGTACACTTGCGCTTCGTCCGTATTATAGAGGGCAATGTGACAGCGGCAAGGCGCACCCATCTCCCCAACGAGGGGAACAATTGAAAACGGCCGCTTTCAGGCGGAATGCCCATGGCCGGACGAATCGCTACGTTTCACCTGCAAGCACGCTATAATCCCGCTTATGTTTGTCAATTTGAGACGGGCGTCGGCGCGGTTGGGGTCATTGATGATGCTTGGCCTGTTCCTCGGCCGCGTCGCGAGCGAGTTATGGGCCGCGGCCGAACCTGGCAACGGCGGGATTGCCCCTGCTGTCCTCATCACGGCCGTCGCGCTGCTGCTGGCGGCGCTGGCCGGGCGGGCGCTTCCACACCGTGACGGCTGGCCCTGGCTCCTGCTTATCTTGTATGTAGCCTTTCCCGACCCATCGCCCCAGCTGGCAATGCTCGCGGCCGGAGTGACGGCGCTGACATGGGTTCAGGTTCACGCCCGGCGACGGGAGATCGCGGCGCTGCCGGTGAGCGCGGGCGCGTTGCTGACGGGGCTTGCGTTTTTCGTCCTCTATGTCGCCACGGTCGCGCCCGATGTACTGCCGGCCGACAGCGGCGAGTTCCAGGTGGTGTCCACCAACCTGGGTGTGGCCCACCCGCCCGGATTCCCCCTCTACACACTCCTGGGCCATGCCGTCACCCGGCTGCCTTTGCCGGCGTCGGCAGCGTTGAAGCTCAATCTGTTTTCGGCCGTGACCAGCACATTGACGCTGATGCTGGTCTACCTGACCGTATTCCACCTGACGCGCCGCCATCTGGCCAGCCTGACAGCCGCCGCCAGCCTGGGCACGGCCGCGACCTTTTGGGCACAAGCGACGACGACCAACATTCGCAGCCTGACCGGGTTGTTTGCCGCCCTGTTCCTCTACACGGCCGTACGTTACTGGCAGACAATCGGCCGCCGGGAAGAGAGGAGCCGGCCGGCTCCTGACCGGCATCTTACGTTGGTCGCCCTGGCGTTGGGCTTTGGCATCACGCATCACGCATCCCTGCTGTTCCTGGGGTTCATCTGCGGCCTGTTCCTCCTGTGGGTTGATCCCTCGCTGCTTCGATACCCGCGACGTTGGTCACGGCCGTTATTAGCCGGGGCATTGGGCCTCGTTCCCCTGCTGTACCTGCCATTGCGCGCCAACGCCTCCGTGCGCGGGGCATCGCCTGCCCTGGCCACATTGAACGGGTTCCTGGGTCACGCTCTGGCGCTCGGCTTTCGCGGCGATCTGTTCTATTTTGTTCAACCGGCATGGCTGTGGCAGCGGTTGAAGATCATGGGGGACGTCATGGCCTTCCAGTTTGCGCTGCTGCTGCTTGCCGGCATGGCCGCCGGACTCCTCCTCATGCTCCGGTGCGACCGCAAACTGGCGTTCCTCATGGGGGGCGGGTTTGTCCTGCACACGCTCATCACCGCCATGTACCGCGCCCCTCAAACGGTCGAATATATGCTACCCGCTTACATCCCCGCCGTCCTCTGCCTTGGTTACGCGGTCGGGCGCATGCCGTCCATTGCCGGGCAGCAGCGCCGGGCGGTGATGGGCGCGGCGTCAATGGTGATCGCGGCCGTTCTGCTCATGGCAGCGCTCCATCAAGGGCTGCAAAATTACCCCAGCTACGCCCGCCTGCACCACGAAACGGCCGCTCGCAACTATGCGGGGGGATTGCTGGCAGATGCCCAGCCTGATACGGTCATTCTTGCCGACTGGCACTGGGCTACGCCGCTCTGGTATATACAAGAAGTCGAGGGCCAACGGCCGGACATTGAAGTGCAGTTCGTCTTTCCCACGGCCGAGTCTTATGGGGAGACCTGGGCGCGGCGAATCGCTGAAGAAAGCGCCCGCGGCCGCCCGGTTATATCCACTCACTTCGATCAGGACGCCTTCGCCGCGCTGCCCCCAGCCGAACCCGTCGGGGACGCTTTCCTGTTCCGGCAAGAGCCGCGCGTTGAAGTACCGGCCGGCTTCACGCCGCTGGATGTCACTTTGGGCGGCGCGATTCGCCTGCTCGGCTATCAGCTCGGTGCGGCCGAGGTGGAGATTGGGCAAGAGGTGATCCTGACGCTGGCGTGGCAACCCCTGGCCGACCTGCCGGTATCCACCTCGTTTTTCGCGCACCTGGTCGGCCAAGACGGCCGTCTGTACGCCCAGCAAGACCCCCCGGCGCGGCCGCAGCCCGATGGCGTCACACTCACCCAGTTCCGGCTGACGCCCCGGTTGGGCGCAGCGCCCGGCGATTACGCTCTCCTGGTCGGTGCGTATGGTGCGGAGCCACTGCTCGATCAAAACGGCGAGCCGCGCACGCGGATTGCGACGCTCGCCGTAACAGGGATGTCGCGGCCGCCGTTCACGCAGCATCTGGTCTATCGCACCCTGGCCGGAACCGAATCAGCCCAACGCCTTGCCGGCTACGACTGGGATCACACCATACCGGGCCGCCCCCGCCTTTACCTGCACTGGCTGTCGGAAAGCGGGTATATGACAGAAGTGCACGACATCACGGCCGCTGACGCCTTCCCTCAGCCCGCTTACATCGGCCCCTGGGGCATTATCCGGGGCCAACGGCCGTTGGCGGATTCTCATCCGGAAGAGTATTACGTCCCCTTCGGCCAGGGCGTTGTCTGGATCGGGATGCCCATTGCCGCAGACCTGAAGCCCTCGCCTGGCCAGGTGATCACGCTTGAAGAGCGCTTTGGCAGCAGCCAGCCTCTTTTTCGGGACCTGGTCGTTTCGGTGCGGCTCATCGGCTTTGCGGAGGATGGCTCTCGTTGGGCGTGGTGGGACCTGGAAGATTCTATTCCGGCACTAGGGGCCATGCCCTCTCTCAAATGGATCGCTGGCTCAAGGGTGCGTTCCCCCCACATCGCCACCGTGGATTCGGCCGCTTACCCGGGCCAGGAGATTGGGGTTGCCCTGGGGCTGTATGATGCCTTCACGCAGCGGCCGCTCCCGATTCTGGATGAGCGTTTTACCGGGCAATTCCAATGGGTTCCGGCAGGCCGGACGTCGGCGAGCGCGCCTTGATCACGTCCCCCAAAAACAAAAAGGCTTGCGCGGTTGGCAACGCACAAGCCTGTGATTACCGGGCAAAAGGGCACATGGGCCCGCTAGGATTCGAACCTAGAACCGATCGGTTATGAGCCGACTGCTCTACCCTTGAGCTACGGGCCCTTCATCAAGAAGCAATGAGTAATTAACAATGGGCAATGAACAAAGAGTGGATCAGCACGCTATCTCCAATGTTAACCTGACGGAAGAGCGGCAGACGGGATTCGAACCCGTGATAACAGCTTGGAAGGCTGTTGTGTTACC
>JBHHTQ010000094.1:0-10349 GCA_046753445.1 Anaerolineae bacterium | reverse complement strand
CGGCGTCGGCCTCCATCTCGCGGAACAAGTGGTCGGCCTGCTCCTCGGCCGCGCGATCGGCCCGCCCGGCTGGCGGGTCGGGCCGCGCCACCGCTTCGTCCAGACTCAGGCCGTTCAATGCAGCCCGGTTCAAAGTGTCCAAAATCTGGCTGACGATTTGCTGCGGCCGCAGGCGTAAATCGGCAAACGCCCCGTCGTCGAGCATGGGCGTGACAGTGCGCCACATTAACAATTGGGCAAGGTCATAGCTGAGGAATGTGGGCGGCCGATACGGGTGGGCGAATCCGGCTGAGCGCGCCACCAACGGCCAGAACAAGGCAACCATCTCCTGAGCCAACCGATTGTATGTGGTCAAATTCAGGTCAGCGTAGGGGCCGAGGCCGGATTGGTGAATGGCGTCAAGGAACGCCTGGCGGTGTTCCGGTTCAGCAACCAGGATCAGGATCGTGTAGGCCGGCTCGCCTTCCTTGAGCAAGTGCAGCAAGCGGTGTTGCAATGCCGTGCTCTTGCCCGACCCGGCCGGGCCAAGAAGAAAGCTGGCCCTATCCGCATGGGCCGCTTCCCTTTGCAAAGGGGTCAGGCTGATCAAGGCTGCCGGTAGCGCAGGTGGACAGCGCCCAGGTGAATCTCGTCTCCATCCTGCAACTGAATTCCGTACTCGGGAACTTGCTGGTCATTGACCCAGGTGCCGCTGGTGCTTTGCTCATCGAAGATACGGTAATGAGCGCCCTCCTGCATCAGGCTGGCATGAACACGCGAGACGGTGATGTCGTTTTCAAAGTTGATGTCTGTCCGAGAGGGAGAGCGGCCGATACGCACTTGAGTGCCGCTCAATGGGAACGAACTGGGCACGCGCGACACAGATTCTAACACCTCCAGGTGAGCGATCACACGTGCCGGCCCATCGGCCGCTATATAAGCCGACGAATCAGGCGCCGGTGGATCATACCCATATTCCCGGCGCACCCGGCCTGAGGGGCCGCGCGGAACCAGCGCCGAAAGGCGCGGCGTCCATCCTTTGCGCCAGATAACCATTCCGCCGCCGCCAAGGATGCCCAAAACAAGAAGTCCTAACAACACACGAAGCAAGACACGGCCAACCCCTCCGCCTGCATCCAACTCCGGCGGGATCATCTTCTCTCCCTCGGTTACCGTCATGTGAATCACCGGGCTGGTGACCCGAAGGCCCTGATCGTCCAACACGGCCAACTGCATCGTGTTGTCCCCAAACACCAGATTTGCCACTTCTACCTCAACTCGGTCAAGGTCTTCCACGGGGATGGTCTGAACCGTCGTGCCGTTGACCAGCAGCTGCGCCGCCACCAACTCCCGATCCACCCCATCCAGCCAGGTAACGCCCGTGGAAAGGCGCAGCTTGACCGGGTCTTCCACACTGGGCAACTGCAACCTGCGGATCTCTTCGGGCAAGTTGATGGCGGCAACCGGCGTGTTGGGGGGAATGGAAAGTTCCGTTTGTGCCTGTACCTGCGGGTTATTGATCAGGCTCACCTGGACGGTGAACACCCCCCCGGAAAGCTCAGGCACGGCGTAACGAACCTGTGTATGCTCACGAAAACTGGCGATGCGGTTCCAAATCTGGGTGAGGGCGGCCGTATCGTCCAGGCTGGCGGCGACTGCTCGCGTCCCAATCGAAAGTTGTTCCAGGTAGTCGCGGCCGAACTCCTGACTGGCTGGCGATAAATCCCGGTTTCTGAGCCAGATGGTGTGAATGGGGATACCCAGGCTGGTGGCCCGGCCCGGTACTTCTTCCGGCTGGTACTGTGTACTGACCGCATCGGTACCGTCCGAAATAACAACCAGAGATGCGTACATATCCGGGTTGGGCTTCAACTCATTTATTTGCGGCAGTATGTCCATGATACTGTCAACCAACGCAGTCGCGGCCGTCTCCGGCTCAATGTTGCTGGCAAATAAATTGCGAATGCTGTTGTGGAAGCTGTTGGGAGGCAGCAGTTGCGCGGCGGCCGTTTCCCCCACCTGGTAGACGGCGACCGCGTCCACCTGTTCCTGCATCGTCGCCGGGCTGGCAAACTGATTGATGGCTTCCTGGATCATCGGCATCTGATCCGCCACACCTGTGGGAAGATCAATCAGAAACAGCGTAAACGTTCCTGCCGGGTAGCTGCCATCATCCTCAACTATCTCTACCGGGACATTGTCGTGCAGCAGCATGAGATCGGCCGCCGCGAGATCAAGCCGGATTCCGTGGACATTAGCCGCGAGCAGGTGCAGCACAACCTCCGGGGGGCTTTGTGTTTCCACGCCTGTGATCGTAAGTTGGGGGAGCAGACCTGGTTGGGCCATCGCGCCGGGCACGAACAGCCAGGCACAAACGCCAAAACAAAGCGACACAAATGTCAGCCAACCACGTTTCCTGAGTTGCATATTACTGCCTCTTTGCCTGGTGTTACCATGCTATAATAGCAAACCGCAGGCGGAAAGTAAACATAAACCGGCATCCGTTTAACGGGAAATGTGAAATGAAGATCACGAAAGTCAGGTTGCTGCTGTTCCTTCTTAGTTCTCTGCTGCTGGCCGGGTCACTGCCGGCCGCGGGACAGACAGAAACAGCGCTGCGCATCGTCAAGGTGGATGTGTCCCGGTTTCCGTTGGTGCGTCTGAACCTCATCACAACGGACGGCCGCAGCGCCCCCGTCGCCGATCTCTCATCGCTCAGCCTGCGTGAAAACGGCGTTCCCGTCGCCGATGTCAAAATTCAATCCGCGCCGGTCGGTGTTGATCTCTTCATCGTCATTGATGCCAACGACACCATCCTCAATATAGATGACAACAGCGGGCTGACCCGCAGCGAAAAGGTGAAGGAAAGCCTCATCCGCCTGGCCAGCCAATTCATGAATCCCAACGGCCTGGACAGGGTTTCGATCTTCGTTCCGAACGAGGACGGAGAAACGAGCCGGCTGCTTGTTGAAGATGTTACCCAACCGAAAGAAGTGATCTTGGCTGTTCAGGACTACGCGCCGGCGATCACAGCATCTCCCCCTCTCGAAAAGATGATGGAACAGGCCATCGAGCACGCTGTAGCTCTCAAAGGCAGCCGTTATCAAGCTGTGCTCCTGTTCACCGACGGTGCGCGCCTCGACCAGCAACTCAGTTTTGCCGCGCTGGTTGCCCAGGCGCAGGCCATTGACCTGCCGATTTACGTGGCCATTCTGGGCGCGCGCGCCGACCCCAATGAGGTTGAGAATGCGGCTCGGCTGCACACGCCCACGCGCGGTACATACGTTCACATGCCGGCCGCAGCTGGCGCCGATCCCATTTACACCATCTGGCAGCAGCAAGGGGAACAGATCCAACTCCTGTACCGCTCCCTGCAAACGCGCAGTGGCCAATATGCCATCACCCTGAACCTGGGAGAGGTGCGCGCCAGCGCCGAGCTTGACCTCAAGCTAGCCCCGCCGGAACTCACGGTGCTGCCGGAGCAGGAAACGATCCGACGGGTAGGCGATGATTGGCACAGTCTGCTTTCTTCGCTGGAACCGAAGCAAGTGCAGGCGCCGGTGGCCGTCAATTGGCCGGACGGCATCCCGCGCCGGCTAAAAGTGGTCACGCTGCTTGTCAACGGCCGCGTGGAAAGCATTCTCTCTTCTGACTCGCTGGTTCAGGATGAGGCAGGCAACCTGCTGATCCCATGGGATATTCAAAATCTGGATAATGGGAGCTACTCTCTGGTAGTGCAGGTGACCGACGAACTTAGCTTCGCCGCAGAAAGCCGGCCGGCTCCGGTGTCCATTGTCACAGAACGCCCCCTCCCTCCCACACCAACGGCCGTGCCCACCCCGCTTCCCCCAGGACCGGGCATCCGGGAAGCTGCAACCAACATGCTTCCCTTGTTGAGCGTGGTCGGCGCGGCCGCTCTCGCGCTCATGATTCTGCGCTGGTACCGCCACCGCCCCCTACGCCTGGATGAGACTATCCTGCCAACCGCGGCGGCCTCCGCCCCCTACGTCATTGAACCAACAGCACCAGCTTCGGTGGACGATGCGCCAATGGCTGCCTTCCTCGAGCTTCAGGGAGACACACTGGGAGGGGCGGCCGTATTCAAGCTGGAAGGGGAGAGCATGACCGTCGGGCGAGATGAAATCGTGGCGCAGATTGTGCTGGAGGATGAGAACGTGTCTCGCCTGCACGCGCTCATCAAGAAAAGCGGCCAGGAGTATTGGCTGTACGACGAAGGCAGCGCAGCCGGCACTTTCCTCAACTACCAGCGTTTAGGCCTTTCCCCCCGGCTTCTGAGAGATAGAGACCTGGTTCACATCGGCCATGTCCCGCTGCAATTTCGTTTGCGGCCGGTGCACGATCTTGACGAGGAAGAATAAAGGAGCGAGATGGCGCGGCGAACAGCGATTATTTTTGATATGGACGGACTGATGGTGGATACAGAACCGCTGTCTTACCAGGCGTGGATGCGCCTGTTAGAGCCTCACGGCTGTGTATTGGATGAGGAAACATACAGCAAGATGATCGGCCGCCGTTCAAGCGAAAGCGCGCAGATGGTGATCGATGCATATAACCTGCCCGTGACGGCGGCCGAACTTTTGCACCGTAAAGAAGCGATCTTCGCTGAAATTCGGGCGCAAGGGGTACCGCCCATGCCGGGGTTATGGGAGCTTCATGAAGAGATCATGCGGCGAAGCGTACCCTGGGGGGTGGCTACTTCCAGTCCTCGCCAGCACGCCGATCTCATCCTGGCGCAGTTGAACCTGTCCGGCTCTTGCCGCGCGATCGCTGCCGGGGACGAGGTGGCACACGGCAAGCCCGCACCCGACATCTACCTGCTGGCGGCCGATCGCCTGGGTGTGGCCCCGGAACAATGCGTGGCGCTGGAAGATTCGGCTCCGGGCTGCCAATCTGCCGCGGCCGCCGGCATGTTGACGGTGGCGGTTCCCAGCGAGCAAACAAAGTCAACCGATCTGCGCTCCGCCCACTTCGTCTGCAATTCCCTCCACGAGGTGCTCGTCAAACTTGATCTGCTGCTGGGGTAATTTGTTGGCGGCCGCGCCCGCCTCGGCGCGCATCGAAACCAACAAGGGCAGCGCCAGCAAGTTGAATGCGGCCAGTCCGGCAAAAATCCAACGAAAATCCACAGTGTCAATCAACCCGGTGGTGGCTGCCTGGCCGATGCCGGTACCGGCATTAGAGATGGCCATGAAGATGGCAAAGTGACCCGCCCCCATGCGTGGATCGGCCCGGGACATGGAGAGCGTCACGAATACAAACTCGGATGCGGATAAACACGCCCCCCAAATGAGGGTCATCAGCGCGATATTGTCCAGCGTAGCGACCAGGGCCATAAGCGCCAGCGCCGTAGAGACAGCCACGGCCGTCCCCATCCCCTGTTTCCAGATAGAGGATTTACGGCCCAAAGTCAGCGCGATCGTGCCGCCCATGATCATGCCCAGCCCACCAATCGCGGCCGCATCTCCCACCTGCACCAGCGTGCCACCCAGCGCCTCGTTGGTGAATAAGGTGATGATGGCATTCGCCCCGTATACGGCGATGGAATAGACCACCGCGTATAGGGCAAAGCGGCCGATTTCCGGCCGCCACAATGCCGCCAGCGCCTCCCAGCGGAACGTCTGCGCAGGCGACCGCTGCGCCGGCTCGCGTACCCGCCACACTAACGGCAGCGGGGATAGGGCAAACAGCGCCACGATCCAAAACACCACGGACCAATCCACCCACTCAATGACCCGGCCGTAGACGGCCGCCAGCGCCACCAACCCCAGCGCCCGCCCAATCACCATCACCCCCTGCACCCTGCCTTGCTGTACGGCCGGCGTGACATCAATCGCCAGGCCATCGGTGACGGTGTCGTACAGCGCCAACCCAAAGGCGATGAGCATGGCAACGCAGAGAAACAACCAATACTGCTCCACCGGATGAATAAAGGAGGCTGTCGCCCCGCCAACTGCGATCAGCAGCAGTCCTGACGTGATGTAGGGCACGCGATGGCCGCGACCCAGAATCAGCCAGGGGCGGCTGAGGCCCACCTTGTCGCTTAGGATGCCGATGCCGACCTTGAGGATGAAGGGCACGACCAGCAGTCCATTCATCAAAGACAACTGTTTTGCTGTGGCTCCAAAATTGCGCAGATACAGGTTGTTGAAGACCAGCACATAGGCCAGCATGGCTCCCTGGACAAAGTACAGGAAGCCGAACAAAAGCGTACGGCCGTGTCGGGTGTCGGTTAATGACGAAGCAGGGGATAGGGTCATGGTGGTTTTACAAATGGTTTACACCCGCCTAATACGAGGTCAATATGGGAGCGTCATCATAAGGGCAATTCAATCATTTGTCGAACATTGAGCCGGCAGTGAGTCTACGCCGGCAAATTTGGAGGTAATGAAGATGTTACGGAAAACTAAATTCTTTGTCATAGCCGCTTTGTCCCTGGTTATGCTCTTAGGCGTCGTTGGCGCGGCCGCGGCCGATGAGTCTAGGCCGTTAGAAGGACGGCGAAGCGCACGCGGCGTCATCACCGAGATTAACGGCGAGTCGCTGGTCATAGAAACATTACAGCAAGGCGAACAACTCATCGTTCATACCAGCGATGAGACGCGCTACCGCATTGTGGGGCAGGAAGAGGCCGGCCTG
This sequence comes from Anaerolineae bacterium, assembly GCA_046753445.1. Lineage (GTDB taxonomy): Bacteria > Chloroflexota > Anaerolineae > Promineifilales > Promineifilaceae > JAHEEY01. The sequence continues at coordinate 3,713 of JBHHTQ010000094.1, read as the reverse complement.
GGAGATTTCCAGGTGGGCGATACGATTCTGGTGCGCGGACAGCGCCAAGAAGATGGCAGCCTGATGGCCAATCTGATTGTGCGCCAGCCGGAAGGAGATATAGTCATTGGCCGGATCACAGCCGTGAGTGAGGACAGCCTTTTGCTGAACAATCGGGATGGTCAGGAAGTTACCGTGTCCGTGAGCGCCGACACCATTGTAGTGATCGGCGACCAGGAGTTCCCCTGGGGCGGCGAGCCGGCCGGCTACGAGCTGCTGCACGAAGGGGAGCGGCTGCTGGCCTTTGGTGACGCCAGCGAAGATGGCCAATCTATGACGGCCCACACGCTGGTCGTCCACCGTTCGCGGCCGCAGCGACGGGGGTTGGCCGGGCAAATCGTCGAGATCGGCGAGGACAGCTTTACGATGACGCCCTTTCACGGCGCGACGATAACCGTCCTGGTCACAGACGAAACCCGCTACCGGCTGCCCGGCGTGGAGACCCCCGACCTGAGCGACTTTTCCAGCGGCGATCACATTATCGTTGGGGGCCGGATGAGCGGCGAAAATGAATTCACCGCCCAACTGGTTTCAATCATGCCGGAGCATCGGCCGCCCGGCCGCCCGGTGTTGGGTACCATCCTGCGCATTGACGGCGACGAATTCATGCTGGAGACGCGCGGAGGCCAGGTTCTGACTGTGAAAACCGGGCCGGACACACAATTCAGGATCGGCCGCAGCACGGATGCTACATTGGCTGACTTCAGCGCCAACGATCGGGTCGCCGTCTTCGGCAGCCGTGATGAAGAACATTCGGACAAGCTGATGGCGACGCATGTCATGAAACGACGATAAAACAGCACGGCGCCCAAAGAACCACCCGTAAGGCGTGGGACGCGATCTGAGGTCGCGTCTCACGCCTTTTTTAGTGGGAACCGCTTGAATGGATCAAGCCAGCGATCGGCTTATTCACACTTCCGGCAGCAGTTCCGCGCTGAAGATACGGTCCATGCGAAATGTTCTTTGCTCGTTGCGCAGATGGCAATGGGCGACGAGGTAAGAAACGCCTCGATGAAGGGTGGGATAATTGGGAGTGATGATGCGGGTGGTCTCGCCGGACTGGCTCATGTACAGGATGCGTACACGCCGGCCAAGCGATAACGCGTCAGCAATGAGATCGGGCAAGGGAATCTGGGCTGGAGGCGGCACATAAATCGGCTCGCCCTGGGCATGCAGCAGGTCACCGACGGTTTCCAGGCCCTGCCGTTTCTTCAATTGGCGTACCATTCGCTTGAGCACTTCGGCCGTCATGTACACATCGTTCAGGGCGCGGTGTGCCCGCCCAATGCGAACCCCCAACTGGCGGGCGATATATCCCAGATTGTTGCGGCCGAAGTAAAAGTGACGGCGCGCCAGCAGCAGCGTGCACAGCCAGGGGTTGGGCATCGGCAACTCAGCCAGACTTTGTTGTGTGGTAAAGGCTTGGATGTAAAACTCCATCCCCAGGAAGCCGGCGTCAAAGACGGCATTATGCGCCACCAGCAAAGCCCCTTCCGTCAGGGCAAGCAACTCTTCACTTACCTCAGCAAAAGTCGGCTTGCCGATGAGATCTGCGTCGGTGATGCCGTTCACCGCACTTGCCTTTGGGTCCATCTTGCGGCCAGGCTGAATGAGCTGGCTCATCTCGGCCACCGCGCGCCAATTCTCCAGCCGGATGGCTCCGATTTCTACCACCCGATGCCCCATGGCCGGAAATAACCCGGTGGTTTCCGTATCCAGCACGACGATGGGTACCTCTGACGGTCGTCTCTCTTCAAAGCCAAACATGAGTATATTGTATGGGAAAGGAACCTCGCAGCAAGACCGGAGAAATATCTTCGCGCGTGTTTGCCCACTGATTATGACCGTGCTATAATTTCCCCGTATTGCTTCTTGGATATCTTTCGCGGAAAGTGGGCTTCCCCCACTTTTTTTATTTTCTATGCGCCGGGCCTGATAGTTAGGGCCTGGTTGCTGCGTAAGGTTAGGGATATGAAAAGCGAGTTTATTCTGGCCTTCAATGAAATATGTGAGGCACGTGGCCTGCCAAAAGAGGACGTGTTTGAGGCGCTGAAAACAGCGCTCATTTCCGCTTACCGGCGAGACATGAACGTCAGCAACACCCAGCAGGTGACCGTAGAGATTGATCCCCGCACCGGGGAGCCTACCATCTATGCTGAAAAAGAGGTGGTAGACGAAGTTATTGACAGTCGCACGGAAGTGTTGCTTGAAGACGCCCGCCGGGCCGGCCACACGGATGCTCAGCCAGGCGATTTATTAATGGTTGACAGTACCACGGCCAGTTTCGGCCGTATTGCAGCTCAGACCGCCAAGCAAGTCCTGTTGCAGCGCGTGCGCGAGGCTGCGCGCGAACATCTGTATGAGGATTTCTCCGGGCGCGAGGGCGAACTGGTAAACGGGACGGTGCAGAGCATCAGCGGGCAGCACATTACCATTGGCCTGGAGCGCACTGAGGCGATCTTGCCGAAGAGCCAACAGGTTCCCGGCGAACGGTATCGCGCCCATGATAAGGTGCGCGTATACGTGCTTGAAGTCCGCCGCACCAACCGCGGCCCGCAAATTTTCGTCAGCCGTAACCATCGCAATTTGCTCCGCCGCTTGCTCGAATTGGAAGTGCCGGAGATTTACAACGGTCAGGTAGAAATCAAAAGCATCGCCCGCGAAGCCGGGGCGCGGTCGAAGGTGGCTGTGGTTGCTTTGCAGCACGGCGTGGACCCGGTCGGCGCTTGTGTGGGTATGCGCGGCGTTCGTATCCAGAGTATTGTGCGGGAACTCAATGATGAGAAAATAGACGTCATCGAGTGGAACCCGGATCAAAGTGTGTTTATCGCCAAGGCGCTTAGCCCGGCGCGCGTCTCGCACGTTTTTCTGGAAGACCATCCGGATGACGGCAAGACGGCTAGCGTAATCGTGCCCGATGACCAGCTTTCGCTGGCGATCGGCCGCGAGGGACAAAACGCGCGGCTGGCCGCGAAGCTGACCGGCTGGCGCATTGACATTAAAAGCCTGACGGAAGCCGCGGCCGATTCTCTGGCGAATCTGGACCATCCGGCGGCCGATCCTGCAATCGTTTCAGATAAAGAATTGATAGACCAGGCCCGCCAGATTCTGGCCAAGAAGGAAGCAGGCCGTCCGATTACATCTGAGGATTACCACACACTCGGCCGTCTGGTGCGGGGTGTAGAGGGTGAGATTATCGCTGCTCGCGCTGCAACTTATGAAGCGGTGAGAAAACAGCGGGCGACCGCTCGCAAACAGGTACCCGACATCGCCTGGCAACGGCCGTTAGATGACCTGGATCTGCCGGGGCGCATTCACAACCTGTTGTTGGATCAGAAGGTCGAAACTGTGGGCGACGTGATGTACAACCTCTCGTTAGGCGATGACATCTTCCTACAGTTCAAAGGCTTTGGCGAGAAAGCGCTGGAAACTTTGAAGGAATACCTGGCAAACTATGAATTGCCGGCGCCTGAAGAGCCGGAGCCGGTCGCTGAAGAGGCTGAAGCAGTCGAAGCTGCTGATGAAGCATTGGCTGAGGCTCCAGACACGGCCGAGGCGGCCGTTGAAGCTGAGGGTGAAGCGCCTATGGAAGCGGCCGCGGATGAACCGGTTGAGGCAAAAACGGAAGAACCCGTCGTGGCTGAAGCCGCGGAAGAATCCGCGGAAGAATCCGC
>JBHHTQ010000093.1:0-10805 GCA_046753445.1 Anaerolineae bacterium | reverse complement strand
CTAGAGATGGTTGATCTGCCTTTTCCATTTGCGGAGACGTGGGAAACGGCCGTGCTGGATTTGCCCAATTGGGATGAAAAGAGGCTCTCTTCGGCTGTGCGCCGGAATGTGCGCAAAGCGGAGAAACAGGGCATCATCATTGTTCCGGCAGTCTCGGCTGATGCACCTGTGATATTCCAGTTGTACCGGGAAACGGTAAAGCGACATGGTGGGTCGCTTCGGTATAACCCCGGCTATTTCCAGGCATTGGTGAAGTTGGCACAGGAAACGGCCGTGCTGCGCTGCTGGCTGGCAAAAAAGGGAGAAGAAACGGCCGCGTTTTTGGTGGCGGCACAAGAAGGGGATATCGTTTACTATCTGCATGGAGCCGTCAACCGCATACACCAGCAAGCGCGTCCCGGCGATTTGCTCTTCCATCGCGCCATTCAGTGGGCAAAAAACCAGGGAGCGGGCCAGTTTAACATGATGGCGTCCCCATTGAGCCAGCCCGGCCTGGTGCGGTACAAAGAAAAATGGGGTGGGGTTACAGCCCGTCAGCGAACTTACGACGTGCCGGTTAACTTGGTTGGTAATTTTTCGATGTGGTTAATCCGAGGATATAAAATAATCAATGAAAATCTATCTCATCGATAATTATACTCATGTTTACGTGAATAGATAAAATCGGTGCCGACCATGATAATGGCATAAACCACTATTCTCAACCCCTGAAAAATAGCCCCTACAAGAACGCCAATAGACATGGGTAAGGCTAAATAGGGTGAAAGCAAGCCAAATAAAGCTTCTCGAATGCCAATATTTCCCGGAGTAATCGGAAATTGAGCCAAAGTGTTGGTGACAATGGCAAAATAACTGGCATCCTTAAAGCCGACAGCCGAGTTTGTTGCCTGCAAAATTGTCCAGAAAATCATCACACGACATAAGTACACTCCAATACCTATCCAAAGGAGCGCAAATGTGTTTCGATAATAGCTGGTGTGAATGAAGTGCTTACACAAAAGTGCGATGCCCGAAATTGAAATAATAAGCGCTATAAAACCAATAAGCGGCAAAATGAGTGAGCTTGCCGCTAACAGGCTGATGAACAGCATAACAATTGTGGCAACAATAACGAAGCGAAGATAATTGTGCCATTCAAGCTGATACGAATCAGTTACCATTTTTAAGAGCAGTAGTGTGCCTGTTTTTGCCGGGAGAGTAGCATTGAGAATGGATTTTCTGGTTATGATGCGAAGTGGTACTAAAATGTCAATTATTGATCGTTGATGATGATGAAGGAATACAAAAAATTGAGCCAGTTCGAAAACAAGCATGAGGCTAATAAAGAAAACAGTGGCAAGCAACCAAACAGGTTGTAAGTGCCACAATTCTTTTGGGGCATTGTACAGTGTGTATATGATCAAAATACCGAAAAGGCTGTAACCGAGCCAATATCGAAGTTGATTAAATAAATTCTTCTGTTTTTGGTTCAATTAAGCCGTCCCTTTTGTTCCAAATATTTCAAATGTAACGATATTTTTTCTATCATAGACTCGTTTAGTTTAGTTTCGTTAGATGCCTGGAAAGATTTTGGAACTTGCATATCGGAATAGGGTTGGAACCCCAAAGGTGAGAGCCAGGAAGTTAACTCGTCTACAAATTGCTGCGGCTGTTGACAAAGATATTCATACTTAATTTTTTTGTAGCGACCAGACGCGTGTTTTTTCAGATCACGTTCTGCAATGAGCTGTGTGTAATAAACCTGATTGGTAACTTGCTGCCAAATTGGCAAAGTTAGCCATTGGTGATAATTCGGTGGTTTGACTGACCACCATTGTTGGGGATTGGGTTGTTGCTGACGAGCCAGGAGTAAAGACTGGCAATTTTGAATTAGATTGCGTTTGATGAAGATAAATCTTGATTGGGGAAATATTTTTGCCAGGATGCCAACATTCATATTTAGATAGACAGATTTGAATGCCATTGGCCTTTTGCTTATCTGGCTGAATGATTGGATGTTTTCAATCATTGTTTGGTATTTGTGAAGCTGAAATTGGTCTGGTATTGTGTAATGTCCCAAATCGCTTTCTTGGGGAAACCAGCGAAACCAGAAGGTGCCCGTTTCAGCAGGTGCGAAAGGATAATTGGTTTTCCCATACTTGGACATGAAAACAGGCCTGGGTCTTTTTATGAAGGGGGACGCCAGATTTAAAAGTAAATTTGGGCAACCAAATAGATGGTTCATTAATTCAATGAAGTAGCCAACTTGAAATTGTTGGGTGATTACTTGATAAGTAAGGGTTGTCCCAGAACGAGGAGCACCCAGTATGAATATTGGCTGGGGGAGTGGAGTGGATTGTTTAGCTAAAAATAATCGATCAAGGTAAATAAGCTTGTTGTTGAGAATGTATGATAGGCGTCTGATGATGGGAAATAGCGAACTTTTCATTATTATTGGGGCAAAATGTGGCGAACGGCCGTAATCACATCCTCCACATCCCCATTTGACAGCTTGGGCGAGAGGGGTAGGCTGACCGTTTGCCGCCCGATTTTCATGGCGTGTGGGGTGTCTTCTGGCCGCCAGCCAAACCGTTCCTGGTAAAAGGGATGCTCCGGAATGCTCAGGTAATGCACGCCCACGCCGATGTTCAGCCGCGTCATTGCCGCCATAAAATCATCCCGGCTGATGCCGCAAACCGCCTCATCCACCAAAATAGGGTAGAGGTGGTAAGCGTGGCGCGTGTCCGGTTCCGGCTCGGCGGGGCGGATGATGGGCAGGTCGGCAAAGGCTTGCTGGTACGTCTGCCAGATTTCTTGCCGCCGCTGCCAGTTGGCCTCTACGCGCGCCAGTTGGTGAATGCCGATGGCCGCCTGGATGTCCATCATGTTGTATTTGAAACCGGGGGCGACGACGGCGTAATGTTTGTAACCGTCGTCGCTGTACCGCCGCCAGGCATCTTTGCTCATGCCGTGCAGCGCCAGCACTTTGGCGCGGGCGATTTGGGCTTCATCTTTGGCGATGCTCATGCCGCCTTCGCCGGTGACGACGTTTTTGGTGACGTAGAAGCTGAAGCAGCCGAATTCGCCGAATGTGCCTGCTTTTTGGCCGTGATATTCGGTTTCAATGGCGTGGGCGCAATCTTCGATGAGGATGAGGTTGTGTTTGTCGGCCAGTTGGCGGATGGCGGTCATGGGGCACGGCCGTCCCGCCAGATGCACGGGGAGAATGGCGCGGGTGCGGGGCGTGATGCGAGCTTCGATTTCCGCCGGGTCAATGTTCATCGTCACCGGGTCTACGTCGGCCAGCACCGGGGTGGCGCCGCTGTGGATGATGGCGTTGACGGTGGCAGCAAAGGTCATCGGCGTGGTGATCACTTCGTCCCCGGGGCCGATACCGGCGGCAATGAGGCTGATGTGCAGGGCGGCGGTGCAGGAGTTGACGGCCGCCACCCGGTTTTCAGGTACGCCTTTATAAGCGGCAAAATCATGCTCAAAGCGGGCGACTTTGGGGCCGGTTCCCAGCCAGCCGGAGCGAAGACTGTCCACCACTTCGGCGATTTCGGCTTCTTCAATTTGGGGTGCGCCGTACACCAGAAAATCCGATCGGGTTGGGGCCATAATTCCTCCATGTTTGTTCAATCATATCTGACAAAATGGAAAACCGACAACAGCAAATTCTGGTGATACAATTGCCTCATGGAAACGACTGTGACCAGTCAGAAACGCCGCGATTGGATTTGGGTAGCCGTGTTTACGGCCGTCTACCTCCTCATCCAACTCCTGCCCTACGTTATAGGCTACCTCACCGCCCCCTCCGACCAATTCTACACCGGTCTCATCATGAACCCGGAAGATTCCCAGACCTATTGGGCCAAAATGCTGCAAGGGTTTGATGGCTCCTGGCTTTACACTATACCGTTTACGCACGAAATTCATGGCGGGGCGTTTGTAGGCGTTTTTTATCTTTTCTTGGGACATGTGGCGCGATGGTTGGGGGTGTCGCTGACGGCCGTCTGGCACATCTCTCGTCTCATTGCCGGCATTATCCTTTCCTTAACGACGTTCCATTTTGTCGGCCAATTTCTGGCAGAACGGCGGGTGCGATGGGTGGCGTATCTGCTGGCGATGACCGGCTCTGGGCTGGGCTGGCTGCTTTTTTTGTTGGGGCAGACCTATTGGCTGGGTTATTTCCCGGTGGATTTCAAACAACCCGGAGCACATCTATTTTTTACGGCGATGACCTTTCCCCACATCACGCTGGCAACAGCCCTAATAATGCTCATTGTTTGCTGGCTGACGCAGGCCGTGCGTGGAAGTATACGGGCTGCTGTCGCCGCCGGATTTGCTCAAATTTTCTTGAGCATTCTTTATCCTTACTTGATCTATCTGACGGCCGTCATAGCCGCGCTGGCATTTGGGCGGCATGTTTGGCAGGAACGGGAAGGATTTTTGCGAAGAGGGATCATCGTCGTCGTCCCCTTCATCATCCCACTCCCTCTCAATATCTATTACGCTGTCATTTTGCAGGTGAATCCCGTCTTCCGCATCTGGTCCGACCAATCTGTCACCCGCTCCGCGCCCTGGCCGCACTACGTGCTGGCGTATGGCATCATGCTCATCCTGGCCGGTTGGTTTTGGCGGCAACGGCCGTCTTCCCGCCCCCGATTCTCAATTTTATGGGCCTGGATCTTCGCCGCCGCCATCCTTATTTTTTCACCGGTAAACGCCCAGCGCCGTTTTATCCAGGGCGTGCAGGCGCCATTGTCCATTTTGGCAGCGATGGGCTGGTTTGAGGTGCTTTTGCCCCGCTTGCAAACGACTCGCTTCTGGCAAAATCTGGTAGCCCGCCCCCGGTACGACAGCCACCGGTTGGCCCGTTTTATCACTGTGTTTTTTCTGCTGTTCATGAGCCTATCTAACTTGTTTGTGATTGCCGATTTGCTGCGGGTGACGGCCGTTGCCCAACCTGATCCTCTGTTCCGTCTCAATGTGGAGCTAACGGCCGTGCGCTGGCTGCGGGAAAACATACCGCGCACGGCCGTCGTCCTGGGCGATTACCAGACCGGCAACTATGTGGCCGCACATGCCGGGCAGCGTGTAGTCCTCGGTCACTGGGTGGAGACGGTCGAATACGAGGCGAAGACGGCCGACGTGGCCCGTTTCTTTGATGCCGCTGTCAGCGACAAATGGCGGCGCGAGTTTCTGGCCCGGCATGGGGTAGATGTAGTGTGGGTCGGCCCCCGCGAGCGGGCGCTGGGCGGCTTTGACCCGGAAATGGTTAGTTATCTCACCCCGCTTTACCAGGTTCACACCTTGCGCGCCGATGTTACCCTTTATGCCACCATACCTTAGGGAGCGATGGGCTACGTCTTGCCGATGAATGGCCGTTGATTTTCGGCGTGCAGTGGCTTTTTTTGCTGCCATCGCTTAGAATCTTTCTGGTTGCGGCAGCCGCATGCCAATTCACCAACCACCTTCAAAACAGGAGAGCAGATGAAAGGTTTGATACTGAGCGGGGGAACCGGCTCGCGTCTGTACCCCCTTACGTATACCAATGCCAAGCAGCTCATCCCCGTGGCCAACACCCCGGTGCTGTTTCGCGTGATTGAGTCTATTCGTGACGCCGGCATCAGTGAGATCGGCATTGTGGTGGGCAACACGGCCGCGAAAATCAAGGAAGCCGTGGGCCGTGGCGGCCGTTGGGGCGTGAACATCACTTATATCCCTCAAGATCGCCCTCTTGGCCTGGCCCACGCGGTCAAGATTTCGCAAGATTTCCTGGACAATGACCGCTTCGTCATGTTCCTGGGCGACAACGTGATCGAGGGCGGCATCAGCCCCCTAATCTCTGAATTTGCCGACAGCGATTGGAACAGCCAGATTGTGTTAACGCGCATCGAAGACCCGCGTCAATATGGCGTGGCCGAATTGGGTGAAGACGGCCGTATCATCCGCCTCATCGAGAAGCCCAAAAACCCGCCCAGCGACCTGGCCCTGGTCGGCATTTACATGTTTGATCGGAGCATTTTCAAGGCGGTGAACGCCATCACCCCTTCCTGGCGCGGCGAATTGGAGATTACCGATGCTATCCAATGGCTGATTGAAAACGGCCATTCGGTCCATCCCTATATCCACCGTGGCTGGTGGATTGACACCGGCAAGCGGGAAGATATGCTGGAAGCGAACGATCTGGTTCTGGAGGAGCTGGAACACAAGATCGAAGGGTACGTTGATCGCGACAGCAAGGTGGGGCGGCGGGTGACCGTCCAACGCGGCGCCGAAATCATTAACAGTGTGGTGCGCGGGCCGGCCATCATCGGCGAAAATGCGCGCATTATTAACAGTTACGTTGGCCCGTATACCAGCATTGACCACGATGTCCTGATTGAGAATAGCGAGATCGAGCATTCAGTCATTCTGGAGGACAGCTGCATCCGGGACATTGACGCGCGTATTCAGGACAGCCTCATCGGCCGCAATGTCTCCATTACGCGCTCCCCGATCAAGCCGAAGGCGCTCAAGTTGACCCTCGGTGACAATAGCCAGGTCGGTATTTTGTAAGCTGCGGCTCGTAATCCGTAATACGGAACACGGCATACGGAATAACGGAATCATGCGTGCTTTGCTGCAACGGGTAACTCATGCCAGCGTTACTGTAGACGGCCGTGTGGTCGGGCAGATTGGACACGGGTTGGTGGTGCTCCTGGGCGTCACCCACGACGACAGCCGGGCGCAGGCAGCCTGGCTGGCCAAAAAGGTGGCCGGCATCCGCCTGTTTGAGGATGCGGACGGCAAAATGAATCTGGCGCTGGCGGATGTGGGGGGAGAACTGTTGGTGGTATCCCAATTTACGCTGTACGGGGACGCGCGCAAAGGACGACGGCCGTCCTTTATCGCCGCTGCCCGCCCTGAGACGGCCGAACCGCTGGTGGAGTACTTCATTGACCGGCTGCGCCAGCACGGACTTCGTGTAGAAACCGGTGTTTTTGGCGCAAAGATGAAGGTCGAGATTCACAATGATGGGCCTGTCACGTTACTTGTGGAGAAGTAAGACGGGCCGGCTGCTTTGGCTGCCCTGGCTGACGCTGGTGCAATGGTCGTGCGGGCCGGCTGCGGCCGTGCCCACTGTGGCGCCCACGGCTGTGCCGATACCGGCTACGCCGATTCCTACGCTGCCGCCACAACCGCCGACAGCGACGGCCGTCATGGCCGCTCAATTGTTTGCGCCGGCTACGGTGACTCCAAAACCGACGAGCACGGCATCCCCTTCTTCCACGCCTTCCGCGACAATCCCCCCCAGCGCCACGTCTTTGCCCCCAACCGAAACAGCCACATCGCCACCCACGGCTACGCCGGCTCCTGCCACATCGCTCCCTGTCGCCGACGCGCCCACGGCCGCCGCCCCGCCCCCCTCCGGGGTAGTTGAACCGCCGCCGTATGCGCCGAGTGCATGCAGCGACAAATATCCGTGCAACGATGACCGGGCCGGCTGGGAACGCCGTCTGCGCGTTCCTGCGGGGTATCAGGCCACCTACTTTGCCCGCGTAGATGACCATCCGACCAGCATCACCTTCGGGCCGGATGGGGCATTATACGTGGCGGCCCAATCGGGCACGATCTACAAGGTGACCCCGGAGGGGAATGTCGCTGTGTACGTTGGCGGTTTCAACACACCGACGGGTATCGCCTTTCAACCGGGCACCAGCAACCTGTATGTATCCAGCCGGGCGCGCAATGAAAATGTGGGCGGCGAGTCCCAGATTTCGGTGGTGCAGGGAGGGGGCATTCGCCAGATCATTGGAGGGCTACCTTGCTGTTATGTCTTCATGCATGCGGCCAACGGCATTGCCTTTGGCCCGGACGGATTCGGTTATGTGGGCGTTGGGGCGCGCGCCGATCACGGGGAAATTTTGGACGGCAGCAACCGGCAGGACGAATTGCACCCGCTGGAAGCCGCCATTCTTCGCTTCAGCCCAGATGGGAGCCTCGTTGAAGTGTACGCGCGCGGCTTTCGCAACCCGTACGACATCGCCTGGGACGGCAGTGGCCAATTATATGCGACAGACAATGCGCCAGACTTTGGCCCGCCGGATGAACTGCACCGGGTAGCGCCTGGCGGGCAGCACGGGTATCCCTGGTATGAGTGCGACGTCTGTTTTGCGCCTCCGGCAGAGGTGCAGCTCATCCCCCCAGTCTATAATTTCATCCCGCATGCGGCCGTGGCCGGTATCACCGCTTACCTGGCTGATCAGTTCCCTGGCGCCTACAATAACCTTTTTGTCGCGCTGTGGAGTGCCTTTCCCGGTGCGCAAAAGGTGATGCGCATGGGGCCGGGCGGAACCTGGGGCATCAATTTTGCCACCGGATTTGCAGCCCCAATTGATGTGGCTGTTGGGCCTGCGGGGAGCCTGTACGTAGCTGACTGGGCCACAGGCATCATCTTCAAAATCAGCTATACTGGCTAACGGGGTCTCTAGACTTTGCCTGCGGAATGACAAATCCAGGCCATAAGTTAGTGACAATTCATTCGTAGACCCGTCCTGGGATATGCGATTGCCCTGACTTTGGTATAATCTGGCGCATGAACGAAATCGGCGTAAGATTGGCCCAGGTTCAGGAGCGCATTTACCGCGCGGCCGCGCGTGCAGGCCGAAATCCTAACGATATCACGCTCGTAGCTGTGACCAAAACCTGGCCGGTTGAAACGGTGCTCCGCGCCTACGAAGCGGGGCTGCGTCACTTTGGGGAGAATCGGGCGGAACAGCTGGCAGACAAACGCGCGGCCGTTGAGGCTGCTTTGGGTGCAGACAGCGGCGTAGTCTGGCACCAGATCGGCACGCTTCAAAGCCGGAAGACTCAATTCGTGGCTGATTGCGCCGATGTTTTTCACGCCCTTGACCGGTTGAAAATCGGGCGTCGCCTTTCACACCGCCTTATTAAAAACGGCCGCACCCTACCTGTATTTGTCGAGGTCAATGTTTCAGGAGAGGCGAGCAAGTCTGGTTTACGCTGTGCCCGGTGGGAAGAGGATGCAACACAACAACAAAGCGTGCGTAATGCATTCGAGGCGATTGTGGCGCTGCCGGGTTTGCGCTTGCAAGGCTTGATGACGATGGCTCCCTGGGGCACAGACGAAAACACGATTCGCGCAGTTTTTCACCGGACGCGCGAACTGGCCCAATGGTTGCAGACGGCCGTGCCCGATGCCGACCTGACCTCTCTTTCGATGGGTATGACTGACGACTTTGAACTGGCTATTGAAGAAGGAGCAACCCACATCCGCGTGGGCAGGGCGATATTTGGCCCCCGCCATTGAATCCGATAACTTGAGGAAAACACATGCTACTTGTTGTTCGCATCATTGACCTGATTTTCAATATATTCTATTTTCTGATTCTGGCCCGGATTATTTTCTCGTTTATCAGAGTCAGCCCATACCACCCGACGTGGGGGCCGATCCTGCGGTTTGTCTACGACACGACAGAGCCGGTTTTGGCTCCATTCCGCCGTATCCTTCCTCCGATGGGCGGGTTGGACTTCAGCCCCATGATCGCGCTGATTGTGGCCAGTTTCGTGCGGCAAATCCTCATTCAGTTGGTGTTGAGTTAAATTCCTTATCGAAGTCCGGTCAGGTTGCGGGCGATGACCAGCCGTTGGATTTCGCTGGTCCCCTCGTAAATCTCAGTGATCTTGGCATCGCGGAAATACCGTTCCAACGGCATTTCCTTGCTGTATCCCATCCCCCCGTGGATTTGAATGGCTTGTGTGGTGACCCACATTGCCGTTTCGCTGGCAAACAGCTTCGCCATGCTCGCTTCCAGGGAATAACGGGCGCCTGTTTTGGCCGCGGCCGCCTTCGCCAGCGCCGCCTGGTAGATGAGCATACGGCTGGCCTCGACGCGGCATTTCATGTCGGCGAGTTTCTGCTGGATCATCTGAAATTGGCCGATCTTTTGGCCGAACGCTTCCCGCTCTTTGGCGTATTCAATGCTCGCCTCCAGCGCAGCCTCAGCGATGCCCAGCGCCTGTGAAGCGATGCCGATCCGGCCGGCGTCGAGCACGGTCATGGCGATCTTAAACCCTTCCCCTTCTTCCCCCAGCCGATTTTCAACCGGGCACTCGTAGTTGTCGAAGATGATCTCGGCTGTCGCGCTGGCGCGAATACCGAGCTTGGGTTCCGTCTTTCCCAGCTCAAAACCCGGCCTGTCCGTGTCAATGAGGAACGCGGTGACTCCCCGGTGTTTCTTCTCCGGCTGGGTCATGGTGAAGAGGACGATATGATCGGCGTAAGGGGCAGAGGTCACCCAGGATTTACGGCCGTTGATGAGGTAATGCGTCCCTGCCTCATTCAGGACAGCGCGGCTGCGCATTGTCCCCGCATCGCTGCCGCTCATCGGTTCCGTCAGGCTGTACGCGCCGATTTTCTCCCCGCGGGCGATGGGAACCAGATACTTTTGTTTTTGCGCTTCAGTCCCATACTTGAGGATGCCGTGGCAGTAGAGAGAGTTGTTGACGGACATCACCGTGCCGTGACTGGCGTCTGCCTTACAGATTTCGGTCAGCGCCAGGGAGTAAGCTAACGTGTCCATACCCACGCCGCCATATCCCTCCGGTACTTCGATACCCATGAACCCCAACTGCCCCATCTGCCGGATCGTGTCAATTGGAAACTCGCCCGTCTCATCAAAATGGCTGGCGATAGGCGCGATACTATTTTGGGCGAAGTCACGGGCGGCCTCCTGAATCATTTTGTGTTCTTCCGTGATGAAATCAAACATTGGTCATCCTCCGTTGGGGTCGGCGTCATCGGCCGGCCTTCTAATTAA
>JBHHTQ010000092.1:0-11063 GCA_046753445.1 Anaerolineae bacterium | reverse complement strand
CAAGTAACCAGTGACACGATTCTCGTGCTATTAGCGTGACCGTTACACGGCGCACACCCGGGTAATTCAAATGAACGATGGCGTCAGGATGTTCGGTACACCAAGCACGCAAAGCGGCCGTGCTGCGCTGGATGAGTTCCAGACTGGCTGCCTGACGGTAATGGCGCTTCACTTGAAACGCACCCAGTTTCGCATCTGGCCAGCGGGGGCTGATGAGCAGGCTATACTCGCCCAGGCTGCCACAGGTTTTCAGGATATGTTGGCCAAGCGCTTCAGCCAATCCCGGAGAACGATCCCGCGCCTGCTGGGCGATTCCCCGGCCCATCACCAATGCGTGGCTACTTTTCTTCAAGGTGCTATTGGTGGTAATCAAGAAGAGGTCGGCGGCCGTGTAAGCCGTCCACAAATTACCGGTCTTAAACTGGGGCATGAGGGCATCTCCTGATGGGGTCGAACTTCACCCCATCGGCGCGGTTACGCGCCTGACGGCTGGCCGAATAACGGCCGCACTCACCCCAGGATCACTTTTCGGTTAAGCTGGATCGATTAGCTCCAAACCCTCGCCATACTCAGCCACGACCTTGCGGCGCAATGCTTCCCGATCTTCATCGTTGAGCAGCGCCGTGGCAGCAGCGTACTCCCAATCCCGTTGCCGGATCAAGGTCCCGCTCCAGCATGGCGGCACATACCGGGCACAACCCCAGATGATCCAGCGGTCGAAACATATCACAACTGACGCATTCCCCGGCTCGCTCCAGCGCCGTCTCATCATCGGCATACTCTATCCAGACATCGGCTCTCCGCGCCCGTTCCCTGGCCCGCTTTTGTCTTTTGGCGGCCGCCTGGGCAGCCACCGATTCCAGGGCGCGCTCTTTATAGTCGGGATCAATCGGCACGCCTAACATCTCTAGCTCTGTGAACGCACACTCGAAATCCACACCGTACCTTTTTCGATAGGCTTTGACAACTTTGTTGCCTTCATAGGTCTCCAGCCAGCTTTTGGCCGATTCCAGCCGTTGCGGCCGTTTCATGCGTTTTCGTCGTGGTGGGAGATTTTGTTTCCTTTTTTTAGCCACACCAAGTTTGTCCGTTTCCGTCTTCTTGTACTTCCTACCGATTGTAACATAAGGAACTGCGCTGCCTCATTCTATTCTTGCTTAGCGCCAAACAGCCATAAACCATAGAAAAACGGTTGCTTCATCCATTATTTCCGCGTCTGAGAAGCCCGCTGAGAAATTTTTCGTTTTTTTCGCCGGAATTCTGACAAAAAATCTCATGCCGAATATTCGCTTTATGTTAACTTTTAGCCTTGATCTTGTAATATTTAGTTGTTTATTATATCATTGTTATAACAATGATATTTGTAACTATGTTTACTGTCAAGGAGAACCATGTTCGTTGACCGGCACGAAGAACTCGCTTTTCTAAACCGTCTGCTGACGCGCAAGCAGCCGGGACCGGCGCAAATGCTGCTTTTGTACGGCCGTCGCCGGGTGGGGAAGACGGAGCTTTTAAAACATTGGTGCCAGCAGAGCGGTATTGAATACACTTACTGGGCCGCCGACAAAGAACCGGCCGCTTTGCAGCGGCGCAGCTTCATGGCCACGATGCTGGAGATGCCGGAAGAACAGGCTACCGCCTTCGATAGCTGGCCGGCCTTGTGGCGCTGGCTGGCCCCGCGCCTGGCGGAAAAACCTGATAAGCAGATTCTCGTCCTGGATGAACTCTCCTACGCTTCGGCCGCTGACCCGGCTTTGCTCTCGGCCTTGCAGCACGCCTGGGACCATCATCTGCAAACATCCAACGTGATTCTGGTCCTGTGCGGCTCGCAGGTGACGACCATGGAAGCGATCATGCAGCACCAATCACCCCTGTTCGGCCGTTTTACCGGCCAGTGGCATTTACAGCCGCTGCCGTTTTCCAGCTTGCGCGAATTCGTTCCCGACTGGCCGGCCGAGGA
Organism: Anaerolineae bacterium; assembly: GCA_046753445.1. Classification (GTDB taxonomy): domain Bacteria; phylum Chloroflexota; class Anaerolineae; order Promineifilales; family Promineifilaceae; genus JAHEEY01. The sequence goes on along the minus strand of JBHHTQ010000092.1, from coordinate 9,103 downwards.
ACAGGTGGCTCTATACGGGGTCGTGGGCGGCATCCCGGCCTACCTGCGCTGGTTAGACAAAGACCTTAATCTCGTTGACAATATCCGGCAGGTCATTCTGGAACCGGGCAATATCTTCCTGGCCGAACCGGAACTGCTGCTCCATGACGAACTGCGTGATCTCTCTACCTACCAGGCCATCCTGCGGGCCATCAGCAAGGGACACCACACGTTGAAAGCGATCAGCGACGACTGCCTCATCGGTTCATCAGGACTCACGTTCCATCTGAACAAGCTGCAGGAGCTGCGCCTGGTGGAACGCCGCCTGCCGGTGACACTAACGACGGCCCAACAACGCAAATCAAAGCAGGGACGGTATCACCTAAGCGATCCCTTTTTCCGCTTCTACTTTCGCTTCCTCTTTCCCCATCTCAGTAAACTGATGTCCCCGGAAGAGACCACGGCCCACATCAAAAGCGAGCTGCGGGCTTTTGTGGGTCTGTCTTTTGAGAAGCTGGCCCAGCAGTGGGTGGTGGCCCAGGCCCGCGCCGGCGGGCCTTCGGAACGAAGGCTGCCCTTTGCCCCGGAAGCGGTGGGCAGCCACTGGAGTCGCCGGGTGCAGGTGGATGTGGTGGCCATCAACCATCAAAGCCGGGAGATTTTGCTGGGCGAGTGTAAATGGGGGGAAGGGAAGGTCAAGCGGCAGGTGGTGCGCGAACTCATCGAGCAGAAGGGACCCAAGGTGCGCCAGGAGTTAAGAGATGGCGACGACTGGATTTTCCATTACGCGGTTTTTGCCCGGGCCGGCTTTACCGAAGCGGCCGCAGCCGAACTGAGCGCCCGCCAGGGATTGCTGGTAGACCTGCCGGCGCTGGATGAGGTGCTGTCGGCTTAGGGATCACCCTCATTTGTTCACCCTGCCAGGGTATCATCCCGTAGCCAGGGCCAGCTCTATTTGAATGAAGTCCCCGGCCGTGACCTGTAAGCTGCGCATCGGCTCCAGGTAGCGTTCTGTCGTCGTGATACTGGCGTGGCCCAGCATTTGCTGGATTTGCCGCAAATCGGCGCCGCCCTTTAGCGCCAGCGCCGCCGCCGTCCGCCGCAGATCATGGGCAGCAAGGGCCGGTTCGCCCTTCCTATTATATAGGCCCGCTGCCAGCACATGTTCCTTGACCACATTGTAGATCGCCTGCGGCGTCAGGTTGCCGTCAGTGTGTCCACCGCCTTTCGTCCTCACCGAACCGGCCAGGCTCCCATCTTTGTTCAAGGCGCGGAAGACACGGCCGTGATACCCTCCCGAAGCCTGCCCCCATCTGTCCATCGCCACCTTCACCCACGGCGGAATGCCCACCGAACGCACCCGACCGCGCTTGCCTACCAGGTCAATGATCGCCCAACGGCCGTCCCGCTGCTGGATCATTTCCCACGTCAACCCAGCAACTTCGGAGCGGCGCAGGCCGGTGCCAATCATCACCGCCAGGATGGCCTGGTCGCGGATCGCCTTGCGCAGCGGGATCTCCTCACGCCGCCAGCGGGTGACCGGGGTGTTCACCAGTTTCTCCGCTTCTTCCTTGGTCAGCCAGTTGCCGGCGCGGACGCCTTCCTGCTTGACCCCTTTGACCCGTTCCACGCCGTAAGCCAGGGTGGGGGCCACCAGGCCGTTATCGGCAGCCTCGGCCGCCAGCTTGCGGATGGCCGACAGCGCCTGGTTGATGCTGCTTCTACTTTTCTCTTCGTGCAGCAGATGTTCGCGGTAGGCGTTCACCGTGGCTTTGGTGAAACCAGGACGGCCGTTTCGTTCAAACCAATCCAGAAAATCAATGAGAGCCCGGCTGTAAGCCCGCTTGCTGTGCGGGCTGTCCACGCTTTGGGTGACCAGGTCAATGATGGCGTACCAGTCGTCTTGGGGAATGAGATGCCTGTCTTCGGAAATCATATTTGCAACCGTTCTTGATTATAAGAAGTGATACAGGTATAATACTATAGTTACTCTTTATTTTCAAGGAAGGACCATGCCTTTTGTCTCCCGCGAAATGGAGCTGGCGCTTCTGGATGATTTATACCATCGTGCTGGCGCTCAATTTCTCATTCTGTACGGCCGTCGCCGCATTGGCAAAACAGCGCTCATCACCCAGTGGGGTGGGGGCATTGGTACACCTTATCTGTACTGGATGGCTTCCCAAACGTCAGCGACTAACCAGCTGCGCAACTTTTCCCAGGCGCTGTTTCAATTTCTGAACCCGGAAACGGCCGTAACGCCCACCTTCAGCTATCCATCCTGGGACGCCGCCTTTGCCGAAATTGCCCGGCTGGCCGCCGGCCGGCGGGTTGTGATTGTGCTGGACGAATTCACTTACGTGATGCAGGCAGATGGCCAGGTGCCCAGCCTGATCCAAAAAGCGTGGGATCATCACCTCAAAGAAAGCCAGGTGTTTCTCATTCTCATGGGCTCGCTGGCCGGCATCATCCAACGGGCCGCCCTGGATTACCAGTCACCGCTTTACGGCCGGGCCACGGCGCGGCTAAAGCTGCAGCCCCTCTCCTTTGGGGCGCTGCCCGATATGCTGCCCAATTACAGCAGCGAGCAGCGCGTGGCCGTCTATACCATCACCGGCGGCGTACCGGCCTACATTGAACTGTTCGATGACAGCCTCAATATCTTACAAAACTTGCAGCAGCGTATTGTCACCCCGGCCAATGTGATGCTCTCCGATGCCGTTTTCCTACTACATGAACAATTAGATGAACCCCGCAACTACATCGCCGTCCTGGAGGCCATTGCCGCCGGGTTCCATCGTCTGACAGATATCGCCACGATGGCGGGCATTGACCGCTCCAACATCACCAAATACCTGGCCGTACTGCGGGAATTGGGTTATGTGGAACGTCTGGTTCCGGCCACTGTACGACGACCGGAAAAAAGTCGCAAAGGCCGGTACGTGATTACCGACCCGTATCTACGTTTCTACTATCGTTTTCTGGCGCCACACCGCAGCGCCATCGAGCAGGGGCGCGTCAGGCAGGCGACCAGCTTGCTGTATGACCATCTCCTGGATTTCATTGGCACCCATACCTTTGAGGAGCTGTGCCGGGAATGGGTCAATATCAAAGCCGGATTGGGTGAACTACCCTTTTTACCGGAACGGACTGGCAGCTTTTGGTCAAAACAGGCTCAGGTGGATGTGCTGGCCATCAACTGGCGCACGAAGGATATTTTGTTGGGCGAATGCAAATGGGGACAAAAACCCGTTGGCCGAGAAGTTATCCAACCCTTGATAGATAAAACAGAAAAGGTTTTACCGGGGCAGGTGGCGTGGCAAGTCCATTATGCCTTCTTTGCCCGCAGCGGTTTTACACCGGCGGCGCAGGCCCTGGCCCAGGAACATCAGGCACAGTTGGTGACGCTGGCTCAGATGGAGTCCGATATGCAGCGTTGGTTGAAAGTGCAAAGAAAGCAGCTAACCACAGAAAATCTTTAGCAATAAAAGGCTAGCTCACATGACGAACGGCAGTATAACGTTGCGATATATTACATACTATAGTAGTATATATGCATGTTATTTGAAGAGGTTTTAGCCATTGTGGGGCAGGCGCCCGTATTTGAGACAGGGTTGCTGCTTGCTGGGGACGTGAATCCCCCATACCTGCGGCGCCAGCTTTCCGACTGGGTCAACAGCGGCAAGCTCTGGCAGTTGCGACGCGGTCTGTATGCATTGGCGCCTCCTTACCAGAAAACCACGCCTCATCCCTTTCTGGTCGCCAATCGTATGGTGGCCGGCTCTTATGTTAGTCTGCAGGCAGCATTAAGCTACTATGGGCTTATTCCGGAACACGTTCCTGTGGTCACCAGCGTTACGACGCGCCGCCCGGGGGAGTGGGAGAATCCGGTGGGCGCGTTCAGCTATCGTCATATTCGCCCTGAACTATTCTTCGGCTTTGAGCGGCAAGCGGTCACATCGGAGCAGTTTGCTTACGTTGCGCGCCCGGAGAAAGCGCTGCTTGACCTGATTTACCTGCAGTCCGGCGGTGATTCGTTGCCTTTTTTGGCATCGCTGCGGCTACAAAATCTGGACCAGTTTGATATGGTGCAGTTCGAACGCTTTGTGGCGCGCGTGGGTAAACCGAAATTGAAGCGGGCAGCCGCGAGTGTGGCGGAGATCGTAACAGCCGAAGCAGAAACCTACGAACCATTATGAAGACGCATCTGGTACAAATCGTCGAATCTGCGACCGACCCGCGGCACGGCCGTCATCTGGTGCGTGAATATTTGCAGGCCCGGATTCTCAGTGAGCTGCAGCGCAGCGGCGCCATGGTGCCATTGGCCTTTCAGGGCGGTACCGCCCTGCGTTTTCTCTACCAGCTGCCGCGCTACTCCGAGGATCTGGGCTTTTCGCTGGAGCAGGCCTCGGAACAATATGATTTTCGCGCTTACCTCCAGGCTATCCAGAAGCGGTTTGTCGCCGAGAATTATGCGGTGGACGTTCGCGTCAGTGACAAAAATATTGTGCACAGTGCGTTTGTGCGCTTTCGCGGACTGCTGCACGAATTGGCGCTTTCACCGCATCGCGATGCGGTCTTATCTATTAAGTTAGAAGTAGATACGCGGCCGCCGGCCGGCGCAACGTTAACCACGACCGTGGTTCGGCGTCACGAGATGCTGCATCTACAACATCACGACAAGGCCTCATTGTTTGCCGGGAAATTACACGCCATTTTGCAGCGACCCTATACCAAAGGACGAGACCTCTACGACCTGCTATGGTATCTTTCCAGCCCCGACTGGCCGCCGCCCAACCTGGCGCTGCTGAATAATGCACTACAACAAACGGATTGGTCTGGAGAAACGTTAACCCTGGAGAATTGGCGCACTGTGATGCTGGAGCGCTTGCAAGCGCTGGACTGGACCACGGTGGTGTCTGACGTACGGCCGTTTCTTATGGATGCCGCAGAGGCGGCATTGCTTACACAGGAAAATCTATCCCGTTTGCTGACTGCTTAACGAGCGGCTATTATCCTTTGAAAAGCAGCCTGTTTCCCCCGTGACAGGCTGTTTTTTTTCATATAGCTTTTGATAATATTCATTATCATAAGGTAATTTGGGGTAGAAAAATGTTAGCTCTTTAAAAAAAGTATAAGACCCTATGGGAAATCCCTCATGCGAAGGAAATGATATTCCCACGATTTACAAATTTCCACACACGCAGTCACCTGCTGTTTAGCATATAAGCTAAATAGCGTAGTCTCAGGAAAAGATAATCAAGGTACAATAACCTCATCATGGCCTATAAGATTTTAGTCGTTGATGATGAACAAACGCTGCTCAATACGGTCCGTGCGTATCTGGAACAGGAAGGGTACACGGTGCAAACGGCCGTTGACGGCCGTTCCGCCCTCCACACCTTCCGCGATTTTCAACCCGATTTGGTCGTGTTGGACATCATGCTGCCAGAAATCGACGGTTTGGAACTGCTGCGTCAAATCCGGCAAAGCTCCGACGTGTACGTCATTATGCTCACCGCCCGCGCCGACGAAACCGACAAAATCGTGGGACTGACGCTGGGGGCAGACGATTACGTCACCAAGCCGTTCAGCCCGCGCGAACTGGTTGCCCGCATCAAAGCGGCGCTGCGCCGATTGAACGGCAGCCCGGTGCGCAAAGCGGAACTGGTTTCCCGGCGGCTGCGGTTGGATGTGGACGGCCGTCTCGCCTGGAAAGACGGCCAGCCATTGGATTTAACGCCCATCGAGTTTGATCTGCTGCATGCGCTGATGCGGCAAGACGGCCGTGCCCTGAGCCGGGAACAGCTCATCGAACAGGTGTGGGGGTACGACTACTACGGCGAAGATCGGGTCGTGGATGTCCACATTGGCCGCCTGCGCAAAAAAATCGAAGATGATCCAGCCCACCCCACCCACATCGTCACCGTTTGGGGCGCCGGCTACCGCTTTGAGGATAAGTAAAATGCCATCCCAAAGGACGCAGAACCCGCAAAGGTTTTTTGGGGTTGGTAACGGGAAACAACCATGAAAAAGATTCGCCAACATCTGAGCTGGAAACTGTTTGCCTCTTATGTCGTCATCATTATCGTTGGCGTAGTATCGTTGGCAGTGGCGGCAGAGTTTCACACGCCGTCGGCGTTGGAGCGGCATATGGCAAACATGGACGCGGCCATGGGCGGCGGCATGATGGGGGGGATGATGGCCGATTTGAACGACAATTTTCGCACGGCCGTTAATGAAATTCTCCTCGTCGCTGCCCTTATTGCCACCGGCACGGCCGTTGCTGTCAGCACATTCGTCACCCGGCGCATCGTCCACCCCATCCAGCAGATGAAAACCGCCGCCCGCCGCATCGCCAACGGCCGTTACGAAGAACGCATCCAGACTGGCGGCGACGATGAACTTGCTGAACTGGCCGAAACGTTCAACGAAATGGCCGCCAGGCTGGCCGAAACCGAAGCCCGCCGCCGCCGTCTCGTCGGCGATGTGGCCCACGAACTGCGCACACCGCTCAGCAGCATCCAGGGGGTGATGGAAGGGCTGGAAGATGGCGTGCTGCCCGCCGAACCGGCCACCTTTGCCGATGTGCAGCGAGAAATCCGCCGGTTGCAGCGGCTGGTGCGGGATTTAGAGGAACTTTCGCGGGCAGAAGCGGGACAAATCGGGCTGGAAACGGCCGTTGTCACCCCCAGCACCTTCATCCGGCCCGCCAGCGAACGGCTTCGGCTGCAATTTGAAGAAAAAGGCGTCACCCTCACCTCCGACATCCCGCCCGATTTACCCGCAGTCAACGTAGACGTCAGCCGCATGACCCAGGTCATACTCAACTTGCTGGGCAATGCCCTACAGTACACGCCATCTGGTGGACAGGTGCGTATTCACTGTTCAGTGAGCAATACCCCCTCTTTATTGAACACGGATCGCTGCTTATTGATTACTGTCACCGACACCGGCATTGGCATTGCCCCGGAACATTTACCCCACGTCTTTGAACGTTTCTACCGGGTGGATAAATCTCGTGCCCGCTCCGGCGGCGGCTCTGGGATTGGGCTGACCATCAGCAAACACCTGGTGGACATGCATAACGGCCGTCTCACCGCCAGCAGTTCCGGCTCCGGTCAGGGCAGCACCTTCACCATCGCCCTCCCCCTTCCGTAACGATTGTTACAAAATTGTCATATTTTCTTCGCAATCTCGTCAAATCTCCCCGCTAAGATAACAGCATAACGATAAAACAAAGCACGTGACACATGACACAAGACACGTGACACGTGACACGTAAAAGGAGATTGACAATCATGTTTATGGGATTCGGATTATTGATACCTCTGCTGGTCATCGGCGCGATTGTTTACGCATTGGGCTGGCGGCCACAGGGACAAAACAGCGTATTCACACCAGCCAGCAGCCGGTCGGCGCTGGACATTGCCAAAGAACGATATGCCCGCGGCGAAATCAGCAAAGAAGAGTTTGAGCAGATTCGCCAGGACCTGACGGAATCGTAAACCGTTCGTGATAAACCGATTACCGTGACCGATTACGGATTACGGATTACGGGTTACGGAACACGGAAATGTGGATGGCACTGGGATTACTCATTTTGTGGACGGCCGTTACCCTCACCGGCGTCTGGCTGCTCAACCGGCTCTTTCCGGCAGAGAAACGACCGTCCCCATCCCAGGCCAGCGACCCGATGAGTGAATGGCAGGCACTGTACCGGCGGGGTGAAATCTCCGCCGAAATCCTGGCCCTGCTGGAAAACAATCAACAACCAACAAACCAACAACTAACGAACAAGGGGTTTCAACCATGAAAAAGACATTACTCGTACTCGGCGTTGTTATCGCCATTGTCGCCATCTTCTCCGGCGGCGTCATATTAGGACAGGTCAATGCCCAAACCGGCAGCAGCAACTGGATGACCGGCATGATGATGGCCGGCCAATCCAGCGACATGATGAACGAAAGACAATACGGCCCAGATATGATGAGCGGTCAATATGGCGGCATGATGGGCATGATGATGAACGGTGGCATGATGGGCGGCCAATACGGCGACATGATGGGCATGATGAGCAGCTTCAGTAGTTTGAATGATGCCGAACCCTTGACCATAGCTGAAGTGGAAACGGCCGTTACCGACTACCTGACCACCCTCGACGACGAAAACCTGACCCTGGGCGAAATCATGATCTTCAGTAACCACGCCTACGCCCAAATTTTGGATGCCGAAACCGGAGAAGGCGCATTTGAACTGCTCATTGACCCCACAACCCGCGCCGTCTTCCCCGAACCCGGCCCCAACATGATGTGGAACATCGAATACGGCATGATGGCAGGCTTTGGCGGCAGCATGATGGGTATGATGGGCGGCCAGTACGGCGACATGATGAACGGCGAGTATGGCGACATGATGGGCGGCGAATATGGCGGTATGATGGGCGGATTTGGTTACGACCCGGATGCAGAAATCAGCGTCACCGATGCACAAGCTGTTGAACTGGCCCAGGCATACCTGGACAACTACCTGCCCGGCAAAACCGCCGACAAACACGCCGACGCCTTTCCCGGTTACTATACTCTGCACATTCAGGAAGACGGTCAGATCGTCGGTATGCTCAGCGTCAACGCCACCAATGGCCAGGTTTTCCTCCACCACTGGCACAGCGATTTTGTAGAAATGAGCGGCGAATAAATAATAAATTGTGACGTATGCCAATTCGCCATTCATCAGAGAGCACAACCATGAAAAAGAAACAAGCAATCACCCTATCCTTACTTTTATTTCTCGCGGGGTTGGTTTTGACGGCTTGCGGGAGTGTGGCATTGCCCGCCTTACCCGCCGCACAAGAAACGGCCGTCCAGCCCCCCACCGCCAGCACGGCAAACACCACCCAACAAACCGGTGACTGGGATGCCGCCGCCTTCTTCGCCACCACCTGCGCCAGCTGCCACGGCTCCACCGGCGAAGGGTCAGCCATCGCCCCGTCACTCAACCGCGAAGAAATCCGCACCGCAGACACAGCATGGCTCATCGAAACCATCAGTTACGGCCGTCCCGGAACCGCCATGCCCGCCTGGAGCGTCGAATCAGGCGGCCCACTCAGCAGCGACCAAATCGCCCA
>JBHHTQ010000091.1:0-11328 GCA_046753445.1 Anaerolineae bacterium | reverse complement strand
ATTCCTGGATGACGGCCGTCAAAGCGGACGAGATGATCTGGCCGTCGGTGGAATTTGTGGGCGTGTTGGGAACAGGGCTGGTGGTTGTCGTCGGTTCGGCGATGGCGCTGAACGAAACGCTGACTATCGGCTTCGTCATCGCCTTCATCAACTACTTGTGGCATTTTTGGGAGCCGCTGAGCGCGATGAGCAAGCTGTACGGCATGGCCCTGAGCGCGATGGCCTCGGCGGAACGCATCTTCGCCTTCCTGGACACGCCGCCGGAAATTACGGACAGGCCGAATGCGCAGGCGATGCCACCCATCCGCGGCGAGGTGCAGTTTGATCACGTCAATTTTAAGTATGATCCGGAGCAAGATTGGGTGCTGCGTGACATTGACTTCATGGTACGGCCGGGCGAAACCATCGCCCTGGTAGGGCACACCGGCAGCGGTAAAACATCCATCGATTGAAGGGGCGGTACGGATTGACGGCCGTGATCTGCGCGATGTGCAGGTAGCCAGCCTACGCCGCCAGATGGCAATCGTGCTGCAAGACGGCTTTGCCTTCTCCGGCACGATTGCCGACAACATCCGCTATGGCAAGCTGGACGCCACCGATGAAGAAGTTCGGGAAGTGGCGCGCGCCATCCATCTCGACCCGTTTGTGCAATCGCTGGAAGATGGTTACGAGTTCAATGTGGGCGAGCGGGGTAACAAGGTCAGCGTGGGGCAGCGGCAGCTCATCGCCTTTGCCCGCGCCTTGCTGGCCGATCCGCGCATCCTCATCCTCGATGAGGCCACCAGCAGTGTGGACACGGAAACGGAGCGGGTCATCCAGGAGGCGACCAACCGGCTGCTCCAAGGGCGGACGGCGTTCATCATCGCCCACCGCCTCAGCACCATCCGCCACGCCGACCGGATCATGGTGATTGACAAAGGGCGGATTGTGGAGATGGGGACGCATGAGGCGTTGTTGGCAAGGCACGGCCGTTACTTTGACCTGTACCTGACGCAGTTTGCGGGAGGGCCGGTGAATATGTTGGCGTGATTCGTAAACTATGCGGCGTGATGTCTTCACGTTTCACGAATCACGTTTCACGAGAATAATCAAGCTATGGAAAACAACATCAACTATCGAACATACGGTCGTCTTCTGGCCCAATACCTGCGCCCGCAAAAAGGTCGGGTAGCCCTGTTGTCGGCGCTGGTCGTGGGCAGCATTACCCTGCAACTAATCAACCCACAACTGGTGCGCCGTTTCCTCGATTCGGTTGAAGAGGGACGCAGTCTGAATGAGTTGCTGGTCACGGCCATTGCCTTCACCATCATCTCCATCCTGGCCCAGGTCATCAGGCTGGCCGGGGCTTACGTGGGCGAAAACGTGGCCTGGACAGCCACCAACGATTTGCGCGCCGACCTAGCGCTCCACTGCATCAAGCTGGACATCTCCTTCCACAAAACGCACAAACCGGGGGAGCTTATCGAGCGGGTGGATGGGGATGTCAACCAGTTGGCGAATTTCTTCTCCCAACTCATTATCCAGTTGGGGAGCAATTTATTGCTGGTTATCGGCGTATTGGGTTTGCTGTGGCTGGTGGATTGGCGGGTAGGGGCGACGATTACGGCCGTTGCTGCCCTGGGCATGATCGCGCTCAACTACTTCAACAAATATGCGGTTCCGCGCTGGCAGGCCCTGCGCCAGGTCGAGTCTGAACTGTTTGGGTACCTGGAAGAGTGGCTTACCGGCACGGAAGAAATTCGGACCAACCGTGGCGCTCCCTACGTCATGCGCCGGCTATTTCGTTTGATGCGCGGCCGATGGCATAGAATGCAGGCAGCCATGCGCATGAATATGATCGTCATGGCCTTGCCCATCGTCCTGCCCACGCTGGCCTACATCGCCGCCTACCTCTGGGGAGACCGGCTGCTCCGAACCGGCGCGCTGACCATCGGCAGCGTCTATCTCATCTTCTATTACATCGACGTGATCAAAGATCCGCTGTGGTCCATCCAACGGCAGATACAGGATTTACAGCGGGCGGCGGCCAGTATGAACCGGATTGTGTCCCTGTTTGCCGAACAGCCCACGATCCACGACGGAACGGGCGCTCCCCTACCAGATGGCCCGCTGGCGGTTCAATTTGAAGGGGTGAGTTTTGCTTACCAGGATAAATTGTCAATAGTCAATGGTCAATTGTCAACTGTCAATGAGCAGGCCCCAATCTCCAGTCTCCAGTCCCCAGTTCTCCAGGACATTACGTTCACGCTGGAACCGGAGCGGGTGTTGGGCCTGCTGGGACGCACAGGCAGCGGAAAAACGACCATGACGCGGCTGCTATTTCGTTTCTACGATCCGACGGCGGGAGCCATTCGGCTGGGGAATGGCGCCTTGGTTGACCTGCGGCACACAACTCAGGCCGAAATTCGGCGCCGCATTGGCATGGTGACGCAGGACGTGGAACTGTTCCATGCCACTGTGCGCGATAACCTGACCCTGTTTGATGACACAGTGAACGACGCTCATATTCTGGCGGCACTGGGTGACCTGGGCTTGACTGATTGGTTGGCCGGACTGCCGAAGGGCCTGGACACCCGCCTGAATGCATCCGACAGTCTCTCGGCGGGCGAGGCGCAACTGCTGGCCCTGGCCCGTGTCTTCCTGGCCGATCCGGGAGTGGTGATTCTGGACGAAGCCTCCTCCCGCCTCGACCCGGCCACAGAAGCGTTGCTTGAGCGCGCGATTGACAAGCTGTTGGCTGGGCGCACTGCCATAATCATCGCCCACAGACTGGGCACGGTACAGCGGGCAGACGAGATTATGATTTTGGAGAACGGCCGACTCATCGAACACGGCGTCCGGGCAGCCCTGGCGGCCGATTCGGCGTCACGGTTCTATGAATTGTTGCGGACAGGTCTTGAGGAGGCGGCGGCGTGAAACGTATTCCGTAAACCGTTAGCCGTAAATGTCTTTCATACGGCTCACGGATTTCGGAACACGGAACACGGATTAAGGAATACAAGAAACTATGAAAACCTACCAATACTTCTGGCAGCTCATGCGCTACCGCCCTTGGCAGTATGGCAACGACATCTTTTGGGTGACGGTGCACTTTGCCCTGTCAACGGCGCTGGGGCTGATTTTGCGGGCGTTTTTCAACGGGCTGACCGGTGATGAGGGAATCAGCCTATCACTATGGGCAACCGTAGGATGGCAACTGGCGCACTTGTTCCTGGTTATCCTCAGTCTGTACCTGGCGGTGATGGCCTTCGTCACCTTCACCCAACATGGCATGGCACTGCTGATTCGCAATATGTTGGCTCGCATTTTACAAATGCCGGGAGCACAAGCATTGCCTCGCGACGAAAGCGGGGCAGTTATGTCAAGCGGGAAGGTCATTAGCACCCTTCGGGACGATACCAACGAGATGGTTCATTCCATTATCATCATTGATGACACGGTGGCGCTGACAGTAACGGCCGTCACCTCCTTCTCCATCATGTTCCGCATCAACGCGCTGGTCACCCTGGGAACATTCTTGCCGCTCGTCATCGTCATCTTTGCGGCACAGCGATTGAGCGGATTGGCGAAGCGGTATCGCCAAACCCGCCGCACCGCCACCGCCGAAGTAACCGGCATGATCGCCGACATATTCAACGCCACGCAAGCAATCAAAGTGGGAAATGCAGAGGAGCGGATCATCGGCCGCTTCCGCCAACTGAACGACAGGCGGCGTGAGACGATGGTCAAGGACAAACTGCTGACGCAGTTAGTGGACGCTCTGAGCAACGGCTCCGTGGATGTGGGCATGGGCCTCATCCTGCTGATGGCGGCACAGGCGATGTTTACCGGCGAGTTTAGTGTGGGCGACTTTGCCCTGTTTGCCTCCTACATCTGGCCCTCAACACATCTGATGCGCACGGTTGGTCACCTGATCACGCGCTACAAGCAGGTGGGCGTCTCCACCCGGCGGATGGATGCCATCATGCAGGGCTTACCTTCCGGTGCCGTCGTTGCACATAACCTGATTTATATGAACGGCGACGACCCTGAGCTGCCTTACACGCCGAAAACGGCCGAACACCGGCTGGAGGGGTTGACTGTGACGGGTTTGAGTTATCAATACCAACAATCAACAATCAACGGGAAACAGCCAACATCCAATTACCAACAGCCGACCATCGGCATCACTGACATCTCCTTCACGCTGCGCCACGGCTCCTTCACCGTGATTACCGGCCGTATCGGCTCCGGGAAGACGACGCTGCTCAAGGCGCTGCTGGGGCTGCTGCCAGCTCAGGCGGGCGAAATTCAGTGGAATGGTGTTCGGGTGACTGACCCGACGACTTTCATGATCCCGCCGCGCGTGGCTTATACGGGGCAGGTTTCCCGCCTGTTCAGCGACTCGGTAAGGAACAATATCTTGCTAGGACTGCCTGAAGACCGGGTGGATTTAATGGGGGCTGTGAAGACGGCCGTTCTTGAACGTGATCTCCTGGACATGGATAATGGGCTGGACACCCTGGTCGGGCCAAAAGGTGTGCGTCTCTCCGGCGGGCAGATTCAGCGCACGGCCGCTGCCCGTATGTTCGTCCGTGACGCCGAGCTGCTGGTGTTTGACGATCTCTCCAGCGCATTGGATGTGGAGACAGAAAAACTGTTGTGGAAGCAATTATTCAGTAGGGCAATTTGGCCAAATGCCCCTACCTGCCTGGTTGTGTCTCACCGGCGGACAGCTTTGCAGCGAGCGGATCAGATTATTGTGATGAAGGACGGCCGTATCGAAGACCGGGGCGAGCTGGCTGAGTTGTTGGCGAGGTGCGAGGAAATGCGGCAACTATGGCAGGGCGCAGACCACAATGGGTAACGGCCGTGGCCCGGCTTTTGCGCCGGCGCAATGATATCATAGCCAAAATATGACAAAATACATCTGGCTAAACCGCCGATTTGCTGCTACCTTTATGCTGGGTATCATTAGGATGGAGGCAAGAAAATGAGTGTATCAACGGTTGAACCAGTTTCACGGCCGTCTACGGTGATTCGTCCGCTATTCGTCACCTTATCATTAATCGGGCTGATCACCACCATTTTGCTGATTATGGTGGGCGCGATCGTCCGCGTGACCGGCAACGGCCTGGGCTGCCCTGACTGGCCGCTTTGTCATGGGCAGGCCATTCCCCCGTTTTATCTCAGCGCATGGGTGGAGTTTGTCCACCGGTTGTTTGGCGGAGCAGTTGTGATCCAGGTTGTAGCTCTGATCGTGCTCGCATTCCGCCATTACCGGCACGAGCGCTGGATTTACCGCACGGCCCAGATCATGGCTGTCGTCCTCACCATTCAGGTTGCCCTGGGCGGCATTCACGTCATCTTTGAACTGCCGCGCTGGACCGGCTGGATTCATACAGGCGTTGCCATGCTGGTGGCTGCGTTGGTGGCAACCTGGGCCGGGCTGACGCAGCCGGGCCTTCAAGAAATGGGCCGGCGTACGGCCGCTTATTTACGCGAAACCCGTCTTCTCTTATGGGTCAGCATCGCCACTGTAGCCACTTACCTATTGCTGCTGACCGGCTCTCTCGTTACCCGTACCGGCGCATCCCTCGTCTGCCCCAGCTTTCCTTACTGCGGGCTGCCTTTTGTGCCTGAGAACCTGAAACTCATCGTATACATCCAGATGACACACCGTCTCACCGCGTTTGTGGTGGCGTTCACCATCACCCTGGTGTTATGGCATCTGCTGAAGGCGGGGCGGCGCGATTCCGGCCTGCGGAAATTTGGGCTGGCGCTGGCGGGTCTGATTACGCTGCAATTCAGCCTGGGCATGATCAACGTCTGGTTTGCCATCCCCATGTGGTCGCGCGTGCTTCATTTGGGAACAGCCGGGACGATATGGGTAGTCATGGTCATGCTTTGGGTCACGTTAAAACGGGGACAAAGCGATCTGGCCGCGTCAACCTCCTGACGCGAAATACGGCCGACCTGGTACAGGCGGCCGTTTGCCGGGTCTTCTCATATAACCGGATAGCACGGAGTGAACCATGAGTAAGCGCGCATTGTTAAGCTTCATTGCCTGCCTGGTCCTGGTAAGCCTGACATGTAAACTGGGCGGGCAGTCCAACGACCCATCTCCAACCCCGGGCGACAATCTGCCACAGCCGCCCACCCCAGTGACCAGCCAGGGTGAGGCAACGCCTGTTGATCCGGCACAAGCCCCCCCGACGCCGGGCGGCAGTCAGGCCGAACCCCCTGCTTCTGAACCCGCTTCCCAGCCGGCCTCCTCAGGCCCCGAAATCCCCTTCGAAGAGCGCGAAGCTGCGCTGGATGATCTGATCACCTTCCTCAACGACCTCCCCGCTGAGAATCAGGCCAGCGACAATCAGGCTATGGTGGACTATCTTTTGTCCCGCCCGGAATTCGTGGCGGCCGATGTCAGCTCCGATGGCACGGTGTGGGGAGAGTTCAGCGACGGTCGCCTGCTGTTCATCTTCAACAACCGCACCCTCGATGCCGGGAACACGCAGAGCAGCGCCCGCCCGCCCGGTCGCGGCATCAGCAGCAAACATGCGCCCTTAACCCTGGCAGCGCCTCCCACCCTCCTCACGGCCGCCTCCGTTCCCGCCCCGGCGGCGACCGCGAAGGGGGAGCTGCCCCAAAGTGACCGCGCCTATCTCCTCTCCGCCATGGGTACCTGGTGGCCCGACGCCACCCCTGACCTGGAAAAATGGGTTGGCGACAGCGGCTATGATGTGGTGAACAGCGCCCCCACCGTGGAAATGCTCAAAGGGGTGTCCGGCAGCGGCATGTTTTATCTGGATACCCACGGTGGTAAGATCAATGACTTTCACGGGAAAGAGGTCTATGGGCTGTGGACGGCAACGCCCATTGATTCCTTCAACGAGTCGCTGCTCAGGCTCGACATTGAGGCGGGCCGGGTCGCGTATGCGGCCGCAAAACATGATGAATTCAACGGCAAACCCCTTTACGCGCGGCATTATGCCATCACGGCCGACTTCGTCACCGAATATATGTCTTTTGCTCCCAACAGCTTTGTTTTCATCAACGCCTGTTCCAGCAACATGGAGGAAATGCGAAAGGCGTTTCTCGCCCAGGGGGCGTCCGTCTACGCCGGGTGGAGCATAACCGTTGATGGTAATTTCGCCGATAGGACAGCCAGATTCCTCTTCGACCGGCTGCTGGGCACCAACAAAGGGCCGGAGCCGGAGACGCCCAAACAGCGGCCGTTCGACTACATCGCCGTCAAGGGCAACATGGGGGAGAGGAATCTGTTGACAGACCCCGGCGGCTCTAAACTGACCTTCACCCAGGGCAGCGGCGATTTCGCCCTGCTCATGCCCAGCATCGCCTACATGGAGGTGGAGGAAGATTCAGACGAGTTGTTCATTCTCGGCATGTTCGGCTCTGAAAAAGGAACCGTCACCATCGGCGGCCAGAGCGCGGATGTGCGAAACTGGGAGCAGGAACTGGTTGTCGTTCACCTGGCAGATACCGGGCCGGGTTCAGCCGGGGATGTGGTCGTCAAGGTGCGTGACCATGAAAGCAACGCGGTTCCGTTAACGGAGTGGCGGGGAGAGATACGCTATTCCACGACCGCAGACTCCCTGGCTCCCAACCTCAATTCATATATTGTCATGAAAGTGCATTTTCGGGCAGATGTGCACCCCTACCGCGAGGAACCCGGTCACGACCCGGTGGAGCGGGAAGTTACCTTTGTCCTGGCCGGCGACTCGTCGGCAACATGGAAAATGGAAGGGTCTGCTACACGTGATGGTACCACATTTGAAATCTCCGGTTCTGGAAGCCTGCCGCTAGACTCAAAGGAACACAATCACGACAACGCGGTATTTGGGATGAGCGGCACGCTCAAACCGCAGGGTATGCTCGCGGGGAATCCACCTGTTATTGAAAACGTCGATTTTCATATCCATCTCAGTTCAAACCCCAACACCGAGAGTAGGTTAAAAGTGGTAGTTCCCGGGTATGGCACAGAGGAATCCGGCTTTCCCATCATGCCGACGGATGCGTTATTTGACCAGGTGATCGAATTGGACACCCAATTCAACATCCTTCCTGATAAGCGGGAAGCGACAACAATGTTTGGAGTACCGACTTTGGGGTTGGGAACGCTGGAGTGGGACCTGTTGGAGGCCAGTAATGCACCTAAGCTTGGTGATTTGCCGCATGCGGCCGCGCCGATGCGAATACGACCTGTGTAGCACACAGTACGGCCGTTGGCGCTGCAGGTCGTGCTTAGGGCGGGCCTAACCGTTCCAGATGCTCTCCGCGTAGCCCCACCAGCAAAACATCTCCATTGGGGGAAATACGCAGCTCCCCATATTGGGCGTTGTCGTAGTAATGCGCCTGTCCCTCCTGGAAGAAAAACGACTCCGGCCCAATGCGCACATCAAAAGCGCGTCGTCGATAACGAAGCAACAGTTCCCCGTCAGCTAACGGCGTTTTCGGGTCATAAATGCGCACATAGTGAGCGAAGTTGTTGTCATCTAGCTGAACGACGATAAACCCATCACGTGCCGCGCTGTCCCTTTCCACCTCTCCGGAAATGTCGTAGCGCAGGCGCATGTAATCTCCCTGGATCAGCGAACGCGAGTCAACTGGGGCCAGCTTCAGGAAAACGACCTGCCCGCTTGCTGCCAGGCGCTCCCGCTGATAAACAAGCCCGTTGACGACTCCCAGCGACAGCAAAGCAACCAGCCACAGGATGAGATAGCGACCTTTCATAACGCACCCCCGCGATTAAACCGCAGCAGGATAAAGCGCAGCAAGAAGAGGATAGCTCCGGTAGCTATCAGGGCGAACGACTTCACCAGCAATGTCCATTCAAGTGAGTAGTAGTATGCGCCCAGGTAAAACAATAGGAATACGGCCGCCAACCCCGCCAGTAACCGGTTGCTGCGCCAGAAACCAAGCAGCAGGAGGAGGAACGCGCCCAAGATACCCGGCGTCCGGACGGCCGGAGCGAGCAAGGCGACACAGCCCGCTAACAGCCAGGTCATGGCTCCGCTGCCCAGGCTCAGCCCCAAATCTGCTGCAATTTGAGATACCAGGAACAACAAGACAACCAAAAGCAAGACGGCCGTGATCCACCACCATTGCACATCAAACTCCTCCACAAGCGGCAGGATCAAGACTCCCAGCAAGGAGACGGCGGCGCCGTAGCCCAACGGCCGTGCGAGTTCGTCCCATCCCGAAACCAGCAAGTCGCTCTCCCGCCGGAAACGCAAGAAAACCCCAGCCGCCAGTGCCAGGATGAGCAGATGCACCGCCTCATAGAACTCCGTATCAACGATCATCGTCAGAATCGCCCCGGTGACCACCACCGTGGCAATAAACCGGTGAAGCCGATCCTGATAGGCCCAGATGAGGAGGATTTCCAGCGAGATCAGGGCAAGCGCAACCGGAACCACTTCATCCCACAGGCGCCCAAGCCCCATTATGAACAACACCTGGCCCGACAGGCTGAGCGCCAGCCCCAGCTGCCCCCAAAACCCATTCCGAGGCCCTCTGCGATTCAACCCCACAGCAATGGCGCAAAATAGAAGCCCAAGCACCATCCCGCTTTCCTCATTCTGGAGAATATCGGCCTCGAACAAAAACGAGATGAAGAAAACTGCGGCTATCCAGGCGCTTAATCCTGCAAATAGCCGAACATACCACGGCGAGCCTGCTTCTTTCTTTTCAATTTTCAGGCGCGTGACAAGCTGTTCGTACTCTTCAGGGATGGCAAAGCTCTCAGCGACCAGTTGATCTATTACAGACCGTAATGTCGGTTGTGTGTTCATGCCCTGCGCCCCTCCCATGAAGCGGACACCCGGCGCAGCCAGGTAACCACCAATGCGGCCTGGCCGACAAAAAGCGCACTCAAAAGGAACTCCAGGAACGTATCATCCTCCATCACTTCAATCACCCAGGTGTTGAAAGCGATGATCAGGCTGAACGCGCACACTGTCAGCATGAAGAGATCGAGAATCTTTTGCGAATACACATACAGCACGGCCGCGCTGACGCCAATGAACAAAGCCAGCATCAAGAACAGCAGGTGGTCCTGGTTCCGTTCCCGCAAATTGGAAAAGATGAGGGTGATCGTGGGGGCCACGAGCGTGACAAAGGCAGGCAGTGCCAGCACGCGCGGCGTCCACCGGTTCTTCACCCACTCGATACCGCGGGCATGGGCGGCCTCCCACACAACGATCGCGCCTCCGTTGAGGAGAAACAACCACAGGTACAGCTTGCTGTTAACCTCCCCCACGATCTGCGCCCAGTAAAACGACAGGCTCAAATCAAACAACAAAACCCACACGAACCAAAGCGGGGTAAACTTGCTGATCAACACCCAGCCGGTGATCAGCAGCGCCCAAGTTAAGAACAACTCGTACGCATCTGCTCCAGTCTGGTAAATTTGCCCGTATAATGCCAGCAATGCCCCCACCAGCAGTCCCGCGGCCGTCAGGGCGATCTTTCCTGACAGCCGATCCAGCCTGCGCCAGGAAGCAGCCCCCGCAGCCAGCAGGGCGGCCGCCTCCAGCAAGCCCAGCTTAAGGAAGCGGTGCATACCGGCCCAGTTGAAGGCGAAGAAAAAGAAAACGCCGCTGACGATAAATCCTGTTCCCAACACCAACAGGAGCACATCCAGAAAACGCCCCCACTTCTTCGTGTCGGGCGCGTGGCCTGTCATTTTTAAAGCGCGTTCCAGAGCGGCCGCGCTCAACACCCCATTTTGAGCCAGCTGGCGCAGCGTTTCCGGCGTGGGCGGCAAATCCAGCGGATCATTCCCATCGTTCATAGCGCTTCCTCCAACCTGCAGATTAGCCAGCCGGCCTGTCGTCGGCCGCCTTCGTGGATACCACAGGGCTAAGACCTTGTTCAGCCGGGAAAAGCGTATCAAGAAGGGACTTCTCCGGCTGATAAGGATTGATACGGTTTAAGGGAAAAATAGGTCAGGGCGGATACACCGGCTGGGGAACTTTCGCTACGGCAGAAACCGGTCCAGGTCATAATTGCCGCTGTTAAACTCCACCAATTTTACCCAGTCAATACGGCCGTCTTCGTGACAAAATCGGTCAATGAATTCCCTGGTGAAACGATTGGTCACACGCGCCTTTTGTTCAAGAAATGTGTCATTATGCTCCCTGGCTCGATAACCTATCGGCTCAATAATATCCGTGTAAAGCTGTTCGTTCCCGCTGATCAAATACCAGAAGTTTTGCAATAAGCCGATTCTTGGCAAGCTGGCAATACTCCTCGTTGATGTCTATTCCCACATATTGTCGTCTTAATTGCACAGCTGCAACGGCCGTTGTCCCCGAACCAACGAAG
>JBHHTQ010000090.1:0-11403 GCA_046753445.1 Anaerolineae bacterium | reverse complement strand
TGACGCTGGTGACGATGACCAATTACGACGAATCCTACCCCGTCAAGGTGGCATTTCCCGACGTTGAAATCCGACAGGTGTTGGCTGAGGTTTTGAGCAAGCATGAACGGGCACAGTTTCATGCAGCGGAAACGGAAAAGTATGCGCATGTCACTTATTTCTTCAACGGGGGAGTGGAAAGTCCGTTCCCTGGTGAAGCCCGGCATATTGAACCGTCCCCTCAAGTGCCGACGTATGATTTGCGGCCGGAAATGAGCGCTTATCCCCTTACTGAAAAAGTGATGGAACGGCTGAAAACGCATGATGACGACTTCATCCTGGTCAACTACGCCAACCCGGATATGGTTGGGCATACCGGTGTGTTGGAGGCCGCTGTTCAGGCGGTTGAGGCGGTGGATATTTGTGCCGGGCGGTTGGTGCAGGCGATCCTGGCGAAAGGGGGCGTGGCATTGGTCACGGCCGATCACGGCAACTGCGAGCGCATGATCGACCATGTTACCGGCAATCCACATACGTATCATACAACCCAGCCGGTGTCCTTCATCGTGATTGGCGACCAATATTACGACGTGCGGCCGCGAGGCATTTTGGCTGATGTGGCCCCGACGGTCCTGTATTTGTTGGGATTGCCACAGCCGGAAGAGATGACGGGGAGAAGTTTGATAACGGTCAACAGTTAATAATCAACAATCAACAGCTAACGGTTAAAAGCAAACCGTTAAGGGCTAAAAGTATGAAAAACGGAACCGCATTTCGCACATTTTTTGAGGAGACGACGGCCTTTTTGGATGGGTTGTCGGTGGCGGGTCTGTATGCGGAGCCGTTGCCGTCGGTGGCGGATGAGCGGATGGGGGAGATTGTGACCCGGGTGTTGACGGCCGCACCCGGCGAGCGCCGTCTCTTCCACCAAACACTCCATGACAAACACCGCTCCCTGCTGGGGATTGCCGGGCATCGGCTGGCAACGCTGGCGGCGCGGGAAGAATCGAAACAGAAGCTGCGGCTGGGGCTGGCGGCCGCGGCGATTGCCAACTTCAGTATTCCGGAGAAACGGAATGTGGAGGTGGCGTTGGCTGTGTACTACCATTGTGCCCGCAAGCTGGGCATGAACATCGTGGACTTGTTTGAGGAGGCGGCAGATTTGACCAGCCCAGAGACGGCTGTGATCCTGCGCAGTTACGGCCGCCGCAGCGATGTGACCTTGCATAAGTACGGCTGGCGGGAGATAAAAACCCCGGACGGCATCAAGTTCAAATTCCAATGGTAAAGGGGGGTTGACTTGGCCCAAACGCCATGTTAGACTGCCTGCACGATGAACAAGCACGTTAGTTATCTTACCGCTGTTGATGCCGTGATGATTGGTTTCCCCCAACGGGACCAGTTGCGGCTGCGTGCTTGGGAGCAAAGTCACTAACCGGCAGACAAATCGGTTTTTCAAGATTTTCCAGGGCGCGGCACACCACCGCGCTCTTTTTTGTGTTGGAGGGCTTATGGCGATTAGTAGCATAGCGGTTCAAATTACCGGCCTGGGGAAAACATTCACAGTCAAGCAAAAAGCGCCCGGTTTGCGCGGCAGTTTGCGGTCCGTCTGGAAACCGGCGTCACGGCAGGTGACGGCCGTCTCCGACATCAGCTTCTCCCTGGAAGAAGGGGAAATGTTGGCCTTCATCGGGCCGAACGGAGCCGGTAAATCCACCACCATCAAAATGCTCACCGGCATCCTGCACCCCAGCAGCGGCTGGGCGCGGGTATTGGGATATGTGCCCTGGAAAGATCGGCGGCAGTTAGGCTACCACATCGGCTCCGTTTTCGGGCAGAAGCCGCAGTTGTGGTATCACCTGCCCCCGGAAGATACTTTTCGTCTCTTTGCCCGCATCTACGAGCTGGACATGGCTGAATTCAGGCGGCGGCGCGGCTTTGTGGTGGAGGCGTTTCAGATTGGCGGCCTGCTGCAAACGCCGGTGCGCAAGCTCAGCCTGGGGCAGCGGATGAAGTGCGAAATCGCCGCCTCGCTGCTGCATGGGCCGCGCATCATCTTCCTGGACGAGCCGACCATTGGGCTGGATGTGGTGGCTAAGCAGCAGATTCGGGACGCCATCCGCTATCTCAACGAAACGGAGCGGACGACAATTTTCCTGACCAGTCACGACGCCGGCGACATTGAGAGTTTGTGCAAGCGGGTGATCATCATCAATCACGGCCGCCTCATCTACGACGACCGCACCTCGGCGCTGAAACGGCAGCACCTCACCCGCAAGCGCATTGACGTGCGCTTTTCCCAACGGCTCAATGGCGACGAGTTGACAATACCCGGCGTTACCATCCTCAAACAGGGCGCGTATGGCCTCAAACTGGAATTTGACAGCCGCCAGACGCCGGTGGAGCAGGTGGTGCAGCAGGTGATGGCCATTAAGCCGACGCAGGATATTAACATCAGTGACCCGCCGTTGGAGGAGATTATCCGGGAGATCTATCAGGCATAAAACGTGAAGCGTGAGAAATCTTCACGCATCACGTTTCGCGTATCACTCAATTATGTTAAACCAACTGAGACTCAACACACTCAAGTATGGCGCGGTGACGCTGACTAATTTCCAGAACCAGTTGGCGTATGTCTGGGATGCAGCCAGCCGGGCGGTGTTTATCCTGTTCATCATGTTTATCTTTGTGCAGTTGTGGACGGCCGTTTACCAGACCCAGGGCGTCACCGATATTGCCGGGCTGACCTTAGCCAACACCATCTGGTACTTCCTGGTGGCGGAGATGATGGAACTGGGCAAACCGCGCCACGACGTCAGGATTTCTGAGGAAGTGAAGGACGGATCGGTGGCGTATACGTTGGTACGGCCGTACAACTACCTGGCCTACCATTTCTTCAACGGCTTCGGCGAAGGCGTCATCCGCATGGGATTGGTCTTCCTGCTGGGCGCGCCGGTGGCTCTCTACTACGCCGGGCTGCCTACCATCCAGATGCGTCATCTGCCGGCCGTGCTGCTCATCATTCTGCTGGCCGTCATCCTCGACTTCCTCATTTTCAGCATCATCGGCCTGCTCGCTTTCGTTGTGGAAGACGTTTTCTCCTTCCGGATCATTTACCAGAAACTCGTCTTCATTCTGGGCGGGTTGATGCTGCCGGTGGACTTTTTGCCAGAGTGGCTGCAGGCCATCGCCCGCGTCCTGCCCTTTCAACTGACCACCTATGCCCCGGCCAAGCTGTTTGTTGCCTTTACCACGGAACAATTTGCCGACCTGCTCCTCCGCCAGATCATCTGGATCGGCATCGTCGGCTTCATCCTTTTCCGCCAATACCGTTGGGCGACGAATCGGCTGGCGATCAACGGCGGGTAAACCGCTTACCGAAAGCCGTAAACCGTTATCCGTAAACCGTGACCCGTCCTGAAAAATGTTTATAGTGAATCGAAGAGGGAAAACAGTTCTGAACACGGCACACGGAATACGGAACACGGCACACGGAACACGGAATACGAAAAAACATGAACCAACTACTGACCGAACTTAAATTCCTCAAAACGCTGACCGGGGTGAATCTGGCTTCTGCGATGGAATACCGCGCCAGTTTCATCAGCCAGATCATCGGCATGTTCATCAATAATGGCATCTACTTCGTCTTCTGGCTGATCTTTTTCAACCAGTTTGGCACGGTGCGTGGCTACAACATCCGCGAGATTTACCTGCTGTTCGCCATCGTCGCCCTCGGTTACGGGCTGGCTTATATGTTTGCCGGGAACGTGGGCGCGAACATGGCCTACCTCATCGCCCAGGGGCGGCTGGATTACTATCTGGTCTTTCCGCGCAACCTGCTGCTGCACGTCGCTTTCTCGCGCATGATTGTGACCACGATTGGGGATGTGGTGTTTGGTTTGGTCGCCTACCTGTTCACCGGCCGTTTTCATCCGGTGGAGATTGGCCTGTTCTTGAGTTCGGCCGTGCTGGCCGGGCTGATTTTTGTTGGCTATTCGATCTTGACCGGCTCGCTCGCCTTTTTCCTGGGGAATGCCCAATACACCAGCCAGCAGTTGACGAACGCTTTGCTGACCTTCACACTGTATCCGAACACGCTTTTCTCCGGGGTAACGCGAACGCTGCTTTACACGCTGCTGCCCTCAGCATTCATCGGCGCAGTTCCAGTGGAGATTGTGCGGACGCGGAATGGCTGGTTGGTGTTGGCTTTGCTGGGCGCGGTGATTGTGATATGGTCAGTGGCGACGGCCGTTTTCTACGCCGGCTTGCGACGATACGAATCAGGCAGCGCCATCAACGTGAATGTGTAATGGGGCCATTCCAAAACAAGCCCGATTAGGTTGAAACAACTTAATCGGCCGTAACTACTTCCCTTTCGGCTGACTGCAGCGCCTTCATCTCCCGGATCTGGCGCAGCAAGCGGCGCTGGATGATCTCATACTGCGGCCGGCGATCTACTTCCATCGCCCCCAACTCGCTGCCTGTTCCCAGGCGCATCTGCCGCTGGTTAGCTGCATCAAATCGCGGCCATTGGGGATGAGAATCCCCGTTGGGATCACCGCTCTTGGCGAAATTCGTCCAGTAGTCGCCCATCACCTGGGTGAGCGCCCTGTCTTCAGGGGTAACGTCAAACAGGGGAATGATCGAATCATGGACGAACGCCAGTTCACTGGCATGGTAAGCCCCGGCCCTTTGCTTCGGCGAAGGCGGCGTGCGGGTGAAATGGTAGAAGTAGACAGGTTGGCCCGCTTCGGCCGCTTTGAGGGCATAAAAATGGACGGCCGTGCCAAACATCACGTCGCCAAGCAGAGCCATCTGTGCCGTTTTTGCTCCCTGCTCCAGCCCAGGATAATGGTTAAAGATCGCCGGGGCGTCATCGCCAAACTCCTTGTGTACCAAAGCAGCCACCCGCTCTGGCGGGACATTCTCGTGAGCGTATTCGCGGAACGGGGCAGCGATCAAGGGGTAGATGAGCGTCCCCTCGTCGGCATTGCTGCCCAACAGAATGGGCACGCCCGCCTGGTCACCGTCCTGGAATGCCACGAACGGGCTTTTCTCCAGGACATAGCCATCAATGGCGGGGTAGAAGTGCTGGAAATGGCGTGACTGGCGGATGAGGTCATATAATCGGTTTGGGGCAATCTGGCGCAGGGCGGCGATCTGGTCGTTGCCAGCCGGCACAAAGCGGTCGGCGAACTCCTGTCCAATGGCTTCCAACGCCGGGTTGTTGAGGTAGGGCTGGCGCAGGAACATCATCTGGCTGCTGTTGGCCGGGCTTTGCAGGATGGCCTTGTGGAAAAGGCCGCGCGCCAACGGTGATACCAGCATGTGGGCTACCGATTCGCCCCCGGCCGATTCGCCGAAAATGGTCACGTTGTCGGGGTCGCCACCGAAAGCGGCGATGTTTTCTTGCACCCAACGCAGCGCTGCGATCTGATCCAGCGTACCGTAATTGCCGGAAACGCCATGCTCCGACTCGCGGCTGAGCAGCGGATGGCCGAAGTAGCCCATCAGCCCAAGGCGATAGTTGATGTAGACTACGACCACGCCGCGCCGGGCCAGGCTGCTGCTATCGTAGAAAATATCGCTGACGCTCCCATCTTGATGGTCGCCGCCGTGAATCCAGACCATCACCGGTAGTTGGGCGTCCTTGCCCAATGAAGGGGTGCGGATGTTGAGGGTCAGGCAGTCCTCATCCTGCTTGGGTTTGGGCGCTATCTTGAGCAGCAGTTTGACCGCCGTCGTTTTCAACACTCCCCATCCCTGCCCTTTTACCAGGGCGTCCATGAATAACTCGAAATCGGCCGCCTGCTGGATGGCGATTTTGCTCGACGTTTCCGCTTTTAACGTGCCCGACCAGGGGACGGCCGGGCGCGGCGGCCGCCAACGCAAATCCCCCACGGGGGGTTGAGCGTAAGGGACGCCTTTGAAGATGACTATCTGCCCGTCTTCTTGGAACACACCAGTGAGCTTGCCTGATTGAATTTGAACAGGCAGGGTAATCTCGGCCATGCTTTGCCTCCTATATGGCTTGCTGCAGTTTCAGCTTCCCTTGGCCTTCACCTTATGGACGCGGGCCGGCGTCAAGGGAATCCGCCGGATGCGCACACCGGTGGCGTCAAATACTGCGTTGGCGATGGCAGGGGCCACGCCATCCTTGGGGATTTCGGCGATGGCTTTGGCGCCAAAGGGGCCGGTCGGCTCATTCGTCTGCACCAGAATCGCCTTCATCCATGGCATCTCATCGGCGCGGTAAATGTGGTAGGGGCCGAACTCGTCGTTGATCAGGTTGCCGGTTTCGTCGTAGGCCATCTCCTCGCAGTGGCCGTAGCCCAGCGCCTGCGCCATGCCCCCTTCCACCTGGCCGCTGGCCGTCAGCGGGTTGATGGGCACGCCGGCGTCTACCGCCATGACCAGCTTGGTCACCGTTACCTGGCCCGTTTCGATGTCCACTTCCACTTCGGCGAACTGCCCGGCAAAGGGGGGTGGCGACGCTTCACTGACATAGCTGGCGGAGGCCATGATTTGATGCTGATCTTCTTGATGGAGGCTGTGCAGGGCGATGGCTTCCAAAGTGACGTGACGGCCGTCTGGGGCGATTGCCAGCTTGTTTTCCAACCGAATCCCCTCCGGGCTGTTCAGTTCCAGCATCAGCGCCGCCCGATCTTTGATTTGCTGGGCTACTTTTTCAGCGGCCCGCTTAACGGCCGTGCCCGATATATACGTCGTACTGCTGGCATATGCGCCTACATCAAACGGCGTCATGTCCGTATCGCTGGAATAGATGAGGATGTCCGCCAGCGGCACGCCCAACACTTCGGCCGCCATCTGCGCCAGCACCGTATCCGACCCTGTGCCCAAATCCGTTGCGCCGACCAGCACATTAAACGAGCCATCGTCGTTCATCTTGATGCTGGCCCCGCCCATGTCCAGCCCTGGAATTGCCGTGCCGTGCATACACATCGCCGCGCCCAGACCGCGCCGCAGATGGGGTTTGCCCGGTACTTCATGCCAGCCCGGCTCAAACTTCCGTTCCCAGCCGACCGCCTTCATCCCTTGCTCAAAGCACTCATTCAGCCCGCACGATTCAATGACGGGCACTTCCGTGACGGTTTCCTTTTCCCCTTCACCCAGCAGAGGCGCAATGGGCATAGGGTCTCCTGCCTGTACCCAGTTTTTGCGCCGGAACTCAATCAGATCCATCCCTAACTCGTGGGCGATTTCGTCCATGTGACTTTCTAACGAGAACAAAGCCTGCGGCCCGCCGTAGCCGCGATACGCACCGGGGACGGGCAAATTGGTGTAAGCGACGATGCAGTCGAACTGGCGATTGGGGCAGTTGTAGCTGGACAGCCCGCGCAGGCCGGTGACGGTTTGCACGGTGAGGCCATGCGTGCCGAAAGCGCCGGTGTTGGCGACGACGGTGAATTGTTGGCTGTGGAGCGTGCCGTCCTTCATCACCCCCGTTTTCCAGGTTATCGTCTGCGGGTGGCGGGTGCGGCTGCTGCGGAATTCTTCGGAGCGGGTTAGCTCCAGGCGCACGGGACGGCCGGTTTTGAGGGTGAGGTGGCCGACGATGTCCTCGATTAACATTTCTTGCTTGGCGCCAAAGCCGCCACCGATGCGGGGTTTGATGACGCGGATGCGGCGCACCGGCAGCCCCAGCAGGGGGGCCACCATGCGGCGGACGTGGAAGGGTACCTGGGTGCTGGTGCGGATGACCAGCCGTTCATCTTCGTCCCACCAGGAGATAGCGATGTGCGGCTCAATAGGGGCTTGCTGTACCTGATGGACGTAGTAGGTGTGTTCGAACACGAAATCTGCTTCGGCGAAGCCCTGTTCGACATCGCCTAAATCAGCGGTGATATGGTGGACGATATTGCGGGAAGCGTCATGGATGCCCTTGGTGTCCGGCTCATCGTGGATGATGGGCGCGCCGGGCTGGATGGCTTCGTTTTCATCGAAGACGGCCGGGAGCACCTCATACTCCACTTTAATCAGCTTCAATGCTTCTTCAGCAATTTCCGGCGTGTCGGCCGCGACGGCCGCGACCCGATCTCCTACATAGCGCACCTTGTTGTCGAAGCTGACCTGATCGTGCGGCGGCGGGTTGGGGTAGCTCTGCCCGCCGGATGCGTACTTGACCCGCTCCACGTTCTTATAATGGATGACGGCGCGGACGCCGGGCAGCGCCAAAGCCTCGCTGTCGTCGATGTCCAGGATGCGGGCGTGGGCGTGGGGACTGGTGAGGAGTCGTGCGTGGAGCATGCCCCGCATCTCGATGTCGTCCACAAAGGCTGGATTGCCTTTGGCCAGCTTCACCGCGTCTACTTTCGTCTCCGGTTTACCCACGACGGCCGTTTCTGGGATGCCGCTGGTGAGCTGGATGTCGGTGTGGGGTTTGGTTCGGGTGGAAAGCGGAGAGCGGGAGGTAGAGATTGGTTCCGGGCCGGCCATCCCGTCGTCGTCCGGCGGCGTTTCGGCAAAGTAGGTGGCGTCCACAATTTGTGGGCCATCGTAGGGGGGGACATCTTCCCCGCGCAGGTAAGCGGCCGCGCGCAGGACGGCTTCCACCGGCTTGACATAGCCCGTTTCCCGGCACAGCACACCAGAGAGGGCGTCACGTACCTCCGCTTCCGTCGGGTTCAGATTTTTGTCCAGCAGCGATTTCGCCGCCAGAATCATCGCCGGGGTGGAGTAGCCGGACTGGATGGCCCCGGTTTCAATGAACGCTTGTTGAATGGGGTGCAGCTCTCCCACGGTCGGCGCCAGCCCTTCCACCGTTTCGATCCGGCGGCCGACCGCTTGCCCGGCGAGGAGTGTATCGCTGTTGACCAGGTTCCCGTCCAGCAGAATCGCCCCGGCGCCGGTCACCCCATCATCTGACCCAAAACGGACGGAGTAGTAGCCTGCACTGCGGAGGGCGTCGCGGAGGGTGTCTGTGGGGTAAGCAGTGAGGGTTTGGTTACGGCCGTTGATATTGAGCGTCATTTCCATGGGGCTGTCCTCTCGTGGGTTGGATTATTTGGTGATGGTAGGCAGATAAATCTGGAAAGCGAAATAGTCATACCGCCACAGCGCCAGGTCATATTCATAGCTGCTGAAAGCGTCATCCAGGTCAATGTAGCCCGCCATCACAATCTTGTCATCAGGCTGAACCAGCACCGCTCTACCAGATGCGAAATGGGTTCCATTGATGGTAACGGCAATGCCGCCGGCGCCAAAATTTGTGTCGGGACGGCCGTCCTGGTCGAATACAGCCACAGTCACAGGCGAAACTTGGGTGGGAGTGTAAGCGCCGCCGGCGACGACAACGTAATCATTATTCTGCAAGGTCAGATCGCCGACGGATGTGCTGATATAACCGGGAACGGCGTAGGTGATGAAATTGGTGCTGGTGATAGGACCGAAACTGTTATCATAACTGCCGTCACTGTTATAGCGAGCCAGGGCAGCATTTGAGCCTGATTTGCCGCCGATGATGATTTTGCCGCTGGTCTGCACGACCAGACCATACCCGTAGTCAGTTGCCGCAATCGTTTGTGTGACAATGCCGCCGCTCCCAAAGGAAGTATCCAGGCTGCCGTCCATATTGTAACGGGCAAGGGCGAAATCAGTGAACCCTGATGGAGGCCTGACAAATCCCCCAAGCAGCACTTTGCCGTCAGACTGAACGGCCATGCCCCAACTGTTAGCGTCTCCGACGGGAATGGTGGTCGTGACTACGCCGCTGCCGCCCAAAGTGGTATCCAGTGCGCCGTTGGCCTGGTAGCGGATGAGGAGGAAGGTGTTGGGCGCGCTGGAGGAGGAGATGACGCTTCCGCCGGCCACGATACGGCCGTCATTCAGCACGGCTACACTCAACAAAAAAGCAGAGTCAGGAAACAGGCTGGTCGTGACCGCGCCATTGGCCCCAAACGTGGCGTCCAGGCTGCCATCCGTATTGTAGCGCACGACGGCCGCGATGCTCACGCCGCTTTGGGTCGACAGCCCGGCGGCAACGATTTTGCCGTCCGGCTGTACGGCCACGGCGTAGGCTGTATCGTCTCCTGAGGAAAGGGATGTGGTCACGATACCACCTGCGCCAAAGGATGTGTCCAGGCTGCCGTCCGTGTTTGTGCGGGCCAGGATAAGGTCACTTTTGCCGGTATTCCAGTTGTGATACCCGGCGATGACTAATTTGCCGTCCGGCTGAATGGCGACGGCCCGGCCGATCTGGTTTGTGCCGCTGATGGGAATAGTCACGCTGCCTCCCGCGCCAAAGCCAGCGTCCAGATCGCCGGAGACGTCAGGCGCAGCTGAAACGGCCAGGAGGTGAAGGGTCAACATGACCAATGTGAATGGCAGAACAAGCATCGATGTCCAGAGGATACTTTTGGGGAGTATGGGTTGTTTTTTCATTTTTGGATTCGATTTACCAGACATTATTCTATGAGGGATTGAGACGCTCCTTTGCTGCTGATTCTAGTGGAAGTATCCGGGGGCGTCAAAGCGCATAATCTGGCGGGAACATCATGTATTCAAGTGCATGGAGGGGATTTCCGGGCAGTTTGAAACAGGGGTTACGACAAATCGCGGGAGACGATGCGGAACCACAAGTGGGCGGCAAAGGCTGCGGCCGCGCCTGTTTCTAAGACCCTGCCTGCGACCATGACCAGGGCCGGGGCAGACAAAACCGGCCCGGCGGCCGCCAGCCAGATGCCCCCGTTCAACAGCAGGACGGCCGCTCTGGCCCCTGTTTCATTCCCCCGGCGCGGCACTTTCCAGAACCGGGGCGCAATATAAAACGCCACCCCCATCAAAAACTGAACCACCCAGCCGAACAGCAAGAATTCTACATGCACCGGCAGCCATTGCCACAGCGCCGGGTGGATGGGCGTCCCCTTGTTGGTGAGCAGCAGCGCGCCCAGGGTGAATCCCAGCAGCAGATAGAGAAAGGAGAGGCGGATGGTCCAGATGCTTAACTTGGGCATGGTTGATTGTGTGATTGTGGGTTCGGCCGTTCCTGTTCCTCTATGGTAATTGGTTGGCGGCTAAACCGTGACACGCCGAAACAGGGCGTCGCTTCACTGATAAGTCGCTCATGCACCCGGCCGGGCGCTGGTTACGGCCGTTCCTTCCACGATGGCGATTTCTTCGGCGGTGAGGCCGTACAGTTTGTAGACGATCTGGTCAATAAGGCGGTCGGTGGCGGCGAGGTGCTGGCTGAGGTGAGCCGCACCGGGGGCGTGGCTGCGGTACACCTGTACCATATCGCTGAAGTTGGGGACTTTTTTGACCAGGAGCTTGACGAACCCTTTGAACGCCTCCTCGTTCCAGCCCAGGCTGGCGTCCAGCCTGATGCTGCTGCGGCTGGCGACGGAGACGAAGGGCTGCGCCGCGGGGACGGCTTTGTGCAATGTGGCCTGCTGTTTCCCTTTG
>JBHHTQ010000089.1:0-11573 GCA_046753445.1 Anaerolineae bacterium | reverse complement strand
GGCCGTGAACTTCTCCTCTCTCATCCCTTGCAGCATGTGATAATCTTCCAGGTACCAGGAAGCGGTTTCCAGGTTGGCGTACGCTTTGTCAAAGGCGGCGCGGTAGGAGTCCTCGAAGAGATAATATTCCAGTTCGGAGCCGGCTTTGGCGTCATGTCCTAGGGCGGCGGCGCGGCCGATTTGGCGGCGCAGCATGGAGCGGGGGGCCACGGAGACGGGTTGGTGTGCCTTCTCGTCTTCCACGTCGCAGAGTACCAGGGCGGTCTTGTCTAGCCAGCTTGCCGCGCGCAGGGTGTTGAGGTCGGGAACCAGGTGGAAGTCGCCGTACCCCAATTCCCAGTTGGCGAAGTCGTAACCGGGGACAGGCTCCATTTCCATGTCCACGGTGAGCAGGTAATCGCAGCTGTGCGTGCCGTGGCTGACCGCGTCGGCGAGGAAGAACTCGGCGTCAAAGCGCTTGCCCATAAAACGGCCGAAATGGTCGGTGAACACCACTGCCACCGTCTCGATTTCTCCCTTTTCCACGAGCACAGCCAGCTCGTCTAACGTCAACATCCCTTGAATTTTGGACATTTAGTGGTTCCTTTTTTCCGTGTTCCGTGTTCCGTATTCCGTATTCCGTATTCCGTATTCGGATAACGGGTCACGGTTTACGGATAACGGATAACGGAACACGATTCACTCATTCTCCGGCGGTTTGGGTACGCCTTCGCTAAGCCCGTAGGCAAACTGGCCGATGAAGCTGATGTGGGAACGCAGCACCCCATCCTGCCATAAGAACAGGCGGCATGCGGGCGGTTCAAACAGCGGGTCTACATCATCCACCTCATGCAGGATCAGGCCGTTGGAGAAGGTGGCGCTGGTGGTGATGATGGCGATGGTACCCTGCCAATTGGCGACGACGTCGCGGTGGACGTGGCCGCAGATCACCGCCTGGATTTGCGGATGGCGGGCCACAATTTCGCCGAAGGCGTCTCCATTCCGGCACATCAGCCCGTCCGGATAGGGCAGGCCGGTTTTGAAAGGGGGATGGTGCATGAAAACGGCCGTGGGCCTGTCGCGCCCTTCCTCTAGCCGGGCCTCCACCCAGGCCAGACGCTCCCGGCAAAGCAGGCCGCCATGCTCACCTGGGGACAAGGTGTCCAGGGCGATGATCCGCAGCGGATACTCCTCCAGCGTGAAGTGTATGAATTTGTCGTCAGAAGGCCAGTAATCGTGGTCGGCAAAAATCCGGCGCAGGGTGCGGCGGCGGTCATGGTTGCCGGGAATGATGTAAATGGGCATCTTCAACGGCCGCAGTGCTTCCCGCACGCGGATGTAGTCGGCCTCGTTGCCGTGATTGGAGAGGTCGCCGGTGAGCATGACCAGGTCCGGCTGGGGATCAAGCTGCTTCAGGTGCTCTACCGCATCCAGCATCCGGTCGTGCAAATCAACCGGGCCTTGTTCTGTTTCGATGATACGGCCGACATGAAAATCAGTGATATGGACAATTAACATAACGTCACTCGCCTGCTGTTCCAGCTTCTTCAACCATCCGGGCAAAACGCTCGCTGGTTTCCATCGCCTGGGCCAGAAATTCCCGCCCATCCTCAATGCCGGAATGATTGATAGTGAGTTCCAGGCCCAGCGGTTTCTGGTAAGGGGAGGCGGCGATGATACGCGCCATCCGCTCCCAATCCACCGTTGCCGAGAAGATGAAGTTGTGCTGATCCCAACTGCTGTCGTTGTCGTTCAGGTGCAGGGCGATGAGCCGATCCTTCGCTTCTTCGATGAAATCAAGTCCGCCTCCCACGATGTTGCCGTGCCCCGGATCATAACAAATGCCAATCTCATCGGGGCTGAATTCTGCCAGCACCCGATGCAGGGTGGCATGGTTGACAGGGTACAGGTTTTCCATCGCGAGACGGACGCCCTGCGCCTGGGCGAAGGGGAGGAGTTCGTCCAATGATCGGTACAGGTGGTCCCAAAACGGTGGGTTCCATTCCGGGCTGGTGGGTTCTGCGGGCAGGTGAAGGACAATGGTGTCGCTGCCGAGAACGGCCGTCATCTCAATGCGGTTCTTCACCAGCTCCACGCCGGACAGCCGGGCGTACTCGTGCTCGGAAAGCCAATATTTCTCCCTGCCGGCCGACGCATGGAGATCGTTCAGCGTCAGGCCATAATCGTTTAGCCAGCGGCCGATTTGGGCGATTTCATGCCGGGAATAGAGATAATCATCCCCCCAATGATGCACCCAATGGATGTGAGTGAAACCCGCCCCGGCAATCTGGCGCAGGGAAGGTTCGGGGTCGCCGTCGTCCCGCTGGAAATCGGTATTGATAGATAGCATGAGCATTTACCCTGCCTCAAAAATTTCATCCACGCACGCCCCTTCCCACGCTGGCACGGAATCAATACCGAGCACGGCCGTGATCGTCGGTGCGGTGTTCAGCAGCGAGACGGGTTGTTGAATCTCATAATCCCGTCTGATATTGGGGCCGGTCACGATCCAGGGAATCAGCATATCTTCAGGGATGTCCGTCCCGTGCATGCGTTCGTGGCCGCCGTGATCGCTTTGCAGCAGCACCGTACTGCCGGGGGGCAGGCCGTCAAGCACGTCACCGATGAGCCTGTCAATGTGGGTGACATGTGCCAGATACTCCTCTGACATCCAGCCGCATGCGTGCCCGCGGACATCGGTAGAACCAAGATAAAGAAACACGAAGTCCGGCTTCTCGCGTTCAATATAGCACACCGCTTCCTGGGCAACCTGGCGGTCACCGTTGGCCAGGTCGTAAGAACTGTCGTGGAAGTAGCTGAAGTGCAGACTGCCCGGCCGGCCGAGATCGCGCAAGGTCTCCCAGTTGTAGAAAAACGCGGCCTTTAGACCCGCTTCCTTCACCCGCTCAAACAGACCGGGCAGCGGCCGTGCCAGTGGCTGGTACAGATTTTGCGTAATCCCATGACGCGACGGCGGCACGCTGTGAAAGATGGACATGTGGCAGACAAGGGTGATGTTCGGCATCACGGACCGTGCCTGAAGCGTCCAGGCCCCCCGCCGACGCAGTCCGTTCATCGCCGGCGCATCGGCTTGCGCCAGAGCATCCGGGCGCAGACCATCAATGAGGATGAGAAGTGTTGTCATCAGGTTGACCGTTCAAACTCACCGTTGTGTGGTCAATGGCTTGACCAGGTAACCGTTAACCGATTGCCGCCTGGCGTTTTGCTCTTTCGGGAATGACCAGATGCTGGAGCCAGTTGCGTACTTCCGCCTGGCGAATCTCGTCATCCAGGATGTCGCTGTGCACCTGAAGCTGCTGCCGCAATGCCTGGTCATCCGGCTTTTGCGCTAATTCGGTCATTTGCTCAACCAGGGTTTCGACTTCGCTCACTTCATCAAAGAAGCCTTCACGAACCAGGTACTTCTTGCGGGCGATGAGCAGCCGGGCCATCTCATAAAGGGTGAACTCAGGATGGTACTGGGTGGCCCAAAATTTGCCGCCGCCGGGGTATTTGACGGCCAGGGATTGCACATGGGTGTGTTGATTGGTGGCCAGCAATGTGCCCCCTTCAGGAATGCGGGTCACTTCGTCCAGGTGCATGATGAACCCGTCGAATTTGTGTTGTTTGCCGGTATACATGGGGTGGCTCTTCCCTTCCGGGGTAAGGGTGATGTCGCGGGCGATGGACCATTCACGGCCGTTGGGATTCTTCTTCACTTCCCCCCCAGCTGCCATGGCCGCCATCTGCACTCCCCAGCAACTGCCGTATTGGGGTACGTCTGCTTCGTAGACGGCGCGGGAAAACTCGATCTGCCGGGTCACTTCCAGGTCATCATGGTAGATGGTCAGATTCGAGCCGGTCCAGATATAGCCGTCGTAAGAGTTCAGGGCAGTGCCTTCAGGCAGCCCTGTGTCCAGGTCGGCGATGAACAGAATGTCCAGGTTGCTGTTGGGCGTCATTTCCCGCAAAAAGCGGAGGTATAAATCGTGCGCCTGAGTAACGCTGGACGCATCGAGCGCATCACGGCTTCGCTTGGGATAGCCGTTGATGATGCAAAGGGAAAGGGAGTCTTGAATGGTCATATTGTGTATTCCTGTAAATAGATTTCGGCCGGAGGAAGGGGAGTGAGGGGGAATCCCACGCCTGCCCCGCAGCCGCTTGTTGATGATCGCTACTCTTGGGTATCGCGCAAGAACTCTTGCAGCAAGGTATTAAACTGTTCTGCCTGTTCCCAATGCAGGGCATGGCCGGCATCGGAGACGATTTGAACCGCTCCCCGCCATAGGGTAGGAATAGCCAGGCTGTTGAAGTAATCGCCGTTGATCAGCTGCTCATGTTCGCCATGAAGGATGGCCAGGGGAACCGTCAGGTTCTCCACGATTTGGACTTCATCCTTGTAGCTGCCTGTGCCCAGGCTGGCGCCTAAGAATGCGCGCGCCTGCCCATCGGTGCGGCGAATGTCCTCTAAGAAGAAAGCGGCCGCTTCTCCGCCCGGCTTGAAAAAGGCGCCCACGAAAGCCGACATCTCTTCTTCAGACAACGCCGGGTTAAAGGCAGCGCCCATGGCCGGATTGGGCAGGAAAGCGGCTTCCATCGCTGGCGGTACGGCAATCGGAGGTGTGCCAAAAATCATGAACCCGGCGGCGCCGGGCAGTTGGTCGGCCGCTTCCAGCAGAATATGGCCGCCCAAACTCCAGCCTACAAAGACGGCCCCGGTCAGTCCCAACTGTTTAGCGACGCCGGCCACGACGGCCGCGTATCCGCCCGGAGAGTAGGTGGCCTGCGGATCGGCCGCCGGCGCAGAGTCTCCATGTCCGGGCAGATCTATGGCGACCAGCCGGAACTGCTCGCCCAGCGGCCCGTCCAGTTGGCGCTGGAATGATTTGGCGGACGATGAATTGCCGTGAACCAGTAAAGCGGCCGGGCCTGTGCCGGCGCTTTGGTACACCGCGATGGAATTGGGGCCGATTTGCAAAACTTCCTTGTTCATCTTGACACACTCCTTCAATTTAGAATGCAGGGTCTTTATTTCTGCATCGCCGGGTTGATTATATTTGGCGGATTATACCCGGTAATTGAGTGTAATCGGAACAAACGGCCGTTGCTTTTGAGGTTTCGCTTCCCCGGTCCCTGGCTCCGGTAAACAGGATCGCTTTCATGCCCATGGCCAATGGGCCGGCTATATCATTACTCTCACGGTCGCCCACATGGAGGATTTCCGCCGCCGGCACGCCCAGCCCGGCCGATGCCTGCTCGAACACCACGGGGGCCGGTTTTGATGCGCCCACCTCATCGGAGAAGACGCAGTGGCTGAAGAGAGGGAGCAGCCCCTCACGGGCCAAAATCTGGCGTAACCCGCGCCCTGGCGTATGGATGGTATCGGAGATGATGCCCAGCTTGTAATGTTCAGCCAGCGCTGCCAATGCCTTATGCACACCAGGGAGAAAGTCGGGCGAGATTTCGACCTCCATGAATTCGATCTCTCGCACAACCTCATGGAAGCCAGGGGTCAGGTCAATTCCCAACCAGGTGTACGCCTCGCTGATGCGGGCGGCCACGGTGGGCGTGACGTGGAGCGTTTTCCAGTAGTGGCGAAAACGGCCGTTGGCGTGGTCGAAGGCCGCTTTTACCTGTTCGGCGGTGATGG
Organism: Anaerolineae bacterium; assembly: GCA_046753445.1. Classification (GTDB taxonomy): domain Bacteria; phylum Chloroflexota; class Anaerolineae; order Promineifilales; family Promineifilaceae; genus JAHEEY01. The sequence continues at coordinate 5,944 of JBHHTQ010000089.1, read as the reverse complement.
CGGGATGGTGCTGGCGAATTTCGGCCGTGAGCAGGTGCAGGCGTGTTTCTGCCTTGCTGCCCAGGCCTTGCGCCGCTCGTTTCGGTTCGTCGCTGTCGTCAAGGACTAGCGTGTCCCAGAAGTCGAAGGTGATGGCTTTCATCATGATCGTGATATTGAGATTGGAGACCGGAGATTGAGAGTAGTCTCCCAGTCTCCAATCCCTCAATCTCCAGCTTACGGCCGTTCGCCGCGCGCCAGTCGTTTGTTAATATCTTCCAACACGGCCGGAACGTCCCAGATGCCATCCACCACGTAATGCGCACCTGCTTTGGCCATCCGGTCATACGCTCTGTCCAGGCGGCGCTGCAACACGTCGGGGTCGAGGGCGTTGATTTCCGCCTCATTCAGCCCGATTTCGTTACCCGTTTTCGCCAGGCCAATCGTCCACATGCCCGCGTTCAGCCCCTCGTCAATGCCGGGCAAGGTGTCGTCCACTTTGACGCACGCTTCAAAGGGGTAAATGCCCATATCCATCACATTTTGGACGCACATCCAGGGGGCGGGGCGGCCGGCGGGCACTTCCTCAGCGCAGACGGAATTGTCGGGCACATACCCTCGTTTGGCGGCTTCATCTTTCAAAATGCCCATCATCGCCGTCATGTAGCCGGTAGTGGAGCCGATCTTTAAGCCCATGTTGCGGAATTTCTGGACAGCTTCCACGGTGCCGGGGATGAGGTCGGCGTAGTCGGCGAGCACCTCTAACTGCCGGGGGATGAATTCGGCGAACATATTTTCCACGTCGGTTTCGGTGGGGTAACGGCCGTGAACCTCATGCCACCGTTCCCGCACCGCCTCCATTTGCGAAATCTTGCGGATATGCACCTTTTTATGCGCCCCCATCGGTACCCGCGCTTCCTCGATGCTGATGGGAACGTTCTGCCGCCGGTACACTTCTACAAAGACGACGGCCGGGGCGTAACAGCCATAATCCATCGTCGTGCCCGCCCAATCCAACAGGATCGCCTTCAGCGGGCCTCGATACGTGCGTTGAAATACAAATTCCATTTCGTAATCTCCTTATATTTTGAGTCCATTAATGAACCACTGAGACACAGAGCGGACGGAGTGAATTACAGCGGAAAACTCAGTGGTCTCCGCGCCTTCGTGGTGCTTTTTCGGAAAACTCATTTTTGATCATTCAACGATTGACAATTTCTTTTAAGACTTGAAAAGCCGCCCGGTGCATTCGTTCGATGTCTGCGTCCGAATGCGCCAGGGAGACGTATAACTTGGTTGACATGGGGTTCAGGAATATATCATTGGCAAACAGGCCCAGGGCAAAGGCGCGGCTTTTGGCGCTGTCGGCGCGGTGGGCGGAGCGGTAATCGGTGACGGGTTGGTCAGTAAACGACAGCGCGCACAGCGGCCCATCGCCCAGCACCTGGGCTTTGATGTTGAGTTCGGCCAGAATATCGGCCAGGCCGTCGCGCAGTTTTTGGCCGATGGCGAAGAAACGGCCGTAGGTTCCGGGGCGGCGCAGTGCTTTCAGCGTAGCCAGGGCGGCTGCGGCCGTCACCGGGTTCCCCCCCACCGACGAGGCAAACCAGACGTAATCCGGCGCGCCCATGCGGGATTCGTCGCACAAATCCAGGATGTCGGCCCGGCCGGCGACAGCCCCGATAGGGTAGCCGCCGCCCAATCCCTTGCCGTAGGCGGCGATGTCGGGCGTGACGTTATAGTATGCCTGCGCTCCGCCATACGCCAGCCGGAAACCAGTCACCACCTCGTCAAAGATGAGCAGAACGCCGTTTTCCTGCGTGAGGCGGCGCAGTCCGGCCAGAAAACCGGGCCGAGGCGTGGTGCAGCGATGGAGTGGTTCCACGATGACGGCGGCGATCTCGCCCGCATGTTGGCGCAGAATCGCGGTGGTTGTTTCCAGGTCGTTGTAGGGGGCGATGAGGACGTCGGCGGCCGTCGCCGCTGGAATCCCAGCCGAGGTGGGTTCCGCCCGCGGGAAATCGAGCAGCTTCTGCGGAAACAGGCTGATGGCGCCGAATTCGTTAGCCCCGTGATACGCCCCTTCAAACTTGACGATCTTGCTGCGCCCGGTGAAGGCGCGGGCGAAGCGGACGGCATACATGGTGGCCTCTGTGCCGGAGGCGCAAAAACGCACTTTCCCGGCGCAGGGGATGGCGCGCGCCATCTCCTCGGCCAGCTCGACGGCTGGTTGGGTGACGTAGGCGAAGTTGGAACCGAGGGCTGCCTGCCGGGTGACGGCCGTGACTACCGCCTCGTGCGCGTGCCCCAACAGCAGCGACCCCCACCCCATCGTGTAATCCACGTACTCCCGCCCGGCCGTGTCGTACACTTTTGCCCCCTTGCCGTGCGTCAACACGACCGACAGTTCCGGCGGCAGGTTATATTCTCCCAGCGACCCGCCGGGGAAAACGGTTTGAGAACGGGTGGCCCAATGGTTTGTTCGCATCTTATTTCAACCGCTTTTGCATATAAATGCGTTGGTGTCCGGGCGGATAATCATCTAACTGCCCAAAGACCGTGTAATCCAACTTTTCATAAAAGCCGCGCGCCTGAAAGCTGAAGGTGTTGAGGAAAGCGGCATGACAGCCCCGGCGAACCGCTTCTGCTTCGGCCGCTAGCACCAACTGACGGCCGAGACCAGCGTTGCGTTGGGATTTATCTACCCAGAGCAGATTGATGTAGAGCCAGCCCCACACAGTTGAGCCAACCAGCCCGCCGAGGAGACGGCCGTCATTCCGGTACAGCAGGGTTAACGGCCGTTTCTCATAAGGCGGCGCAAACTCCGTGCTAGCTGCATTCAGGCCGTCTGTGATGGTCTGTAAATCGACCGGCGCAGGCTCATCCATCATTTCCAGGTGAAAGCCGTCCATGCTTAAACTCCATAACGGGGGATGGGAAAGCGGCGGCAAAGGCTTTTGACCCCATCCCGAACAGACTGCCTGGTGTGGCTGTCAAGCTCGTACCGGCGGTTGTCCTGCGGCTTGACGGCCGAGAGGAGTGTCACCAGAAGCTCAGTGCATTGCACCATCTCATCAGGCCCCATGCCGCGCAGCGCCAGGCTGTTCGTCCCCAATCGAACCCCGCTTGTGACCAACGGAGACTTCACATCCCCTGGGATACTGTTCTTGTTGACGATGATGCGGCACTCTTCCAGCGCTTTCTCGGCAATGACGCCGCTGACGCCGGTTGCCAGCACATCAAAGAGGATGATGTGATTATCCGTCCCTCCCGTGATGACGCGATATCCCCTGTCCATCAGGATGCGGGCGATTGTGCGGGCATTGGCTTTAATTCGTTGGGCCAGCGTCTTAAATTCAGGTGTCGCCACCCGGTGGAATGCCCTGGCCTTGGCAGCAATGCCGCTCAGATTAGGCGTTCCCTGGAAGTAAGGGAATACGGCTCGCTGCATCAGTTGGGCTAGCGTCCTTTTGCCATCCGGGGCGGGCAGGTCGTGATCCTTCCCTATTAGAATCAATCCCCCACGCGGCCCGAACAACTGCTTGTAAGTGCTGGTGGTCGTAAAATGCGCGTGGTCAATCGGACTGGGATGCTCGCCGGCCACCACCAGCCCGGCGATGTGAGAGATGTCGGCCAATAGGAAGGCTCCAACCTCGTCAGCGATGTGCCGGAAGCGTTGGAAATCAATCACGCGCGGGTAGGCGCTGGCTCCGCAAACGATGAGTTTCGGTTTGTGTTCCTGCGCTAATTGGGCCACCTGCTCGTAATCAATAAACCCGGCGTCATCCAGGCCATAGCCGATTGCCCGAAACACGTTCCCGCTGGCGGACGCCCTGGAACCGTGCGAGAGGTGTCCCCCAGACTTGAGGCCCAGTCCTAGAATTGTATCTCCCGGCTTGAGCAAACTAAACATCACCGTTTGATTCGCAGTTGTGCCGGAGTGGGGTTGGACGTTGGCGTATTGGGCCTGGAACGCTTGCCTGGCGCGTTTGACCGCCAGCCGTTCTATCTCATCCACCACTTCGCAGCCGGCATGGTAGCGGCGACCGGGATACCCTTCTGTAGAGACATTGGTGGCGGCCATGCCCTGGCAGACCAGAACCGAGGGGTCGGCAATGCTGGAGGAAGCCACCATCATCAAAACATTGGCTTGCCGGCGTGTTTCCCGTTCTAGCATTTCGTAGAGGGCGGGGTCTTCGTCGGCCAGATATTCCAGGCCACGCTGTGTCAATTGGTTGAGCGCGTCATTGTTCATGTTTAGTCCTGCTTGGCGGCAGGCGGCAGCAGGTGGCAGTTAAAACTGCACCTACGATTGCGAAGTCGGCGCAGCCGACTTGCTGCCAGCCGTTGCTGTATATGCATTCGCGAAATCATTCGCCCGCAAGAAAACAGCTATCAATAATGTCTAGCGCCTTATCCATTTGTGCTTTCGTGATCGTCAGCGCCGGGAAGAGGCCGATGGTGTTGCCCATCATCAGCTTAAAGCTCAACCCCTTGCGTAACGCGCTGTACATGATCCGTTCCGCTTCCTCTGTGGCCCGTTCCCGTGTTTGCCGGTCGCGTACCAACTCCATGCCCATCAGCAGCCCCAGTCCGCGCACATCGCCGATGAGCGGATGATCAGCCATCATCGCCCGCATCCGTTCCAGGGCGTATGCGCCGACGGTGCGGGCATTTTCCAGCAGGTCATGGGTTTCAATGTAATGAATCGTAGCCAGCGCGGCCGCGCACAGCACCGGGTTTTTCTCGTGCGTGTAATGGCCCAAGGCGCGCTCGCCGGCCACATTCAGCGCATCGCGGGCGAGGACGGCCGCCCAGGGTAGGATACCGCCCCCCAACCCTTTGCCAATCACCAAAATGTCGGGCGTTACCCCAAAATGTTCGCAGGTGAACATCCGGCCGGTGCGTCCCAGCGCGTGCGGAATTTCGTCAAAGATGAGCAAGGCGCCATGCTGGTCACACGCTTCCCGTACTCGCTGCCAATATGCCGGCCGGGGAATGGTAGGGACGCTGCGAACCGGCTCGGCGATCACGGCCGCGACATCCCCCTCCTTCTCCAGTACATACTCAATGTAGCTGGCGCATTTGAGATCACAGCCGCCGCGGGTGTGGCAATCCCACAAGCAGCGATACTCATCCGGCGGCGGCGCATGTTCTGTCCCCGGCAGCAGCGGGCCGGCGCCGCCGCGAAAGATTTGCTCCCCGCCAATCGAAATCGCATCCAACGACGCCCCGTGAAACGAGTCCCACATGGAGATGGTTTTGTGACGGCCGGTAGCCGCCCGCGCCAGCTTCAGGGCGATGCCGATCGCGCCCGTGCCGCTGGGACAAAACAACACCCGGTTCAGGTCGCCAGGGGCCAGTTCAGCCAGCTTTTTGGCCAGGTCAACGGCGACGCGATTGGTGTAACGGCGGGTGCAGAAAGCCAACGTCTGCATCTGCTCCATGATCGCTTGAATGATTTCCGGATTGCCGAACCCGACCTGATGCACGTAATTGCCGTGAAAGTCCAGGTATCGCCGCCCTTGCGTGTCCTCAATGTAGACGCCATCGCAGCTTTGCAGGGCATTGAGACAGGGGGTGGAGAGGGATTGGTGCAAAAAGTAGCGCGCGTCTTCTGCCAGCAGCTGACGGGTGGCCTCATCCAGGTCGTTCGCCACCCATTCCTGCCGCAAAGGAGAGAGGTTGATGTCGCCTTCTGATTTAAGGTTGTTCATATTTTTATCGGCAGTTAAAATTGCACCAACATTTGTGAAGTCGGCCTACGCTGACTGAAGCCTAGTCCACGAAGGTGGACTTGGCAAATGTTGCTGCGAATCTATTCGCGAATTCATTCGCCGAATTCATTCGCCGAATTCATTCGCCAAGAATAATCTCCATCTCCTCCAACACATCCGCAACGGCCGCTAACAATCCCCTGACATCAGGCTCGAAGATACGGCCGATATTGCCGATGCGGAAACAG
>JBHHTQ010000088.1:0-12006 GCA_046753445.1 Anaerolineae bacterium | reverse complement strand
CACCATCTGGATGGCGGGATGGGAGGTCAGGTCAACGGATGCAATGTCGCTCCCGCTCACATCAGGCCCTACCAGCGGCGTGCCCGTGACCACAACTGTATTGGTAATCGGCCCAGGCAGATCGCTCTCGACCACAGCATAGCTCAGGTTACCGCTAGTGCTTTCTCCCGGCAGCAATGTTGTGCTGCCTAGGGTAATCGCGCCCAGACGGTCATCAACGGCCGTAATACTGGTCAGTCCAGAATCACCCGTGTTGGTCACGGTGTAGGTGTAGACGATGCTCTGCCCCACATTGACCACATTGCTGTTGGGTTGTTTCACCACCTGAATAGCGGGGTGGATGACAGTCACCATCGCCCCGGCGCTAACGCTGATCGGGTTGTCCAGCCGGTCTTCGGCCGTGACTGTCACCGTGTTCGTCACCGTCTGCGTCACGGAAACCGCGCAGGTAAATGTCCAACTTTCAGTCACATCCAGCACATTGCTGGCCCAGGCGTCGCTTGACGGCCCGGTGAAGGTGCAGCCGGGCAGGTCGCTGGAAACCGTCAGATGATCCAGGCGGACATCTCCGGTGTTCTCCAACATCACGGTGAAGGTCACCGTATCGCCCGACCGGACAAGAGACGGAGCGACTGTGTTCGTAATCACAAGCCCGGGATTGATGTTCACAAACGGCTCTAACGGAGGACCGCCTGCTACACCCACAGCCGGGATCTCCAACAGTTCGTCCGATCCATCCGGCAGATGGCCATTGGGGATGAACAATTGGGGATGGTCAAAGGGCGCCTGCTGCAAGCGGACACGCTCGTCAGTCAGCGACTTTAAGAAGGCGACCAGGTCTGCCTTCTCTTGCGGCGTAAAGCCGATAAACCCGATGGCGCGCGCCAGGCTGTTGATATTCTGATCATGGAAGTCGCTGCCACGGGAGTAGAAGTCAACCACCTGCTCCAGGCTGGACATGCCGCCATTGTGCATGTAGGGGGCGGTCAGCTCCACGTTGCGCAAGATGGGGGTCTTGAACGCGCCATCCACGCCTCTGGTATCTTCGTTCGGGCCAATGGGCGGATTCCCGGCAAACGGCGGGCCAATAGGGATACCCTGCTGGGCCAACCGTGTGAATGACAGCGGATTCCCGAAGGGATCCAGGCCGCCCACACCCAGGTCTTCCAGGATAGGACGCACGCCGATATTGTAGAACCCGTTATCGTAGGTCACCAAGTTGCCGCCGGCCGTCCGCATGCGTTCGAGCAACGCTTCAACAGCAGCCGGTTCTGGCCCCAACGCTGCGGGATCGGTGATGGTGTTGATCGTAGCCGCGCTGAACAAAGAGCCGGAATGGCAAATGATGCATTGCCCCTTGCCAATAAACAACTGGAGTCCATTTTGCTGTTGTTGTGTCAGGGCATTGGGATCGCCTTCCTGGAAGCGATCGTAAGGCGTATCGTCGGAAACCAGACTCGCCTCATACATTTGAATCGCCAGGCCGAAGAAGAGGGAGAAGTTCGCCTCCATCAAATCATACTGGCCGTTCACAAGATCGGGCGAGTCCCAATACTTGGGCTGGAAGGCGGCCCGGATCAGGTCTGCGTAGGTCGTGCTCAGCCCTGTGCCGGACGGGTCTGCCAATCCGCCCAGGACGCTGTCGTTGGGGTGCACTGCCTGCTGGGCCAACGGCCGCAAACTGAACACCTTCTGCCCCAATTCGGGGAAGGTACGGCCGTCCCACGCCATCTCCACCCCGTTGTTGGGCGGACCTACCGCCTGGGACGCCAGGCTGGCATTGTTGAGCTGCACCGAAACCGGCAGCAAGCCTCCGCCCGGCTGTGCTTCATAGATAGTCGGGCCGCTTGGGTCACGCAGGCCGAAGGGGTTCACCCCGTTGAAGATGAAATTAGCTCTGCCGTCCCAGAAGTTGCGCACATTAAAGACGGCGTTGATAACCGACGGCGTATTTCGGCCGGTCACCTGACGCGTGTTCACGCCGTTGAGGTTGAATAAAGGATGGAGTGTGGGCGTGCCGTTATCCACCGCGCTGCCAGGCACAATGCCGTTGAACGTGGCTTGAGTCACCCCTTGAGAACCGATCACATCATCCGTATCAAACAAGACAGGCGACAACGGATTCAGCGGATCGGCCAGCTTATGGAAGGGGAAATCCCCCGGCTGCAAAACATAGTTCGGGCTGCCAAGATTGAACACGGCATCCGTGCTCGGATTAAGCGTATTTTTAGGCCGATTGTCCGTACCCGCATGGTAATGGCAGGTAGCGCATGCTTGAACGCCATCACTGCCCACCTGCATATCCCAGAAGAGGGCTTTACCCAGGGCAATAGCTGCATTCCTGTCCTGGACAAAGTTCATCAGGTTGTCCGGTTCAGGAACCGCCAATGACTTGAGTGACGGCGGCGGCTGCAAGACCACCTCCATCACAGACACGGTATCGGAACTCGTGAGGCCATTGATGTCCGTAACGGTTAGTTCAAAGATGTAGAACCCGCCCTCCACCGTGAAAACGAAGGTGGGGGTCGCAGTATTGGCCCCGGAAAGCGCGACCGGCGGGCCGCTGATTTGCTGCCAGCTAAACTGGAGTCCCTGGCCGGTAGAGGCCTGCCCATTGAGCTGAATTAACTGACCCAGGTCAACCAACTGATCCGGACCGGCATTGGCGATGGGTATGTTCTGGCCGGCCGGTGTGACAGTTATATTGACAACGGCCGCATTGGAGGTGACATTTTTGTCATCGTCAATGGTGTATTGCAGGCTGTCAGACCCGCTGAATCCGGCAGCCGGCGTGTAGGTGATCGTGCCGTTGATGTTGGCTACGGCCGTGCCGTTGGTCGGCGGCGTCACGATGGTCACTGAAGCAGGATTGATCGGCCGGTCAATGGCCAGATCATTGCTGAGCACGAAGATAATGACGGGACTCCCTTCACTGGTGCTGGCTGCATCTTCCACCGCAATGGGCGGGATATTTTGCAGCACCGTGATGTTCACCGTGGCCACATTAGATAACGCACCCATGTCATCAGTCACGGTATACTGGAAGCTGTCATTACCGGTATAGTTGAGCGTAGGCGTGTAGGTTAGCGTGCCGTCTAACTGATTGAGAAGCGTGCCATTGAGCGGCGGCGTGACGATGGTCACTGAAGAATGGTTGATCGCCCCGTCTATGTCCACATCGTTCGCAGTCACGTTAATGGAAATAGGCGCATCTTCATTCGTAACCGCGCTATCGTTGTTAGCAACCGGCGGATTGTTCGCTGCGCCGGTCACCTCGACCGTCACATCTGCCGGGTTTGAAGTCGCGCCCAGATTGTCATTCACCGTATACCGGAAAGCGTCCTCACCAATGAATCCGACTGTCGGGGTATAGGTGATGGTTCCGTCGAGGTTGGCAACGGCCGTGCCATTGAGCGGCGGGTTGGTGATAAAGATCGAAGCCGGGGCCAATGTCCCATCAGCGTCGTAATCATTGACCAATACATTGATCGTCACGGCCGTGTCTTTCGTCTCAGCCTCATCATCCCCGGCTACAGGGGCAATATTCGTGCCCGGAACCGGTAAGTCCAGCAGCGTGGGTTGGGCGACATCATGCACCCGCAAAATCCCCCACAAGCCAGCCTCCAGGAACGGCATCCGGTGATCCTGGAACAGGTAATCCCCCGCGGTTGCAATGCCGCCTCCTGCTCCACCTGTGATATACCCATCAAATGCCTCGCCCGGCCGCAGCGACTTCGAGCTAATCTGTGACGTTCCCACCATGAACGGCTCCAACGGCCACCGGTGTCCCTCCATACTGAACACGTGCGCCTGCTCCCCCCACGGCTGCGCAAACCGGAACCGCACCGCGTCTCCTGTATACGCATCCAACAGGTTCGCCGGGTCTCCGTGTACATCGCTGTCAAAGACCCCCATCGAACTCGGACTCGACAACAGCCGGTTGAACAACGGATCCGCCCGGTAATTAATCCCCGTAAACCCGTTTACCTCCGTCGGATACGGCATCGTGTTCTGCCCTAACCGCCGGTCTTCATCCTGGAACAGAGCCACAAACTCGCGGAAACTTTCGTTGGCGGTGATGATGTCCGCAGAGACACCCGACTCAACCGCCGAACCGTCATTCGGATTGCGGTAGATCGCCCCTGTCGGTTCGACCACCACCGCGCCAAATGCGCCCCGCGCCCCCAGGTCCGGATCCGCCAGGTTCAGCATGATGCTCGTTCCTAGCTCGATATCTGCAAAATATCGGTACAGCCGCCGCTGGTTAGGCCCCACCGTGGAATCCAGGTTGTACCCCACGGCCGCGCCGTTGGAACCTTGGGGGTCAAACAACAACTTGCCCAGATTCAGTGAAGCCGGCCCGCCCAGATGGTTGGTCAACCCAATCTCCAGGCATTCGCCTGCATTCACCCGCAGCACCAGCGGTTCCACCGGCTTAACCCCGTTCAGAATGTCTTGTTCATCCTTCGCCAGTGCATACAGGATGCCCTCCAGATCCGTCCCCCCTAATCCACTGTGGAAGGGAATCGGAGCATGGAACACCGATACCTCATAACTCCGCACCGGCGCGCCCACAGGGCATACCTGCCCCGGATCGGCCGCCGGCTGCGGGGAACTGCCGGTGAAGGTTTGCTGCGGGAATCCACCCGGCTGGTTCGGCGGTGGCGTCATCCCCGGCAGCACCTGCAAGGTCGGCTGCAACGTGTCGTGCACGCGCAGCAGCCCCCACGCCCCGCCGTCGAAATCGCGGGCCACTGTGCTGTAATACAAATAGTCGCCGGGCAAGCCCGCCACACCCCCCGCGCCCCCTTCCAGGATCACATCGGTGCGTTCGGAGATGTCCAGGTTCATGGCGTCGGTCAGCGCCCCTTCTCCAGCGAATCGAGCCACACGGAAACGGTGCCCGGTCAGGCGCAATGCCCCCACCCGCTCAACCACGCCCAGACCCCGCATCACCACCGGGTCTCCCAAATACGCCCGGAATACCGGCGTCTTCGGATCACCGTGCAAAACCGAGGAGAAGAGATAGGCGTTGTTCCCCCCGCGACCGCCAAACGGCTCTGCCCGCAGGTTAATCGTACTGCCCGCCTTCACCCCGGTCGCCGGACTCCCGTTGTGTATGGCGACAAAGAACTCGCGGAAGCTGCCTACCTGGCCCGCTCCCGCGGAGCCCCCGCTCACATTCCGGATGTCCACAATCGTGCCGCTGCGCACTTCGACCCCTGTCACCGGGTCGTGGTAGGTGGAACCATCTGGTTCCACGATATGCGCCCCAAACAGACCATGATCCCAGTTCTTGAAGTTCACATGGTCGTGGAAGAAAACCGTCCCTGAATCGACGTCTGAGTACCACCGGTAGCGCACGAATTCAACCCCTACCGCTGCCCCCACCGGATGGGCATTGGTCAACGGCTGGTCCAGGGTGATGGTGTTGCCGGTAATAGAAACGATGCGCCGGATCTCTACCTCATAATCTCCCAATCCGATGCCGATGTCGATCCCCGGCCGCAGCCGCGTCACCTGGTTTACGATGACGCTGTTCGTGCCCGGAATGGCCGCCACCGTCAACGTCCGGTTCTCGGTCGCATACGGCCGGATGGACTGCTCGTAAGAGAAGCCGGTGATAACCCCGTCTGACGCCTGCGGGTCGAACTGTACGAAGTGGGAGTGCATGTTCACCTTGGCCCGCCCACCATGGTTAATATCCAACTGCTCGCTGGTCAGAATGATGTCCACGCAGTCGCCCACGTTGGAACGGATGACCAGCGGCTCCGCCGGCTTCAGCCCGTTCCGGATCGCATCTTTCTCCTCTGATAGGACGAAGAGCATCCCGGTCGGGTCGGTCTGCACATCCGTGATCTGGATGGGCATCTCAATTGCGGTGATTGGATAGTACCTGGTGTTAGGCGCCCCGACCGGACACAAGCCGTCGGGGCGGGTTGCAGACCCGTCTTCGCCCAGCCACGGCGCACCGGAGTGCCCGTTGCCCGCGAACGGCGGCCGCTTTCCTAAATGCGGCTTGAACAAAGGCCATGTGTATCGCCCGTTGCCGGGATTAAACAGGATCTCCGGCCGTACCCCCGGCGTCGCCGAGCTGTAGTTGGGCCACGATTGGGTCGTCTCCGGCTCGCCCAGATACAACGGCTGGGTCGGATCTCCGTTCACATACTGTAACTGCCAATCCCATACGGTCGCGTCTTCCAAGTCTATCGGCGTCCCGGGAGGCGGCAGTTGGCTTTCTACCCATTCTTCCAGCGACCGCTGGGTCACGGTGTCGGTCAGCACGGCCGTGGGTACCAGGGTCTTCCCTTCTATTACCCGCCCTATCAGCCCCAATGAATTCACCGGCTGGGGAGGCACGGCCGTCGGGTCCCGGTCTGGCAAGACGGCCAGGTCTGCCTGCTCGGTGTCGAATACGCGCCAGAATGACCACATCCCCGCCACATAATGATGGCCGATGTGGCAGTGCCACAGGAAGTCGCCTGCCGCTTGTTGGCACCCCCCTGCCCCGCACTCTATCTCCAGATTGAAGCTCTCTGACGGCCCCATGCTCTGTGAATCCAGTCGGGTGGCGTGGGCGTTTTGCGTCGGCGTCTTCTTTAAGCCGCCCGTGAACTCGTTCGGCTCTGCTTCCGGGTTCCGCCGCCACCGGATGGCTCCCCCGTGCAGATGGTACACATGGAAGACTTCACTCCCCCCGTGCATCAACCGCATCTTGGTCGGCTCACCCAGATAGGAGCGGGGAATCGGCGTCGCCGGGTCCCCATAAGCATAGGAGCTGTACCCGTGCGCTTTGTCAAAGGGCAGCCCGGCGTCGCTGCGGAGCTTGAACCGGTTGTAGAAGGGTTCGCTGCGGTAGTTAATGGCCCGCGAACCAGGCCGGTAAGCTCCACTAAGGCCGTCAATGACCGGCAAGGCAAACCCGTTCTGGTCAAAGATTTCGGCCGCTTCGTCTCCCACTTCGTGGAAGATAAGCGCAAATTCGCGGAAGTCTACCCCGCTCGGGTCTTGGATGATCGCCTCCCAGCCACTTAACAACGGCTGCCGCGTCTCCGGGTGCAGATATTGGGACCCGGCCGGCTCGACGATAAGCGAGCCAAATAAACCATGCGCGGTTTGCTGCCGGCTGGACCCGTGACTGTGGAAGTAGTAGGATGCTTCGGCAGCAGCATCGGTAGGAATGGGCCAACGATAGGTGATTGTTCCGCCTGGAGCCACGGCCGTATTGAGGTTGGTACCTACTTCGCCGCCGGCATTATCCACGGTAAAAGGCAGGCCGTGAATATGCATGGAGGCGTCTGTAATCAATTCGTTGGTGAAATTAACAACCAGGCACTCCCCCAGATTGGCGCGGATGACGAGCGGTTGAATGGCGTCATCTCGCAGCCCCCCGGAAACAGTGCGCGCCGCTTCCTGGGCGCGTACCGCCGGAATGTTCGCGGTCAATACGAACATATACCCGGACGGGTCATGATCGCCGTATTGGTTGAGGGTGATGTCCACATGGATGGCTGAGACATCGTATGTGCGCACCGGGCTGACGCCGTCAGTACAAGCATTTAACGCCGGAACCTGGGCGTGGCTCTGGGGCACATCCAGACTGGTGGCCACCACAATGCCAAAGGCCATTACGGCCGCCAGCAGCAGCACCGTCTCCCGCGGTGGCAGTCCCCGTCGCCGCCGTCCTTCGCGCCGGATGGATTCCAGCCGCTCTCCCCGCCGCCACGCCACGAACAGCAGCCCTGCCATCGCCAAAGGAAAGGCAACCGTCTGGACCAGGAGAACATCCCGCAGCGCATCCACCACCGCCTGTACCCCCCATCCGGATCGGGCCGCTTCCACCACCAACAGGCTGTGGTCGAACTGCCCCCCAGCCGCCAGCATCTGGCTCACCAGGGGCGCGGCCAGAACCAGCAACAACAGCAGCAGGGCAAACAGCAGGGAAATGATGGCAGCTCGCTGCAACAGATCGCGCCAGGTGGACCGCCCCACCTCTAGCCGCCGCGCCAGCCACAAACCGGCGGTCGTAGCCACCAGCGCCGCTGGCAGCAGCACCAGGCTGTCGCGTAATATGTTCAACAAATGTCCCAGCAGCGTATCGTTATACACTGTCAAGATGCGGTAGCGGACCACATACTGCAAGGCGATAGCACCTATGGCCAGCAGCTTTGCCAGCAGGAGGGCTTCATATTTGCGCTGCGGCCGGGATATTAACAGCGGGGGGTAGTTTGTCGTCGCGTTCATAAACAATGACCTCGTATCCGATACATCCCTGGTCAGACTCTCTAATCGCTTGTTGTCAATAGGCCCAGATAGCGCAGAAAAGAACGGCTGTTGTTTGGGTGTGCTCCCCACAACCCAACGCTTGTTTATTGACCGGAACCAAGAGGTTCCACTCTTTTGCGGAGAGATACCATTACACTTGCGTTCTTATTACACACTGCCATCCTTGCCATTACGCTTAAGCAAAGTATGGTTGTTGCTTGAATAGGTCGTAAGGAAAACCGTGACAAAGCTCTGTACACCCGCACTGAAGGCGAGTATATGCCTAGCATCTTTTATGGTACTGCGGTACCGGGTTGCTGTGAATCACCTCTAAGGGGTGACTTGTGCACAAAAAGGGGGTGATTTTTGCTCAGGAATTGGGGGAAGGGCCGGATTCGGCTTTTTTCGGTGAAATGGGCGAGAGTAGCAGAACATTTCTGCTTAATCGGGCCAAGAACATGCGTGGGGAACACTGCCCGCTTTGCAGACAGTGTTCCCCCTGAATTTTGTCGGTGTACCTATCCTTTATCTTGCGTCTACGGTCACCCCCTCTAAGGCGCCGCCGCCGCTGGAGAGCACGCTGATGGTCGGATTATTGGGGTCGGGGAACACACTCGAATTGAACACGCGCAACCGCCATAGTCCAAACACATCGGACGTGGTTGTACTCAAGAATGTACCACCGTTCACCGTCGGGCCAACATAAACCGTGATGGTCTCCTCAGGCCCGGCCGTACCGATAATGCGCCATTCCCCCCTGGCTTCTCTAAAGTCAACGCGTCGGGTGGTGATGGTATCCACCGGCAAGACGGTCACATTCACAACGGCCGTATGGCTGTTGCCATTCCCATCATCCACTGTGTAAGAAAAAGTATCGTCTCCGATAAACAGGTCCGGCGGCTCATAAGCATACGTGCCATCCCCGTTGTCAATGATCTGAGGTGGGTTCTTGCCTTCGGAGATAGCATTCAACGCCGCAGCGCTGTACAGGTCCATGGCCGAAATAACCAGGGCGTCGCCATCTGCATCCGTGTCATTCGCCAATAAGTCTGCTCCGGGGATCATAACCGGCGTGTTCTGGAAGGCGCTGACCGCATCATCCGCAGCGACCGGCGCATCTTGAACCGGGTTCACGGTCACGTTGACCGCGGCCGAATGCGCACCCCCCTTTCCGTCATTGATGGCGTAATCAAAGCTGTCACTACCGCTGAAGTCGGGATTGGGTGTATAGGTGACGGTGCTGTCAGGATTGATCACGGCCGCGCCGTTGGCAGGCGCAGTGACAGAGTCCACCGTCAGCGTATCCCCATCCGGGTCCGAATCGTTGCCCAACACATTGACATTCACGGCATTATCTTCGTCTGTCGCAACAGCATCGTCCGCGGCCACCGGCTGCGCATTCGGCGGGTGCACAACCACAGTAACCATGGCGGAATTGCTTCCATTATTGCCATCCCCAATGGTGTAGGTAAACACATCCGTGCCTAAGAACGAAAACGTCGGAGTGTACGTCACCGTGCCGTTCAGGTTGTCAACGACAGCACCGCCTGCGTTGCTGACCGTTTGCAAGCCGATGATGGTGATAACACCCCCATCCCGGTCGAAATCATTGGCCAGCACATCGATCGTGGTCGGCGTGTCCACCAGCGTCGTCGCATTGTCATTTACAGCCACCGGCGGGCTGGGTGCAGCCGGAGGCGGCCACGGCAGGATTGTATTATCCCCATCGAAGTTGCCAGTCGGCCCACTCACATAAGCCAGAACACGATCGCGCGCTGTGGAAAGCGGGCTACTAGTGTATGCCGGGTCAAAGTAAGGGCTGATCGGCAGGAACGCCTGGGTGCGTGGATCGAGGCCGGAGTATGGATACGGGGTCAACGGCTGCAACTCCGGTTCGCAATCCGGGATGCTGTCACCTGTCGTATCAATACAGCCGCCTGGGCTGAGACGACGATCTATTGTCCAGGGAAGCCCGGTGAAGATATTCGGACTGGATATCATATCCAGGTCGATCTCGCCAAACTCCGGGCCTTCAATACCGCCCAGGTTCAGACCAAAGGGGAACAGATACTCACCCCAAGGCGACTCCTCCCCGTTAATGTCCATCACCACCAGAGAGGGGCGATTCAGCTTTTGGCGAGTGCGGAAGATAATCTCCCGGGAAAGAGGCGCCAGCACCGCGAAATCCTCCGCAAATGTACCCCCATTGGGGCAGACGTTAAATCCACCCGCCCGTAAATGGGCGCAGGGGGACAATTTCGCCGCTGTGGGCTGGGTGAGGAAGTCCACATCGTAGCGGACCTTGAAGATGTCAGGCTTGCCTGGGCCAACGCCGCCGCCAATACCCTGAGTTGTGCAAGTGCCAGGTCCGGCAGCCAGTTCACAGCCCCAGGTGGAAGCGAGGGGAAATTCATGGGCCGCATTGGTCACTGGATCGTAATGGATCGCGGCAATTTCCACATCGGCCGGGGATAACGTTGTGAAACCGATGAACAGGGCGATGACCCGCTCGTTTTGAAACCCGAGTCCGGCCAGGAACGCTTCGTCGGGAACCATGTAATCAGGCTGTGTGGGATCGTTGCGGGTAATAAGCGCCTGAGAGACAACTAAGGTGTGTGCAGACAGGAAGCGCACGCCGTTGATCTCCTCATAGTTCCCATCGGCCGCGATGTGATCGCCGAGTTGGATAGGCGCAAAGCGCGTCGAGTCGGGAACCGCCTGTCCAGCCGGAGGACGATTGCTGTCCGGGCAAAGGGCATCACCAATGCCGTTGGCGTCACTGCCCGTGCTGCTTCCAACTGTCCCCGCGCGGGCAACACTGCTGGGAATACAAGCCGGGTATCCCGAAGTGAACATGATTGTGTAGTTGTCGGGATCGAGTGTGAACCGGGGGTCCGCACTGCAATTCGTTCCCAGAGCGGGATCACAGCCTGCCCCTTGCTGAATAGTATGACGGCTGTCCGGATCGTTCAGCCGCACCATAACGCCGGTGTTGGCCGGATCGGTCACATCCCCGTTTACCCGGAGATATCCATCAGTTGTGTCAATGTATGTAACCAGGCCCATCACCGAACCTAGCCCTTTTTCGATGAGTATGTCGCCGGCAATGATCCGGTTGTCCGGGTCCGGCATGCGGTTGGCTGTGAGCGTGATCCATGCGCCGCTGGGGGATGGCGCGCCAGGGGCTCCTGCCAGGCAAAGATCTGTGCTCGCCAGGCCGCTTTCGCCAAGGGCCTGACAGGCGGGCGGCGCTTGCGCGAATATCTGTTGTAAGGTTAAACGATTGGCTGGTAAGTCGATGAAAAGGTTGCGGGGAATAACGACGGTCTCGCCATCTATGACGGCTGTGCCTGCGGACCACATGTCAAGCGGGTCATCAACGGTCAACGATTTAATTTCACCGAAGATATTGACGATCATCGCTCTGTCTTGCACAGCCACAGCGGCCGCGGGCGCGGCTTGTAAGCCAACAAGACCAAGAGTCTTTAATTGATCCACATTATGGATGGCATATACGGCCGTGTTCACGCTAAAAAACAATAACAGTACTACACCAATAAACCTCCGAACTTTCTTGTCCACGCTTCATACCTCACTTAATCACCTCCCGGCATCATGCCCTCATGACATGTTAGCCCCCCGTTAAAAATTAAACGGTAGGGAAAAAACACATCGGGTAGTTGGTCAAGCTACCCAACGTACGCTGGAATCACATCAAAGCTGCGCTCCAACGCTGCGGTC
>JBHHTQ010000087.1:0-12073 GCA_046753445.1 Anaerolineae bacterium | reverse complement strand
CCGTCCCAAACGCCAATGCCCAATCCCACTGACATGCCTGGCCCAGGGCCTATGCCCTCGAGAACACCGGGGCACGGCCCCGGCCCCAGACCAACTGGAATGCCCGGCGGCAGGGGGTGAGATGATTTAGACACAATGGAATAAAACAAAAGGCCAACCTGATTCAATTCAAGTTGGCCTTTTGATTCTGATTCAAATCAAGCGGTTTTCCTGGCAACGATTTGTTTAAAAATGCCGTCCATGCCCCAATTCTCAACCTGTTCTAGATGCCATCCCCCTTGCGCAACATTTTTCACTGTTCGCCGGTTTATATTGGCTCCCATCAACCGTACCACGATGGGATTCAGAGCATCCATAAGCGCCCCGACGAACGGCAGTTCCGAGCGTACATGTTCCAACAGCAGAAGACGGCCGTTTGGCTTCACTACCCGGGCCAATTCTCGAAAGCCCAATACCGGGTCAGGCACAGAACAAAAGACAAAGGTAGCCACGACATCGTTAAAACTAGCATCGGGGAAATCGAGCGCCTGGGTATCGCCAAGCTGCAAATTGACATCGAGGTTGAGTTGGGCAGCCCGTTTTTGGGCGCGGGCTAACATGGCAGGGGTCAGGTCAACGGCCGTCACCCGCACGCCATCAGGATAATATGGCATATTCTTTCCCGTCCCCACGCCCACTTCGAGTACCTCCGGCCCCTGCACCAATGACCAGAGCCGCGGCCGCCAATCGCTGTAGCGCCGCTCGGCGACAATCTCCATCGCATCATAAAGCGGTGCAATACGCTGGTAACGGGTTCGGGTTTTCGCGGTGGCTTTGTTGTCAATCATCCAACTACCCCATTGGGTGTTGACCGGTGCGCTGCATGCGCTGCTGCTCCGGCGTCCACCACGTTTTGATGAAGCTGAGAACGGCATCAATCTCCTGATCCGTCAGGTGATCCTTGTGGCCGACCATTTGTGTGCCGGGGATGCCATCACGCACAAAGGAACGAAGCTGGTTATCCATGTGATGCCAGGCATGGGCGGAGCCATTTAAGGGCGAGCCTACATCTCCCTCCCCTTCTGGGCCATGACAGGCGGCACACGTTTCGGCATAAATAATCTGCCCTTGGGCTACCAGTTCCGGTGAATTAGGGTTGATACCACTGCTGTTATTCTCTCCGGCGGCAGCCGCAATTAACCCGCCAAACAACAGAATGATGCCCACGCCCGCCACCCACATTGAACCAGAAATTTGTTTCCACCAGGGTTGGCGGCGGGAACGATTCTTGCGTCTCGTTTTTTTACTGGCCATACCTGCTCCATTGGTTGAAATAATTGTAAGGGAAAACGATTAATGCCGCGAAATAAAGAGAGTAGCCACCAATCCAGAGCAAACCAGCTAGAAAGCCTCCGATGGTCAGCGGCCAGGTGAAGCCGGGCAGCAAGGGCGCCCAGCTTTCATACATGCGCCAGTCAAAAATCAGGCCGCCAGCGATGCAGAGGACATAGCTGACGCTCAACCCAATGAGCAACGTCAGAGAGACGGCGCGAAAATTAAGGGCAGGTTTCATGTCACACCTCCATGCATGTGATTGTTCAAAGGATAGCCGGTGGAACGGCCGTTTCCTAGCGCAATATCACCCGCCCCAAACAGGCCAAATGGCCTATACCCCAAACTTTTCCGGCGAGGCCAAAAACTCCTGCCGGCAACCGTTGGCACAAAAGTAGTAAGTACGGCCGTTCCACACCGCCTGCGCCGGCGCCGACGCCCGATCCACTGACATGCCACACACTGGATCCGTCGCCATCTCCACCACATCCTTAAACGCCCCATCTTCCAGCCATAAAATCCGGTCGGCAATGTCCTTGATGCGCTGGTCGTGGCTGACAATGACAACGCTCCGGTTTTCCTCTTTGGCGATGCGGCGCAGCAAGCGCATCGTCTCGTGGCCGTGGTGGCTGTCCAGGTTGGCCGTCGGCTCGTCGGCCAGGATGATGTCGGGCTTGTTGATGAGGGCGCGGGCGATGGCAACTCGCTGCTTTTCGCCGCCGGACAATTTCTCCGGTAAGAAGTTGAGCCGGTGACCCAACCCCAACTGCTCCAACAGCGCTTTGGCCTGCCGCCGCGCCTCCCGGCGAGACAGCCCGGCCAACTGCGCCACCAATGCCACATTGTCCAGGCAGGTCAGCGCCGACAACAGGTTGAAATCCTGGAAGATGAAGCCGATGTGCTCCAGCCGCACCGCCGGCAATTGCCGCTCGTCCATTTTGGTCAATTCATCCTGGCCGATGCGGATACGGCCGTCTGACGGTTTCAACAGCCCGCCCAACATCGAAAGCAGCGTCGTCTTGCCACTGCCCGACGGCCCCATGATCAACACCACCTCGCCCGGCGCCACACTCAACGAAATATCCCGCACCGCCACCACTTCCGTCTCCCCGCTGCCAAAGCGGCGGGTCACATGTTCGACTTGCATAATTGTGTCCATTGTTTGTCTCTAGTCTCTAGTCTCGCAGTCTCAAATCTCGTAATCTTCCTCTAGCTCGCGCTTTTGCTCTATCCTCTAAACACCCGCGCCGGATCCAACCGTGCCAACTGCCACGCCGGAACCAGCGCCGAAAAAACACCAATCCCCAGCGCTGAGAACAGCACCCGCATCACCCCTTCCTGGGTCAACGCCATGCCCATTCCCGGCACAATGCGGGGAACGACTGCGCCCAACAGCAGCACCAGTCCAACGGCCGTTACCGCCCCCAGCGCCAGACTCAAAAATGCCTGAGCGGCCACGACAGCGTACAAATGCCGGTTCTCCGCGCCAATCGCTTTGAGGACGCCGTACTCAGCCCGCTTGCGCAGGGTGCTGGTGTACAGCGTCAGCGCCGTCACCGCCAGCCCAATGAGGAAGCCGGACAGGTTCATGACGGCGATGATTTCTACGCTCATATCTTTGATGATTTGCCGCTCTTCACGGGAAAAGTCGGGCGTGGGCAGGGCCAGGACGTTGTCGTTGCGGTCGTTGATGGTTTGGGCGATAACGGCCGTATCCACACCCGGCTTCGTCTTTAGCAATGCATAACTAATCGCCCCGCCCGGTCGCAGCGATTCAAAATCGGCCAGCGAGATAAAGGTGATGCTGTTGATGATATTCGTCAACCCTTTACTAATGCCCAAAATGGTAAATTCACGTCCCATAATCTCCACCGTGTCCCCCAGGCCAAGTCCCTGACTGCGGGCAATGGCCTCGTCAATGATGGCCTCATCCGCCCCCAAATCCATCGTCCCGGCAGTGACCGACTGCGGGCCGCCTAACGGTTCATCCGGGTCATAGCCGATGATGTAGGACAGCACATCGGAGCCGGGTGTTTTGACCACGCCGGTGGTGTAAAGAATGGGGCTGGCGCTGATCACGCCGTCGGCATGGCTGGCCAGCTCTAAATCGCGCCAGGTGATGGCAGAGGCGGCCATGTGCATGTTTTTGACCCCCTCCTGGGATACGAAAATGTCTGCGCCGGACTGTTCGATATAGGCCACTAGGTCTTTTTCGGAGCCGGACAGCAGCGCATCCAGCGCCAGCATCAAAAGCAAAGCCAGCGCCACGCCGCCCACCCCCAGGATGAACTGGGTGCGGCTTTGGGAAAGGTTACGCCAGGCAAGTTGCAGCATGTTATTCTCCAGTCGTAGTAATAATCCACAGATTTCACCGATTTCACAGATTTAATCTGCGCAATCGGCGAAATCTGTGGATAAGAATTTTCACTTCCGAAACACCCGCGCCGGATCCAGACCGGCGACGTGGCGGGCGGGCAGCAGGGCGGCCAGCAGCCCCATGGCCAGGCCGCTGAAGGAGGTGAGCAGAATGTCGTTGGGATCGAGGACGATGAGGAATTTGGGGGCGTTGGCCATAATGCCTCGCGCCGCCAGCCAGGCCAGACCAATGCCTAACACAGCTCCGGTCACGGCCGTTACCAACCCCTGCTGCATCACCAGCCAATACAACTGCCGGTTCCGCGTCCCCACCGCCTTGAGCACGCCATACTCACGGGTGCGCTCCACCGTCGCCGTGTAAATCACCATCCCCAAAATGGCCGTACCCACGGCGAAGGCAATCGCCACCATCATTTGCAAGGGCGCGGCAAATACCTGCACCAGCAAATCCAGGTCATTCTGGCGCACATCGGCGGCGGGCAGGATTTCCACGTCACGAAGGCGGCGGTTGAGGCGGTCGGACACGTCCGTCTCATCCGCATCCGGCTCCAGTTGCAGCAGCACAAAACTGGTCGCCCCCGGCGCCAGCAGCAGCCGCTCCGCCGCCCGCTTCTCCACAAAGAAAAAGCTCGCCATCCAGGAATTGGTGCCGTCGCTCAAGCCTACCACCGTAAAATCCTCGTCCAAAATCTGGATGGTATCGCCAATGGCAAAGCCATGTTTTTCAGCCATCACCCAATCCAGCACCACCTCATCATCATTGGCGGGGAAACGGCCGTCCTTCATCCGCCACGGGCCGCCCCCCTGCTCCGGGTCATAGCCCACCATGTAAGCCACAATCTTTTTATCATGCAGGTCAAAAATGACAAATTGGGAAACGATGGGCATCGTCTGAGCAATACCGGGCACACCCCGCGCCTGCTCCGCCACGCCGGGCGGCAAAAGCGAGGTGGCGCTGAGCAAATTTGTCACGCCGTCCTGGGCGATGACGAGGTCGGCGGGGGTGTTATCCAGGTAAGCGGTCACCTGGGCATAAATGCCATCCAGAAAGCCGTTGAGCAAAATAATGAGACCGACGGCCAGCGCCACGCCAATGATGCTCAATGCCAGCCGGAATTTTTGCTGCCAGAGGTTTTGAAAAGCGAGAAAAGTCACAATGTTCTCCTGTTTACAAATCCCAATAATCTACAAAATCAATTTCATCCTGGTACTGCTTCAGCAGCGGCTCCAGCTTGTGGATGCGCTGGCACTGCACTGCAACCAGAACCCGGCGGCCAGGGTCGCGGCGAACCGTCTGAATGATGTTTACCGCAATCTGCTTGTTTTGTTCATGCCATGCCCGGCGCATTTCGGCCGTCCACCACCGTTCGGTGAGCAGACACAGGGGATGGCAGAACGCTTCAAACCACATGCCGTTAACCGCCTCCGGGGTGTTAGCCTGCCGCTGCCCCCACTGCAACGCTTTGTCAATGGCCTGTACCAGCCCCTGCCGCCAGCCGGATTCCGGGGCAAAGTCGGCGAAACGGCCGTTATCCGGAGCCACCGGCACCAGCACCACATCCGTCGCCGCCACCACCGGCGCCAGCGCCTCGCGCACTTCCAGCGCCGCCTGCGACAAATCTTCCCCTTCCCACATCTCGCGGGTAATCTCGGCGCAAAGCAAGTCCGGGGCTAACTGGGCCACCAGGTCGCGCAGGCAGGCCAGGTCATAAGTCACCGGCTGCCGGTGCAGGTCGGAAATGGTGGCCAAAAAGGCAAGGCGGGTACGGCCGTTCTGGAAACGGTTATTGGTTGTCATAGCTTTATGGTAGAGGAGAAACGGCCGTGTCCCAAGCGCAATTCCACCCGGTTTCAACCAGGTAGAATTACCTGATTTTGCACCGCAATCAGCGCCGCTTCCGTGCGCGAATGGACGCCGAGCTTGGCATACAGGTTGGCGATATGCCCCTCAATGGTGCGCACGCTGAGGTAGAGGCGGGCGGCGATAGCTTTATTGCTCAGTCCTTCGCCCAGCAGGGCCAGGATTCCCTGTTCGCGCCGGGTCAGGGCATCCAGGTTGGCCGCCTGGGGCGTTGTTTCTACCTGCTGCCGCTTTATCCAGGCCAGCGCCAACGACGGGCTGAGATATTGCTCCCCCCGCGCCACCTGGCGAACGGCGGCGGCCAGCGCTGCCGGTGTTTCGTCGGCGGCAAACAAACCGGCCACGTCCAGAGATTGGGGCAGTTCGTCGGCATTGTCCAGCAGGCAGAGCACGGCCGTTTCTGGGGCGCATTCCGGGGGCTGGTCATGGCAAAGCAAGACCCGGGGCGGAGGAACGGCCGTCAGCGGCAGAACCGCCAGTCCCGGCAGGGAAGCCAGCAAAGCAGACAAGGCGGCCTGATCAATGGGGGTACGGCCGTGAACGGCGACGGTAACAGGGTTCATCTCATTGAAAATTGTTAATTGTTAATTGTCAATTGTATTCGCCCCCGCCAAATGGCCTATGCCGGTATGCGGCATTCGACGCTAGGGGTTCATCTTGTTTGCAGGTATAAAAAGGGCAATGAGGTGATAGAATGATGACACGACCTTTGTTTACCACACTTGGCCGGGGCGACACTGCCGTTAATCGAGCAATAAAAATTTTACAGCAGGCTGGCTATCAAGTCATGCGTTCTTTTGACCTGAATGCAGCGCGTGCCACCCATGCTGATTGCAGCTGCCCCCATCACGGCACGGCGCTATGCGACTGCCAGATGGTGGTGCTGCTGGTGTATGGTGAATCCGGCCCTCCGGTCACGTTAACGGCGCACAGCCGCGACGGCCGTACCCAGTTCGCCCTGGTAGATGATCCGGCGCAACGGCCGTCCTCCAACCTGGAAAACGACATCATCAATCTACTCCTCCCCGCTTTTCTATCCCATCCCCCTTTGGAGGTTCATCTCGTATGAGCGACGCGCCAGCACCCACGCTGGCGGCGGCTCCCTCGTTGAGCCGTCGTTATGCCACCTTTTTCCACGCAGTTCTGTTTGTTCTTGGATTTTCACTCGTTTTTGTCGTCGGTTGGGGCGGCGCAGCCACCCTGTTGGGCGAGCTGTTTGGCGCGTACAAGCTGCTCATTGCCCGCGCCGGCGGCGTTATCGTCATCATTTTTGGCCTGTACACGTTGGGTATCCTCAATGTCCGCTGGCTCAATTATGACACCCGCCCCCAATGGCAGTTGAACGGCCGTCACCGCTCCCTCTCCTCTATGCTCATGGGCGTTGTCTTTGCCGCCGGGTGGACGCCCTGCGTGGGCACAACGCTGGGCGCAATTTTGACGCTGGGTTTTGCCCAGGACACGGCCAACCAGGCGATGGTTCTGGCCAGCGGTTACGCCCTGGGGTTGGCTGTTCCCTTCCTCCTCATTGGTTGGGGAATGGATCGGGCGGTGCGGGCAGTGCGGAAGTTACGGCCGTACATGCGCCACATCAAAATCGCCAGCGGCCTCTTCCTCATCCTCATTGGCCTGCTGCTGGTGACGAACAAACTGACCCTCATCGCCATCTGGGCGCAGCAAAACGGTTACTTCCTTGATCTGCCGTTAGGCGCAGCCGCCTCGCCGACCTATTTGATTGCCATCCTGGCGGGGCTGTTGTCTTTCCTCTCCCCCTGCGTTTTACCCCTGGTTCCGGCTTACGTGGGCTATTTGAGCGGGCAGGCGTTTGGCGAGTAATCCCGCGAGCCAATCGGGTTACGGATTACGGTTCACCAATTACTGGACTTACAAAGATGCAGTACATCAACGCCTTGCTAAACGATTCCCGCCGCTGGACGGCCGTTCTGCTGGCGACACTTATAATAGGAAGCGGCTGGATTTGGGCTTCGATGGCCCTGGCAGCCAGCACCACCGGCGGCCTGGTTCCCAGCCCCCGCGAAGGCTTCCCTGCTCCCGACTTCACCCTGGACACCCTGGACGGCGGCCAGATGACGCTGTCCGATTTGCGCGGCCGGGTGGTGATGATTAACCTGTGGACATCCTGGTGTCCCCCCTGCCGCGAAGAAATGCCCACCATTGACAACGTGTACCAGGCACATAAGGATGAAGGATTGGAAGTTTTGGCTGTCAACAGCACCTTTCAGGACAGTGAAGCCGATGCCGCCGCATTTGCTCAGGAATTAGGGTTGAGCTTCCCTATCCTGTTGGATCGAGACGGCGCGGTCAGCCGCCGCTACCAGCTTCGCGCCCTGCCCACCACCTATTTTATTGACCGGCAAGGCATCATCCGCGCCGTCGTCCCCGGCGGCCCAATGAGCGAGTCGCTTATTCAAAGCAAAATAGAGGATTTGCTGGCGGAAGCGCCGTAATCGGATTACCGATAACCGATTACCAAATACGGAGTCATTTATGTTCCCTTTGTTGCAGCTTGGCTCAGTCGCGGTTCAGGTGCCCGGCCTGATTTTGCTGGCTGGTTTATGGATTGGATTGAACGTGGCGGAGAGGGAGGCAGCGCGACAGAAACGGCCGTCTGACATCGTTTACGGGCTGGTCATGGCCGCCATCATCGGCGGCGTTTTGGGGGCGCGGCTGTGGTATGTGGGCCGCTACCTGGACACCTACCTGGCCGATCCGCTGGGCATCATTGCCCTGGACACCAACACCCTGGACGCGACGGCCGGGCTGCTCATTGGCCTGCTGGCCGCCGCCGCTTACGGTTTCCGCAAAAAGCTGCCCCTCCGCCCCACCCTGGACATCCTCACGCCGGGACTGGCCGTTTTTGCCATTTCGCTGGGACTGGCCCACCTGGCCAGCGGCGACGCCTTTGGCGCCCCAACCAGCCTACCCTGGGCGATTGAACTGTGGGACGCCCGCCGTCACCCCACCCAGATTTACGAGATGGTATTGGCCACGGCCGTCTTCCTGCTCATCTGGCGGACACGCAAAAGCAGCCCCTTCCCCGGTTTCCTGTTTCTGGCGTTTGCGGCTTTAACGGCCGTCAGCCGTCTCTTCCTGGAAGCGTTTCGCGGCGACTCTGTGTTGGTGGCCGGCGGCATTCGCCAGGCGCAGTTAGCCGCCCTGCTGGTGCTGCTGACCGCGCTGTGGTTGATGCGCCAGTGGTTTCCGCCCGTTTCTCACACCCGGCATAACCAGATTAGGCCAAATGGCGTAGGTAATCACTAAGCCAAACGGCCGTTTTCCCCCACCCCGCCCTCTCCTATAATAATCACACACCCCCTCCCAGGGGGGATGGATAAAAACGATGGACGAGCAAACACGACAATCACTCAATCAACGGCTGGCCAGCGCCGCCGGACACATTCGCGGCATCGAACGGATGGTGAAAGAAGACGCTTACTGCATTGACATGATCCGGCAAATTCAGGCGGTGCAGGCAGCGCTCAACAAAGTCGGCCAGATGCTGCTGGACACCCATTTACGCACTTGCATGACAACGGCCGTGCGCGGCGATGATATGGCCGAACGCGAACGCATGTTGCAAGAAGTAACGGCCGTGTTTGAGATGTCCACCAAACTCAATTTCATTGTCCAGAAGGAGACAAATACCATGACAAGCAAAACTTTTAACGTTCCCAATATCAGCTGTGGCCACTGCACCCACACCATCGAAACCGAAGTCGGCGAACTGGCCGGCGTAACCCGCGTCAAGGCCGACCAGGCCAGCAAACGAGTAACCGTCGCCTGGGATGCCCCGGCCACCTGGGAAAAAATCGCGGCCGTCCTGCAAGAGATTAACTACCCGCCGGAGGGTCTCATTCAAATTAGCTAAACCAACATTTTAGTAATCCGTAATCCGTAAGCGGTTATCCGATAACTGACTACGGATTTCGGATTACGGATTACGGAGGACAACATGTCCGAACAACAACTCACCTTTCCCGTCATCGGGATGACCTGCGCCAACTGCGTAGCCGCCGTTGAGCGCAATTCCAAAAAAGTCGAAGGCGTCGCCAACGCCGTCGTCAACTTCGCCAGCGAAAAAGTCACCGTCACCTACGACCCGGAAGTCGTCAATGCCAAGGAATTGACCAACGACCTCATCACCCGGGTTAAAAAAGCCGGCTACCAGATTCCCACCGCCACCATTGAACTGCCTTTGTTGGGCATGACCTGCGCCAACTGCGCCAACACGATTGAACGCAGCCTGAAAAAGGCCGACGGCGTTATTGAAGCGGCCGTTAATTTTGCCAGCGAACGTGCCACAGTCACCTATGCCCCTGGCGCGGCCGACAAAGAATCACTCATCGCCGCAGTGCGAAAAGCCGGCTATGATGTCGTCGTCACCGACTCTGAAGACGAGGTTGAAGATGCGGAAGCGGCTGCCCGCGAAGCAGAAATACGTCACCAATGGCAGCGGCTCATCGTTGGCCTCATCTTCTCCGTTCCGCTGGTCGTCCTCACCATGGGGCGCGACTTTAGTCTCATTGGCGAATGGGCGCACGCGCCTTGGGTTAACTGGCTCTTCCTGGCGCTGGCAACGCCGGTGCAGTTCTGGGTCGGCTGGGATTACTACACGGGCGCATACAAAGCGTTACGCAATGGCAGCGCCAACATGGACGTGCTGGTAGCGATGGGCACGACGGTTGCTTACGTGTACAGCACGCTTGTGTTAGTGGCCACGTCCATTTTTAACACAGAGGCTCTCGGCAAATTTGTCTACTTTGAAACGGCTGCGGCCATTATCACCCTCATCGTCCTGGGCAAGCTGCTGGAAGTGCGGGCCAAAGGGCGTACCAGCGAAGCCATCAAGAAGCTGATGGGCTTGCAGGCTAAAACCGCCCGCGTCGTTCGCAATGGACAGGAACTGGACATCCCTATCGCCGAGGTGGTCAAAGGGGACGTGGTCATTGTCCGCCCTGGCGAGAAAATCCCGGTGGACGGCCGTGTCGTTGAAGGACATTCGGCCGTTGATGAAAGCATGATCACCGGCGAATCCATGCCGGTAGAGAAAAATGTGGATGACGAATTGATCGGCGCCACGATTAATAAGCAGGGGCTGCTCAAGTTCGAGGCCACCAAAGTGGGCAAGGAAACGGCGCTGTCGCAAATCATCCGGCTGGTGGAACAGGCGCAGGGCAGCAAAGCCCCCATCCAGCGGCTGGTTGACCAAATCTCGGCCTACTTTGTGCCGGCGGTGATTTTCCTGGCGCTGCTGACGCTGGGGGTCTGGTGGGCGGTTGGCGGCGCGTTTGTGCCCGCGCTCATCCGGCTGGTGGCCGTGCTGGTCATCGCCTGCCCCTGCGCCATGGGCCTGGCCACCCCCACCTCCATCATGGTCGGTGTAGGCAAAGGCGCCGAGAACGGCATCCTCTTCAAAAACAGCGCCGCCCTGGAACAGGCACACAAGCTGACGGCCATCGTTCTGGACAAAACAGGCACCATCACCAAAGGCGAACCGGCAGTGACGGATGTCGTGTCAAGTGTTATGTCTAAGGTTTCAAGTGAAGAGCTGCTGCGATTGGCAGCGTCGGCAGAACGTGGTTCAGAACACCCGCTGGGCGAAGCGATTGTGCGCTCGGCGCAGGAGAAAGGGCTGGCTTTGAGCGAACCGGCGGGCTTTGAAGGCATTGCCGGGCATGGGATTGCGGCGGATGTAGACGGCCGTCACATTCTCCTGGGCAACCTGCGCCTGATGAAACGGGAGCAAGTCCATCTAAACGGCCTGGAACCCAAAGCCGAGAAGCTGCAAAACCAGGCCAAGACGGCCATGTGGCTGGCGGTAGACGGCCAGGCCAGCGCCATCATCGGCGTGGCCGATGTGATCAAGGAAGGCTCCAAGGAAGCCATCGCCGCCATGCACAAGCTGGGCTTGACGGTGGCGATGATGACCGGCGACAATGAAGCCACGGCGAAAGCGATTGCCGCCGAGGTGGGTATTGACCGCGTTTTTGCCGAAGTGCTGCCCGGCGACAAGGCCAGCAATGTAGCCCAGATGCAGGACGAAGGCTACAAAGTGGCCATGGTCGGCGACGGCATTAACGACGCCCCGGCGCTGGCCCAAGCGGACGTGGGCATCGCCATTGGCACGGGTACGGATGTGGCCATGGAAGCGGCGGATGTGACGCTGATGCGCGGCGATTTGCGCAGCGTGCCCCAAGCCATCAAGCTGTCGAAGGCGACGATGCGCAACATTAAGGAGAATCTGGGCTGGGCGTTTGGCTACAACACGGTATTGATTCCGGTGGCAGCCGGCGCGCTGGCTCCATTTGATTGGGCGCCGGAGTTCCTGCGCCAATTGCACCCCATTCTGGCAGCGGGCGCGATGGCGTTCTCCAGCATCAGCGTGGTCAGCAACTCGCTGCGGCTGCGCGGGGTGAAGCTGGACCGGTATTAAACGGTTAACAATCAACGATTAACAATGAACGAAAAACGGCCGTTTTTATTTATTACTCCCCCAACCCTGCAACC
>JBHHTQ010000086.1:0-12469 GCA_046753445.1 Anaerolineae bacterium | reverse complement strand
CTAGTTGCCACCCCTCCCCCGCCAACTGCTCCCGCGTGCGGAACAGCCCGGAATCATTGGACATATGGAACATGGTGAAAAAGCGGATCCCCCAGGGGTTGACCTCCGGCGTTCCCTCTTTAATCAGGACGGGGACGCGGCGGTAAATCGCTTTGGTCAGTTCCGTGTCCCGCCGGCTGCGGAAGATGGGGCAGGTGCGGGTGTTGGGGTTGAGCAGGGCAATATCGGCCGCGCTCAAGGTAAAACGGCGTTCCGCGTCACGCAAATCGGCCGTCTCCAACGCAAAAAAGACAAACTGCGCCCCTTCAGCGGCCGGTCTGTCCGCCCCGGTCAGCGTCAGCAGGCAAAATTTCATACGGCTGTCTACCGCCGGAAAAATTTTCATCCGGTTCTCGAAATCATACAGGCTGACCAGCGTTCCCGTTTCCATCAAATCCTGGAAAAAGTATTTGGTGGTGTCGTCAGTGGCAATGCCGCTGGGGACAATGATCCCCGCCCGCCCCGTTCCGCTTAGCGCCTGCCGCGCCAGTTCCGCAAAAATGGTGTAGGTATTCACGTCGCCGCGGCCGCACAAGGGGTAACGGCCGCTGTTCCGCACAAAATGACTGGCCCCTTCTGCCGCTCGTTTGGCGGCCATAAAGTCAGCGTACAAAGCGGGGTTGCTTTGCGGCAGTTGGGCGATCAGCCGGCGCCGGGCGGCCGCGTTCCGCGCCGCGGCAATCGCCTCATCCCGGCTGGCAAACCACTCCTTCTCTTGCAGCTTAATCCGCTCCCAGGGCGGGTTGCCCAGCACCACGTCAAAGCCGCCATGCCAGCCCATCTGCTCGTTTTCTGCACCTTCGCCTGCTGGTGGTAGTGGAAACACAAGCGGAAAAGCGATGTGCCAATGGAAAAACTGGTATCTTTTAGATAACCTTTTAATCTCTTCGCGCATCCAGACCGGAACACTGTAGGGTGTACGCTCGATATTGCGGAATTCTTCTTCTGTAAGAGGGTAGGCATATCCTCCGTTCGCTTCTCCCCGTTTAGGCCATACAAAAGCTGCACACCAGGCATCAGCCCACAATTTGCCAAACAGATAATCCTGGGATTGTCTAAAATGGGCAAACTTCTCTTCTTGGGTACGCACGTCGTCTAGCGAATCATTACCAATCATCTCCCAGTCGCGCATTGATTCTTCCAGGTTCCCCAAGCGATTCCAGGGTTCCAAATTTTGCCCCTTGAGCAAACGGCGCATCCCTTTGTGCTGTTCCCGATTACGTTTGCGAAACTCAGTGCAATACGCCTTGTCATCCCCTGTAATCGGCTTGAAGGCGGCGTTAGGGACTCCCTGCTGCAGCAGCGCCGGCGTGGCCCCCATCAGGCTGTTGCCGCACTGGATGTTACGGTCTAAAAAGCCCAATGGTTTGCCGGGGTCCAACGTTTCCAGCCACAAGCCCACCTTGCACAACTCCACGGCCATCTCGTTGATGTCTACGCCGTGAATGCAGTGATGCACCACGTCGCGCAGCGCCTCGCGCCGGGCGGTGGGGCTGGGTTCGTCATCTCCCGTGCGCACCCGCGCCAAACGGGCGGCCAGCCGGTGGGCGGCGGCGATCAAAAAATGACCGGAGCCACAGGCGGGGTCTACCACTTTAATGTTTAAAATCGCCTGTTCCGCTTCCTCCGCATCCTGTTTGTGGCGCAGCCGGTCAGCCACCACCGGTTCCAGGGCGCTGTCTAACAAGCTGGTAATCAGGCTGGCGGGCGTGTAATAGCTGCCCGTCGTTTTGCGTTCGGAGCCGGCCGCCAGTTCCAGCGTGAATGCAGCCGCTTCAATGTTGAGAAAAGGGTGTAATTCCAGCAGCGATTCGTAAACGCTGCCCAACTCTTCCGCGCCCAGATTCTTATAATCTACCGGCCGGTGTACGCCGCTTTCAATGGTAAAGGCCAGGGCGCGGATGGCGTTGAGCAAATCCAGGTTGGCAATGTCTAATTCGTCCAATGCCGGCGTCGAACGGTCAGAAAAGAGAAAACTGCCCAGGGCGGGCAGCCCTAAAGCGGGGTAGCCGGCGCGCAAGAGGGAGAATATCCGCCGCAGCGTCCGGTAGAGGTCGGGATGCGGCCCGCCCCGCCGCGCATTTGCCAGACGGCGCAGGCGGCCGGCCGAATAATAGGTGGTGTAGCGGCTGCGAGCCTGCTCATCCGTCTCCCGTGGCAGCAGCAAATCCCGGTCTTCGGCCACAAACAGGAAGATGAGGCGGTAAACCAGCCGTAAAAGCTGGCGAAAATAATCCTCCTTGCTCAACGCGCCGGAGCGCAGCTTCTCTTTGAGCCTGCTGTTGGCCCGGTGCGCTAAAAAGCCCCGTCCCAGGGCGGCGATCGCTTCTTGTACGCCGCCCCGCAAGGCGTCCAGGGCGCGGGTTCCCTGTTCGGCCGCCGTTTGCGACCATTTTTCCAGCCAACAATTGCCGGGCAGCGCAGGCGCGGACGACCGCTCCCGGTCGTTTGGATCAACGCCCACTTCTACCCGACTTTGGTGGCAGACAAGCCACAGCAAGGTAAAGTCGGCGTATAGCTGCTCCGTCATCATCTTTTCCAGATCGAATTCCAGATAAGCGGCGCGGGTCAGGCTGATGTTGTCGCGCAGAATTTGCAGCGACAGCCCGTTGCTGATGAAGCCCCACAAATGATCGTCGGAGCGGTTGAGGAATTCTTGCATCAGGCTATGCGGGCTGCGCTTAATGGCCGGGTCGCGCCGCTCCAACTCTTGACGGAAGCTAACGAGGTGGATAGGGGTATGTTGGCCCCAGCGGTGGCTGATGGGATAGGTGGCGCCGTCTTCCAGTTTGAGTTGGCGTTGGAAGGAGAGACGGCCGTACCCCAACTCCTGGAACAAAATCAACAACCATCTTTCGCGGGTCAGCGATGTACCCCTGTCGGCAACGGGGAGTTTTTGGCGCTGTTCATTGAAGCTCTGCCAGACGCCTAAACAGCGGTTCCAGGCGCGGTTGATGGCTTCGTTTAGCCGTTCATCAGGCGACAGGTGATAATCGGCCGGTTTCAGTCCCTCCATTTTGCCATCGGCAATGCGTTGGAGCAGATCGGGCGGCAGGATGGCGCCTTCTGTTTTGACCGTGGTGAAATTGCTGCGTGCTACCGTTTGCATCCTCTGCTCTCTTGATTTATGCTAAACTGTGGATTAGAATGTGGATTGGGTAACACATTCCAATCTGATGAGGTGTGCGATGATGAAAACAATTCAAATGACGATTGATGAACAACTTTTGCAAGAGGTAGATGAGACTGTGCATGCTCTGGGCACCAGCCGCTCCGCCTTCCTGCGCGATGCGCTGCAACAAGCTCTGAAACAAATGCAGATCGCTGCCTGGGAACGGCAGCACGTTGCCGGTTATGAGCGTCATCCGGTTGAACCGGGCGAATTTGACGTGTGGCAAGGCGAGCAAGTGTGGGAGGAAACGGCGTGAACCGGGGCGAAGTGCGCTGGTATACCTTCCGCCCGCCGGACAAGCGCCGTCCTGTTCTCATCTTGACCCGTGATTCGGCTATCGAGGTGCTGACCGGCATCACCATCGCGCCCATCACCTCCACCATCCGCCACATCCCCACCGAAGTGACGCTGCTCCCGGCTGAAGATGGCATTTTGACGGAATCGGCCGTGAACCTGGACAATCTACAAACGGTCCAGAAAGCAAAAATCGGCCGCTTGATTACCATCCTTTCTCCCCATAAAATGGAAGCTGTTGAACGGGCTATTTGCTTCGCGTTGGGCATGGATCACCTGCTTTAGTCACTCACTCAACCACCGGCAGCAAAATGTAAAGTCCCAACAAATCTGGGGGGAGATTGGGGCGCACGTCATATGTCACCCCTTTTTGCCGTGCTGCCTGACGCACGCGCCGGTGCGCCTCTTTCAACGCTTCGCTGCGCTCTTTAGCCATTTGATTCAAATCGTTTTGTAAATTTTCCATATCAGCCAAGACATATTCAATTTGAGCGCTTTTTTGCTGAGGCGTGAACTTGGTTTTTGGGGCTGGTTCAGCTTGAAGTAAGCTCTCCGCTTCTTCTACGTCCAGCCATTCCGGGGCGTTGGCGCGCCCGCGAAAGGCGATAAGGTCGCACGCTTCCGCCAGCAGGGGCGTATCTTCGCCGCCGCGCCGGATGACGAGGTGGTAACGAAAGCGCAGTAAAAACAGGATGGTGCGTCTGTCCACATCTTTGGTACGAATGACGCCGCACCGCTTGGCGACGCCGTCTGCCAGCGAATCCAAACTTGTTTCCAGAGTGTACGTTGCCAGACCTTCCACCAGAGGATGCGTGCGTGAAAGGTACAACGTATCGTCGGGAACAGGCAGTGTGAAGCCCGCTTTGAATTTAGTTTGTCCGCCGCAAGCGTCAATGAGCGCCTTATTCTTCTCTGTCAGCGTAAATTCCCAGACATCCCCTTTTTGAGCGGCAAAACCGCCGTGGGCTTGCACCACCTCGCGCACAAACCGCTCCACGTCAGTGTGCGTGCCAATCGCCGCCCGCACCGCTTTCCATTCCTGCGCCACTTCA
Organism: Anaerolineae bacterium; assembly: GCA_046753445.1. Classification (GTDB taxonomy): domain Bacteria; phylum Chloroflexota; class Anaerolineae; order Promineifilales; family Promineifilaceae; genus JAHEEY01. The sequence continues at coordinate 7,912 of JBHHTQ010000086.1, read as the reverse complement.
TCTACTTTGATCGTGCGTTGGGCAAACAGGGTGCGGGATTTCTTCTCCCGGTTGCTGACATTTTCCCAATCCAGTTGCAAATCGGCGGCCGTCATATCCTGCATAAAGGGCATGGCTATCTGGCTGGCGCTTACTTTGCTGCCGCGCAGCAGAAGCCCCTGCATCAACGCCTGCACAACCTGACTGCTGTTGGCCGGCAGCGGCACAGAAATTCCCAATGACGTGCGGATCGCTTTGTGCTTTCTTAGCAGCACTTCTAACACAATGCCGTCAATCTGATTATCGGTACCATAATAGGTCACTGTGCGTACCACCGGCGACGGTTGGCCAAAGCGATCTACCCGTCCTTCACGCTGTTCATGGCGGGTGGGGTTCCAACTCAAATCATAATGGACAACGGCGTCAAACCAGGCTTGCAAATTAATACCTTCGCTCAGGCAGTCGGTGGCGACCAGGACGCTGGGTTTATGCTGCCCCAACTGTTCTACGCGCAATTTGCGCTCCTCCGGCGGCAGCGTGCCGGTGACGGCCGCGACTTCTACCTTTCTGGGCAGGGCGCGGCGCAGCTCGGCCGCCACGTACTCCGCCGTGGGGATAAAGCGGCAGAACAGAATCGGGTTAAAGCCATCATCCAATAGTTTTTTGACCAGCGCGGTGGCCTTTTTTAATTTGGCGTCGGTTTGCGGCCCCTGCAATGCTTCCGCACGGCGGGCAAAGCGGAGCAGCCGTTCACGTTGGCTTTGGGGCTGGTCGTCCCCTTCCTGCCCACCGGGGGCGCTGTCGCTGTCTTCGGCGTCATCCAGGTCAAGAACAGCCCGTTTACCTACCGCATCCGCTTCAGCGGCAGTTTCCGTTTCGGCCGTTCCGGAGCGATTACGCAGCGTAACGGCGGCCGCCGCCGGGCTGCTGGCTAAACTGCGTAATAAAGCCAGCGCCGACCACCAGCGCACCCGCTGCCGCTGCTCGCCGCCTTCTTTGTCCAGGACGCGCTCGCGGGCGTAATCCAGAATGTTGTTGAATAGTTTCTGGTATTCCGGGGACAGGTTGTAGGTTTCTTCCGCGTCTTCACGCTCCGGGAAGACGGTCTCTTCCATATAGCCGCGCACGTCGGCGCGGCGGCGCTGCACCAGATGCCGCGCCACTTCCCGCCGCTGTTTTTCATTTTGCTTGCCGGACAAGTCTTGCGGCAGATCGCGGAAATCGGGGCGCAGCAAGCCTAACAAGGAACGAAATGCGCCTTCATTACCGCTGTGCGGGGTGGCTGTCACCAGAATCATATGGCGCTGTGGGTCTTGAGAGAGCGCGCTCACAAGCTGGTGGCGCAGGTGACGGCCGCTGCGCCTGTCCTGATCAAAGGCGCAAGTGTGGGCTTCATCCACGATGACAAATTCAGGGCAGGTACGCACAAAATCGTCGCGGCGGCGCGATGTTTTGATGTATTCGGTGGAAACGATGACGTAAGGGTGTAAATCAAAAATGGATTGGCCGATGGAAGATAGATTTCGTTCCAAACGACGTGCGGTGCTGGGCAGCACGAGTTCGGCCTGGATGTGAAACTTCTCTTTCAGTTCAAATTGCCATTGTTCCGCCAGGTGGGGCGGGCAGAGGACGGCCAGCCGTTTCACTTCGCCGCGATCCAGCATTTCGCGGGCGATCAGGCCAGCTTCGATGGTTTTGCCAATGCCTACATCGTCGGCAATAAGCAGTCGTATCGGGTCTAACTTTAAGGCCATCAGGAGCGGCACCAGTTGATAGGGGCGTGGCTCGACGTTGATGCGGGCGAAGGAGCGAAAGGGACCGGCGCTGGAGCGGAAGCCGAGGCGCACCGCGTCGCGTAGCAAGCGGCTGGAGATGAAGTCGCCGACTTGCCGCGGATCGGGCGGGTCAAACGCAGCCGGGCGGACATCGCTTTCTTCTAACGGCAAGTAAATACCGGCGATTTCCAGATCGGTACCGCCTAACGGCCGTAACACCAGAAAATCATCGCTGGTATCGGGTAATACAACCCATTCGCGGCCGCGGGCCTGCACCAGTGAACCAACAGGATATTGCATCGTCACGCCCTCACTTTTCCGAACAGATAGGCGTGGTTGGCGCAAATTTGTTCCCACTCTGTCTTGTTATCGTAACGGAAACGCAAAACAGTCAGTCCTAAATCCATAATCAGGCAATCGGCCGTTTCTTTGTCAACGGCGGCCGTGCCCGGCCTGTCATGGTGCGGGCCGTCAATGTAGACGGCGACACTGCGATCACGATAATAAAAATCACAGCGCGTGTTGCAAGCGGCAATCACCTTTTGGGCGACATCCGGCAGCAAGAGGTTGCGTTCGCTCAAAAAATCAAGCCATTCTCGTTCCAGGTCGCTTTCACACATCGCTTTCAACTGTTCCAGATGGACATCACGCTCCAATGAAGTGGGGCTAACGCGAACTTCGCCATGCAGTAATTCAAAAAGGGGTGTTTTTATCAGGTGTCGGTCTAATAAACGGTGATCTGGCTGGTTGTAATAGCTCATCAGGCAATTGTAACAGGCGGCTTCGCAATCTTCGGCTGCGTCAGGCGCCTGTTTCAGGTCTTCTCGCGTGTCCGGGTCGAAATGGCTTAGTTCTAAAGCCTTACGCGCCACATTTTTGATAGCTTGCGGATCGCTGACTAACTGTCTGAGGACGCCCGCCCCACCCTCGGCGGATTCATAGAGCAAAATCAGACGACGATCATCCCAGGTTGGCAGCGGTTCAGTCGCCAGTTCGTTATCTTCAAGCTGGTAAAGCACCTGGACGGCGTTTTTCAAAGCCGGTTGCAACGAGGCCATGATGGGGACATCGTACAGTTCGGTAAATTCAATCAACAGGCAGTTGCGCCGGTCTTCCACAAAGGGAATGACGCGCTGAGTGCGGGCACTCATGGGATCATCAGCATCGGTTTCCAGATCTTGTTCATTCTTTTGCCAGTAGCCTCGTTCAATATCGAGGACAAATCCCATAATTTCTTTGTTGCGCCGCCGTCGCCAGCCTTTGTTAACACGCCAGATAGTGGCTGCGCTGCCATAGGTGAGGCGCAACAACTCCCGACCATCGGCTGCTTTGACAGAGGCGGTACTGAAGGCGGGACGGCCGTGAGTGACGTTGAATCGCACGCTCGTTTGCAGTTCATACCCCATGCGCACCCGTTCTTCCTCATCGCTGTTGATCCGGTCCCGCCGCTGGGTGGCTACGTTTTGCATACGGAATAATGTGGTCATGGCCCCTGGCAGCAAGGCGTCGCAATAGTCGCAGCGATCCGGGTTGGCCTCGCCGGTAATGGGGTGTAGATAGCCGCAAGCGGGGCAAACTTTGGCGCTGGTTGTCAGCAGGCCATTCTCGCTGACTGGTAAAATGACTTTGTTGATAACATAGCGCGAACCTTCATGGTAGATGATACTGCGCGGGCCGAATTCAGAGATAGCCAAAAAACGGGGCCGGGAAAGGAATTCATCCCGATCGTCACGCCGCCGTCCGCGCCGTCCGGGGATATAGGCTGAAAGTGGCAGGCGGGGGAAGTTGTAACCGGGCAAGAAACCTTCACTGGCAAAATAACGATAACTGTAAAAGTCAGAAAAGCTCATATTGCGGGCATCTAACAGCAGTTCGAGTTGAGACTCTGCTTCTTTGCGTAATTGTTGCGCTCGCTTTCTCTCAGCAGGCGAGCTTACGGGGCTGCGCACAATTTCATCCTGTCGATCACGCTGCTGCAATGCTGATTTATAGAGGCCGCGCCAGCGGTCACACGCTTCGTCAAAGCGGCGAACAGCCTGGCTCAATGTCGCGTGTAACCATTCTTCGTTATACCAGGGGGCGGCCTGCAATTCGTCTGTGACAGTGGCTAAAATGCGGGTCAAGCGTTGCTCGGCTTGCTGCCGGGCAGACACTGTTTGCAATGATTCCAGGATGTTCTCTTTAATGGTTAAGGCCGGCGGCTCCCCATCCAGGTCGAGTAATTCCTTGAGGGAGTTGTAGAGGGTTTGCCCCGTTTCTGCCAGCCAGACGGCGTGGACGTGGGCGCGAATCAGGTCTTCGTTGGCTAAATCGAGCCGCGGCGGCCGAACTGAACCGGCAACCATGTGAGACGGCCGTTTGAAGAAGTATTGATCGTGCGGACTGCCTGTGGTGCAGTAGGTAAAGACCAGAGCGGGCTGGCCGCTGCGCCCGGCGCGGCCGCTGCGCTGGGCATAATTGGCCGGCGTTGGCGGCACGTTCCGCATATTGACGACGTTGAGCTGGGCAATATCTACGCCCAGTTCCATTGTCGGCGAGCAGTACAAAACGGGCAACTCTGCTTTACGGAAAGCGTCTTCCCGCCTTTCCCGCTCATCGCTGGGTACCTGCGCTGTGTGTTCCCGCGCTTCCACGCCTTTCAAATCAAGCGCAATGGCCTGGTAGTGGTTAACAAAGAACTGGTTTGTGCGACTGGTCGTTTTGACTGTTTCCGGCAGGCGGGGCATGCGGATCGGATCGTGGAGAGGGATACGGCCGTCTCCAGCCTGCCACACCATCAGCGCCGCATTCAACTGGTATCCGGGAAAGTCGTCTTTGTCTTTTGGTTCTTCCACGCGATCCAGCAATCCTTCTTGCGCCAGGGCGGTAAACAATTGTTGGATGATGATCTGAGTGTCATCCAGTTTGAGTTTTTGCCCATCATAATTGGGGAATGTACCCTGGCGACGCAGAAACATACCAAAACCGCTGCGCGGTGAGACAAAGAGATATTCACGATTGCTTCGATAACGGGCAGAGCCGGGCACGGCGATAAAATCATGCGTCAAACGCTCCGACTCATCTATTGCCCAGGGAATAGCCAGATGTTGGCTGCTGCGTTGTTTCATGCCTTCCTGATAAATAGAATCTAGATAATCAACCTGGATAGCCAGCCCGCGACGAAGAACGTCGAGTAATACTTTGCATACGTGGTAACGCTGTGCGGCCGTTGCTGTTGCCAACGTCACGTGGACGCCCGCCCATACAGCGTCATCAGCGCATATCTCTTCCAAATCAAGGTAATCAATCTGGAGCAAACCGCATTGCTCCAGATTCGGCGCCGTGATACGCCAGCCGCGACGCAAGTCCTGATAAACCCGGTAACCCAATACGTCCCGAAACGCTTGCTCTGTCAAGCGTCGTTTGCTGCGGCTCCGTCCCCCTTCCGGATCGCTGGCGTACAGGGCAAAAGGCAGGTTAAGCGCCCGGAAAATGTGTAGAGAGAGTTGATCATGTTGTAAGCCGCTTTCACCAGCGTCAGCCACGGCGCGGTAAAGCGCCGCCCGGATGAGTCCCACTTCAACAAAGTCGTTAAAATGGCCTGCCTGCAAAGAGGCATCCTGGCGATTATCGGTAAAACTGAGTAATTTCCTGGCTGTTTGCCTGAGTGTTTCATCGCGGCGCAGCGCTCGTAATGCCGAAAGGCTTAAAATCGTGGTAGATGTGCTGCGTCCTTCTGAGGAGAGTGTTGCCAGTTTGCCAAAATCGGATCGTTCACGGCCGCTGTAGGTCACGCCACAGTTGAGGCAGAAAGGAAATGGCGTTTTTACAAAGTGATAAACGAGGCCGTTGCTATCCTCTTCTCCCAGCGTATTTAAGGCGACAGCCTTTGGCAGCTTCTTTCGCTGGCCGTATTTAACCCGCATCCCGCCTTTAGAAGGTTCCAGCCAATCTTCTGGTAGTCGCTCTTCAGCCAAAAGCGCAGCCAAATCATCCGGCCAGGGATTCGCTGGATTGCGGTAGAGAAAGCCGCGTTCTTCATCTTCTTCTTTGGTCTGGTCTCTTAGTTCGCGTGGTATGAAAGTGGAACGGCCGTTCGCTTGGTCAGTGATACGTCTGACGATGTAGTATTCTTGACCACACTCGCGACAGAAACTAATGGGCAATAATGCTTTTTGACGGTCGCCAGGCACAAACTTCTGCCCGTTGAGCGTAATGTGCCGGGTATCTGGTTCCTCCAGTGAAGCATACACCATATCGCCTCGACTGATAAACTGATGCAGGCGGAAGGCGAAGACCGGGAATGGGGTATCTTTTTGCGGCACTTCATATCCCGCCAAAAGCGTTTCTTGAATAGCTTGCGTACATTGTTCGATGGGTAAACCGGTCAGATCGGCAAGTTGCTGTCCTGCTCCTTTTGCGCCGGTGATGCTAATGGGTTCCGCTCTTTTTAGGCGTCCCGTTTCTTTTTCAGTTGTCAGGCCAAAGGTTGTTTCAATCCAGATAGAAAGGGGGTCATTTATAAACGCATCATATTCTGTGGGAGGCTCTTGTTGCCGATTAGCCACTCGCTTGGTTAATTGGTTTCGAAAGTCGGGATCGGTCAGGTCTCGCGGTTCGGTAGCTCGCCGCAACGTTTCGCCAATGACACGCGCAGGTTTGACTTTGGCGCCAAAGAGTTTCGTGGCGACCTCAGCAATTTCTTGCTGTTGCTCAGAGAATGGGCCGCCTTCGGCCAGTGTGGCTGAAGTTCCGACGCATTGTAAATTCGGGTTTTGGCACACATCACGCACGCGCCGCACCAGCATGGCCACATCAGCCCCCTGGCGGCCGCGATAAGTGTGAAGTTCATCCAGTACCAGGAATTGCAGTCCGCGCATACCGTCTACCAACCGTCGCTCCCTGGGCCGGGTCATGATCAATTCCAGCATCACATAATTTGTTAGCAGAATGTCGGGTGGATGGTTGATAATTTCCTGGCGTTCCGGTTCTCTTTCCTGGCCTGTATACCGTTTGTAAGTAACGAGCGGCGTCCCCTCAATGACGTGGCGGAGGAATTTGTCCAGCTCGTTTATTTGACTGTTGGCCAACGCATTCATGGGATACACAATCACCGCCTGGATGCCGCGACCACTTCCCTGTCGTAGTACATGGTCAACGATTGGCACAATATACGCCAGACTCTTTCCAGAACCGGTACCGGTAGTTAAAACGTAGTTGTCCCCAGACTTGGCGGCAACGACAGCATCAGATTGATGCCGGTGAAGGCGCATGGGCTTACCCACAGAATTTTTATTTTTATCGAGGCGAAAAATCTGATTGGCTTGTGGATGTAAACTGTTTTGCGAGGCGAGTGTCTCAACCCACTCGCCTGGTTCAAAGTTTGGGTTGAGTTGAATCAAGGGGTCTGGCCAAAGAACGCCTTTTTGCAGTTCTTGTTCTACATGTTTGCTGATGCCTTCATCTTGAATAGTAATAAAGCTCTTGATGTAATCCGTATAGTTGGAGATTAGTGTGTTGCGCAGCTTAAAAACATCCATGACTTGTTGCCTTTCTTACTCTTGTTTGAGTCACTTCTTGTTACCCATGACACCGCAGTATAATACTTGAAGCTAATACCAATCGTGTAAGCAAATGGCGTAATATAATGGCTTGGTCATGTCATTCCGAACCCCTGTAAGGGTGAGGAATCTTCCCTTTAAGTTGAAAGATTCCTCGCTCCGCGTCGGAATGACATTTTGCTTTACCCGTCACTTGAGCTAACGGTTGGTATAAATAGCTCAAAAACGCAACAATGGCACAATGTAGATGCACTGCTCCGTTGTCTAATTGGCTGTCTGCGGAAACGGGCCACCGACTGTGCGTAAGTGTAGCACATGCCTGGGATGACTGGATAATGGGTGCATTCATATTGGCAGCAAACGGCCGTTCTCGAAACATCGGGAACGGCTTTTTTTGTTGGGCAACCTATCGGGTTGCTTGGGGCTATTTGGCCAGCGTGGTGCGCGGCGCACAACCCGCACCACGCTTTCTTCCCTATTCGCAGCATAATGACAAGGAGTAGCGCAAATGTCCAAGGCCAACAAGCTCATTTCCATCTCTACCGGGGTTCTGGTTGCCTTTCTGGTAATGATAATCTAAAAGTGAGCCACCAAACGGCGAAAGTGATCCTGGAAAAT
>JBHHTQ010000085.1:0-12792 GCA_046753445.1 Anaerolineae bacterium | reverse complement strand
CACACCGTAACGGCCGTTTCCCCTCTCATTCCCCAGTTAATCCCCTCATATATATAAAGGAATAAAACCATGTCCCGACTTGTCAATTTGGAGAAGGCTGGTTTCTATGCTTGTCCGCCCAATGTTACCGAACTCACCTTGACCTATATCGCTGCACCAAGCGACGGCCGTATCCTGGACCCATGCGCTGGTGAGGGAACAGCCTTAGTTGCCTTTTCCGACAAGCTGGGCCTGGACCCCTTCGGCGTCGAATTGCATGAAGGGCGGGCCAAGGCGGCTCGTGAAGCCGTGAGCCAACTCATGGCTTCACGGCATGGCTCCGATAAAGGCGATGCGGCCGCATCTCACGGCACACGCATTCTCCACGACAGCTACCTCAGCCTGGTTACCTCGCGGGGTGGGTACAATCTGCTGTACCTGAACCCGCCTTATGACCACGACGATGAAGACGGCCGTCTCGAATACCAATGGCTGGTTCGCACCCGGCCCTGGCTGCAAACAGGCGGGCTGCTCGTCTGGGTGGTTCCTCAACATATGCTGCGTTTCCGCAAAGCCGCCCGCTATCTGCTCTCCTGGTATGACCAGATTCAGATTTTCCGCTTCCCGGATGAGGAATACGAGCAATTCAAACAAATTGTCCTTTTCGGTGTTTTGCGGCGGAAAGCCATTGCGCTCGACGGCGAGATAGTGGAAAAATGGGCGCAGTTGGCGGCAGACAAAGAGATGCTGCAACCTTTAACGGCCGTTTCCGAACCCACCTACACGCTGCCGCCGCTAACTGTCAAACACAGCGTATTCAAATTCCGCTCCCAATTCGTGGACCCGGCCGATGCCCTGGCCGAAGCCCGGCAGCTGGGCGCCAGCACCAAGGTGGCCTGGCGGGAGCATCTCGACCCAGACAGCGCCCAGGTGCCGTTACGGCCGTTAACCCCCCTCAAAATCGGGCACATGAACAGCGTCATAGCGGCCGGCCATCTCAACAACCAGGTGCTGGAAGCTGGCACTGAGCAAGGTCGAAGTGAGGGTGACGAGCGGCTGCTCATCAAAGGCCGCAATTACAAAGTGACCCGCGCTGAGGAATACGAAGAACCGCTGCCCGACGGCCGTACCCGCATAACGCATCTGGAAACGGAAAGCGTCGTCACCGACATCACGAGCGTGGACAGCAGCGGCCAGGTCACCAGCTACCAAGGGGCGGCATTGGAACAATTCTTGCAAAAGTGGATTTCACACCTTACCGGCATCGTGGCCCAGGAATACCCGCCAGTGTACCAGTTCGATTTGAATGGATACGGCCGTTTACTGAACAGCCTGAGCAAGCAGCGGCCCATTCCTGGCATGGTCGACCAAAATGGTCGGGGCAAATCTGGCCTGCTGCCAGCCCAAAAACATGCGGCCGCAGCCGCGTTAACCCGCCTGGAAACTGAGCGAGATGTCATTATCGTGGGTGAAATGGGAACCGGAAAAACCACAATTTCCGCCGCCATCGCCGCTGGCCGGAATGCCCGGCGCACCATCGTCCTCTGCCCGCCCCACCTGGTGGAGAAATGGCAGCGGGAATTCAAAGCTGTCTGGCCCGGCGTGCGCACCATGCATCTGCAAACTATCAGCGACGTAGACCAGTTCTTCGCCGAACAGCCCGATGACGCGCCGCTGGTCGGCGTCCTCAAGCAGACCACCGCCCGCAGCGCCTCTGGCTGGGAACATGCCTACGACTACGGCGGCCCGGCCAGCCACAACTACGGCAGCAAGGGGTACAGCGATATCCAACGGTCGTGGGGCAAGGTGATATCCGCGCGCAAATTGCTGGACTTGCCGGCCGAGGAACGGCCGTTTACCGAAAAACAAATTCTGGCCCTACAACAGCGCGGCATTCGCTGCCCCGTCTGCGGCGCGACTCAATTCCTCAGCGGACGGCCGTTGACGGTCAATGAACTCAAAACCGCCACCCGCATTTGCAGCAACGCGGAATGCCGCTCCCCACTCTACCAATTCACCCGCCGGCGCAGCGGCGTGTCAAAGACACGTACCCAGATTCGGGGCAGCTTCAAGCTCTACGCCGAACGAGAGCGCATCATTCGCAGTTACACGAACAAGGGGCAGTCTGTTCCCTTCCACGAGTTACAGAAATGGCATGGCAGCGCCGTGAGGGACACCTTTGGCTATGGCAAAGTGCCGCTGGCTGGGTACATCAAGAAACGGGGCAAAGGAAAGCTGGATCTGCTGTTAGTGGATGAGGTTCATCAATACAAAGGATTTGACAGCGACCAGGGGTACGCCATGCACCATCTGGCCCAGGCGGCCGAGAAAGTGGTGGCCCTCACCGGCACCATTTATGGCGGCAAAGCGTCCAGCCTCTTTTACCTACTTTTTCGCCTGGCAACGGAGATGGGCAGAGCCTATGTAGACCCGGAAGCCACCGGCCAGCGCCGCCTGCGCAGCCGGGATTGGGTCTCAGCCTACGGCATCTTGCAGCGGATTGAGACCATTACCCTGGATGAAGACGGCAAGCAAACAGCCAACAGCCGTTCTAACATCCGCTATAAAGAACTGCCCGGCGGCAGCCCGGCCATGCTGCCCTGGCTCTTAAACCGCTCCGTCTTTCTTTCTCTGGGCGATATGGGCTTTCCGCTGCCAGAATACACCGAAATCCCCGTTCCCGTGCCCATGGCTCCGGTGCAGGCATCCCTTTATGGCTCCCTCAAGGAACAGCTCAAAGAAGCGCTGAAAGATCGGCTTCTCCGCAACGACAAGTCGCTGTTGGCCGCGTATCTTTATGCCCTGCTCTTCTGGCCCGATTCGCCGCGCCGGGGAAAGGTAGTCGAGTGTCCCCGCACCGGCAAAGTCGTCGCTTCCGTGCCCGGACTGCCGGATGATTTTGTCGGCCCCAAGGAAGAGGAAATCATCGAACTGTGCCAGGCCGAAAAGGCGGCCGGGCGGCGAGTCATCCTCTTCTGCCAGCAGACAGATACGTTGGACATTCAGCCGGAGTGGAAAGCGATGCTGGAAGCGGCCGGACTGAAGGCCGCCATCCTTCGCGCCGCGCCCAACAAGCGTGAAAAGTGGGTGGAAAAACAAGTCAAAGCCGGCGTCGATGTGATCATCACCCACCCGCGCAAGGTGGAGACGGGCATCGATCTCCTCGATTTCCCCACCATCGTCTGGATGGCCATCGACTACAGTGTCTACACCGTCCTGCAGGCCAGCCGCCGCTCCTGGCGCATTGGCCAGACGGAGCCGGTGAAAGTGTATTTCTTTGCCTATGAAGAGACCATCCAGGAAGATGCCCTGCGCCTGGTGGCCGCCAAAGTGGCCGCCGCTTTGCGCGTCAACGGCGACACCGTCGGCGATGACAGTCTGGCGGAACTCGACGACCTCACTTCCGGCGACCTGGTGGCTACGCTGGCCAAAATTGTGACCGGCGAGACGGAAATCGAGGCCCGCAGTTTGCAGCAGGCCTTTGCCGAAGCCAATGCCAGCCTGCGCCAGGCCAATATCCTTATCGGGGAGTACCAGATGGTGGAAGAGGAACCGGATGAAGAAGCTGCCGTTGTAATTGATGGCAATGGGCAGTTGAATGGTGATGGGCCACGGCCGTTACCGGCGCCAGCGCGTGTGGCTGTACAAAATGGTCGGAACGGCCGTTCCCCCCAACAGGCATCGCTTTTCACCAATGGCCATTCGCCAACCGGCAATGGCTATTTGCCTATCGGCAATGGCCACGGGCAGGAAAAGCCCAACGGCGCTGCGGTCATCAGCACGCATCTGAACGGGAAGCAGCCGAAGCATGAAGAGAGCGACGAAGCACACGAACCTGCTGACTTGCACAAACCCGCGCCACCGCCCGTGCCGCGACCGCGGCTGTTCATCAGTTGAATCTGTTGATTATAATTGTATACTTTATTATAATCTGCACAATTATAATCGACAACCGGAGGGCGCGATGGAATTTGTCGGGCGAAAACGCGAATTACAAACGCTGGAGAGCTTCTACCAGTCAGCCAACGCCGGGTTACTCATTCTTTACGGCCGTCGCCGCATTGGAAAGACCCGCCTCATTACCCATTTTCTGGAGCGACATCAGGAGACGCCGACTTTTTATTGGGTGGCGACAACTCACAATGAAGCGTATCAGCTTCGCGATTTTTCCCAGGCCATTATGCACCATGACCCACGCCTGGCTGGCCCACCTACTGAAGCGTTCAGCTTTTCCGGTTGGGAGCAGGCTCTGCACCATCTGGCTGATGTGGTGGCCTTGAGCGAAAAGCCGCAATTGGTGGTGCTTGATGAATTCACGTATCTGCTGCGGAATGAGCCGGCGATCAGCAGTATCTTTCAGAAAGTGTGGGATCATCGCCTGTCGCAGCTTCCCCAGCTCAAGCTCATTTTGACCGGTTCCCTGATTGGCATGATGGCGCGTGAAGTCATTGCTTATCAGGCGCCCCTCTATGGACGGGGCACCGCCCAGATTCGCCTGCGCCCCCTGCCCTTCTCGGCGGTGCAGGAGCTGTTTCCGCAGCGGCGGGCTGATGAACGGGTGGCCATCTACGGGGTCACCGGCGGTGTGCCGGCCTATCTGGAAATCTTTACGCGTACCGACGATTTTGTCGGCGCACTGCGTGATCACTGCCTGGTACCGGGCAGCATGATGATGTCCGATCCAGCCGTCATTCTGTATGAACAACTACAGGAGCCACAGACGTATGAATCGGTGCTGTCGGCGGTAGCGTCTGGCTTTCATCAATGGTCTGATATTGCCAAAATGGCCGGGTTATCTGACACGGCCCTGGGCCACTATCTGAAGGTGCTGCAGGAGCTTGAATTTATTGAGCGGCGTGAACCGGCGCTGGCCAAGCCGAAGAGTAAAAGCGGCCGTTACTATGTGAGCGATCATTTCCTGCGCTTCTACTACCGCTTTGTGGTGCCTCAGATCGGACCTATCGAGCGTGGTTACCAGGAAGCGGCCGCTCAAAAAGTGTATGCGGAGTTACGGCCGTTTTTGGGAGAGTACGTCTTTGAAGAGTTATGCCGGGAGTGGGTTTGGGCCGCCGCAATGGCGGGTCAGCTGGATTTTGTGCCAGAAGTTGTCGGCTCGTACTGGCGTACTTATCGGGGCAAGGGTGTACAGCTTGATGTGGTGGCCGCAGCCCCACGCGAAAAACGGCTGTTGATAGGCGAAGCCAAATGGGGCCGCGACAGGCTGAGCCGCCGTTTGCTGCCGGATCTTGTGCAGCGCAGTCAGCGAATGCCGCAAGTCGCCAAAGGCTGGACAACGCAATATGTTCTGTTTGCCCGCGAGGGATTCACGGACGCATTGGAGCAAGCGGCCGCCGATATGGGGGCAATGCTTGTCTCTTTGGATCAATTGGAAACGACCTTACGCGTCAATTGATTTTTGACTTGCTGATATCGGTAATCTGTTTGCAAAGGCTGCACCGTGAAAGGGCAGCCTTTTTGCTTTAGAGCGGATGATATCGATGCCAATACTGATGTTGCCGCCGCTGGTGGACACCTGTGGCAGCCATCTACACCTACCTTAAGTGCCTATGATGATTAAATCTATCGTTTCACAACCCGTTTTCTCTCCCCTTGTCGCTGCTCCCGACAAATTATGGCCGCTTGTGCTTGCCGATCTGCGCCAGCAGATGACCAAAGCGACCTTTAACACCTGGCTGGTAGACAGCCGCATCCTGACTGCTACCAGCACCCTGACCTTCTGGGTGGTGGTGGTGCGCAACGAGTATGCGTATGAGTGGTTGACAAACCGGCTGGCGCCCGTCATCGAGCGCACCCTTGTCGGGTTGGTCGGCAGTGAGGTAATAATTTGTTACGTTCCTAGAACTATGCGAAGTAGACACCGTGAATCCTTTAGAAGACCGCCTGCACGAATAGCCTGCGACGCCGCTGAGGGCAAATCTCGCGCAGTTTGAAGAAGAACTCAGACAAAGAGCCAGCTTGCGCCATGTAGTAAGCAGGCTGGCTCAAAAATCATATACCAAGAAATTCATCAATTCAGGAGATGCCCTCATGAATAACCAATCCACCCCCTCCCCTACCCGTGTTCGGATCCACAGCCATGTTACCCAATCACGGTTTTTGCACGTCGAAGATGCGCTGGCCATTGGGAAGCTAAGGCTGTTTGCCGGCAATTACCGCAAAGGTCAGGGCATGAATAAACAAGGATTTGCCAATGCCTTCATCGATGTTGGAGATGCGCGGGTTATTTTTGGTGCCCTGGCACGCGGCGAGCAAAGCTTCAGCCACAGAGAATACAAGGGCACGCCGCCGAAAAATGGTCAACCTGCGGTCAGTCGGGTGCTGTCCGTTGCCGTCAAAGGTGAAAATGTGTACGTGGAACTGAAAAGCGGGCCGGGCAAATTGACCCCCACCGGGGCGATCACGCCGAACGGGCCGGCGAAAGTGGAAGTCAACGTCACGTTCAAGCTGTATGAAGCGCGGCGGATGGCGTCCGAAGTGCTGGCCTATCTCCGTGCCTGGGACGTGCTGCGTATGATGGTGCATCAACAATCTGTGGGACAGCCTGCCCCTTATCTGCTGGTAGCGGCAGCAAGCGAGCAGAACGGAGGACCGAACGGCGCTGCCAAACCCCAAAACGGCTCCGCCCAGAACAATGGGATTCATCCGCAGCAGACTACTGTGGCGAACGGCCGTCCAGTGACGCGCAAAAGAAACGGTCAAGCCAACGGCAAAGCAGCCGGCCCGACCAATGGCAGCACAGCGGTTAAACAACCGCTGCAATATGGTAATGGGACCCTGGTTGATGGGAAAAATCTGACGGAGGTGCAGACGTATCGACAGTATCTGGCCGAGAAGCAGTCTGCGCCAGCGTCCAAAACGGCACTCCTGGATTTTTACCGGCAGCGGACGCAAGTGGTGGCGGGGTAACAATTTGCCGCTTTGTCATGTAAGCAGCTACGTACCGCAACGATTGATATCTTTGATATTCTCTTGGTTCTCCTTGGCCCTCTGTTAGAATTGGACATCATTCATTGAGCAATAATAGGTGAGATATGGCAGAAGAAAGCAAAAAGCAATGCGTTGGTGCCGATTGAGCAAAAAGTTGTTGAGTTTTATGGTGATGAGTTAACGGCCGTTCTGATTGAGTCTGAGGGTGAATCCTCTGTTTATATCCCTGTCCGTCCGATTTGCGATCACCTTGGCATTGATTGGTCAAGCCAGCGACAGCGTATTAATCGTGACGCCGTATTAGCGCAAGAGCTGATACCCTGCGTGGTTGTAACAACCACGCAGGGTCAGCCAGACCAGCGCCGGGAGATGCTTTGCCTTCCCCTGGACATGATTAACGGCTGGCTGTTTGGCATTAACGCCAACCGCGTTAAAGAAGAATTGAGAGAACGGTTAATTCAATATCAACGGGAATGCTATCGGGTCTTGGCCGATGCTTTTGTCAACCGCACCATGCCGGATGATTGGATGCAAACAAACCCGGAAACCATGGCGGCGCTGCAGCAAATCCGCGAGAACGCGCTGGCCGTTGCCCGGCTGGCAGAAGAACAAATGCGTATGATGGCCCGATTAGACAAGGCGGCGATTGTGATTGGGCAATATGGAAAACGGATCACGGCGCTGGAAGCAAAGTTATCCCCCCGGGATGCTGTTACCGATGAGCAGGCGGCAGATATTTCTGCAAAAGTGTTGGCGATTGCCACTGAAATGACCGAGAAGGATTCCAGCCAGAACCATTATCAAGGCATTTTCAGGGAACTCCACCGGCGGTTTCGGGTCACCAGCTATAAAAATATCCGGCAGAGTCAGTATCAGGCCGTGCTGGATTTTCTGGATACCTGGGCTGAGGCAGGACGGAAAGGTCAATAGCGAGCCCGTCTGTTCGTAATTTTTCATCACGGGCAAACTGGCAGGAAATAGAGCAGCACCCTCTTTTTGCTACCCATAATGGCCTGCGGCCATGGGCATTGTGAAGGGCTTTATAAAGCTTAAGAGGCCGGTTGTAGACAGTGCGTCTGCAACCGGCCTTTTTGTTTACCCATACGCAAGCAAAGGAGGTTTGCTCAATATGAATCAAGTTTTTCTGTACACAGACGGTTCCTGTAAAGGGAATCCCGGCCCTGGTGGATATGCGGCTATTTTGCAGAGCGGCGCCCATGAAAAGACACTCACGGGCAGCGAGGCACATGCCACCAATAATCGCATGGAACTGCAAGCGGTCATTGCCGGTTTGGCCGCCCTCAAACGCCGCTGCCAGGTGACGGTGGTCACGGACAGCCAGTATGTGGCCACCATTCTGAACGGCGGTAAAGCCAGAGCTAATCGTGACCTGGTGCAGCAGGTGCGTGCATTGGCTGCCGGACATCACCTGCGCGTGCAGCTTGTCGCCGGGCATAGCGGCCATGCCATGAATGAGCGGTGTGACGCGTTAGCCCAGGCAGCGGCGCGGCAGTTGGTGGCGTGAATCATGGGGTGCAACATGTGCAATGTGATCAACTTCAAACAATACGGTTCTGTAGCGGCATTAAATCAGGTTTTTGGTGACCGCTGGATCTACATCGGCCGCGCCAACCGCACAGCCAATCTACCACAGTCCCCATTGGCAAATCCGTTTAAGGCCCGCGACTTCGGCGGCCGGGGGCGGACACTGCCCCATTATCGCCGCTGGTTGTGGGGGCGAATTCAGGTTGGCGACGAAGCTGTGTTGGCTGCGCTGCGGGCTATTGACCCGTCATCGGTGCTTGTGTGCTGGTGTAAGCCCGGCCCCTGCCACGGCGACGTGGTGAAAGCGGCTGCTGCGTGGGTGCAGCGCCAATCCGTTTAATTTATCAATCAACAAATCGCCTAGCAACGGCCGTACTCGACACAGGGTACGGCCGTTTTGCGTTGTGGATCACGATGATTTTCCCAATCAAAAAAGGAGTGTTTGATGTCCCGATATTGGTTTCAGAAACAAACGGCAAACGGCGACATAACCGTTTCATATGGATTTGACCACGCCCTGGGCTACTTCTATCAGGAAGAAAGCGCAGATGGCGCGCTGCTCACGGACCTGGATTCTCTCTTCGGTGGGCTGACGGGGGCGCATCTGGCAGAACGATTATGCGGCGGCGAAAACGCCCTGATTGCCTGCATGGCAGCGACGACGTACCCGACCGGCGTCAATCCGTAGCATGTCAGTGCCATGATGCTGGATTTGCCGTTCTAGCATTATTCATCCCCAAATCCTTTCGGTCCGCAACGGCCGTTTCACATTTTTCCCCAATCAACAAAGGAGCATTTGTTTCAATGTTTTCCCAACGTGTATTCAACCTGGTTTCCCATCTTATTTTCAGCCGCTGGGCGCGTGGCTATGAAGAGCATCATGGACAGTGTGAGGATGCTTATGCCGCCCGATTCGGGCCGCTGCACCTGGAAGTCAACCGCTGCTTTGTCCTTGACCATGACGACGCCTTCATCAGCGTGCACATCCCCACATTCCGGGGCAGGCTGCACCTGGGCTATGTGGTCTGCCTGGGCGAGGATGAGATTCGCCAGCCGGGATTCTACATTCGTTGGTGGCAGCGGCTGCCCAAAGTGGTTTACGGCCGGGGCATTGACAGCCCCGATAACCCCATTCCATTTTAGCAGTTCGGGGGAGCCACCCTTGATACCCCGTTTATCAACCCATTTCAAGTCAAACAGGAGAAAAGATGATGACCGTTTTACGTTTCGACGACAATCGTGGTGGTTTAGCCTATCCGTTTCTGTCCAATGAACTCCAGTGGCAAATTGTCTCCCGTCCCTTCAGCGACGAAACGGCCTTGACCAGGATTTTCCAGGCCGCTCCCCCCACCCTACGCTGGGTGAAAGATGACAAGGTGCTGGATTTGATTGTGCCCGGCATGGACACTCAGACCTTTCTGCAGCGCATCGGCCTGCAACTTTCCCTGCGCAAAGGCGGCTACGTTTTGAGCAAACGTCTCTCGCGCGTGATGCGGCCGTACCGGTATTGGGGCTTCTTCAGCGATGACGAGGTCACCATAGATTACAACGAATTCCTGGACGGGAAGCTGTGGGATGGCTGCGGGCAGGTCAGCCGGGGCTTCATCCAGCGACTGGCTGACAGCTTAGACCTTGACGCCCGCCACCGCCGCGAACTGCTGCACGGCAATCGCTTTGAGGTAACCACACTGCACGCCGGTGGGCAGGACAAAGGCCATGTGCTGGTCGTAGACGACCTGGCCGTAGACTTCATGTTCCCGGTTGGCAGCGCGAAACAAGAACTGGCTCTGGGTGACGGCCGTGCTTTCATCGGTCTCAACCCCATCCACAGCGAAGACCAGATGTGCCTGGACATCCAAAGCCTCATCAACCTGCATCCCTTCTTCCAGCCAGAACATTTACTGGCCTGGGCGGGGATGGAGAGCGCGTTGTTTCTGCGCGGCATTCGGGACGGCCGTTTGCAAAGCGTCCTCAACCGCCTCTACGACGCCGACTCCGTATCCGACCTGGATTCCCTGGCGGAGTGGCACGTGGGAGAATACGTCGCCAGCGGCGGCAGTCTGATGTGGTTTGCCGGGATGGTCAAGGCAGTTGCCAAACAACATCTTAACCGGTTGGGCAGCCGCGCCAGCAAACTCCGCTGCCCAGCGCCGGGCGGGCGTTACTACATCTTTCCGGCGGCTGTCGGTGACCGCGACGTGCCTGAAGGCCACATCGAACTCGATCCGGCCTGTGCCACCGCCTGGGTCAATGACAACGACTGGCTCACCTACGTTGTTGACGTGTTAGGTGGTTGTGATGGGGATGACGCGGTTTGGGTCTTCCCTTTTGCCGATGTCAGTGATGGCGGTCAGCGTAAGATGCTTATCTGGCGCAGCCCGAACCAGTTGGGCGAATACGTGGTTTTGCAGCCAACGGCCAACAGCCACGTGATTGAATGGGATATCCCCGGCGGCAAGCTCTTCTACCCCAAAATGCAAAGCCGCCTGCTCCCGAACCGCATTGATAGCTGCCACTATCAGTACGGCCAATTAACGGAAGCAAGCGACAGCATTAGAACAAATGTATCATACTCAATTGAGGCCATGTCGTCAACTATCCAGCGGGCGGCTGCCAACCAAGGGGTGTTGGGCGGATTTTGTAATGTGGCGATGTTGTGCAAAGCCATTTACGGCCGTTTACCAAATCAACTCCCAGCCACATTGGAGGCTGTCATTGACGGCTCGGTGAAGACCGGGCTGGACCTGACGCCGGTGAAAGCGTGGAACCAGATGGCTCTCACCCGCATGGTCAAACATGGGCAGAAGAACGCCAATCGCGCCATGCCCGGATCGCTGCTGGAACGACTGCCGGAATGGCTGCGTACTCAAGCAACTGTGGCTGAATCCCATTGGCTGGATACGCTGACGGCGGCCATGGAGATGCACAAGGCGCAATACTGGGCTGATGTGGAAGCGTTAGCCGCCGAAGCCTGCCCGCCATTGGAACTCTTTGAACACGGCCGTGACTGGCTGCACATGGGCAAGGAACTGCGTCAGGTTTACAGCCGCGTTGTCCGGCAGGCCATCAATGGCCATAACGGCGTAAACCCTGAAGATTTCGATGCCGCCCGCGCTGCCAGCGAAACCTTCCTCAACCAGTGGCCGGCGGACAAGCGTCACTATGTTCTATTGGGTGCGGCCGCTTACCTGTACGCGCAGGGGCCGCAAAACGGCGAACCGGTACGCGATGCCCTTATCTGGCAGTTGGGACGTAAACGGGATGGCGAAGGCAACGGCCGTGAACGGGGTAGCGGGCGCTACCCTGGCATTGCCCAATCCATGCTGGCCGCGCTGCGCCACATTGGTCTGCTGGGTGAGCCGGTGTGGACAACATCTGGCGCCGTGCTGTATTACGACGATGCGCCTGCTGTCCGCTCGGCCGGTGTGCCGGTCAAACTGAACGGGGTATGGCTAAATTGGCTCAACGCGCAAAACGGCCGTCAATACACCCGTATGAGTGATGTGCCACCCGCCCAACGCGACCAGGCCAAAGCCCGCATCGCCGACTACGTACAGGATAAATTCCGGGGCATGATGCTCTTCACCGAAGTCGCCGACAACGGCCCGGACGGGCTACGGGTGGTGACGCGCACGCCCCACGGCAACCTGTTCGGCTATGTCCAGCGCGATCACGAACTGGCGGCCATTCGCTACGACCGGTGGCGTATTGCCTGGGCTACGGCCGTTGATGGCAACTTGTTAGCCGTCTTAGCTCCTGCTGTTTAACGTTTCCTATCTCTATCAATAAAGACGGTTATTGGCCTTATGGGGTCGGTAGCCGTCTTTTCTTTTTTCCGGGACGGGCGAGGTGTTGGTGAATGCCAACGACCTGGCGGGGCTGGACTGGGGCGCTATCGCGCCAAATGCGATGAAATCTCAAGGCGACGACGGCGCGTTCTGTCGCTGCTGTGAGTAAGAGACAGAAGCGCTAACGCGCTAGATGTTGCGAAATGTTTATCAACCCAATTTTAGTTTTTTGAAAGGAGAATAGCATGTCATATCAGAGTATTACTATCGTTGGCAATTTGGGTCGTGACCCGGAAATGCGTTATCTGGAGAATGGTCAAGCCGTCACTAATCTGAACGTTGCCTGTAACCGTAAATGGACGGACAAGGCGACCGGCGAAGCGCGGGAAGAAGTGACCTGGTTCCGCGTGTCCGTGTGGGGCCGGCAAGCCGAGGCGGCCAACCAGTATTTGCAGAAAGGTCGCCAGGTGTTGGTTGAAGGGCGCATTAGCCCCGATCCGAACACCGGCAGCCCGCGCCTGTTTACCCGTCA
>JBHHTQ010000084.1:0-13398 GCA_046753445.1 Anaerolineae bacterium | reverse complement strand
GCAGCCCAGGCAGCAGATTGATTTAGTGTCCATGCCTCTAATGAGAGAGCTTTGGCGGGTACGGCCGTGCCTCCCACCAACCTTCACAAAATCAAGCGAGAAATGGGTGGGGTACGGCCGTGTCATTCACAATTCACAATTCGTTACCGCCGTTCCTCCCCACCACCTCCACAAATCCAGACAAGAAATGGGCGGGAAACGGCCGTGTCATTCACCATTCACAATTCGTTACGGCCGTGCCTCCCACAACCTCCACAAATACAGACAAGAAATGGGCGGGACACGGCCGTGTCATTCACCATTCACAATTCACCATTCACAATTCGTTACCGCCGTTCCCCTCCTCAAATACAGTTCACAAGGATTGATCTGCCGTTTCAACCAGCCTATACTATTCCTGATACTAGAATTCGATAGCAAAGGAAATCCATTATGGTGCAGCGACTCATAAAATTGTTGGCGGCTGTGTTGATCATTTCCTTACTCAGTTGTCAGCCCCAGGAAAGCAAAGCGCCGGCTAACGCCTCGCAGATGGTGGCAGAAGAGCAGACAGTGCATGAAATCGGCATTCACATTGATGAGAGCGGCCAGGTAAAACCAGAAGGCGGGCCGTATTTCGCCGACACAAATTTGCGCTATGTGCTGCGATTTTGGGACGTGGGGCAAATAAAAGGCAAAGGGACGGCAACCATCCACAGGGTTTACACGCCCATAAAGATAAGTGGCGTAGCTCACGAAGAAAACTACACCGAAGAGCAACTGGCCGAAATCTATGCCCGGCGCAATTTCCCCACGACCGAGATAAAACTACATGAGCTGGTCTTCACCGGCGGCGAAGACGGGGAATTTCACGGCACAAATTCAGAGACCGGCCAAGAAATCTACGGCCGTATCGAATGGATAGAAGGCCTGCCGCATGTCATCTTCACTAAAGGCATCAAGCAGGATTATTTAATCACAACCGAAGACGCCTTCGATAACTGGTAGAGGAGTAAGCGTAGGATACGGCCGTTCCATCACACCACCACACAACGCGGAAAACGGCCGTTCTTTCACCATTCACAATTAAATGTTCACAATTCACAATTCGTTACGACCGTTCTCCCACCCACACAACGCCAACGAGAGAAACGCTACTCCAAATTCTCCAGATCGACCAAATCTTGTAGCCGCCCCACCGCTTTTTTATTCTTCTTCAGATTTTCCAGGTCAATAAATGGCAGGGCAACCCCATCCACCATTTCCTCGACCCGTTGAGCGTAGCAATCTGAAAATTCGACGCCTTTCAAGCTGGTAATCAGGTCAATGCGGTTGGGCGGATAACCCAACTGGATGATGATGTCCGGCTCCAGGAAATCTTCCGCAGTTAGCCCCAACGAAGCAAAGCCAAACTGGTCGAGCGCTTTAACCAGATTGGCCGCATTTTGCTCATCAATCCAGACCCAAATGTCAACATCTTTGGTGAACCGGGGATGGCCGTGAAAGGCAACAGCATACCCGCCCACCACAAGATAACGCACCTCATTGTCGTTTAACGATTGTATAAACTCTTTGAAATCCGGGGTCAGTATCATATTTCCAGGCAATATAAGCGCGGCGAATTTCTTCCAACGCGGCCAACCGTGCCGTGTAGGGCTGCGTCTGCCAGTATGCAAAATCGGATGGCTGTTCGTCAATCTTCATTTTTTTGGCGACTTTGGCCATTCGGGGCGGTTCTTTTCCTGCTAAGGCATCTTCAAACATGGTGTGCGAATTATAGCAGAAGGAGGGCATTTGCGGAATTGGGGAAGCGGCCGTTCCCTTCACCATTCACAATTCACCATTCTCAATTCACCATTCTCAATTCACCATTCATTACGGCCGTTACCCCTTAACCAAAATGGTCAAGCAAGATGTTGTCGTTGATGTAAAACGGCCGTTATGTTACAATCGCTTTACATTTTATACTCGATAAGGAATTGTAAAGCATGAATGCTGTAACCATTTCTTCCAAATACCAGGTCGTCATTCCCCGCTCCATACGGGAGCAATTTAATCTTAAGCCAGGGCAAAAAATCATGTTCATCCCCTACAACGATACATTACGCGTCGTGATTGTGCCTTCCATTGAAGAGGCCATGGGTATGTTTGCGGGAATTGACACTGATCCACAGCGAGAAAAGGCGGATCGGGACGTATGAACATCGTAGATTCCTCTGGCTGGTTGGCGTACTTTGCCGGAGACGAAAACGCGGCACTGTTCGCACCAATCATTCAGGCAACAAACACCTTGATTGTGCCCACAATATGTCTGTATGAGGTATTCAAGCGCATGCTATCTCAGCGAGGTGAAGAAGCCGCCCTCCAGGTTGTCGGCGTCATGTCCCTCGGAGCCGTCACTGATCTGACGCGGGAAATTGCCATCAATGCCGCGCAAATTTCCAGCGACCGTAAATTGGCTATGGCCGACAGCATCATCCTGGCGACTGCACAGGCTAACAAGGCCGTGTTGTGGACCCAAGATGCGGATTTTGAGGGAATTGAAGGGGTAGAGTATATTGCCAAATGAAATTGGGAAGCGGGCATCTCTCGCCTGCCGCTGTTGCTCTGGCACTGGCAGATGATGATTTCTGTTCATTGGTGACGCCATCCCTATGCCGGGCTGAACATTGCCGTCTCAACTGAGTTTGGAATTTTGTTGTCTGATCACGAACACATCCCTGACGAAACGGCCGTTTTGCTTGAAATGACGAATGACGAGGGATGAAAGAGACGGCGTTCTTCCCACACACCACGCCAACGGGAAACGGCCGTTTTGTTGTGCGCCATGCCCCGTCTGGAACAGCCCTGAGAATAGACCTCCGGCACAGGTTTGCCGCATGTCAAGATTCAGAAAAAGGCCGTTTCCCCAAATGGCTCCCCGTCAAACAAAAAAAGCCGTTCCGCGGGGAACGGCTTCGTCTGGTGACCCTGAGAGGACTCGAACCTCTAACCAATTGATTAAGAGTCAACTGCTCTGCCAGTTGAGCTACAGGGCCGCTTCAATGCCGGAAAATTATAGCGTAGTCCGGCGGCAAGTCAACGCCAATCCGGGAGCTGGAACGCAAGGCAAAACGGCCGCCATTTACGGATTGAAAACCAGAAACGCCTCCGATACCCAGCCAATCTGCCCGTCTACCGCCACCTGAATCCACGTCTGATCATCGGCCGTTTCCCGGCCGTCGAGAACGACCACCACAGTTCCCGTCTCCAGCAAAGCGAGGACTTCGCCGCTTCGTCCCGGGTCGGCGCGCAGGTTCAACCCATAGGGAGAGTCGATGACGGCCGTCACCGGGGTGGCTGTCGGCAGCGGCGTGGTTGTGGCCGTAGCCGCTGGCGTCTCAGTCGGCTGCGAGCTGGTCGTCTCGGTTGGGGCCGGCGTTTGTGAGGGAGTCGGCGGCAGCGATGGCGTCATCGTCGGCGTGTTTGTGGCTGTCGGCGTCGGCCCAGGCGTGGGCGTATTCGTCGCCGTCGGCGTGGGCGTCCGGGTCGGCGGCACTACCGGGTCTAACTCCGTCACCTGGATCACCGTCAGTTGTAGCCCGACCGGCCGCTGCAAGGCGGTGCTGATATGATCTTGCAATTCCACCACCTGAGCATGAGGAATGCGATTCGTGGACCGCGCCGTCAAATCCATATGTAGCGGGGCGCTGTCATCAGCCACATCCCCCTCGATGATTAGGTCGCTGAGGGACGCGATCCTCGCCCCAGTGATTTCCGTCACGCTTTGGGTGACTACCTCCCGGATATACGTCTCCGCCAGCGATTCCTGGGTCAATTGGTAAGTGAACCAGGCCAGCAGCACCGTAATTAACGCCAGCAGCGCCAGCGCCAGCCTCACGCTCCGCGCCTGAATCTCCCGGCGCGCCTTCTGCGCCGGCGTTGGCCGGAAACCGAGAATGAGAAACACGATGGCGGTGGCACAACTGATGGATACCAGGTTGGTGGCGAACAGGAGCAAGGCGCCAAACGATTCGCGGAAATGGCCGGTGGTTAATGTGATGCCCGCGGCCGCCAATGGGGGTACTAACGCGGCGGCAATGGCCACACCCGGCAGGGCGCTGGCCGCCGCCGAAAAATGGCTTAGCGAATATGCGCCCGCCATCCCGGAAAAGAGAGCAATGCCCAAATCAAGCAGGCTCGGCTCAGTGCGCGCCAATATCTCAGGGGTGAGCGGTTTCCCCAGGTGAACCAACCCCGCTACCGCTCCCACGACAATGGCCAGCAGCACGCCGCGCAGCACAGCGCCCAGCGAGAGCCGCATGAAGCGGACGTCCCCCAGGACGGCCGCCAATCCCGTGCCGACAATGGGTGACATGAGCGGCGCGACCAACATGGCTCCAATCACCACGGCAGGGCTGTTTACAATTAAACCCAGCGCCGCGATCATGGCGGACAACGCAATCAGGACGAAGAAATCTTTGTCCGGCCGGGCGCTGCGGCGAATGCGCACATACGCCTGGGTGCGCGCACTCAGGTCCATTCGCGGCACCAGACGCTGCGCCCGCCACGCCAGCCCGGTGAGCAGGCTGCCGAACCGGGTCCGCGGCTGGCGCACAATCATGACGCTCTTCCGGCTGCGGCGCACCACAGCGCCGGGAATGTCCCCGAACAGCACCTTATCAATCGAGCTTTCCCGGCTGGCCCCCAGGATGACCAGGTCGTAATTCTGGCTGGCTTCCTCTACAATCCCGTCAATGACGGAATCGGTGACCACCAGCTTGGTCTGGATGCGCCCCTGTGTATCGGTGAATTGGAGCAGTTGATTCAAACGGGCGCGGCCCAGCGCTTCCTCGTTGGGGCCGAGATGGGCGTGGGCGGCATAGAACGCTGTGACTTCGACTTCCGGCGTCAGGGGGAGCAGCAAGGCCAGGGCTACGGCCGTATTGGGGCCGCCGGACGTGGGTACCAGGATGCGCTTTATGCCGGCCTCATCCTCCCCCGCCGGCTCCCCTTCCGCTGGCTTATCCGCCCGCACGGCCGCGACCGTGCAGGAGATATTGCTCAGGCGGTACCAGGCCGGGCCGTCAGCGTGGGCCAGCACCAGGTCAACTTCCGCTTCCTGAACCAGCCCGCCGAAACCCTGCTCATGATCGTCTGCCTGGATAATAATCGTAAAAACATCAGCTTCCGCTGGAGTGGCGGCGTGCACGCGTTCGACGGCCGCACGGGCCGCTTCCAGGTTCTTCTCCAGTTCGCTAGGGATGATGACAGCAACCAATAACTCCCCATCATTAGCCTTCGCCAGAGCCAATCCCAGCTGCCACACCTTGCCCAGCGCCCCTTCGGGGGCGAGCATAAACAAGGCTCTCCACGTGTTGCGATGGGGAAGCGAACCCTCCACGATCTTCATAGGGGGCAAGTATAATCGGAAAATGTCAAACGTAAAAAATGAACCCGGCCTCTATCCTGCGAGCGCATCTACTGTTTACCAACCGCTGGCCGCGAACAGCGTGCGCAGTATCTGATCCCGTTCGGAAAGCGTCATCCGCCGCGGCCGGGCATAGTTCTCGATCCAGCCTGTCCAAAGCTCCACGCTGAGAAGGCGGCCGTTGTAGATGGTGTAGATATCAATGAGCGTCTGCCGGGTGCCTGCCATCTCCATCTGATCAAAGAAGAGGTTCCCCAGGCCGTAATGGATGAATGCTCCCTGCTGGAAATCAAAACCCTGGGCGTGGTGCCCCTGGCTGCCGGACACTGCGGCCGCGCCGGCGGCGGCCACGGCCGTGAAATCAACCCGCTGCTGCCAGGTTGGTTCGTAGTGGTAGAACTCCTGATATTGCAGCGTGGCGATTACCAGGAACCCCTCGTCGTGCAGGGCGGTAATCTGCGCAAAAAAGTCAGGCCCGCACGGTCGCGCCCCGGGCTTCTCGCGCCCCGCCCAGGCGTGGGTCGGGCCGACGAAATTGCAGCCAACGAAGGCGATCTGATTCCCATGATGCCGGAAAATCGCCGCCCGCCCAGCCCCATCCAGATTGCGGCCGCCGCCGAAATAGGCCATTCCGGCCGCTTCGTATGTATCCAGCGAATGGACCAGGTTCTCCGGCCCATAATCATTGAGATGGTTTCCGGTCAGCTCGACCACGTCAATACCGAGTGATTCCAGCAAAGTGAAGTAGCTGTCGCGCGAGCAAAAGCGCGTTCCGCCGATGGGGTTTGGGTAAGGGCAGTCGGGCGCAAAAGAAACCTCGTTGCTGAGGTGGGCGATGTCGGCTCCTTGCAGCACCGGGGCCACTTCCTCTCCGGGATAGAGGATGCCGTTCAACTCCATCTGGTATGCTGTGGCCCGCGTCAGCGCGGTCACGCCGGTCATGGCGATTTGGGTAATCCTGCCCGGATCATAGTTGCTTGCCGGGCCGTCCCAGGCGGCGATGAACTCGCGCACGGCCGACGTCTCCCCTGTCACACCCACGTCGAGGACGAGAGGATAGCTGTCCAGATCAAATGCCTTGTCCAGCGGGGAACGGCCGTCCACACGCAGAACCTTCAGCCTCGGCTCCAATTCATGAAAGGGGCGCAGCGTCCAGGACGGCCGCTGCGCCCAGAGCGCCGCCGCCAATTCCGAGGCAGGCACAATCGCGGCCGCGGGGCCAGGGCGGCCCCAAACGGCGCCCCATGCGGCCGCCGTCTCCTGGGTAATGAGCAGCGATCCCGGCTGCGCCGCGCCGTTCTGCCATGCGGCCGCCAGATCCTTTGCATTGACGCTGTCCTGAATGGTGGCAAAGGGGGCGGCGGCGGCATAGACCCATCGCGCCAAACGTTCGCCCTGCCCCACCCGCAGCATCACCTCTGCATCGGCCGTGTTCACCCAGGTAAAACGGGGGCCTAATCGCGCGGCGGTCTCGCGCGCGGCCGCGATCAATTCAACCGGCACAGCCGCTTCTGCACCCAACCGGATGGGAGCCGGCGTCGGCGTAGTGACAGGTTCCACCGCCCCCTGGGCGGCCGGGTTGCGGATCACCGGGGTCGGAATTGGGGAAAGCAAGATGGGGGGCACGGCCGTGGGTAGACGCGTTGGAAGCGGCCGTTGGTAACCGCACGCAGTCACCATCGCCGCAAACAAAACTACGCTCCACCAACCGCGCATGGGGGAATTTCCCGGGAGTGAGACTAGACAAGAACTCAGTTACCCTATAAAGTAAATGAAATCTCGCATTCTCGCCACTTTGTCGAGGAAACCTGATGCCTGAAGTAAACGGTACTGCCATCGAAACGAAACCTGCCCCCATAGACCTGGGAGATCCCAGTCTGTACATCAACCGCGAATTAAGCGAAATCGAATTCGACCGTCGCGTCCTTCATGAGGCCGTTCACGATGTCCACCCCCTGCTGGAACGGGTGAAACTCCTCGCCATTTTCAGCGGCAACATGGACGAGTTTTTCATGGTTCGCGTGTCTGGGCTGAAACAACAGGTGCTTCTGGGCATCAACAGCCGCCCGGCCGACGGCCTGACGCCGCGCGAGCAGTTGGTCGCCATTTATCGCAACGTAACCCAGCTTTTTCAGGAGGCCACCGAATGCTGGCAATCAGAACTGCATCCGCAGTTAAAGAAAGCGGGCATTCACGTCCTCAACTACGACGAGTTAAAACGACGCCAGCAGCGGAAACTCCGCGACTATTTTGAGCAAGAGATCTTCCCCGTGTTAACGCCGCTGGCTTTTGATCCCGGCCATCCGTTCCCCCACATCTCCAACCTCAGCATCAGTCTCGCCGTTTCGATACGCGATCCGAGAACGGGCGAAATGCATTTCGCCCGCGTCAAGGTACCCGCCATGCTGCCCCGGCTCGTTCCCCTGAAGCCGGTTGATCCGGATGAATTGTTGATGCCCCCGGTACAGAAGTTTGTCTGGGTGGAACAAGTCGTGGCGGCCAACCTGGAACGCCTTTTCCCCGGGATGGAAATCATTGCCGCCTACCCCTTCCGCGTCACGCGCAATACCGACATGGAAATTCAAGAGGAAGAGGCGGATGATCTCCTGTTGACCATGGAGGAGAGCCTGCGCCGGCGTCATTTCGGTTCGGTCGTCCGCCTGGAAATCGCCGACGATACGCCGGAGGAAATTCGGGAACTCCTGATGACTCATCTGAGGATCGGGACTTATGATGTATACGCCACAGACTGCCCGCTGGGTCTGAGCAGTTTGTGGGAATTACACCGCCTGGAACGGCCGGACTTGAAAGACCCGGTGTTCAAACCCGGCGTCCCCGCTCCGCTGCGATCCGCGGAAAGCATTTTCACCGTGTTGAGGCGGCAAGACATCTTGCTCCACCACCCTTACGATAGTTTTCTCCCCGTTGTGGACTTCGTCCGCAAGGCAGCGGATGACCCAAAGGTATTGGCCATTAAGCAAACACTGTACCGGGTCGGCCCCAATCCCCCGATTGTGCGCGCACTGATGCGGGCGCGAGAGAACGGCAAACAGGTTGCAGCGCTGGTTGAACTCAAAGCGCGGTTTGACGAGGAGAGCAACATCGAGTGGGCGCGGGCGTTGGAAAGGGTGGGCGTCCATGTCGTTTATGGGCTGATCGGGTTGAAGACTCACTGCAAAGTGTGTCTGGTGGTGCGTCGAGAACGGGACGGACTTCGGCGTTATGTTCACTTGTCTACGGGCAACTACAACACGTTAACGGCGCGCATGTACACTGATCTGGGCTTCATGACCAGCAACCCCGACATCGGTGCGGACGCCTCGGAGTTATTCAATTACCTCACCGGTTACTCGCAGAAGGAAGATTATCGCAAGTTCATCGTGGCCCCGGTTAATCTCCGTTCACGCTTTCTGGAATTCATCGAACAGGAGACCGCACACGGGGAGCGCGGCCGTATTACCATCAAGGCCAATGCCCTGGTTGATCCAGAAATCATCCGCGCGCTTTACCACGCCTCACAGGCGGGGGTGCAGGTGGATCTGACCATCCGCCGCATTTGCTGCCTGCGGCCGGGGCTGAAGGGGGTCAGCGAGAATATCCGGGTGTACAGCATTGTCGGCCGTTTCCTGGAACACAGCCGCATTTACTGCTTCCACAACCTGGGCAATCCCATCCTCTATGTGGGCAGCGCCGACCTGATGCCGCGCAACATTGATCGCCGGGTGGAAGTGCTTTTCCCCATTGAAGACCCTGATCTGCGTCAGGATATCCTGGAACATATCCTGGACATCTACTTCAAGGACACAGAAAAAGGGTACGTCTTACAGCCCGACGGGACCTACCTCCCCCGCATCAGGCAACTCGCAGAACAAGAAAAGCCGTTTAACAGCCAACTGTGGCTGCTAAACGGCCGTCTTTCCACGACTTCGAGCTGATGAAGCGCCGGCGCGCCTATGTTGCGCCCAGCAGCACAGCCAGAAACCAGACGATGAAATCATACTTCATCAACTGGCTCAGCCGCTCCAACTGCTGGCCGGTGCGTTCTCGCGTCACGCGCAGGACGATGTACAACACGACCGGGTAAACGCCCAGCGCTACGATATACGCATAAACCGGCCGGTAAACGTCAAACAAATAGGGCGTCATCATCATCATCAGCGAGACGCCTACCAGGACATAAAACACGATGCGCGCCCAGCGCCGCCCCCACACAGTGGCAATCGTGCGGCACCGTTGGCGCAAGTCCCCCTCATAATCCGCCAGCGTCTTTAAGACTTCCCGCCCCATGATGGCGCTGGCAATGATGATGGCCAGCCACAGCGTGGGCCTGACATTGCCTGCGGCCACGCCCCCAAAAACTGCACTGGTGGCCGAAATCAAGGCGATGGTGGCATTCCCCATGAGGACGGTGCTTTTCAACTTCCAGGAATACACAAACAGCACCGCATTGGAGGCCAGTGCAATGACAAATGAAGGCCAGTTAATGAGGCTGGCCGTGATCAGCGAAATGACGGCCATCGCCCACGAGAATAACTTGGCGCTGCGCGGCGAGATAAGCCCGGCGGGCAGCGGCCGGTGCGGCTGGTTGATCTGATCAATCTCCACATCCAGATAATCGTTCCACGCATTGGCCGACGCCGACACGAGCAAGGTTGTCAGTCCGGCCAGACCAACTTTGACCCATTCCCCAGTGCCGGCCACGTAGCCACCTAAGATAACAGCCAGCACACCGCTTAATGTGGAAATGGGCCGGCTTAACTTAAATAGCGCTTTGATATGTGTCATCATCTTTCTCAACTCCCATCATTCCTCACTGTGAATTTCGGTCTGCGCTCAATTCCCCTAAAACTTACGAGGCGCGGCTTATAATCCGCAGCAAACTTTTTAACAAACCAGATGACGGTGATTGTCATCCGACGATGATGGGTTCGATGTAGCAATGATGTTTCCCCACCAATAATAGTAACCCAAAGTTGGCGGAAAAGATACAATAATCAAGATGATCACAAGTCTTACTAATCGCAAAGTTAAGTTCGTGCGCCGTCTGCAAAATGACCGGCGCTTCCGGGTACAGGAAAGCGCATTCGTGGTTGAAGGGGTGCGCTGGCTCACGGAACTCCAACTGCACGCCTGCCGCCCGATTTTCGTCTTGTATACGGAGGTGTGGGGAACTGTAGCTGAGCATGCTGCGCTTCTAACCCAGTTGGATGCCCCGGCGCAACAGGTCAGCGCAGAAGTGATGGCGGCCATGAGCGACACCCAGACCCCGCCTGGTGTGATTGCGGTTGCTCCCATCCGCCCTGTCCCGCTGCCGGGAAAAGCAACGTTTTTCCTGATTCTGGATGCGATCGGCAATCCTGGCAATTTGGGCACGATGCTGCGAACGGCCGCGGCCGCCGGTGTGGATGGGGTCCTGCTCGCTCCCGGTTGTGTGGACGCCTACAACCCGAAGGTGATCCGGGGCAGCATGGGCGCCCACCTTCACCTGCCCATCCATCGTGCAGATTGGGGTGAAATTGGGGCGCTGACAGCGGGCATGACCGTCTGGCTGGCGGCCGCCGGTGATGGCGTCTCCCATACGGCCGTCAACTGGCGCAAACCAAGCGCAATCATCATCGGCAATGAGGGAGCGGGGGTGGGTCGGGAGGCGAGGAATCTAAGCGCGAACCGCGTTTCGATTCCCATGCAAGCTGCTACCGAATCGCTCAATGCGGCCGTCGCAGCCGGCATCATTTTGTTTGAGGTCGTGCGGCAGCGCACAGCGAAAGGGGCCTACTCCAGGAAGTCTGCGGATGGTTTCTAGGGGATGGAACGGCCAGCGCTTTACCGGTGGGGGCGAGGGTTCAACTCAATGCGGAACTGACCTGACTGCTTACCCTCGTCGGCGGCCGTATAAACGAATCGGCGGCGGCATTCCGGACAGGTTCCGTTGTAATGGTAGCAATCAATATCCACCCGGCTGCCAAACGATTTTTGAACCAGCTCGCACAATCCCTGGTTCCATTCCAGCGTCAACCACCTGGGCCGGCCGTTTTCGACGGCCGCCTGTAAAGGCTCATCACCATGAACCAGCTTGTAGCCGGCCAGAAAAAAACTGCATCGGGCGCAGGCAGAAAACCACGCCGTCATTTTCCTGAACTCGTCACGCGAACGCCCGCGCCGCTGTTTAGCGGTCTCTTTTGGCTGAAGTTGAGACGCCCCTGATGGCGCGCTTTCGGCCGTTCCATTTGCTTCCGGTTGTGTATTCGTTTTGCCGTCAGATGACGGCTCTACCTCTACTTCGTTTGTTTCAAGAATCATGGTACACGATAGTCTGCTGCAATCCCGCGCAGCGCAGAACGTCTTTGTTTTCGTTATCGTCGGATTCTAACTGGCTTAGCTGTTCTGTCAAATGTAGAATCGAGGTTCGAGGAATGAGATATGGATATTCGTTCAATCACCCTGTTTTGTGATCCCGACTTCGATCCGGCGGCCGCGGCCCGCTTTTACGCGGCCGCGCCCGCTTCGTTCTCGATCCCGGTACAGACGCTCCGGCTGGCAACCCCGCCGTTCCCGGACTGGTGGCAGGAACCAGCCGGGCTGGGGGAAGTCACCCGGACAGCCCGCGATCTGGCTGAGAAGTGGCGGGCGGCTGGGGCAGACTACATCAGCCTGGGGCCGGTTCGCCTGCGCCATGACGATCAATGGCTGGCGCGGGTTTCGGAATTATTGTCGGCGACGGAGGTGCTGTTCGCCTCAGCCGAGATCGCTGATGAAAACGGCCGCATCGATCTCGGCCGCTGCCGCCAGGTCGCGGCCGTGATCCGCCAGGTGAGCACGATCCTCGACAACGGCTTTGGTAACCTGTATCTGGCCGCGCTGGCCAACTGCCCGCCCGGTTCCCCCTTCTTCCCGGTAGCCTACCACCAGGGCGGGCCAGCCACCTTTGCCATCGCCGTAGAAGCGGCCGATCTGGCGCTCACCGCCATACAGGGCAGTGGGACGCTGGAGGAAGCGCGTACCACGCTGGTAGGGGCCATTGAGGGGGCAGCGACAGAATTGACGGCCGACGCCGACGCCTTGGCGGCCGCTCACGGCATCCCATTCAGTGGAATAGACTTCTCATTAGCCCCCTATCCCACCGGCGACAAGAGTTTAGTCGGCGGCATTGAAGCATTGGGCGTCCCCCGCCTGGGCGCGCCGGGCAGCCTATTCGGCGCCACCTTCCTCACGGAAGCGATTCAACGCGCCCGCTTCCGCCGCTGCGGGTTTTCCGGGTTGATGCTGCCCGTTCTGGAGGATTCAGTGCTGGCGCTGCGCGCCGCAGAAGGGCGCGTGACCGTGAACGACCTTTTGGCTTATTCGGCCGTCTGCGGCACCGGCCTGGACACCATCCCCCTGCCGGGCGAGATCAGCGAGAGCAGTCTGACCGCGATCTTGCTGGACGTGGCCGCGCTGGCGGCGCGCCTGAACAAGCCCTTGACGGCCCGGTTGATGCCGCTGCCGGGGCTGGCGGCCGGCGATCCGGTTCAGTTCGACTTTCCCTACTTTGCTGACAGCCGGGTGATGCAGGTGACCGGTTCAGGCTTGACCGGCGCACTAGCCGCATCCGGGGGGGTTATGATTCAACAACTGCATGGCAGATGAGGTCATCCCAGAATGAATCCCCCTTCCCATGATTCCCCACCCCTACCGGCACGCAGCCTGAAACAACTGCTGGCCTCATGGCGCGCGGCCGTGGCCGGGACCGGTCAGGCATCGCCGCCTCCCTATGCCGGCCCAGACGTCATGCTGACCCATCTCACCGAAAAAACGGCCGAGGTCGCGCCGGGCGCCTGTTTTGTGGCCCGAGTGCGTGCCGGCAGCGACGGCCATCCCTACATCGCCCAGGCAATTGAGCGAGGAGCGAGCATGATCCTGGCGCAGCGGCCGGCGGCCGAACTGGGCGTCGTTGTTCCCAAGGATGTTGTTTATTTACAGGTAGCCGATACGGCCGAGACATTGGCCTGGCTGGCTGCGGCCTGGGAAGG
>JBHHTQ010000083.1:0-14028 GCA_046753445.1 Anaerolineae bacterium | reverse complement strand
GCTTTGACTAACCACCCCCATCTATGGAGCAAAATCTCATGATAGATTCCTGCACCCGTTCCGCTGACGGGAAAACATTCATCTTATCCGTCAACGGCGAACAGCAAACCTACACCAATGACAAAGAAGGCAAGCGGCAGGCCATTCTCGACGGCCTGAACGCCATTGAGACAACGACCGTCGGCGAGGATGTCTATCTGCCCAGCAACGAGAGCTTGCAGGTGGTGGCGGCCGTCCTGTATCCCGACGGCATTCAGACCGAAGCCGCTTACCAGACGGTGTGCAATGTCGCCGAAAAAGCGTGCGCCCACCTTGGCTATGGGGCGGAGGTTGAGTTAGGCCCGCCCGCTGTGCCGTTTTCTGCCAGAGGGTCGTACCGCAAGCGGTATCCACCGGTGGAGGCGCAGGTGGTATTGGACGAACTGGGTCAGGCGCTGCCTGGAACCAGCCGCAACTATCCCCGGCAAGAAGTGACCTGCGCGATTCTGTGGAACAAGGCGGGCCTGGCGGTATACGGCCGTCACTGGAGTGAGCTGACAACCGCTGAACAGAATCAGATTCAAGACCAGGTAGACGCCATTGCTGCCCAGGATGGCTGGGAAAAAGATGAGGGCATGGCCACCGGCAGCTGCTACGCCAAACCACTGCCTGTTGATGAAGCAGCCGCACGCAGCCGGTTACTACAATTACTCAGCAGACAAGACGGCCGTCCTATCCTGACCAGCAGCGTCATGTATGACGTGCAGTTGGGGGCATACGGCCGTCGCTTTTACACCGACGAACTGGCTCCCGAACTACAAGCCATCGTCAGCGAGACGCTCCAGGCCAACGGCTACCGTCCCACCCCGGAAGACGGCGAGTACTGGCCGGCGCCCATTGCGCTGGCTCCGGAGGTAGAGGCCAATATCGCCGAAAAACTGGCAGCTATCTCGCCAGTGATTACCGAGTTCGGCCCCGGTTTGCTGCTGCGGGATGTGGTGGATGCGCTTGGCGTGGCATCCATCAGCGAGTGGCAAACAGAGCA
Source organism: Anaerolineae bacterium (assembly GCA_046753445.1). Taxonomy (GTDB): domain Bacteria; phylum Chloroflexota; class Anaerolineae; order Promineifilales; family Promineifilaceae; genus JAHEEY01. Next base: position 13,004 of record JBHHTQ010000083.1, on the reverse strand, counting down.
GTTGGTGGGAAATGGCCGTGTCAGCCAGGCGCTGCGAAAGGTGGGATATCAGACGGAATTGACCTGGTGCCAACCATACCATTTCCGGCCAAAGCGGGAAGCGCATGAGGCTCAGCGCGTGATTCTCAAAGAAGTGCGCGTCCAAAACGACCCCAACAAGAAGCTCTCTTTGGCCAAAGGGTTGGCCGTTTATACCCCGGCCATCGCCATTGACAATGTGGATGACACCCTGGTTTACCTGGAGATGGTGGGCGCCAAGCAGTCGGTAAAGGCCAACTGGGCAGCGCTGGTTGGTGGGGGCGGCGGCAACAGCCGCGTGCACTGGCTGGACCGCAAGCGGATACGGCTGGATGGGATGAAAGAGCACGTAAAAATCCAGGCCACGCTGCCCTGCGGCTGGGCTGACCACATCCTCATTCACAAGCAGGCCAGCCTGAAAGAGATGAATCCGGAGCAACCCTTCTATCTTTTGGATGATGGCACGCGGCCGATTCCACCGCTGTTTTATGCCATGCTAAACAAATGCCTGGCGCTGCCGCTGCTGCCGGAATGGGCGGAGTATTTGTGGGAAAACGGCCGTGAACGCAGCCTTATTACCTTGCTCGATGAGGGTCTAGGCCAGGGCTACGCCGCCTGGCGGGTGCTGCCGGCATTGGAGCAGTGGCAAGAAGTCGTACAGATGGGCCTAAGGGTAAAACAGATTGAATTCTGAGGGTTGTTTATGGGTTGGGCAAGCAAACAAACAACAGTAGACAAATCAAGCGAGATATCTGGTTTGCGCAATCAACTGCCATCCTTTCCTCTCGTTGTGATGCGCCAATAATATCCATCAGGATCCAACACCCGAAAATCGGTTAAACGCCAGGGTTGAGGCTGCAATTCACCAGACAACGGCCAATTCGCAGATCGCACGCGCTTATACATCACCTCAATATCGTTTACCTCCAAGACGAGTTCAATGCCCCGACCCAAACGCTCGCCGACAACGGCCTGGATGGGGTGAGCGTCTGGTAAGTTAGCCCGAAGATTCAGTGAAAGAGAAACGTCGCCATTGGTCAGCGGTGTGTAACCATCTGCCTGCTGCTCACCTATCACAAATCCAAGCACCCGACCGTAAAAATCTGTTGATGCCATCAAGTCATCTACAAACAGCTCCAATCTGAATGTCATGTTTGATTCTAAAAATCTATGCATCTCTCTATCCTACTCGCTTGCTGAACAGGCAGGCATCGTGATGATCACCTTGCCTTTGGCATGTCCTTCCCCCAGATACCGGAGTGCTTCAGACACATCGCTTAGAGGATAACATCTATCAATAATCGGGATGACCTGGTTGGTTTCAAGCAGGCCTCTCATTACATCTAAATCCTTCTGATTCGGTTTTGCCATCATATTGTTCATTTTTTTACCTTCAGTCAGTGAGAGCCAGGGCGCCTGGATGACAAGGGATAGTAGAAATGCAGTTGTCACAAAACGACCTTGAGTCTTTAAGGCTCTTTTATACTCAGCAACAGACCGATTGCCCACCGTATCAAAAATCAGATCATACTGTTCCCCGGTTCGAGTGAAATCTTCTTGGGTATAATCAATGATGTGGTCTGCCCCAATCGAATGTACCATGTCCATTTTGCGTGTGCTGACAACGGCCGTTACCTCACCACCCCATGCCTTGGCAATCTGCACCGCAAACGTTCCCACCCCACCGGACGCGCCATTGATCAGCACCTGCTGCCCCCGCTGAATATTTCCTTTGTCGCGCAGACCTTGCAGGGCGGTAACGGCCGTCATCGGAACAGCCGACGCCTCTGCAAATGAGACGTTGGCCGGTTTCAACGCCAACGCTGATTCAGGCGCGGTCACATACTCGGCAAACCCGCCCCGACCATGCTCAGACAAATCGCCAAAGACCGCATCACCAACCTGAAATTGGGTGACATTCCGGCCAACCGCTTCCACCCGCCCAGCAATGTCCGAACCGAGTGTCCGATGCTTCGGTTTCAGCAGCCCGGTGCGAAAACGCATCGTTCCGCTGAGGAGATGGTTGTCGGCCTGATTAACGGCCGCGGCTGCTACTTTTACCAACACCTCATCTGCCTTGGGTGACGGTTTCTCCACGTCCGTGAGCAGCAAAACATCCGGCGAGCCATATTTTGTGTGTACTATCGCTTTCATCCGTTTCTCTCCTATGCATCTAATTCATTTCGAGACTGAAACAGCGTAATCTGTAATCCCTCAGGGGGGGCAATCCCTCAGGGGGGCGCAGCCGCACATTCAGCCATTGTTCTTTTGGTTATGCTGCGGCAACAGCCTTGCGCCTCTCCGGTTTGGGGACACGGATACCTTTTATCAGCAGCCACAGCGTGAAGGACAGTTCGGCAATAATTGCCGGGGCAAACATGATGTTGGCAAAGAGCGCCGCGTGCTGCGGCATGAGAAAAATGCCAAAGCTGTCCAGCACGTAGCCCGCCCCGGCAATCGCCAGCATAATGCCCAGAATGCCGGGGAACAGCTCAGACTTGACCACCAGATAACCCAGCAGGAACAGGCTGACGGCAAAGAATGCTTCCGACACCAGCACGCCGTAGTAATGGGCATCGGTGAAGAGTAGCGCAAACGAATCAATCTGCGCGGCAGTAAAGGCAGTCAGGTAGTCGCCACCGCCGAGCAAAATCAGCGGGAAGATGAAGTTGATGAGATTGACGGCGTGAACGGCCGCTTGCATCAACCGGTTGGCCATCATCAACATGGCCACCGTCTTGTTGACCGGCGCGAGCAGTTTGTAGAGCAGAATGGTCGCCCCGATTTCACTCAAAAAGACAATCAGATAGCTCACCACGCCGCTGCGGTACAGCGATTCCGAAGCGCGAATGTTGGCGGCCGTTGCTGCCGCATCCCCCGTCACGTTCAAGCTGCCGCTCACGAAGATAAAAACGAAGATGTTGGCAAAGAAGATAGTGAGGTAAAAAAGACCGGTCATGCGTGCAGTTTTCTTAACAGAATTCATTTTGTTTCTCCTTATTGAATAAAAAGATTTGGATAGACATTCATAGCGTCGTGTGTTCAAACCACGCTGCCCTCTGTTCACCTAGCCGGCCGCCAATTCTGATTTGATAAATGGTTGCTCGTTTGATTTTGGCTTGTTCGACATTCTCTTACCTTCTTGGGCCGGACTTTTTGGGTCGCGCCGCTTGCTCAATGTGCCTTTACCTTATCGTTTAGGGGGTATTGGCGTACAGGTTCGAAAGTATTGTTGGGGGTATTGTTTTGGTGTGAATGGTACTGCCGGCAAGAGTAAAACCGGCCGAAATAAGGTTAATTCGCCCGACCGGTGTGTCAGCTAATACCCTTGGGCCGCATAGGTGACGTCAGGGAATGCGGCGGCGGTCGGCGCTAATGCTGCCGCGGCGTTGGCATCTTGTTTGAGTTCCGCCAGTAGAAACGCCGTCGTGAAGTGGCCGATCAGGCCGTGCGCCTGTGGCCTGTTCCAGACGGAATCGTCACAAAATTCGCCGGCCAGCGGTTTTGCGAACCACCGGATTGATTCGCAGGTGTTGCTGAAAATCATGTGCCCGGCGTCATTCAGGGCTAACAGCGCTTTTCTTGGACTGGAGACGTGGTCGAAGGTGGGTTGCGGACCCCACAAAAACGGCGTGTCACTGTCTAAGGTACCGCCAATCGCCAGCGTCGGTGTGTTGATTTGCGCTAGCCCAGGCTCGCCGAAGAAGTAGGCATCGCCGGCCATGGACACGATAGCATCTACGCGGGAATCGGCCATAGTGGGCCAAAGTCCCTCTGGTATCTCATCCAGCCCGACCAACTCCGCCATCTCCGCCAAATGGGGCAGCAGCATCTCGCACAGCCAGGCGTTAGGGTCTTCCGTGCGCGCAGCTTCGGCACAATGCGCCTGGAAGCCAGGGGTGTCTATTTGCGCCCCGGCCGCTGTCAATGCCGTGTAGCCGCCGTAAGAATGACCGATGACGGCCGTATTCTCCGCATCAACCAACCCCGCCAGCGCACCGCCGGGTTTCACCTGCTCATCTACAAAATCAAACACCGTCAAAACGTCATGGGGGCGGGTGATAGCCGCTCGCCACAGCTCATTCTGCGGGTCAAGCGTCTCGTGGTGCTCCGGGGCAATCACCACAAAACCGTAGGAGGCCAGATGTTCCGCCAGCCAGCCATAAGAAGCTGTCCCAACGGCAAAGCCGGGCGACAAAATCACCAGTGGATAGGGTCCCTGCGTCAGATCGAAGGGCGTATCTTGGGACGCCTGACCGGCCGAAGAAGCAATCTTTACGACGCCCAGAGGCGCGCCTGTCTTGATTTCATACGGATAATCATCCTTCCTTTCCCCTTCACCCTGATGCAGCGCCGGATACCACATTGTCATGGCCAGAGGGGGATCATCGTCAGTCAAAAAGTCGCGCTTACCCACTTGTTGCGTACCGGGCAGGCCATAGGTAGGCGCATCCAGGTACCGATCGCTGCAAATTCCGTCTGCGCACTTTTTCGGCCAGGTACTCATAAACAGCGCCAGACCCAACAGCGCCAGTAAAAAACCAAGCGTCCATTTTTTTCGGGATGACATTTTTTGCTCCTTTCTTTTGTTTGATGTGAAAAGAGCATATCTGCCAGGGGGTATGCCGGTACAGACACGAAAGTAGGGTCAGGGGGTATTGTTCTGGGGAGGGGTAGTTTGAGGATGGTCGTGGAATGGCGTTGTGAGTGAGAACGGCCGTTACAAAATTCCCAACTCGCGCGCCCGCGCTACCGCTTCCGTGCGCCGGCTGACGTTGAGCTTGCCGTAGATGACCCGATTGTGCCCCTTCACCGTGCTCAAGGCCAGGTACAGTCGCTCCGCAATCTGGCGATTGGTCAAGCCCTCCGCCACCAACTGTAAAACCTCCAGCTCGCGATCACTCAACGGTTCCACCAAAGGCTGCTCGCTGCCGGCTGTTGCCTCACCCGTACTTTGTCCGGCAAAAGCAGCCAACAGTTTAGAAACATACGCTTGCGGCCCATTTCCTTCAGCCTTGATTTTTTTGAGCAATGTCGCCAGTGACTGCCCTTCGTCAATAAAGATGCGCACGTAGCCCTCCGGCTCGGCCAGCGCCAGGGCGCGCGCCAATGGCTCCAGCGCGGCCGCCATATTGCCTTGTGCTTCGTGCGCCAGCGCTTGCTGGATGAGAATTTCCAGCACACTCCCGGTACGGCCGCCAGCTTCGGCGGCGGTCAGTAGCCGGTTCAGCAACGCCAGCGCCTCGTGCAACGGCCGTTCCGCCCCACCCTGCTTCCCCTGCGCCAAAAGGATTCTGGCCAGGGTGATGTGGTCGTATTCGCGCAGGTAGGTCAGGTCGTCGCCTAATGCGAGGCCCTGTGCGTCAGCCCAACGACGCGCTTCGGGCAGCCTGCCCAACGCAGCCCACAAGCGCGCTTTCCAGGCGGCCGGGGTGCGCCAATCGGGAACCGGCCCGCGCACGTAATGCTGTTCTGCTTCGTCCAATGCCTCCAGCGCCTCATCCAACGCTCCGGCCGCTGCCTTCAGGCGCGCCTGAGCCAGACAATAGCGATAGCGCCAGCGGGGCAGCGCCGTTTCTTCGCCCAGCGTCTTACTTTGCTGTAAATGGTTTTGGGCGGCGACCCAATCGTTTTGTTCCAGGCAAAGTTCACTCAAGCCGGTGTGCAAATCGGCCGTGCCGCGCCGCGCCGCGCCGCCCGCCTCCTGAGCAAGCTGCAACGCCCGCTCATAAACGGCAACTGCCTCGCGCAGCCGCCCTTGCGCCATGCGAATATCGGCCAAAATGAAGGCGCCGGTAATGGCGTACAGCGTGTTGCCTGCCTTCTGGTAGCTGGCCATTGCTTCGCTGAAAGAGCTATAAGCGGCGGCTAAATCGCCACTGGCCCAGGTAGCCAGACCGAGCAGCGCCGCCGGTGTGCCGCGCCGGTGGTGGTCATCTTCCGGAATAAGACGCAGCGCCTGCCGCGCATAAGTTTGGGTAGCGGGCAAATCGCCCTGAGCCAACGCCAGGTAGGTGCGCGCAGCCGCGACGGTGGCGGGCAGCGCTTGAAACTGCGCCTTGTCGGCATACGGTTTAGGCGAATCGCCAAATCGCTCATCCTGGGCCAGCCATTGTTCTACTTCTTGCAGGCGCGCTGCAGCCGCTTCCAGTTCGCCCTGGTCGAGCAGCGCCCAGGCGCAGTTTGCACCGAGTACTGGCCGGGCGCGAATTAGTTCTGGCGGCAGCCTGTTTATCCAGCGCAGCCAGACGCGGGACTCCCGGCTGCGGTCCATGGCCGGCCAGGCGCATTCGGCTAAATCGGCGACGCGCTTAAAGTCGTGCGCGGCTAAAGCATGGTGTACGGCGTCAGGCAGCAAACCGTGTGTTTCGTACCAGCGGCTGGCGCGTTGGTGCAGGACGCTGACTTCCCTGGACTGTTCTTTTTGGGCGTGCGCCTGGAGCACATCGGCAAAGAGGTGGTGGTAACGGTACCAGCGCCGCCGGTCGTCCAGGGGAATGACGAACAGGTTGCCGCGCTCCAGCGTTTCCAGCAGGTCGCCGCTGGCTTCTTGATGGGTAACGGCCGTACACAAATCACCACACAAGCGATCCAAAATGGAGGTTTGTAGCAGAAACTGCCGCACGTGGGGCGGCTGGCGCTGCAACACTTCTTCAACCAGGTAATCAACAATGTACCGATTATCCCCGGCAAAGGCGGTGATGAAGTCATGTACATCGCTGTGTCCTTGCATGGAAAGGGGCGATTGCATGGCAATCGCGGCCAGTTGTAGCCCGGCAATCCAGCCTTCGGTGCGCTGTTCCAGAGCGGCTATTTCGGCGGTTGAAAGTTGCAGGCCGGTGATTTTTTGCAGGAACACGGCCGTTTCCTCTACCGTAAAGCGCAAATCTGCCGCCCGTAGTTCAGTGAGCAGGCCGCGCACGCGCAGCCGGGACAGCGGTAGCGGCGGGTCTTCGCGGGTGGTAATGACCAGGTGCAGCTGCGGCGGCAGGTGTTCCAGCAGAAAGGTGAGCGCCTGATCAACGGGCGGCGATTCCAGGACGTGATAGTCATCCAGAACGAGGACAATTTCTTCTGAGATGGCAGCAATTTCGTTGAGCAGGATTGTCAGGAGCGATTCGGTTGGCGGTGGTTCTGGTGAGTTGAGCATCCCCGACACCTGCTCCCCAATTTCCGGCGAGATTGTTCGCAGTGCAGCAATGAAGTAAGCAAGAAAGCGGGGCAGATCGCTGTCTCTTTCGTCTAATGAGAGCCAGGCAAACGGCCGTTCACAGTTGGCAATCCACGCGCTCACCAATGTCGTCTTACCAAAGCCGGCCGGAGCAGAGACGAGGGTTAGTTTTCGATGCAGCCCCCGGTTAAGTTTTTCGATGAGGTGTGGACGGGGGACAAGAGACGGCCGCATCCTCGGCACATACAATTTCGTTTGTAACAAATCGCCAGACATGAGTAGAGTATACTGGAAAGTTTAAAAGTTTGACCAAAATCGAATTTATTGCCTATGCAGAATTCGGACAATGCGGTTATAGATGATATTTGAAACGGCCGTTGCCTTTCCACCAATGATATTCGCCGTTCCCCAGGTATCTCCGCCGGTTGTGCTCACAAACTGAATAACAACCGTGTCAATATCTTCGTGATAGCGTGCCATACTGTGGTATCCAGGCACCAAACCATCATGATCATATTCGTAAATTGAGGCGTAAATCGCTTCCTCGTCATCATTGAGCAATGAACCATCATTCAGTGCTCTCAAAAAGATACCGACATCCTCCGCCGTGGCGATCATAGACCCTTCAAGATACCGGAGATCATCATCATACTTATACCAGTACCCACTGACAACATCGTCATATTCCACTTCATCAAGCGTAAAGAACGTATTCGTTAGCCCCAGCGGCGCCAGTATTTCATCATAGACATATTGATGGTGGCTGTATCCCAACACCTTGTCCAGGATACGGCCAAGCAGCAAATAGTTTGTGTTGGAATAACTGTAGCGCGCGTCAGGCTTAAAATCGGCTGGTTCATCAAATATCCGTGCCAGGTCCTCGTCCTCATCTGTGTGTGGCGTGAACCAGTCAAATTCGCTGTGGTCGGTGAAATTAGGAATGCCACTGCGATGTTGCACCATCATTCTAACTGTAATCTGATCGGCGTATTCAATTTTGCCCACAAGTTCCGGCATGTAATCAGCGAGGGTGTCATCCAGGGACAACCTCCCGGCGGCGGCGAGTTTGGCAACGGCCGTTGCGATGTACAGTTTATGAATACTGCCAATTTTGGATAAGGCGTGGGGATCAGCCGGTTCTTGGGTCAGTTTATCTTTCCAACCAGCCGCATAAAACTGGGGGGCTTCCCCTGCCTTATCCACATAAACAATAATGCCATCCAGCCCATAATCAATCGCGTCATCAACCTGTTCTTGCACCGTATCTGGCAAGGGTGCTATCCAGGCGGGCAGCAGGTCCAGTGGGGGGATGACGATGATGGTGATTAGCCCTATGATGGGCCCGATGATTCTTAGTATTCGAACGATACGGGTCTTATTGAGATTTTCCATGACTTTCTTACTCCTCAGATCACTAGGTTTACGTAGTTGAAGACTACAAAAGTCTTGTATCTTTAGCCAAATCGCTCTAAGACCAAGACTTTTGTAGTCTAACCCCATTTACTGAACCGCTTGCAGCAGGGGGAGCACTGGATTGAGCATGTCTGCCTGGCTTTGTTCGGGACCGGTCGCATCCGTGTTATAAAGCATCACCACGACCGTGTCGAACTCAGGCGCATAATTGAGCGCCGAGCGAAAACCGGCAATCCCGCCTGCGTGTCCCCAATACCCATCCTGGAGCATGATGCCCAGACCGTAGGCGCTGCCGGGGGCGGGGGTTGTCATCGCCGCTACCGTTTCTGGGTTGTCAAACAGCGCCCCGCTAAACAAGCCGCGAGCAAAGGCAATCAGGTCTGGCGCGGTCGAAACCAGACCGCCCGCTGACCAGCCCACAGATTCATGCAGTTCCGTGACGTCGGTCATGGTGTCGCCAGCAGCAGAGTAGCCGTGCACCACATCAGCCAGCGGCGCTTCGTAGCAATCCAGGAAGGTGGAGGTCATGCCCAGCGGTTCGTAGATGTTTGTGCGATACGCTTCGGCGAGGGGCATCTCAGCGGCCGTTTCGATAATCATGCCCAGCAGCGTGTAGTTGGTGTTACTGTAACGCCATTGTGCCCCTGGCTCAAACTGGGCCTCTTTGCCGTAAACGTAGCGAGCCAGCGTGTCGTTGGGGTCCCGTTCCACGCAGTCCAGCGTCACGTTGCCCGTGGCCTCATCCACGACCATTTCGGTGAAGATATCCGCGTAGTAAGATTCGTGTTCGACGACGTTAAATAGGCCAGAGGTGTGCGTTAGCAGATGGCGGATCGTGATCTGGTCGCCATAGGGCAGCTGTTCGGCAACTTCTGGCAGCCACAGCGCCAGCGGATCGTCCAGGGTCAGCACGCCGTCCTCCGCCATCTGCATGATTACCACGGCGGTGAACATTTTAGTGATACTGCCAATGCGGAAGGCGCCTTCTGGCGGCATCGGGGCGCCTTCTGCCAGGTTCGCGAAACCGCTAGCGCCTTCAAATTGGTATTCCGGCGCGTCGATCCACATGATCACGCCGGGCGGAATCCCTTCTGCGGTCAGCGCGTCCATTTCGGCCTGTAGCTCGGCAACGACCTCTGGTGGGAATGCCTGCGGGTCATCCTGGGCGATGGTATCGTCGCTTTCCGCTGGTGCCTCCGCAGCGTTATCAGTCGGAACTGCTTGTGGTTCGTCCTGAGTGCTGCTATTGCAACCGATTAGCAGCAGGAATAATAAGGCTAAGCTCAAAATAAATTTTTTGTTCATGGGGATTTCCTCGATAGATTTGAATTTGTTTACTGAAAAGAGTGTAGGGGAAACGGCCGTTTCCCTGCCTAAAGATTAACTAACGGTCAGCTATCAATCGCGTATCAGGCCACGGTAATGACAACGCTGCCTTTTTTCTGTCCCGTTTCAAAGTAGCGGTACGCTTCGGCCGTTTCTGTCAGCGGATAACTTCTATCAACGAGCGCTTTCAATTGACCCGCCTCCATCAGCTCTGTGAGGAAACGGAGATCTTTGACCTGTTCGCTGGCTGGTCGCAGGCCGGCAAACGCAATTTTGGCCTTTTTATTGCCCAAGACGGATGTCCAGAGCATATCCAGCACAATCCTGGGAGATAGCACGGTGGATAAGTAGATGCCGTTTTCTTTGAGGATGTGTTGGCAACGGCCGTATGAACTCTTCCCCGCCGCATCAAAAATAATGTCATACGTTTCGCCGCTGCTGGCAAAATCTTCGGTCTTGTAATCAATCACCTTGTCAGCGCCCAAAGATTGCACAAATGCCATCTTTTCCGTGCTGCATACCCCGGTCACTTCGGCCCCGGCCTGCTTGGCAAGCTGAACTGCATAGCTGCCAACACTGCCAGACGCGCCATTGATCAGAACTTTGTGGCCGCTCTGAATTTGTCCACTGTCTCGGAGAAACGGCAGCGCGGTGAGCGCCGCATTGGTGGCGACGGCTTCTTCGTAGGTGATGCTGGCTGGCTTAAGCGCCAATGCCCCGTCTTCGGGCAAACAGATATATTCGGCATGGGCGCCAAAATCTGCGGTAGCCCCAAAAACCTGGTCCCCTTTCTTGAACAAGGTGACATCTTTGCCCACGGCTTCAACTTCCCCGGCCAGCGTAGACCCCAGCACAGGCCGTTTGGGGCGTTTGAGGCCAGTGTAAAACCGGCCGCTGATGGATGCGCCCTGACGGAATGTGCTGTCAACGGCCGTTACCGTTGTCGCCTCAATGCGTATCAGAAGTTCATTATCTTTAGGCGTCGGTTTGGCGACCTCTTTGAGCTGCAGCACATCGGGTGATCCATATTCGGTATAAATAATTGCTTTCATGAGGTTTTCCTTATTCCCCAAAACCTAGCGATTTCGTTTCCTGCCAGGTCTTGGAGAACTGATATTTATTTCATTCTTTTTTCGGGTTGTCCGGACAGTTTCGAGTTTTTAGGCAGATTCAAGGGCCAGGGGACGATTTTGCCAGCGGTTCATGTTCACGCCTTTCACCAACAGCCAGATGGGGAAGGCAATTTCGGCGGCGGCGATGACCATTTGAATCAAACCGGGAGTCGTCGTGTAACTGGGGACCAGCAGCAAGCCGATTGCGTCGAACAGGTAGCCAAACCCGGCGGCGATGAACAGGAAGCCCAGCACCTTGGGGAAGTAGCCTGATTGCACAATCAGGTAGCCCAGAATTAGAACATGCGGGACGAGGAAGGCGATGCCAATCGTGAAGCCAATGCTGTGCGCGTCGAGGAACAGCGTCACCAGTGTGTTTACCTGGTCTGGGCTAAAAACCGTGGCAAAGTCAGTGCCATTGAGCAGCTGAAAGACGAAGTAGTAGTTGAGCAGGTTCAGTCCGTGAATGGTGGTCATGGCCAGCCGGGAAACGGCCGCTACCAATGACAGCGTCTTGCTCACCGGCTTCAGCAGCACGTACAATACCACCGACAGCACAATTTCGCTCAGCAAAATAATTAGCTCACTGCCCACCGTCCCCAAGCGGAACGTGGTTTCGTTGGCGGCGATATTGGCAGCTGTGGCTGCGGCATCCCCCGGCACAATGAACTGCTCCGGGATAACCATATGAGCAAAGATGGCGGCAACGGTGATGATCAGGTACAGCACACCGGCAAAACGAGCATAAGCGGACGGGGACAGTTCGCGGATATTGGTTTTCATTTGAATCTCTCCTTAGACGTTAATTGGGTTGATGGAGAGCAAGGGCAAGCCTAAATCACGCACTTTTTTGAGTAAACCATGCAGGGCGGCCTGGTCAGCAACGGAGCCGGTGAGAATCGTCTCGCCGCGGTCGGTTAGGGTGATAGTGAACCCATCAAACCAGCCAGTCCAACGCGCATCCAGATGTCCTTTGAGGCGAACTTCGTAGCTGTCTGGCGGCTTCTGGTTTTCAACTGTTGTGTTCGTGCTTGCCATCTTGCGCTCCATCAAAACTGTTGTTTTCATTGCCTGGAGAATACAAATTAATGTGGTGAGTGGTCATCACCACATCTGGTGATTGATGTGGTGATTTGTGGGGTGAAGGGATGAGCCTCTATTCCGGGGGCAACAAAAAGGCCCTGGCAAGATGTTTAACTTTGTAGGGGTTAGAATTTTTAGGGACGCGAGTTGTCTTACAACAAGTTGAGTTCTTCAGCGCGGCGCACGGCCGTTCTGCGACTGTTAACTCCCAACTTCGAGTAAATATTCTTTGTGTGCGTGCGCATCGTGTTCAGGGAGATCATCAATTCGCGGGCAATTTCCGGGCCGCTTAGCGATGTGGTCAGCAGTTTGAGGACTTCAAGTTCACGTTCGGAAAGGGGATCAGGGAGGGGTTGGGTGGTTGGTGGTAGGGCAACGGCCGTTTCCCCAAAAGCAGCCAGCACCTGCTGCGCAAACTCAGCAGCAATGCCCTGCTTCACTGCCTCCCGCAGCAGCGCCGCCATCGGTGGTCCCTCATCCACAAACAGGCGCAGCAAGCCGCCCGGCGCGGCCAAGGCTAACGCTTCACCCAATCGTTCCACCGCCTTTTCGCTTTCGCCTGCGGCATCGTAGGCTACCGCTTGCAGTACCATCACTTGGAGCTGCTTATCGACCCACGCTTTGGCTTCTGCCTGCTGGCGCGCCGGTTCCACCGCCTCCAGCGCGGCGGTGGGGTCGCCTTGCGCCAGCTTCACGCGGGCCTGGCTGAGGGGGAGATCGTGCGTTTCGGCCAATTGGGCAGCGGCGGTTAGATCGCCCTGGTGCAGCAATATTTGGCTGCGAACGGCCGTTATCTCATCCACCCAATGCTCAAAATGACGCTGCCGCACGAACTGCTCCGCTTCTGCTAACGTCGTCAAGGCCCCGGTTGCATCCCCTTG
>JBHHTQ010000082.1:0-14476 GCA_046753445.1 Anaerolineae bacterium | reverse complement strand
TTACCCTCTACATCTGGTGAAACTCACAGAGATCTGCGTCCATTGAATCCCTCGAACTATCAGATATTATTGGCACCATCTTGTCATTTCTAACCCCCTTCTTCCTGCTTCTGGGCCTGCTGGCCGGCCCCATCATCCTACTGTACATGCTGCGGCTGCGGCGGCGGGAACTGCTCGTCAGCAGCACAATGCTGTGGCAAAAGCTGTTACGGGACCGGGAGGCGAATGCGCCCTGGCAGCGGCTGCGCCGCAATCTGCTCCTGCTGCTGCAGCTCCTGATCCTGGCGGCATTGGTGCTCGCCCTGGCACGGCCGTTTATTCCCGTACCCTCCATCGTCAGCGGCAGCGTCGTTGTCTTGCTGGACGCCTCCGCCTCGATGCAGGCCACAGACAGCGAGCCAACCCGCTTCGCGGCCGCCAAAGCGGAAGTCAACCGGCTCATCAACGACCTGGACGGCCGCAGCCAGATGACGATCATCCGGGTAGGGCATGAACCGGCCGTGCTAGCCTCTGCCAGTAGCGATAAGACCCAGCTGCGGGCCACATTAGCCCAGGCCCAGCCCGACGCGGCCGCGGCCGACTGGCACGCCGCGTTCGCCCTGGCCGCCGGCGCAGCCCAGGGATTTCGCAACGCCCGCATCGTCGTCGTCTCCGACGGCGGCCTTCCCCCCGACCTGTCCCCCCTTCCCGCAGAACTGGCCTACGTGCCGATAGGCGACAGCGGCGAGAATCTGGCCATCACGGCGTTGGCCACCCGCAATACAGGGGTAGGCCGCAACACGGATGCAGGGCCGCAATTATTCGCCGGCGTCAGAAACTACGGGGCGGTCGATCAGGAGGCGCTGCTCAGCATCTCGCTCGACGGCACGCTGTTTGATTCCCGCCGCCTCGCCATCCCGGCCGGCGGTTCCGCCAGCGCCACCTGGGATTTGCCGGAAAGCACGGCCGTCATCGAGGCGCGCCTGAGCAACCTGGAAGCAGACATCCTCCCCCTGGACAACACTGCATGGGCAGTGCATGAAGGGGGCGTGAGCAACCGCGTCCTCCTCATCACTGAGGGCAACCTGTTCCTGGAACAAGTCTTCTCTGTCCTGCCCGGTGTGGAGGCATTTAAGGCCCACCCCGGAAGTGGCTTATTGGAAGAGCCGTTCGACCTGCTAATCTTTGACGGCGTCTCACTACCCAGCCCACTCCCGGCGGCCGATATGCTGATTATCAACCCGCAGCCGGACGGGACGGCCGCCACTGCGCCCGACCAGTTGTTTTCCGTGACCGGTGCCTTCACCAATACGGTGACCGTCCGCCTGGATGACTCGCCTCTGTTACAATTCGTGGAATGGCGCAACGTGCACATCCGTCAGGCGCAAGCCGTGACCTCTCCCTGGGCACAGCCGCTGGTAACGGCTGAGGGTGGCCCGCTCATCCTCGCCGGGGAGCGGGGAGGGCATCGTTTCGTCATCATCACGTTTGACCTGCGCCAATCTGATTTACCGCTGCAAATTGCATTTCCTGTCTTAGTGGCTAATATTACGAGCTGGCTCAGCCCCGGTCGCGCGTTTGACGCGCCCACCGGCCTGCAACCAGGCGATTCTGTGAGTATCACGCCGGGGGCGGCCACTATCGTGGTGACCGTGCAAAAGCCGGACGGCCGTCTGTGGACGGCCGATGTCAGCAAGGATGCGCTTCTGTTCACAGAAACGGATCAACTGGGCGTGTATCATGTCATATTACGTGACAGCAGCGGCGAGCAGCCGACCGGTTCCTTTGCGGTGAACCTGTTCGACCCCGGCGAATCACAGGTAGCTCCTGCCAATTCCATCAAGGCCGGCGAAAGAAGCGTGGATACGGCCGCCGGTGAAGACATCGGCCAGCGTGAATTATGGCCCTGGCTGATCGCCGCCGCCTTTGCCGTCCTACTGGTCGAGTGGTGGGTGCATCATCGCGGCGCACAGCTACCTTCATTTCCAAGGATCCGATGAACGAGACAACGACCGACGCCAACAAGACGAGGCAGCTTCCTCCCCTCTGGACGGGGCTGGCGGCTGTGTTGTTGTTGGTGGTCGTCGCCACGCTGCTGGGGCCTAAACTCTTATCCGGGAACACCGAACGGCCGCTAAAACCGTTGCGCCCCTCGCCCACGCCCGCCCAGTTAGGGATTGACGGGCAGCCCACGGCCGTCACCTTCGCCCAACTCGACGCCGATCCCTTCAGCTACCAGGGGAAGCGGATTCGCGTGACAGGCGATTATTCACCGGTCGCGGCCGAGGAGTGTCTGGCGGCGAAAGGGCCGGTCGTGCGCTGGTCGCTGTTGGCCGAAGGGCTGCGGCTGGACGCTGTGGGCCTGGAAGGCGTCCTGACCCTGGTGCCGCCGGGCACACACCTGACGGTAGAAGGGACCTGGCTTCATTACACAGGCCCCTCAGGCTGCGGCAAGGAACCGCCCCGGGGAAACATCTGGTATCTGGCGGCCGACCGCATCGTACAGCCCAATCCGCTGCCCAATTTCGGACAGACGCCCATGCCCCCTACCTCTGAAGGACAACCGCCGACCTCTCTGCCCGCCGCCACCGGCACGACCGCTTCGCCCCCTTCTGCCAATGACACGCCGGGCGCGGTTGGTCCGGCTACCGGCGCCCCGACGCCAACCATGACCCCGCGCTCCGGAACCACTTCCACACCACGACGCGGCACTGCCACAGCGACGGCCGTGTCCTCAGGAACAGACACGCTCACGCCGACAACCACGCGCAGGGCAACCGCCACCCCCACGGGGACGCCGCCGCCCGGAAGCACCGCCACCCCAACCAGGCCCCCCGCCCCGACCTCAACCGGAGGCGCACCGACCCAGCCGCCGCTGGCCACATCCACGCCTGGCGGCTATCCCGGCCCGCCCACTCCGGGCACTACGACGCCGACAGCAACGCCGGAGCCTTACGATTGATGTCGGAGGAATTGCCCGCCGCCCATGCCAAGGAGTTCATGAATGACCGCCTCGTTTGTCTCTTCCACCACGCCCGCCGCCCCAAACCCGGCCCCCGCTTACTGGTTCATCCATCGCGGATTTCGCCTGCTGGTACGGCTTGAGGAAGACTGGGCAAGCCTTCCCCGAGTAGTTGACCCATCTGAATTGGGCCTGACTGTCGTCCGCCGACAATACCTCGGTTATTTCGACAACACCATTCCCGAGTTCTGCTATTCGGCCGAGGTGGACAGAAACGCGGAAGCGCCGGAAGGCATGACCTTCATCGGCCTGCGGCGTTTGTACGGCCTGTTGGATGAGGCGCTATTTGCCGTGGCTGGTCGGGCGGTGCAGATCGTGGATTGGGATCGCAACCATCAATTCTGCGGCCATTGTGGGGTACGCACAGAAGCGCTGGAGGGCGAACGGGCCAAGCAATGCCCCAACTGCGGCCTCACCAACTACCCTCGCATTTCACCGGCGATGATTGTGCGTGTGGACCGCTTCAGCGAACGGGGGCCGGAACTGCTGTTGGCGCGGGCAAGCTACTTTCCCCCCAACCTGTTCAGTGTCCTTGCCGGATTTGTGGAACCGGGCGAGACGCTGGAAGAGTGCGTGCAGCGAGAAATATGCGAGGAAACAAATATCCGGGTGAAGAATATCCGCTATTTCGGCAGCCAGCCATGGCCGTTTCCCAACTCGTTGATGATCGCGTTTACGGCCGAGTACGCCGGCGGCGAAATCCGCGTGGACGACACAGAAATTAAGGAAGCCGGCTGGTTTACGGCCGATGCTTTACCCCAGGTTCCTGCCTCCCTCAGCATCGCCCGCCGCCTGATTGACGATTTCGTAGCCCAATACGGCAGTTAAGGGTTCGTTCTTTATGAACTTTGCCGTTTGCTTGTCATTCGTAATGGAGTAAATGGGTAAATTACCAGTTACAAATTGCTCCATTACAAACCGCCAAGCCGACATCAGCGTTGGTGGTCTGGCGAGAACAGGCGCACCAGCAGCGGCCGATCTGCTTCCGGCGACCATTGGTACAATTCCGGCATGCCGTGGCCAAAGTCCGGCATGCCCGGCACCAATCTGAAGAAGGTGAGTTGGACATCCTCCCGGAGCAGGCGCTGCTCTTCGCTGAAGACCGGTATCCACGCCCCCGTATTCACATACCATTGCCTGGATCCATGCGGGTGCCCGGCCTGATCGCGGCCGATTTCCCGTACATCCGCCTGATGGTTATGCCCAAAAAGGAAATAAGGCACCTGCCCCAGGTCGTGATCCGGATGCTGAATTAACAACCCGCGCACCGCTTCGGCCGCTTCAAGTAAATAGGGGGATTCCAGCAAACGATCCAGCTGCCGGGAGAGCCATGATGCAGCCAGGATGAAGAACACGGCCGTCAAAACCGACCCCGCCATTTCCCCGTACTGAGCGGATGTGTATGCCCGCACCGCCTGGAGCAGCAGCAGCACCACGGCGGCGACCATGGCCACGCTCAAAAGCATCCCAACCGTCACCCCCTTTGCTTGCAGATTCAGCCGTTGGCGCAGCCGTTCCTGCGCTTCCATCACCCCTCGTTCAAATTCTGTAGGAGGGGCGCGGTCCAGGCGCGCTGGTCTGGTCTCCCCCCTCATGCGGCGCAAGGCGTCTTTCGCTTTCTTCTTCTCCAGCTCTGCCACGCTTACAATGTACCTGGGCACAAGCCGGGTCAGGAACATGACGAGGGCAGAGGGGGCGTGGCGCAGCACCCAGACGAAGTAGCGTGACAACGGCTTGAGGTTGTCGGCAAACGGGTGAACGTCCTCGACGGCGTTGAACAGGTAGCGGACAAACAGGGACCCTGACGGCAGTTCAATCAGGTCGGGGTTGTCGGGCAGGACGGGGTCCTCGAAGTCTTCAAAGGCGTTGGCCGGATCGTACTGGCTCCCGTGCTCAACGTAAAACAACCCCTTCTCGCCATAGGAAGCAACCGGAAAATGGACGGCCGCTCTAACAGCCACTTCGGTCAGGCGGGGCGGCAGGCCCTCATGATACACCAAGGGGCATTCCGCCAGCGCCAGGTTGTCGG
The DNA here is from genome assembly GCA_046753445.1 of Anaerolineae bacterium. Classification (GTDB taxonomy): domain Bacteria; phylum Chloroflexota; class Anaerolineae; order Promineifilales; family Promineifilaceae; genus JAHEEY01. The sequence continues at coordinate 9,446 of JBHHTQ010000082.1, read as the reverse complement.
CCGTCTGATACCAACCATCGTAAGCGGCCACTAATGTCTGGATGAAGCACTGCTGCACATCCCACCACGAGATTTCGATGTCGTGATTTCCTTTGAGCACTACAAGTTCATACTGGTCGTGGGCCAGGAACCAGGCCAGCGCCTGGAAAAAGAGGGGGTGTCCGGCGGCAATGCGTTTGAGCTTCCATACAGTTTCGCCGGCGCCGGTCCCCAAACCGTACTGCCGCTCGTTGGCGCTCAGCTCCTGATAGGAACGACGGCCGCACACGGCCATCAATTCCTGGCCTTCTTGGGGCAGGGAGGCGACCTGGAGGAAATCAAAGAGATCGCCGTTAATGATCAATTTCCACGGCTTGCGAAAATGAACGGCCGCATCATACCGCCAGCTCAGATTGACATGATACGCCAGGAAGCGGGCAAATGCTTCATCGTGGAAGAAATCTTCGTTGCGCGAGTACCGGCCGGTGGCCGGGTCTCTCCCTTCGCTCAGATGAAAGTCACTGACAAATAGGTAGTTGTGCGTCGTTTCCATGTCCGTGCTTCCGCCTATACTTGCAACCAGAACGGCCGTTGATTACCGTCGAGTATAGCACAAGCCCTCGTTGGCTGAAATCAGGCCATGCGTTACAATGCAGACCTTGTAAACATGGCACAGTGAGGTAATTCGTGAAGAACATTCTCGTCACAGGCGGAGCTGGTTTCATCGGCTCCAATTTCGTCATCCACATGCTCAACCGATACGAGGATTATCATCTCGTCGTTTACGACAAGTTGACGTATGCGGGAAACCTGGACAATTTGCTCGATGTATCGGACGATCCCCGGTACCACTTTGTCAAAGGGGACATCTGCGATGCGCCAACCGTCGAGGAAGTCATCCGGCGGCATCAGATTGACACGATCATCAATTTTGCCGCCGAGAGCCATGTAGACCGCTCCATCATGGACCCGGACGCATTCATCCAGACCAGCGTGTACGGTACCTACGTGCTGCTGGAAGCGGCGCGCAAGTTTGGCCTGGAACGGTACCATCAGATTTCCACCGACGAGGTATATGGGCACATCCCCGCGGGACATTCCAGCCTGGAGACGGACAAGCTGGAACCGCGCAGCCCCTACGCGGCCAGCAAAGCCAGCGCAGACCTGTTGGTGAATGCATATTATGTCACCTACGGCCTGCCGGTGACCATCACCCGCGGCTCAAACAATATCGGCCCCTACCAGTACCCGGAGAAAGTGGTGCCGTTGTTCGCCACTAACGCAATTGATCATGAACCGCTACCCGTTTACGGCGACGGCCGCCAGATGCGCGAGTATCAATTCGTGGGCGATCACTGCGAGGCGATAGACCTGGTGCTGCACAAAGGGGAAATTGGCCAGGTATACAACGTCGGCACCAGCGAAGAGATGGAAAATCTGCAAATGGTGGAAATCCTGCTCGACGCGCTGGATCGGCCGCGCAGCCTGATCCGGCATGTGGCTGATCGTCCCGGACATGACAGACGCTACAGCCTTAACTCAGATAAAATCAAGGCGTTGGGCTGGGAGCCGAAACACAGTCCGGCAGAAGCGATTGCCCGCACGGCCCGCTGGTACAAGGGGAATGAATGGTGGTGGCGCAAGATTAAGGGCGGCGAATTCCAGGCATACTACGAAGCACAATATGGGGAAAGATTACGAACGGCCGACAACAACTAATTTGCGGCCGCATGACGCATGATGGGTAAAGGAGATATTCAATGAGTGTCCAAGTAAAAGGGTTAGCGGGCATCACCGTTGCCGATACAACCTTAAGCCGGGTGGATGGCGATAAAGGGGAGCTGATTTATCGCGGCTACAACATCCTCGACCTGGGAGAACACGCCTGTTATGAAGAAGTCGTGTATCTCCTGTGGAACGGGGACCTGCCCAATCAGAATCAGTTAGATACATTCAGCGCCGCACTGCGCGCCAAGCGCGCCCTGCCGGCGGCCGTGCTGCGTACCATGCAGAACTTCCCCCATGAAGCGCATCCGATGGCCGTATTGCGCACGGTTGTGAGTGGGCTGGCCCTGACCGACCCTACGGCCGATGACATCAGCGTGGAAGGGGCGCGCAAGAAAGCGTTGTGGTTGACGGCCGTCATCCCCACGATCATCGCCGCCTGGGAGAGAATTCGCAACAACCAGGAACCCATTGCCCCGCGCCCAGACCTGGGCCACGCCGCCAACTTCCTCTACATGCTCAGCTGCCAAGAACCCAATCCGGACGCGGTGGAAGCGATGGACGCTTATCTGGTATTGCTTGCAGACCACGGCTTTAATGCCTCCACCTTTGCCGCGCGGGTCACAACCGGGACACAGGCGGACATGTATTCGGCCATCACCACCGGTCTGGGCACATTGAAAGGAGCCGCGCACGGCGGCGCTAACCAAAAAGCAATGGAGCAGTTCATTGACGCTGCACAGCGTGGCGATGTCGTCGCCTGGTTCCGGGAAACACGGGCAGCGGGCAAGCGGATCATGGGCATCGGCCACCGTGTGTACAAAGTAGAAGACCCTCGCGGCGTCATCTTGCGGCCGATGGCCGAACGTCTGGCGCACAGCAGCGGCCACGGCAAATGGTTTGAAATCGCGGTGGAAATTGAGCAGTTGGCCCGTTCGGACGACTACTTCATCGAACGCAACCTTTACGCCAATGTAGATTATTATTCGGCCGTGGTCCTGTACATGATCGGCATCCCGGTTGACCAGTTCACCTGCATGTTCGCGTTGAGCCGCATTGCCGGCTGGACGGCGCATGTCCTGGAACAGCTTGCCGATAACCGCCTCATCCGGCCTAAAGCCCGGTACACGGGCGAAACCGGGAAGCAGTTTGTTCCGATTGACGCACGGCCGTAACGATAAACACGGCCGTCCTGTACCTCACCCCGTCAGAATGAGAGGCGCCCGCACGCTGCTCTTGCTCATGCTGTTCTTTGCTGCCTGCAAGAGCGGCGATGCTAGGCCGACTCTCACCCCCCCTATTGTGCCGGTTACAAAGGAAGCGGCGCCGACGGCAACCCTGACGGCCGCAGGGGTTGTGTCCCCCACGCCAACGGCCGTGCCTATGCCCACTGCGCCGGGCACAACGGCGACGCCCATCCCGACCAGCCCGCCCTCACCGACAGCTGCGCCTCCCACCAGCACACCGCTCCCGGTCGCGCCGGTTACCCATGTGCAGTTGTCCCCTGTGGTCACCGGCCTGTTCAAGCCGGTTTATCTGACTCACGCCTTTGATGAGCGTTTGTTTGTGGTAGAACAATCCGGCGTTATCCGCATCATCGAGCGCAGCACACTGCTGCCCCAACCTTTCCTCGACATTCAGGACCGCGTAGGCTCGGCTGCGCCGGAGCAAGGGTTGCTTAGCGTCGCTTTCCATCCAAATTATGCCCAACCAGGACAGCCGGGATACGGCCGTTTCTTCGTCAATTACACCAACAAAGCCGGGGACACGATCATTGCCCGCTACGAAGTGGAGGGGGACGATCCCAACCGCGCCAGGCCAGACAGCGAAGTAGTGCTGCTGACCATTCCCCAACCCTTCCCCAATCACAACGGCGGCCAGCTTCAGTTCGGCCCGGACGGCTACCTTTATGTTGGCGTGGGCGACGGCGGCAGCGCCAACGACCCCCAGGGGAATGGGCAAAATCCCGCTACCTTGCTCGGCTCCTTGCTGCGGCTTGACGTCACCCATGAAGTGGCCGCTGGCTACGCCATCCCCGCCTCCAATCCGTTCGTCAACGACGACGGCCGCCGCAACGAAATTTGGGCTTTCGGCCTGCGAAACCCGTGGCGCTTCAGCTTCGACCGCCTGACCGGGGCGCTGTACATCGCCGATGTCGGCCAGAATCTGTGGGAAGAAGTGCATGTGCAGCCGGGAGACAGCGCAGGCGGCGAGAATTACGGCTGGAACATCATGGAAGGGACCCATTGTTTCCAGACGGAATCATGCGATCCTGATGGCCTGCAATTACCTGTCGCTGAATATGGGCATAATGAAGGGTGTTCCATCACCGGCGGGTATGTGTACCGGGGGCGGCAATTCCCTGAGCTGTACGGCAACTATTTTTATGGGGATTACTGTTTCGGGACGATTTGGAGCCTGGTGCAGTTCGATGACGGCCGTTGGCTCTCCACCCGGATCTTTCAAGGGGGGCTTAACATCTCCAGCTTCGGGGAAAGCGCCGACGGGGAAATATACGTCCTCGATCACGCAGGCGGCCGTGTTTTACAGCTGACGCCGTAACCCACGCCCTCAGCCTGATTCGCCCGCGTTCACATCCAGCAGCAGGCCAAGCTGGGCCGTGGCGGCTACAAACTGCGGCCACTGATCCCGCCTGACGACGGCCGCCAGGTCGCCCAAACTTTCGCCGATGAAGTCCCGCGTTTTCGGATTCGCGCGCAGCGTCTCCAGGATGGCCGCATCCCGCACGCGCAGCACGACCGTCTCTTCCACGCGCGCTTCCACGCCTCGCTCTGCCCACCGGGCCAGCGCCCGCTTTACGCTCGCCGGGACGGGGCGGCCGCTCGCATCTCCCAGAAACTTTAAGATACGCTCCGGCATAATTCCCTGCTGCTTTGCCCGCTGGAGAGAAGCCGGGGTCAGGCGGTAGTGGAAAGGTTGGCCCGGCTTCATCGGACCCGCCTCGCTGATGCGAGCCACCTGAAACCGTTGGTACCGATCCGCATTGTAGGGCACTATCAGGCTGGCATCAGCGTTCACGACGATGGGCACGCGCACCTCGTCGCGGACGGCCGGCTCATCCGCCAGCCAAGCCAGGGCGCGGGATGTCAGACGATAACGCCCGGCGGCCGTCTCCACCAGCCCCAGCCATACAAGAGGCCCCTGCACCAGGTAGCGCAGCAAACGCCCTTCCACAGAATCCCAACTGGTAAAGCCGGTAAGAAATTCATTGCTGGCAGCGTCCCGCACATACCAGGTGTCATAGTTACCGTCCGGCCGTTGGAAGTCCGGCGCCGTCGCTTTGATGTGCTCAACCAGATCGTCCAATAAGAACCAGTCACTGCTGCGCGGCATCGCGTCCAACAAGGCCGTACGGGCCAGAATCGGATCATTGCTCCAATTCTCCCCTTCACAAATCAGAGCAGGTACATGCCGTAACTCATTCCATCCGCTGCGACTCCAGGCATCGGCCAATGCGCGCAACTGGGACTCGCGGCTCTGTTTGAGCCAGGCGACGGCCGCGCGCGTCGGACGGAGGTCTTCAGGGGTCGCCCGCAGGAACCCCAACTCCCGCGCCAGGGCAGTGATCATGGAAAGCCGGTCTTCGTCATCGTTCAATAAAAGGGAGCGCCAACGTTCATCCCCGGCCTGAAGCAGACCACTCTGGGCCGCGCCCAGCAACGTGGTTAAATCGTCTACAATGTCTGTCACCGCTTCGGTAAAGGCTTCCGGGGCACCGGCAGGCGTCAGGCCAGGCACGGCCGTCTCCCCCACCTCATCCTCTGCTGGAGCGGGGAATTGGCTCAACAGCTCCTCCGGGAGGTAGCAGAACTCGATCATCCCTTCGGGGGTTTCGTCAAAGGCGCGGAACAAGAACCCGCGATACCAGAGCGCCTCGGCCGAACTGATCGGTTCCATCCACGGCTCTTCACGTTCCAGTCGACCCGGCCCCATCAGGCGTACTTCCCCATACTTGCGGCTGAAAGTGGCGACCGGCATCCGTCCTCCGGCTGTGATCAAGTCCCGCATGGCGGCCGCTTCTTCTGGGGGCAGGAAGATCATCTCCTGCTGCATATCGAGTTGGCGCATGGTTTCTGCCAGCTTATTCACGCAGGCCATCTTGTCCGCGCCGGTGAGATCAACCTCCCACCACTCGCCGATGACCCGCAACACGAGCAACTCATGATCAAGAAGCGCCTTTTCCAGCGTCCGCATCATCATTCCCCCTGCTCTTAAGTGTTTGGCGGTTTATCTCATAAATAAACCGCCAAACCTCGCGGTGTCACGGTTTTCCTTTCTTAAATGATAAACCGTGACACACTTAACCCATGACCTCAATCGCTGCCGGCACACTTGTCACCGTCAGGCGGCGTACATTATCCTGGGGGTAGGCAAACACCTCCCCATCCAGGTGAATGGGCATCGGTGTACTCGCCCTAATGATAATCCGCCGGTTCCGGCGCATGGTCACATGGCGCGAGTTGACATGGGTGCCCTTTATCGCCTGGCTGAGCATGCTCAACATCGTCAGGCGGCCGATCGGATTGACGGTGCAGCTGTCAATCAAGTCATCATCCTGCACCGCATCCGGCGTGAGGAAGAAACCGCCCCCTCCCCGCGGCCCGATGCCCATGGACAGGAACAATACTTCTTGAGCCACTGCCTCATCATCAAAGCGCACTTCCAGGCGAGGCGTCTGGTAATAGAACGCGATGGTTTGCAGCACAGACAGGAAATACATCAAGAATCCGTGAACGCGGGTGATGCTCTCCGTCTTAATCACAACGATGGCATCAAACCCGATGCCCAGGTTATTATCGAAGAACGCATAGCGGCCCCGATCATCTTCAACGCGCGCCAGGTCAACGCGGCGGGGCTGGCCCTGAAATAGACGGGCCACGGCCGCTTCCAGGTCGAGAGGGATTCCCAACCCATAGGCGAAGTCGTTCCCGGAACCAATCGGGATAACGCCCAACCTGACGTCCGCCTTGTCTCCCTGAACCAGGCCATTGACGACCTCATGCACCGTGCCATCCCCGCCAGCAGCAACCACCAGGTCATAACCGTCATCGGCTGCGCTTCGGGCCAATTCACGGCCGTGCCCCGGCCGTTCCGTCAGCACGACATCCAACCCGCCAAACGACGCTCCCAGCGCCAGGATGCGGTCTTGATAATGTGCCGCCCGCCCCTGATCTGAATACGGATTCATGATCACTTTGATACGCATGCCCTCTGCCTTTGGCGCAACATCACTCACGGGAAATGGCCTGGTGCGCCGAGAATGTTGGGGCTTCAAATTATACGCCACCATGAACATGATACCAACGTGCGCGCGGGCGCCTCTTCGGTTTTCGGCGCGCTTTACACTCATTTGCAAACGTGTTATACTCCCGCTAGTAACATTATGTTACGTCAACTCACAGTACACCACGTCGTGCGGCCGACACGGAGTAACGGAAGGAAGTGAACCAGCCAATGCACGCAGATGACCGGTTCATAGACCAATTAGCGGCAGCGATTTGCCGGCGTGGTTTGCGCCTGCCGGCGCTGGTTGCTCTCGATGCCGGACGGCCGTTAACCTTTGTCGGGGGACAGGTGCTGTGGGTCATCCAGCCTTTTTTATCGCTGCTCCTGCCGTCTGATGCCATTGGAAAGTTTGCCCGTTTGTTGGAAGAGCCAGCGGCCGTCAGCGAATTGGTGGCGCGCCTGGAATCAAGTGAGGGGTAAATGGAGTTGCTGATTTCCGTCGGCGTTATCGCCTTTTCCGCGTTGCTGCTCATTTTGTTTACCCGGCGCTTTCAGAACGGGGCGGATATCAACTTGCGGCCGTTAGATGCCCTGAAAGTGTTGGAAGGGCATGTGGGCGAGGCCATCGAGAGCGGCAGTCAGTTACACTTGAGCCTGGGCCAGGCAGGATTAGCTTCTGTTGCCAGCCCGACCAGCATTTCTGCCCTTTCCGTGCTCGACCATCTGGCAAAAGATGGGTGCGCTAATGGGACGCCGCCGCTGGTGACCGTAGGCGACCCCACCCTGCTTCCGGCCGGCCAGGAAAGCCTAAGACACGCCTACGCATCAGCCAAGCGAACGGGCGAATACCGGCCCGGTCAGGTACAGTTTGTGGCCAGCGAGACCGATGCGTTTGCCTATGCCGGCGGCGTGGCCAGTGTGGTTCAACAAGAGAAAATCGTGAGTAACGTATTGGTCGGCCGTTTTGGCCCGGAACTGGCTATTGTGAGCGAAGCCGCCGGCCGCAAGAACATCGGCCAAGTGATAGGTTCGGACGATCCGGTGGCGTTGGCCCTGGCCACGGCCGTCACCGAAAACGTGTTAATTGGTGAAGAATTACTGGCCGCCGCCGCCTATCTTGAAGGCAGTCCGGCCCAACTCGCCAGTTTGCGGGCACAGGATGTGCTCCGCCTGATTGCCATGCTTGTTATCCTCGGCTCGGCTCTCTTTCAGATGTTTGGGGGCTGATGCTTTCCGCGGGGCGTTTTAAGTTGACATGACTCTGAAACAAGGCATTCCCCTGACCATCACCCTCATATTTGGACTCCTGACTCTGGTTGGTCTGATATTGCCCGTTCCTGCACTCACGGATCTGGCGTTGAATTGGGCTGCATTCATTGTCGCCGTGGCCTTGCTTCTGGGGGTCGCCAACTTGCTCGCCGTGCACGCAAAACGACTCTTCAGCGGAAATGTTTACAGCGGCGTGCTGGTCCTGAGTATGTTGGCCGTCTTCGCCCTGGCCATTACCGACCACATGCGTCTGACTGACAACGCTGTGGACAACGTGTTCCAACAGGTGCAAGCTCCGCTGGAGGCGGCGCTCTCATCGTTGTTGGCTTTCTTCTTGCTCTTCTCCGGATTTCAACTGCTCAAACGGCAGCGAACCATCTGGTCGGTGATTTTCCTGTTCACGGCCGTGTTCATGCTCTTGAGCAGCGCATTATCCTATTTCGCTTTTTTGCCTGACCCGCTTGCCCACCTGCTCGTCCAGTTGCAGGAACTCACTTCCGGCATCATCGTCACCGCCGGCATGCGGGGTATTCTCATTGGCGTGGCGCTGGGCACAATCCTGATTAGCGTGCGCGTCCTGACCGGCGTGGATCGGCCGTATCATAAATGAGCAACGACATCATTTGCCGCGAATGTAATACGTCCAATGCGTATGGCAGCAAGTTCTGCAACCATTGCGGCACACGCCTGCCCCCTAGCACAACCCTGATCTGCCCCAATTGCCAGACACCCAATCCTAGAAATCGCTTTTATTGTGACCACTGCGGCAGCCGGATCATTGAAGAGGAACTCCCCACCAAACCGGAAACCGACAAGTTGGAAGAAACTGAAGATAAAAGCTCCCGATTCTTTGCTTTGCCGGCGCGCCCTCCGGGGGAAACCGGTGAGCTGGACCCCAGTCTGCTGCCTGACTGGCTGCGCACTGGCGAGATCAAGCACGAGCAGACGGATGAGGAGGCTGAGACTGGGGAGGAACAGGACGAGGAACCAGCAACGGCCGAAGGCGGTGTCAGGAGCGGGCTGCCCAAAGTAGAGGAGCTGGCTTCTGAGCATGACTCCACGGCCGATCTGCCTGAATGGCTGTTGGACGAGAATGACGCAGAACCGATTATTGAAGCTCCCCGCATCATCACAACCCAACATTTTCTTGACCTGCTGGATCAGGAAAAGGAGCCTGCGGAACCAGAGGGCGCAGACCTTGTACCGGCCGGGGAGGTTCCCAAAGA
>JBHHTQ010000081.1:0-15174 GCA_046753445.1 Anaerolineae bacterium | reverse complement strand
TCGGTCACAAACCATTTATCGAAGAGCTGCTGGAGGGTGCCGTCGGCATCCATTTCTGCGAGCGCGGCATTGACAGCGTCGCGGAGTTCGCTTCCCTGGGGGAAGATGAAGCCGAGTTCTTCGCTGGTTAGCGGCTCGCCGATGATCATGACCTTGTCGGGATTGGCGCCGACGTAGCCGATGCCGGCGACATTGTCCATGATGACAGCGTCCACATCGCCGTTGATGAGGGCCTGGACGGCGAGACCGAACTGGTCGTAAGCGACGATGCGGTCTTCACCGACGACCTCAGCGGCCGTGTCGTAGTTGGTGGTGCCGGGCTGGGAGCCGACGAGGAGGGAATCGTCAGCGGCGAGTTCGTCCGCGGAGGAGAAGCGGTCTTCGCCGGCACGAACGAGCATGACCTGGGACAGTTGGATGTAGGGGTCGGAGAAGTCTACGTTCTGCGCCCGTTCTTCAGTGATGGTGATGCCGTCAGCGCCGATGTCGAAGGTGTCGAAGCTGCCGCTGCCGCCCATGACGGCGACCATGGCGTCCCAGCTGGTTTCCACGAAGTTGGCCTGGCAGTTGAGCCGGCTGCAGATTTCGGCGAAGATGTCGTAATCGTAGCCGATGGCTTCCCCGGTGGTGGCGTCAATGAAGTTGAACGGATTGTAGGCGTTCTCCACCGCAATCCGAATCTCCATGCCGCCCAGATCGGGTAGGCCCGCTTCCGCCGCCGGTTCCTGGCCCGCTGGTTCCTCCTCCGCCGGTTGTTCTGCAGCTGGTTCTTGAGCAGCCGGTTCTTCCGTCGCTTGCTCCTGAGCGGCCGGTTCTTCCGCCGCCGGTTGTTCTGCGGCCGGTTCTTGGGTTGCTGGTTCCTGGGTGGTTGTGCTGCCACCACACGCTACCAACAATAAAGCAATTAACAGGACAAGAATTAGGGTAAATTGTCTCCTATTCTTCATCTCTCCTTACTCCTTTGGTAATACAAACACAAAGATGATCTGCCGGGTAATACCGATGCGCTTCAAGACAAAGGTTAAGTGTGTCACAGTTTATCATTATAAGAAAGGAAACCCGTGACACCGCCAAACACTTAAAGGCGTTCAATGACCCTTGCAACGTAAAACAACATCACTGTCAAAGTGAAACGAGCGATTCTGTACTATGGTTTCGGTTTTGTCAAATCTGGGATCAAACTTGAAGCAATGAATCTTCGCTGCCGTGAACATTGGGCACGTAGGCGTCTGCTTCCCAATCATTTTCCCAACGTGAATAATCCAGCAGATAGCGGAAGCGGTAGCTTTGCCCTGCGGGAAGCGAGATAGTCTTACTGAAACCGCCGTCTTTCAAGCGCTTCATGGGGCTGTCTTCTATGTCCCAATTGTTAAAATCACCACAGAGCACGGCCGTTACTGCCTGCACTTCGGCCGGCAGCTTAAAGGTGACGCGGCACACTTTTCCTGTCTTACTGTAATGTTTCTTTAACATCATCTGGCTCCTAGAATTTCTATTCCTTGAGTTCGTTCATGTTTGAATGGGAGACCAGGGCTGGAGATTAGAGATTACCGCTCTCCACTTTCCAATCTTCCAAAGTCAAAGCCTGTTTTTGCGCGAATCCTCCGCGCAATTCCGTCATTTTTACCGATTGTCGAGTTCAGGGTCTGCCAGTGGGGGCAGCTCATCGCTGCCCAGCCAGCGACGAATCTGGCGGGTAATCTTGTTCAGTCCACTCTCCTTGTGCTTGTCTGCGAGCATCCTGGCCAGCTCGGCCAGGTTATCATACTCGCCATAGGTTTCTCTCAGCAGCGCCCGGTATTTTGAAAGCCACACAAAAAGGTCTGCTTCCGTGCATCCCGGAAAGCCCGCGAGTAAATCGTTGTCCCGAATGACTTGAATCGTCGGCAGGTACACCATCTCATACCACGCCTTTACTGCCTCTTCATAAGGGAGCGGTTCGCCGTCAATCTGAGCCAATATGTTCCGCAAATTGTGAATTTGTGCCAGAAGTTCTGTATATCGCCCCGGTGAGGTGAAGCGGATGCCATGGTCGGGACACCACTCATTGAGCCGTGTTTGTTCCATGAATCGCTCTTCGCCGAGCCGAATCAGCACGTCATCTAGCTTGTCATCAGGCGAGATATGGACATTTCCGGGGAATGCCCATACGTGTGCCTCGATGGAGGGGATGTTTAACTCACGGGCTACAGAAACACGATGATTGCCGTCTCGAACAAAATATGCCCCGCCGATTTCATATGCTGCAATAGGCGGCCACCCTTTGGTTGAAGCAAGTGAGTCTACATTCACCCATCGTTCTTGCAAGCTGTCATTTAAGGGTAAGAACTTGCGCGTGAATTCTCTGTAACGCCCCACACTTCCCACAATCTGGTCGGTGGGTATTTCCTGAACGCCCCGATACATCGGGTTTTGCTTCCGCAATTCACTGCGTATCGTTTCAAACGGCAGCATGCGCGTATCCTTCCCGGTCATCCGACCGGCCAGTTGATCGCGCACTGCTCGCCGCCTGGCTCGCTGGAAGTGGCGTAATGCCTCGCCACGGGCGTGGGGTGTCTCATCCATCACGGCCGCCTAGTATAAAAAACGCCGTCGTACGGCGCATCGGGCAGTTTATCAGAATTCATGGCAGCGCCCTTTGTGTACAATTGTACAGAGTCGTGAGGTGGCCTGCTAATCGAATGTGCTGCTCATGCGAGGATTTTGGCAGATATTTCGGTTAAGCGCAGGGCTTCACCTTTCGCCAGGGCAGACGCGACCTGGTCTGAGGGAAGCGCGTCCATTAACTGGTTACTCAAAGCTTCTGCTTTTTGTTTGGTCTCTTTTCTCGTTGCTGAATGGTGCATAATAAGCGTCGCCAGCTCCAATGCCTGTTGCATTTCGTCATCTTTAGCTAATAATGTGGCAATGCCGGTTAAGGCGTCCAATACTAACGCTGGTGATCCCAATTCCAGCCCAATTCGAATAGCTGACTTGAAGTGTTTGGCTGCCTTGGCATTTTCTCCTGCCGACTCGAAAATATGACCTAGATTGCCATACACCAGCCCTTCGCCAAACTGATCTCCTAACTTTTGAAATAACGCCAGACCTTCTGAGAAATATTGTATAGATTCGTCATATTTTTTCATATGCCCGGCCGAAATACCCAAATTGTTCAGCAGGTAGGGTATCACAAACCGATAATCTATCTTCCGGCAAATTTCCATCGCCTGGGTAAATAGGGTGATGGCATTGTCATATTCTTTTTCTGCGAATGCCGTATTGCCGAGATGGTTATAGCTTCGGGCCAGGCCAAATAAATCACCATGATTCTGATGAATGATCAGGGAGGCCTGGAAATAGGCTTTTGCTTCACTCAATTGCCCATTATACCGGGCGGCAATACCTAAAACATCCAGGCTTTTCGACTCTTCGTACGGATCGTTTGTTTTGCGGGCAATGGCTAAACTTTTCTTCGCATGTTGTTTTGCTTCCGCATACTGTCCGCGAAATGAGGCGAGCGCGCCCAGGCCGTTGAGCACAAATGCTGATTCGTCTGGCTCGTTTAACTGTAGAAACAGGGTTAAGGTTTCTTCAAATAGGCTTTGCGCTCGTTCGTACCGGCCTGAACGGTAATTGAAACCGGCCTGATACCCCAGCAGACGGCCGTACAATACTCCTTTTTCCGGTAACGCCGCCGCCGCTTTGGCGAACATGCTTTCCCCTTCTTGAAACCAGCCGCGAATGTCAAAGAACTGGGCAATTGCTCTAAAAGAACGGCTGATTTCTGCTTCTTTGCCGTTTTTCACCGCCCACTGCCAGCCGGTGCGAATGTTGTCAATTTCGGCCCCAATCTGTTCCACCGCTTCCATTTGGCGTTTCCCCCTGAGGGCAGTATCCCATTGCTGAAGAAAGTCGGCGACCCAGGCGCAGTGATGGTTACGGGCAATCGCTTCCGCTTCAGGATGTTGTCGCAGCTTTTCTTCACCAAATTGGCGCAGAAGTTCGTGCATCTGGTAACGGCCGTCTGCATCCTGACGCAGCAGCGATTTCTCCACCAGTGACGAGAGCATTTGTAGGCTGGCGGGTGTGGCCGCGGCAGTGAAACCGCCCCGGAAAACGGATAGATCACAAAAAACTCGCTGTTCCTCCGGTGAAAGCATCGCCCATGAATACGTAAAGGTGGCGCGTAAACTGCGATGGCGGGCGGGCACATCCCGCCGGGTGGTTGCCAATGCATCCACGCTTTGGTTGATAGCTTCCAGGATTTGCGCGCCGGTCATTGTCCGCGCCCAGGCGCTCGCTAATTCAATCCCCAGCGGCAGCCCTTCCACCAACCGGCAGATGTGGGCGATGGTTTCCGGCGCAGCGTTGAATTGGGGCTGAATCCGGCGCGCCCGCTCCCAAAAAAGCTGTACGGCGTCCCACTGTTCGGCATTGCCCTCATCCCCGGCGGGAGGATATGGCAGGCCATACAAGTCAAAAAGTCGTTCAGCCTGAAAGCCCACCGGCTGGCGGGAAGTGACCAGCATGACCACGCGCGGGGCGTTTTTCAGGATGTCTACCAGCAAATCGAGAGCTTCTGGAGCACGCTCGTCTCCCAACAAGCTCTCAAAATTATCCAGCACCAGCAGTAGTTCCTTCTCATGCAAGTAAATGAGTACCTGTTCCCGGGGCGGTCGAGGGCCGGAAAGGGATAAATTCATCCCGTCTGCGATAGCCAGCGGCAGCAAGTCCGCAGATTCCAGCGCGGCCAGCGGTACAAAAAAGATACCGTCCTCGAAATTGGCGATTTCCTCCGCCATGACCTGAACCGCCAGCCGGGTTTTGCCGCTGCCTCCAGGGCCGATCAATGTCAGCAGCCGGCATTCCGGGTCTTGTAAATAATCAGCGATCTGGAGGAGTTCCTGCTTCCTGCCTAAAAATGTGGTCGTTTGGGCAGGTATTTGATACTGCGATTGTGGGTTAATTGGCAGCGACGAAATACGGATAGGTTTCCGGCCCGCCTTAATCTGTTCATAAAGCGCAACCGTCTCCGGCCCTGGCTCTACGGCCAGTTCCTCAGCCAACCGCTGCCGGCAAGTTTCGAATTGGGCCAGGGCGGCGCCGCGGTGCCCCGCCAATGCGGATAAGGCCATCAACTGGCGGTAAGCGACCTCCAACCAGGGGGCCAATTCCACCTGCCTCTGAGCGAAACGGCGGGCCTGGGCGAATTCCTGCCGCCGGGCGTGGAACCGGGTCAGGTGATACAGTGCTTCCAGGGCTTGTTGGAGCAGACGCTCCCGATTTAGGGCCAGCCAGTTTTCAAAGCTTCTGCTGTCATTGATAAAGGTCCCCGTCAAAAAATCTCCCCGGTATAGGTCAATGGCTTGTTGTAGCCGGGCAGCGCAGACGCGACAGGAGTCTATTCTTTTGTGGCGGTGAGTCTCGCAGGCGGTTAATAAGGTGGTGAATGCCTCAACATCCAGCCAATGATCGCTGTCTTTGTTGAATTGAACGCTGTGCCGGGTGACGATAAGGTAGGGTGGTTCAGCCTCTCGATTTCCCATCACTTTTTGCAAATTGAACAAGATGTCGCGCAAATTCTTTCGGGCAACGGCGTCTGTTTGTTCCGGCCAAAATAACGCTGCCAGCGCAGGCCGATCATGCGGCCGATCTGATTCCACAGCCAGATAAGCGAGCAAAATCGATGCCTTGTAGGACGAGAATCCTGTCATAGGGGCGCTGTTTAATGTCATCAATGATTGGCCAAGCAGTGAAATGGTGAGCATCGGCTGCCCTCCAGAGCAAGATGGAATGTCGCTCTTTATTATACTCGCTAATAGCAACCATTTGAACCGCTTTTGCGGGAATTTTGTCCCGATCGGGAGCGGCAAAGCGCAAGCAGTCACCTCTTTCCCCCGCTTTTTCCCATTTCAATCGACGTTTTATCGACGATGGCGGCTTATGATGGGGCCTAAGTAAGGCAGGGTTCAAATTCAAAGCATAAGAGCATCATTACGCCTTACCTTACTTGTTGAATCATCGGGGGCATTCTTGGAGGCGGGCGTTGCAGAAAAATGGATGTGGAGCAGGGCGGGGGCTGAACACACATGTCTGACACAGATTCTTTTCCGTACACCGCCTATCTTATTCGGCTGTGGCCGGCCGATGAGCAAGGCGGGAGAGGGTGCCGGGTACACCTGGAAAATCCCCGCACAGGAGAACGGCACGGCTTCTCCTCGTTAGCGGCGCTAGTCGCTTTTTTAGAAGAGGAGACGGGGGAGCGGGTGTTGAAACATGGTGATGAAACGGCCGCAGCCCCCTGAATTATTCAAATAGGCAAATGGAATAAGCAGCTTGCGAGAATTGTCACCAAAGGAGTTTCCATGAGCGTTCCGCACACCAAAAGGCATGAAAACTCCACTATTTTCAGGAGAGTAAACATGAAAACGAGCGGACATGATCCTCAAACCTCTGTATCCCCATTAGTCAGGTTGTTGTGGCCGTTGGCCGTCAGCTTGATTATGATCTTCACTCTTACCCTGCGTTTCCGTTCGGTCGAGGCGGCAACAGCGGCAGCCGTTGGCTATGTCGCTCCCGGCGGTAGCTGCGGCTCTGTCTCCCCTTGCTACGGCAGCATCCAGGCGGCCGTAGACGCTGCTTCTGACGGCGACGAAATTCGCGTGGCAGCGGGCACTTACACCGGCGCGCAAACAAAAGTTTCGGCTACCACCAGCTACACCTACACCCAGGTGGTCATGGTGGATGGCAAAAATCTAACGTTGAAAGGGGGCTTCACCACCAGCAATTGGAACATTGCCGACCCGCTGGTTAACCCGACGATTATTGACGCCCAGAATTACGGCCGTGGCCTCACCCTCATCGGCAGCGGTACGCAAACGGTGACAGTAAGCGGTTTCCAAATTATCAACGGCGATTACACCAACCTGGGCAACCCCACCGGCGTGGGCAACGCCGCTTGCCCCACCACCAGCGGCGACTGCGCCGGCGGGCTGCTGGCCTATAACGTCAAATTGATTTTGCGCGATACGCTCATCCGCAACAACACCGCCAGCCGGATACGGCCGTACAGCCATGCTGGCGGCATTTTGTTGTGGGCGACCCAGAATGGTTCCCTCATCGAAAACACACAAATCTTCAGCAACACCAACACCACCGACGGCTACGGCGGCGGCGTAGAAGCCCATTACACCTATGGCAGCCTCACCATCCGCAATGTCCAGTTCGATAACAACCACAGCACTTACGATGGCGGCGGCCTCTTGCTGACCAGCGTGTCTGGGCCGGTGGTCATTGAAAACAGCCGCTTTGTGGGCAACAGCGCCGTGGGCGTTACCGATGCTCAGGGCGGGGGGATGAGCGCCAGCATGTCGGAAGATTTGCTTTTGGATCGGGTGGAGTTTCGCGACAATCGGGCTTCAAATGATGGCGCCGCGTTGTCCGTGCGAAAAGTGGGCACGGGTGCGCCGAAGCTCTCTCTGGTAAACGTGCTGGCGGCGGGCAACCAGCTTCAAAGCGCGCAGCCTTATGGGGGCGCGATCAACATTGTGGATGGTATCGAGTTTCAAGGATTCAACATTCACATCCAGCAAACGACGGTAGCCGCCAACCAGACGCCATCGGCCATTCGCATCAGCCAGTGGGATACCAGAAGCACTGCTCTCACCGCCACGATCACCAATACGCTCATCACCAGCGCCACCTATGGCGTGGTGGGTAACATTTACACCAGCACGCTGGTGGTTACCCAGACAAATTCGCTCTTTTTCAACGTCGCTAATCAGACGGCCGCCGAAAACGGCGCGCCCACCTTCAACACCACCGGAACCGTCACCGGCGACCCCAAACTGGACGCCAACCAGCGGTTGCAGGCCGGTTCGGCTGCGATTGACGCCGGCGTGAACAGCGGCGTCACGCTTGACCTGGATGGTGGCGTCCGTCCCGGCGGCAGCGGCTACGACATTGGCGCGGATGAGTATTCGGCGTCGGCCCCCGGCTCTTTCCGCTTCAGCCAGGCTACGTATGCCACCCCGGAGGGGAATGGGGTCACTATCACGGTGGAACGGATTAACGGCACGGCCGGCTCCGTCACTGTGCACTATGCCACCAGCGACGGCACAGCGACGGCGGGCAACGATTATACGGCCGCTTCCGGCACGCTTACCTTCGCCGACGGTGTCACCAGCCAGACTTTCAACGTGGCCACCATTCAGGATACGGCCGTCGAAGCAGACGAAACCATCGTCCTCGCTCTGAGCAATCCCGGCGGCGGGGCTACATTGGGCAGCCCTTATCAGTCGGTTATCACCATTCAGGATGATGACGTGGCTCCGGCCGGGAAGCTCCAGTTTTCGCAGGCAGATTACACCGTGTTGGAAAATGGGGGCACGGCCGTGATCACCGTGCAGCGGGTCAACGGCAGCAGCGGCGCGGTGACGGTGGATTACGCCACCAGCAGCGGCACCGCCACCCCCGGCAGCGATTACCAGGATACTTCCGGCACGCTCAATTTTACCGATGGCGAAACCAGCAAAACCTTCACCGTCACCATTCTCAACGATTCGGTGAACGACCCGGACGAGACGGTGATTTTGGCATTAACGAACGCCACCGGCGGCGCCACGCTGGGCGCTCCTAACCAGGCGACGCTGACGATTGTGCAGAGTGGGTATAAGGTTTTCTTGCCGATGGTTATCCGTTAAATCGGTTGATCTGAGGCAAAATTTTGGGACGGGCATGAAACGACACATAAGAACGTTTCGTGTCCTCCCTTCTTGATGTTTCTTCCGGATAGATTGTAGATAACATGGAGATGGGAGATGAAATTTCAACGATTCCAATATTCTGACTGCATTCGCCGCGCCGTTCCCTTCTACCAGGTGTTGGTCATTGTATTGGCGCTGTTTGGCTCGTTGTTGGGGCCGATGTTGGTTTACCGGCCGGCAATGGCGGAAACAGCGGCCGTTACCGATATGGCCGTGCCCGCTCTCATCTCCAAAACGCAGCCAGAATTAGCAGAGTTGTCTTCTACGCCGGGGGGTACGGCCGTGATGGCCATCACCGGCACTGAGCAGGCCATTTCGGCGGCGCAAGCAAATATTGTCTCGCCGCTTTTGGGAGTCTGCACACAGGCTGACAATGAAACTCGCTGCGCGCCGCTGAATGGGAACGGCCGTGTTGCCGGAGACGTCCCCCCCGAACTCGTCGCCACCTTGCGCGGCGAACCTTCTCCCCTGCGGCAAAGCCAGTCAGTCGCGCCTGCCATCGCATCGACTACCATTACCGTGACCACATCGACCATGGTTATCAATGGCGATGTCACCAGCGTTTCCGCCCTGTTAGCCGATCCCGGTCCCGACGGAATTGCCTTTTTGGAAGCGTTGGCGGCCGTCAACAACACCGGCGACGGCCACACCATCCGATTTGCCGCCGCCTTAAAAGGGCAAACAATCAGTTACGGTGTTACCCTGTACCTGGATGTTAACAATACCATCATCACTGGTGATGTGGATAAAAACGCCGAGCCAGATGTGCTTTATAAAGGGCCAGGCGGCTCTGTGTCTCTGGAAATAACCGGGGCCAATAACAGGGTTGAATCAATGGCCCTGACTGGAATTGGCATTGACGGAATCAGTGCCACAAATAACGAAATTCTTCATTCCTACCTCGGCGTCGGCCTGGATGGCGCCACATCAACCTGGGCGCAGACCAACGGTGTCCAAATTGTGTATGGCGCTCACCATAACATCATCCAGAACAATAACATTGGCGGCAATGTCATACTTGATGCTGGTAAAAACGCCTCTGGGATATTAATTGGCCATTCTGCTCATGACAACCTTGTCATCGGCAACTCCATCGGGACAGACTCCAGCGGCGCAATAGACGCCAACGAAGTTGGCGTCAGCATTGCCTGGGGCGCGTACAACAACATCATTGGTGGGAACAGAGGCGCTACGGATACCGGGTGTAATAATCCGTGCAACCTGATCAGCGGTCAATCCCAAGAAGGGATTCTTGTGTATGGCAGTGGTACAAATAACAACACCATTAAGGGCAATTTCATCGGCGTAAATTACACCGGAACCGCAGCGGCGGCGAACTTCTCTTCAGCAATCTGGATTGGCAATGGCGCACAACAAAACATCGTTGGTGGTTCTCGTCCGTCAAGCCAATGCACAGGGCCATGCAACCTGATTAGCGGTAACAGCAAAGACGGTATTGTAATCTCAGATAAAAACACCAGCCTCAATTTGGTCCAGGGTAACTACATAGGTGTAGATATCACCGGATTGAACGCTTTGCCCAACAAATTAACCGGCGTTCTTATCCAAAACCAGGCAACAGCTAACCAGGTTGGCGGCAGCCTGGCCGGCAGCGACTGTGCTGGTTTCTGTAACCTGATTAGCGGCAATGAGGGGGCTGGCGTAGGCATCATCCAGCAGGGAACAGAAGGCAACATCGTCACCGGGAACTTCCTGGGGTCGAGCCGGTTAGGTACTGATGATGACATTGGCAACCAGACCTATGGGGTGATTGTGGCGGATGCTTCCAATAACCGGATTGGCAAAACCTATCCCAGCACCCTCCAGGAGGGCAACCGCATTGTCAGCAACAAACTGGCCGGCGTGATGATTGTCCGCAGTTCTTCAACAGGCGATGCTACGAAGCAAAACCGGATCATGGGCAACCTGTTCTTGGGAAACCATGGCCCGAAAATTGATTTATGGCCTACGGCCGGATTTGGTATTTCCTCGACCATGGCGCCAAATGCTCAACAACATCCGCCCGTTCTTAACCGAGAGAGCAAACTGAAGTGGATCGGGTATGTGAATGCTCCTGATGGCAGCGTTGTCGAATTGTATGGTGACAACGGCGGTACGTACCTGGCCTCAGCAACAGTTTCCGGCAAGGCGTTTACTATTAACTTATCCAAGGGAACAACGGTTGACAACCCGGTTGTGGCGACAGTTACTACCCCAGATGGAAACAGTTCTGAATTTTCAGGAATTGCCGATCTTCATCTGGTTTCTCCTTATGCTATCCCTGGGAAAGAAATATATGCGTATGCCATTATTACCGATTCTGTGACCTTGCAAGTAGAGCGGGGAGGAACGGAACGTCCCTTGTCGGTCGTCGTGGAAATTGATGGCGCTGGTTCTTCCTTGAACAATAATGGGGAAGATGGCGACCTGTTTGCCAATGACGATTATTTTAGCGGCTGGTCTCTTAGCCTGCCGACTGGAGCCAAATCCTATGATGTTTTCCTGGTGGTAAATGGCTCTTATGTCGCCATGAAGAAGGTAGAAGCCATCGTCAATCCATTGCTAATGAGCGTAACCGACCTGGAAGCGCTGCGAGATGAGTTTGTTTATACCGGCGGCAAAACACAGGCGATGAAAATTTATGATGCGCTGGATCAATATGCTCAGTACCTGGGTTCAGCGCGTGGTGTGTTTTATGATGTGCGTCGAGCCATACCAGGTTATGGAACCCTGGACTATCACCAATATAAAGACCGACTCTCAATAGTTCAAAAGTTGGATTCACACATTAGCGTTTGGATTAATACGCTGGAATCCTTGAAATATATTGTTGTTCTGGGGGATGACGCAGTGGTTCCCTATTACCGGGTTCCAGATCCCAGATGCAAATTTAAAAAACTTCACTGTGAAGCAACCTACAGCCGTGTGTTCAACCGTATACCAGGCATCCGTTCAAATCCCACAATATACGATATCGCTAAGGGATATATTATGTCCGATGTCCCATATGCAACGAGTGGCACAACCATCCCACTCTATCCCCGATTGAATGTGGGTATCAGCCGTATCTTCTTCCCCACGCCTGCCGAATTTAAAAATGCGCTCAATGCTTACCGTAAGCCGATGAGTTTGAAGCCGTCGGCCAGCACTATCGTTATCTCTAATTTGAAAAACGAGACTGATTGTAAGAAAGATGGAGGAATTTGTTTTGAAAGTATTTCGCGCAAGTTTTTTCTCCCGGTGGCTAAAACTGGTGGGGGAACGGTTGTCCATAATGGGGCAGCGTCTCCCTGGTCTCCCCGAGATTTTATATCAGATTTCAATGGGGCGGACATGTCGCTGATTTCAACACATGCCAGCCAAACCCACTTTAGAGCCATTGTCTCCAGGGTGAGAAGTACCTATTTCAAAGCACAAGCAAATGCTACTGGAGATCATATTTGGATAGCAATGACTTGCCATGTGGGTTTGTCCACTTCTCGCAGAAGAGCTGCTTACCCCTATTTTTACTCCTACCCCACCGTTGCAATGCAAAAGCATATCCCTCTTTTTGGGTATTCTGCTTATGTGTACTTTGATAACACCGGGAGTGGGTATGGCACGTTGATGACAAAGTATTTGTTAGAGGCGTTAATGGTAAAACATGACACGACACTGGGATTGGCGTATTTGAATGCTCAGACAAGGTATTCAGCGAAAATGAGTGGGCAAACTCTTCCGCAAAAAGGACCAGAAGTCAGTCAGGCTACCAGCTATAGTTTTATCTTGTATGGTTTGCCCACACAGCCGGTATTGCGTACTGCGACCGCCGGCAGCAAACCCCGGAGCACGGCCGTATCGCCCGCCACACCTGCCACACTCCCCCAACCTGACATGCTGGCGACTGGCAGCAGTTCTCACAACATTGATTTAACCTTTACTGCCCCCGAATTTCAAAAAGTCACCCACGACGATGGCTCTGTCCATTTTGAACTGCCCAATACAGGTGCTACGGCCGACTATGGGGGTGTTCCCATCCTGCCGGAAATCCGCCAGGTGGTTCGCCTGCCCATTAGCAGCACCGTTACTTCGGTCTCGCTGACCGGGCAAATCAGCCACACCTACCCCACTACCCTGACGCTGGCCCGGGGCAATCTGCTTCACGGAACTTATGGCCCCATCGAGGACAACGTCACCCTCACCCAAACCTACCCGGCCAACATCTACTGGTACGGCACGGCCGCTCTCGATGACAGCGTTCTGCTCTACGTCGGCGTCAACCCCATGCAGTATGACCCGGCCACGCAGCAGGTGACCCTCTACGACCAGTTGCAGTTGCGCGTCACCTACCAATCCCCCGACGCCAACGCCGCCCTGACCGGTATCACCCTCAACAACGGCAGTTCCGTCACCACCAACATGAGTTCCCTGCCGCTCCGCTTCGATGTCAACAGCACCCAGGCGGCCAACATGACCTTGGATTACGAAATTTATGACATGACGGGAACCCCCATTGACATTGGCTCCACCCCCATCAACCTGAGCGGGAGCGGCAGCACATTCAATCTCACCACCGACACCCTGGGCTGGCGTCCCGGCCCCATGCTGCTTACCGCCTCTCTGTGGGATGGCAGCCGGGTGTTACACACCAAATCTATCACTTTCACTGTCCAGGGAAACAGCCTGGATGTGAACACCGACCAACCTTTCTACGGCAGTGAGACAACGGCCGTCCTCACCGCCGAAGTGTATGACCAAGACGGGGCGGGCGTCTCCGGTCTGGGCGGCGTCTTTACCACTACCTTAGACAGCGCGCCACTTTCCCTCACCTTCACCCAGCCGGTTACCGGCCGTTACCAGGCCAACTTCTCCCTCACCGGGTTGGGCGAAGGCGTTCACACCATGACGGTCGGATTGGCCGGCACGGGCACAACCAGCGTCTCTTTCGACGTGGATCAGACGCCGCCCACCGCCACCCTGGACGCCCTACCCTTCAACTATCCCGGCCTGGATATTCCCATCAGTTGGAGCGGCGGAGACGCCGGTTCCGGTATTGACTACTACGAAATCCAGTACGCGGTGGGCACAACGGCCACCTGGACCACCTGGATCACCGCTTCCGCCTATGCCGATTACATCCCATCGGAGAGTACAGCCGTCTTCGGTCCCTTCGCCCCCACCGCCACCCAATACAACCAGTGGTATTACTTCCGCGTCCGCGCCGTAGATAACGCCGGCAATGCCGCTACCTTCCCCGCCAACGATTACATCGAAACCTACCTGGTGCAAAATCCGGCTGTCGAACAAGCGGAAGCCATCGCCAAAGTGGTAGAACTGACCAACCAGGTGCGCGCCAGCCAGACCCCGCCCCTGCCGCCGCTCAAACTCAACCTGGCCCTCAACGATTCCTCCCAGGAACACAGCGACGACACCGCTTACAACGGACTCTCTGGACACACTGGTTCCGATGGCTCCGCGCCGGAAGACCGCATCTACCGCAACGGCTACGATTACCTCTACGCCGGTGAAAACTGGGCTGCCGGGCAGCAATCCCCCACCGATGTGGTCAACGCCTGGGTGAACAGCCCCAGCCATTTCGCCAACCTGGTGAATACCCAATACCGGGAGATTGGCGTCGGCTACACCTTCTACCCGCTGGACACCAACAACTCCTTCCACTACTGGGTGCAAAACTTCGGCGCCCGGCAGGATGTGTATCCGGTTGTCATCAACGGCGAGGCCGAAACCACCTCGTCAACGGCCGTCACCCTCTACATCTACGGCCAGGGTTGGGCGCAAGACATGCGCATCAGCAACGACCCCGCCTTCACCGGTGCATCCTGGCAGCCCTACACCTCAACGGTGAACTGGAACCTGGCATCCGGCCAGGGGGAACGCGCCGTTTACGTCGAACTGCGTAAATCGATCACCGAAACCCAGGTGGTCAGCGACACCATCCTCCTGGGCGTCAGCGCCCCGCGCGGCATTGACCTCAGCATCACCAAAACCGACGCCCCCGATCCGGTGCAGGCGGGCGAACCGCTCACCTACACTATGCTCATCGCCAACCAGGGGCCGTCGGCCGCCACCGGCGTGAGGCTGTTCGACACCCTGCCCGCCCACGTCACCCTGCAATACGCCGATGCCAGTTGGGGCTACTGCGATGACGCCGCCGGCGCCATCACCTGCGATCTGGACACCATCGCCGCCGGGGAGACGGTAACGGTCACGCTCATCGTCGTCCCCGACCAGAATGCGATTGGAATTTTGTCCAATACGGCCGTCCTCATCGCCAACGAAACCGACGCGGACACCAGCGACAACAGCGCCACCGCCACCACCACCGTCAAAGGCGGCGGCGCGGCCGATTTAGTGGTGACCAAAACCGACTCGCCCGACCCCGCCTACCTGGGAACAATTACCTACGACATAACCCTGGAAAACCAGG
>JBHHTQ010000080.1:0-15204 GCA_046753445.1 Anaerolineae bacterium | reverse complement strand
GGACGTACATGGGGAGGGCATTGCTAAGGAATTGGCAGCATTCGTCCCCGGATTGTTTATGGGCGCAGGAGGCGTCCACATAATTTCTGTGTTTCCGCAGGATACCGGTATTGGCATTTCTGAAGAAGACCTTCCTCATTTGTTTGATCGCTTCTATCGGGGACAGTTCGTGGGCCAGTCGAATATCCCAGGGACGGGATTGGGTTTGGCGGTGGTTAAGGCAATTGTTGTCCTGCACGGGGGCGATATTAAGGTAACAAGCAAGGAAGGGGCCGGCAGCGTGTTCGTGGTCACATTCCCAATCGCCGGGAAAGATTAAAATTAGCGTCATATAGTACCAACTTCGCTTTGATCCACGAGAACGGCTATTGTATATTGTGAGCTAGGGATTCCCGATCTGTGTACTGGTAGTGAATCATTGGGCATATATCAATGCGAAATGATGAACCGGGGCCGTTGACGGCTTCGGTAATCGGTAGGCGCTTTTTCGACACAAAATCTCATCCAATTCCTGAAAAAGCCCAACAACGGTGGGAACAGGAGTACACTGGTGATCGGGTGGATAAGCAGACAGGAGAAGCGGTTGGGTGGTACCTGGGCCGGGTCGGGCCGGAAGGCGTGGCTAATGGCTGCACTCATTTTGGCGCTGCTGCTTCCCTTATGGTGGCTGGCCGGTGAGCGTTACCGTGAACGCTTGCTGACCACCCGGAGAAATCACGTGGCTGCGGAAGTGGCCTCCCTGGGCAACACGTTTTCAGTAGCAGCCAATCATCGTCTGGCCCAGATCGGTGGAGCCGCAGCCTTTGTATCGGCTGAACTAAATTCCCCTCTCCACACAATCGAAACAGAGTTTGAATCATTTGAATCATTTGCGTCCTTAATGCCTGCCAACGGGGTGCATTCGGTCGCTTTGGCCCCTGATGGCGTCATTAAATTGGTTTATCCGCATGACAGCGTTGTGTTCTCCGTCGGCGAGGACCTCCTGGATGGAAGCTACCCCCCATTTGACGCAGTTGTTCAACGAGCGATAGCAAGCCATCAACCTACATTGGTCGCCCCCTTCACCCTTCCCTCCGGCCATACGGCCGTCACCGTGTGGCGCGCAATATACCAGGAAGATTCATTGTGGGGGGTGGTGGGGATGAGTATTGACCTGCAATCTATCCTGGATGAGGGAGATTTGCATCCGGAGACTCACGACCTGGCGTTGGCCATGCAGGATGCTTCAGGGCAGTTGTTATTTGGCGACGAAGCTGTTTTGCAAAACGATCCTGTCGTAGGCCGCATAGAGCTGGCGAATGAAGCATGGCAATTGAACGGCATCCCCGCCATTGGCTGGGATGCGTCAATACGGCAGGAACTGCTTACAGTGAGGGGGCTGGGCCTGGGACTACTCATTTTGATTGCGTTGTTGGTGTACCTGGACGCCAATCGGCAGGTGGGGTTAGAGCAGTTGGTGCGGCGGCGTACCGCGGATCTGTATGCGGTCCACGAGATCGGCCGTCGTTTGGCCGCCACCTTAAAAAAGGGAGAGATTTACCGCATTTTGTATCATGACCTGGCCCAGGGCGTGCTGGGCGCATCCTGCTTGACTGTGGCCCTGTATGATGCGGAGAGCCGGATGCTCCACAGCGACTTCGTCGTTGTGGATGGAGAAGAAGCGGACCCGAACAAGTTCCCGCCGATACCGGTCGAGGATAACCAGATCGACAAAGTCATACGCAGCGGTGAGCCGTGTGTAACATCTTCAATAGAGACGGAGACGGTCCCAGGTAGACCGGGTAGGGGGAATGGACGAACCCGACATACCCGGCCATTCGCACTCCATGCGCCGTTGATGAGCCAGGATCAGGTGATTGGCGTGATTTGTGTGGAGCGTGACGGGCCGGAGACTTTTTCTAAGGCGGAACAAACGATGTTTTCTGCGGCAGTCAATCAGGCGGCCGTTTCCCTGGAAAACGCACAGTTATTTGCCCAGATTCAAGCACACACGGCCGATCTGAAAATGCATGTGGCTGAACGGACGGCCGAACTGCGGCGGATGGTCAACCTCATGACTGGCCGGGAAATTCGGATGCATGAACTAAAAGAGGTCATTCGCCAGCTTCACTGCCAGATCACGGAAGCGGGGCTAACTCCTATCGCTGTTGATCCGCTTCAGGAGGAGGCGCCGCCCATATTTACACAGACGCCAGGAGCGAGAGAAGAGAAGTCATGAATTTACGCATTGCGCAAAAGCGTCCCCCATGTTGAGCCAATTGCAAAACGAGCTTCTTGATTGCATGCTTCTTGCTGACCGGCGCCGGGCGGGGCAGCTGGTAGATGGTTGGGCAGCGGCGAACGGGTACGAGCGGGCTGTCATGGAGTTGTTAGAGCCGGTTTTGGATCGGTTTGGGCAGCGCTGGACGAAAGAGGGGGGCGTCAGTCTGGCGCAGGCATATATAGCGGGCAGGATCGCGGAAGATATCATGAACAAGGCGGCCATATCATTATCTGAAGCTGACCGCTCTCCTTATTACAAAGGCCCGTTTGTGATTGGGAATATCGAAGATGATTGTCATGTGCTTGGTCGCCGGTTGGTTACTACCTTTTTGCGCGTGGCCGGATGGGGGGTGCATGATTTGGGGAACGATGTGCCGCCGGCCGTATTTGTGGATAAGGCGTTGGAAATAGGCGCCCGTGTGATCGGTGCGTCGGCGCTGATGACATCAACAGCGGTGAATATCAAAAAACTGCGAAATGAAATTGACCGACGCGGCATGAACGGCGTGATTCAATTGGCTGTTGGTGGGGCTGTGTTCAAGCTGCATCCTGACCTGGTTGAAGAAGTTGGCGGGGACGGCACGGCCGTCAATGCGTTGCAGGTCCCTGCTTTGGTAGAACAGTTGTGGGCGCGGGCTGAGGTGGCAGAAGCGGATCGCTGAATGGGAGGATACGGGTGAAGGATAAATCTCCCCAGAAACAGGGGCATTCCCAGGCTGAACAGGCTTTCATCCTGGATATCCTGGAGCAAGCCCTGCGCCAGGCAACCAATCCCGGCGGTTTAAGCAGGGAAATGCTGGAACAGCTGCGCGGCCTGACCGGCGCGCGCCTGGCGGCGCTGTACGAGTGCCGGCACGAAGACGGGCGCGATCATCGCCTCATCCATGTCAATCCGGCCCGCCGGCGAACTCAGGCGGAATCAGCAGAAGTCATCCGCCTGGTACAACTGGCGGACGCCCTGGAGAGGCCGGCCGCATGGACAACAAAAACCGGCGGCGAACAGGCAGAGCTGCTGGCCCGGCATGATCTTTCCCCCTCCATTGCGGTGCCGCTCCATGTGGGAGCAGACCATGTGGGCGTGCTGCTGTTGCTGGGGTTGCCGCCCGACCCATACGGCGAGCCGTTGGTCATAGACATGCTTTCACTGCTGTCCACGGTGATGGCGCTTATCCTCCAAAACGCGTTGTTTTTCCAGAAGCAAGAAACGGTGATTGAAGCACGTACCCAGGCGCTGCGCCGGAGTGAGGCTCGTTACCGCGCCCTCTTTAATGAAGCGCCCTCCATGTATGTGATCACCCGCGATGAGGGGGGCGAGGCGGTGATCGCCGATTGTAATGCGATATTCCTGAGCATATTAGGCTATGAGCGCGAACAAGTGATGGGACGGCCGCTTGCTGATTTCTACGATGAGGGATCGAAGGTCAAATTGATTGAAGGCAGGTACAAACGTGCTCAGACCGGGATGATCACGGCCGCAGAACAGACCATGGTGACCAGCGACGGCCGTCATATTCCCACGATGGCGCATGCCCGCCCCCATTGGGATCAGAGCAGCCATGCCGGCGGCACGCTCGCTGTTTACGTGGACATCACCCGGCTAGTTGAAGCAGAAGCGGAAGCCAGACGGTACACGGAACGGCTGAACGCTTTACTGGAATTGGATCGAGCGGTTCAGGAGGTGCACTCACTCGAAGACGTCGCGGGGGCAGCGCTGGATCGTATTGCGTCAATGTTCGTGGTGCTGCAGGCCAGTATTGCTATCTTTGATCTGAAGGAGGGCGTGGGTTTGATCATTGCCGTGCGCGGCTCCAGCCAGGCAGCGCGGGGTGCGCTACTGCCGTTGAGCGTGTGGCCTGTGAACACGCTGCAACAGGGAGAGTTGGTCCTCACCCCCGACATTGATGCGGTTGTGAACCTGGAGCCAACCTACCGGATGTTGAGGGAGCAGGGCGTACGGTCGTTTCTTAATGTGCCTTTAATTGCCAGGGATGAGCTGGTGGGGGTATTGAATTTGGGCGCGGGCGAACGAGATGCATTTGGGGAAACGGAAATCGAAATCGCCCGTGAAGTGGCGGAGCCGCTGGCGATTGCCGTCCGGCAGGCGCAGCTGTTGGACCAAGTGCAGCGACAGGCGGCCGAATTGGAACAGCGCGTCGCTGAGCGCACGGAGGAATTGCAGCGGCGGCTGGCGGAAAATGAGCAGCTTAATCGCGCCCTGGCCAATGTGTTGGAAGACCTGCAAGCGGCGAATCGCCGAGCTGAACAATACGCCCGCCAACTGGAAATAGCCAACGAAGAGTTGGAAGCGTTTTCTTATTCCATTTCCCATGATCTGCGCGCGCCTCTTCGGGCTGTAGAAGGCTTCGGCCGCATCCTGGAGGATGAGTATGGGCCTGAGCTGCCGCCGGAGGCGCAGCGGTACCTTAACTTGATTCGAGACAACACCCGGCAGATGGGCGCGTTGATTCAGGATTTGCTCGCCTTTTCCCGTCTTGGCCGCCAGCCATTACGCAAGCAAGAAATGGGCCCGACAAAACTCGTTCGCCAGTTGGTTGAGGAGATATACCAGCCCCAGATGCCGGATCGGGTAGTGCAATTCCAGATCGCTGACCTGCCGGCCTGCCGGGCTGATCCCACTTTGCTGCGGCAGGTGTTTGCCAACTTGCTGGAAAACGGGTTGAAATTCACGCAGGTGCGGGAAACGGCTGTGATTGAGGTCGGCTTCAGGCAGGAAGAGGAGGGGACCGTTTACTTTGTCAGAGACAACGGCGTCGGCTTTGATATGCGTTACGCGGACAAAATGTTCGGCGTCTTCCAACGGCTCCATCGGGTAGAAGAGTATGAGGGGACTGGTATTGGCCTGGCCACCGTCCAGCGCATCATACACCGGCATGGCGGGAAGATTTGGGCAGAGGCGGAACCGGATCAGGGATCCACATTCTACTTTACATTGGGGGTAGAATAGGAGTACAGTAAGAAGGAACGGATAAAGCGGTTTCGCGCGAATTGGACAACAACATTCCGCGAATTTGATCCAGGATGAATCAAGGAGGGGGAGTGCAGTGGGAAATGAAGATGTTCAACAATCGGTAGAAATACTTCTGGTGGAGGATAATCCCAGCGACGTGGAGTTAACATTGCACGCCTTTCGGAAACATAATCTTGCCAATCGGGTCCATGTGGCCCGCGATGGCGCCGAGGCGCTGGATTATATCTTTGCCACCGGCGAATTTGAGGGACGTGATCACGCAAACCGCCCCCGGATCATTTTGCTTGATCTGAAACTACCTAAGGTGGATGGTCTGGAAGTGCTGCGCCGCTTAAAACAGGACCCGGAGACGCGGCTCATCCCGGTGGTGGTGCTGACTTCTTCTGACCTTGATCGTGACATTGTGGAGAGTTATGAGTTAGGCGTGAATAGTTTCATCACCAAACCCATCGATTTTGTCCAGTTCACAGAAACGGTTCAGCGATTAGGGTATTATTGGCTGTTATTGAACCAGGTCCCATCCTCTTAAATGATAGAAGGCGCCCCCCAACCATGTCTACTCCGATGCAATTGTTAATCCTGGAAGATCGGCCGTCTGACGCCGAGTTGATGCTGTATGAACTACGCCGGGCCGGGTTTGATCCTGCCTGGACGCGGGTGGATACGGAAGCTGATTATCTGGTTGGCCTGGATTCGATGCCGGACCTGATCCTGGCTGATTACAACCTGCCCCAATTCGATGGGCTGCGGGCGCTGGAATTGTTAAACCAGCGGAGGTTGGACATCCCCTTCATCATTGTGTCTGCCAGTATCGGCGAAGACCTAGCGGTGGAGGCAATGAGACAAGGCGCGGCCGATTACCTGATCAAGGACAGGTTGGGACGGTTGGGTCAGGCGGTGAAGGCCGCGCTGAGGGGAAAAGAACTGCGCCGGCAGGCGCATCAAGCCATGGAAGACCTGCGCGCCAGCGAATCCCGCTTCCGTCTGCTGGCTGAAAACGCGCGGGATATTATCTATCGTTACCAGCTTTCTCCTGTACGTGGATTCGAGTATATCAGTCCGGCGGTGACAGCGCTCACTGGATATACCCCGGAGGAGCTGTATGCGGATCCCGATCTGGCGCTAAAAATAGCATTTGAGGATGACCGATCCCGCCTGATTGAGACTATGCGCGGCCGTATTGAGCCTGAAGAACTCATGGTGATTCGCTGGGTGCATAAAGATGGGCGTCTCATCTGGATGGAACTGCGCAATACGTTGATTTTCGATGACCAGGGCGTTGTCATCGCCGTGGAAGGGATTGCCCGCGACATCACCAACCGCAAGCGAAGGGAGGAACAGCTCCAACTGCAACAAAGCGCGCTCACGGCCGCTGCCAACAGCATCATCATCACCAATCGGGAGGGTGCGATCCTTTGGGTAAACCCTGCCTTTGAAGCCACTACCGGGTATAAGGCCGAAGAGGTGATAGGCCAGAATCCCCGCCTTCTCAAATCAGGCCAGCACGACCAGCTTTTTTATCAGGAATTGTGGCAGACTATTCTGAGGGGGGAAATCTGGCGCGGCCGGATGCTCAACCGGCGCAAGGACGGTTCCCTTTACTACGAAGAGACAACCATTACGCCGGTGCGCGATGAGGAGGGGGAGGTTACCCGCTTCATCGCCATTAAACAGGATGTGACTGAACGAGTGCAGGCGGAAGAAACGATCCGGCAGCAAAACGAGTTCCTGAGCACTGTATTCGAGTCCATGGCGCATCCCTTCTACGTCATAGATGCTGCAAATTACGAAGTGAAGATCGCCAATTCGGCCGCGCGTGCGTCTCGTGATTCTGAATGTACAACCTGCTATGCGCTGATGCAAGATCGGGAATTACCTTGCAGGGGCCGTGATCAGCAGTGCCCTTTGGACATTATCAAACAAACCCGGCTGCCGGTAAGCATGGAGCACGTATATTACGATCGCCAGGGTAATTTCTGTGTTGATGAAGTACACGGATATCCCATCTTTGATTCTCAGGGCAATGTGGTGCAGATGATCGAATATCGCCTGGATGTCACTGAGCGCAGACTGGCAGAAGATGAAGTCAGGCGGCAAAACCGGGAACTGACTATATTGAATCAAATCGCCATGTCCGCAGCCCAGTCCCTTCAACTGGACACCCTCTTGCCCGCCGTTTGTGAAAGCGTGGCCCAGTTTATGGAATACGAGCTGGCGCTCATTTACCTGGCGGATGAGGCAGGGGAAAGCGCCCAATTACAGGCTGAATATGGTTTACCCGACGCATTCGCCGATTTTGCCCGCCATCCGGTGTTAGAAGAGGGCCTCCTGGCCCAAATACTTCAGACGGGGAGCATGTTCTATGGCGATTTCACCACAGATGACCGTATTCCGGCCAGGGTGCGGGCAGAAGCGCCCCCCTGGCACGCTTTTGCCATGTCGCCTATTTGGGCGCATGATCGGATTTTGGGGGTGCTTGTTCTCGCATCTTTGGTGAGAGTAGGGGTGACGCAGGGGGAAGTTGAACTACTTGGGCGCGTATGCCGCCAGATTGCCATTGCCATTGAAAACGCCCAATTGTACCAGGCGGCGCAGCAGCGCGCGGCCGAGTTGAGCCGGGTCAACGCCTTCCTGACCAGCCTGGGACAGGTGGCGGCGCGCATTGAAGTGGAAACAGACCCGGTCAGTGTGATAGAAACCATGGGCGCGGAGTTACGGTCATTGGGGCTTAGCTGCATGGTGGCGCTCCCGGAATCTGACAACGGTGCGCTGGTCCTGCAGCATGTCTTCATTGACTCTTCTGCGCTCAAGCTGGCGGAAAAGCTGGCCGGATATAAAGCGCGCGAGTTTCGTTTTCCGGTGGATCGCTGGACGCTATATCAGGAGATGCTGTCCAGACAGCGGGCTGTCTTCAGCCCGGATGCATTGGCGCAAGCTATTGCAGTCATGCCAAAGGGGTTGACCGCCAGTGTGATGGAACGGGCGGCCAGATTGGCTGGCGTGGGACGGGATACCGGGGGAATTCTTGCCCCTTTGCGGGTTGAAGATCGTTTCTTAGGGGTATTGTCCATTTGGGGGCGCAGCCTGAAAGAAGAGGATGTGGCTGCTGCTGAACCGTTTGCCAGCCAGGTGGCTGTTGCGTTGGAGCGGGCGCGGCTGCTCCAAGAGGCCCAACGCCGGGCCGCTCAGCAGGAGGCGCTGAATGCGATTATCGCCGCGGCCGCGGCCGCGCCCAATCTGCCTGAATTCCTGGAAACCACACTCGACCATGTGTTGGGGGCGGTGAATCTGGAGTCGGGGGCAATCTGGATCAGACCTCATGCGACTTATCGAGGCATTGCGGCCGAAGCGGGGAATGCCTTCTTGCAAATTGCCCGCATGAAAGGGATTGGCGTTCCCGCGCCGGATCCGGTGGCAGACTGGCAGCAATTGGGCAGCGATGACGTGCGCCAAAGTCTCGCGTCTCAAGTTAAAAGATTGGGCGTGCGCGCATCGTTGGTCGTGCCTGTTCTGGATGGCGACCAGCGCATCGGCGGGTTGGTGGTGGTGGACCCAAAACCGCGCGAGTGGGGTGAGGAGGAGGTCGCCTTGCTGGAGGCGGTCGGGCAGCAGTTGGGGGCGACGGCGCAGCGGTTACGTTCGATGGAACAGGCGCGCCTTCATGCGGAATCGATGGCCCGGCTGGCGGCCGTCAGTGAGACCCTCAACCGTTTCTTTACGACTGGCGAAGTCATGAACGCGATCGGTGAAGGTGCGCTGGCTCTTAGCCGGGCAGACCGGGCCACCCTGTACTTGCGTGAAACGGACGAATCATTCTCCTGCCCCTGGCAAGCAGGGCTTTCCTCGAGCTACGTGGGAAAAACGATGCGGTTCATTGAGGAATTGCCCGGTAAACAGCTTCTTCAAGGCATTGAACCCTTCTTGCTCGGTAACGTTGAGATACTGCCGGCCGATGCCCGCATTCGCCGGCTGGCTGAGGATGAAGGATACCGGGCGATTGCCCTTTGGCCTCTCGTTTACGAGGAGCAGACGATTGCGGCCCTCGGTTGTTATTTCGACACACCCCACACCTGGTCGGAAGTGGAACAGGAAGTGACGCAGGCGTTTACCCGCCAGTCGGTCGTGGTTTTACGTAATGCCCAGTTATTTGATGCGGAGCGCCAGCGCAGCCGGGAACTGGCAGATGTGGCCCGCGTATCGGCCGCTTTGCGTAAAGCGGTCAATCGTGAGCAAATGTTTCCCGCCGTTCTGGATCAACTCCTGGCGCTGCTGGAGGCGGACGGGGCGGCTATTGCTTTGTGTGATCCGGAGACCAGGGAGACTGTGGTGGAATTGGGGCGCGGCGTGTGGGAGGTGTGGACCGGGGTTACCTTGCCGCCGGGTGAAGGGGTCAACGGGTATGTGATTGAGTCGGGGCAGCCGTACGTCAGCGAGGGTAATGCCGACGATCCCCAGGTGACTCAGTTGGATTTGTTCCAGGGCAACCTGGCGGCCGCCTGTGTGCCCTTGATCAGCCAGGAGCGAACAATCGGCGCGTTGTGGGCGGGCCGGAAACAGCCTTTTTCTGACCTGGGGGTGCGCTTGATGGCGGCCGTCGCCGATATGGCGGCCAATGCGTTTCAACGGGCAAAGCTGCATGAACAGACACGACAGTACGCGGCCGAGTTGGAGGAGCGGGTTGCAGAACGCACCCGTGAATTGGCGGAAGCCAACGAACGGCTTCAGGAGCTGGATCGGCTTAAATCGAAGTTCGTCTCCGATGTTTCTCACGAACTGCGTACCCCCATCACCAACCTGGGACTGTACCTTGATTTGCTGAAGCGGGGAAAACCGGAGAATTATGACCGGTATCTGTCCGTCTTGCGCCATGAGGCCGGCCGGCTGGGCCAGCTTGTAGAAGACATTCTGAACCTGTCCCGTTTGGAGATGGGGCCGACGGCCCGGCCTGCTTTTGAGCCGGTTGATTTGAATGCGATTATCGAGCAAGTCATTACAGCGCACACTGCCCGCGCTGCGGCCGCCGGGCTGCAACTGGCATTCCGGCCCAGCCCCGCTTTACCCCTGGTGCCGGGTGAACCAAACCAGTTGGCTCAGGTTGTCACCAATCTGGTGATTAATGCTGTCAACTATACCCGGGAAGGGAGCGTGACTGTAAGCACCTTCATGGGAGACGGGCGAAACCAGGTTTGCCTGGAGGTTCGAGACACCGGTATTGGTATCGCAGAAGAAGATATGCAGCATTTGTTCGAGCGTTTTTATCGCGGCCAACAGGTAGGGCAGTACGCCATCCCTGGCACCGGGTTGGGGCTGGCCATTGTTAAAGAGATTGTTGATTTGCACCAGGGAGAGCTGGAAATGGAAAGCCGAGTAGGGGAGGGAAGCACATTCCGGGTCTGGTTGCCGATGGACCAGGAGAGCGGCGGTAGATAGAACCTGCATCGTGGCAACGATAAGGGCCTGCGAACAAGTTGTCACAAACTTGTGGCCTGGACTTGTCATTCCGAAGACAAAGCCTGAGGAATCCCTGCTCCCTTGGCATAGCCGCACCGTGGGGATTCCTCGCTGCGCTCGGAATGACAGATGGTCGGCGCAGGCCACCGACAAGTTGTTCGTGCACCCCAACGATAATGCGCTCTCGCCTCTGTTGAAAAACCTGGGTAAACTACAAGCCAATCGCTGTAAACTGTGAAAATCGGGATGTGAAAGCCGTGATTTGCCGGCTGCGCCCGTATGCCCAAAGTCAGAAGGAGTTATTGTGGACATTCAAATCGTTCCCCTGGATGAGGCAAAAATGAAGCAAGCGCCGAAGAAAGATTTTGGCTTCGGTAATATGTTTGCTAACCGCATGTTTATTCAGAAGTACACGACGGAAAAAGGGTGGCATGATGCCAAGATTGGCCCGTATGCGCCGCTGAAACTCGACCCGGCCACGGCCGTCTTCCATTATGCTCAGGAGATTTTCGAAGGGACGAAAGCGTATCGCCGCCCGGATGGCAACATCAACCTGTTCCGCCCCTGGGAAAACATGAAGCGGTTCAATAACTCTGCCCGGCGAATGGCGATGCCGGTAGTGGATGAAGAAGACCATCTGGCGGCCGTAGTCAAGCTGGTTGAACTGGAACAGGAATGGGTCCCCAACGTGCCCGGCGCAACCCTTTACATCCGGCCGACCATGATCGCCACCGAACCGGCGCTGGGCGTGCATGCGAGCAGCAGCTACCTCCATTTTGTGATTGTCGGCCCGGTGGGGGCGTATTTCAAAGAAGGCTTCAACCCGGTGCCGGTGTACATCTCCGATAAGTACCGGCGGGCGGTGAAAGGGGGGACAGGCGCGGCCAAGACCGGAGGAAATTATGCAGCCAGCCTGCTGGTCAGCGAGGAGGCAAAGGCGAAAGGATATTCGCAGGTGTTGTGGCTGGACGCCATTCTCGGCCGTTACATTGAAGAAGTGGGTGCGATGAATATCGCCTTTGTCTACGAAGGGAACCATATTGTCACGCCGCCGCTCACAGGCAGCATTTTGCCCGGTATCACGCGCAACTCCGTCATCACGCTTGGCCGCGACCTGGGCTACGAGGTCAGCGAAGAGATGATCGATGTGCATGAGATGCTGGCTGATGTGAAATCGGGCAAGATCACTGAGGTGTTTGGCTGCGGTACTGCGGCCGTTATCGCCCCGGTAGGCAAGTTTGGTTACCAGGATGAGGAATACATCATCAATAATTATGAGGTCGGCCCGGTGTCCCGGCGTCTGTACGATGAACTGACCGGCATCCAGACCGGCCACCTCCCCGATCGCTTTGGCTGGACACTGACTCTCGATGTCGCCTGACGGCCGTCAGGCAGAGTGTCCTATGATTTTCGAACACAGGCTTTTGTATCACAAGGGCCTGTGTTTTTCTTTTTCTGCCGGTCACCATCCAAAATGTGAAGCACAATAATCCTTAGCAAAACTACTAAAACATTGGCAAAGCTGTGCCCATTTGATATAGTTTGCGCACTTTCCATGACGATATTCTAGTGACCCTGGCATACAACAATGAGTGATGCGCAGACAGAAACGACGACGTACAGCCTGAAGCGTACGCTGCGCCTGAGCAGCTTCCAGATTGGCTCGGCGATGGGCGATATCCTGGTAACAAGCATCTGGAACCGGGTCATGATCTCCAACTTCGGCATTCCGGCCGCGCCGGTGAGTTTGCTCATCGCATTGCGCTACCTGCTTTCGCCGCTTGGGCTTTGGGCCGGGCACCTGTCTGACACACGCCGCTTCAGGGGCCTGCGCCGGACGCCTTACATCTGGCTCGGTCGGGGGATGATGGTGCTGTCTCTGCCGCTGCTCGGCCTGAGCCTGGGCCGGTTAGGTATTGCCCAAACGGATGTGCTCGGCTGGGTACTGGCCACAGCTTCGTCTCTCTTATACGGTCTGGGCACATTGCTCTCAGGCAGCCCCTTCCTGGCGCTGGTACGTGACTCCGCGCCGAGAGAGAAGCAAGGATTCGCCATCAGCGTGGCGGAAACGGTGCTGATCATTTTCTTTGCGTTGGTGGGCGTTGGCTTTAGTTTGTGGATGCGCGTGTATGACCAGCGCGTCTTTTGGGAAATGGTCGTCGCCACAATGCTGGTAGGCGGGTTCTTTTGGTTCTTCGCCATTGTCGGCGTGGAACGGCATGAGCATGGGGAAGCGGCCGCGCCCCGCCGTGCGGTTGATTTCAAGGGCACATTACGGCGAATCTGGGCTGACGGCCGCACCCGTCGTTTCTTCTTCTTCCTGGCCCTGGCCACACTCTCTGCCTGGGCGCAGGATGCCATTCTAGAGCCGTTCGGCGCGGAGTTGTTCAAGCTGCCGGTGGAGCGGACAACGCGCCTGAACAGCTACTGGCAGGGGGCGACCGTCATTACATTGGTGGCAGGTGCATATTTTTGGCGTCGGCGGCCGCCGGAAAAGCAAGATTCCATTGCCTTCGGGGGGCTGCTGGCGATGGCGGGGGGAATGGCGCTGTTGAGCACGGCCGCGTTTACCCGCCAGGTGCATCTCATTGAGCTGGCTTTGTTGCTGTTTGGCGGCGGGTTCGGCGTCTACACCTTCGGCGGCGTCAGCTTGATGGCCGTCATGTCCACCGACAAAGAGGCCGGAGCCTACCTCGGCTTGTGGTCCGTTTCTATTCTCGTTTTTAAGGGGCTGGGAACCTTCATGGGGGGGCTGTTGCGCGACGGCTTTCTGCTGCAACTGGCGCTTTCTCCCGCGGCCGGCTACGGCGCCATCTTTGTCCTGGAAGCGGCAGGACTGATTGGGGCCGCCCTCATTGTGGCCCATCTCGACGTCGAGGGGTTTGCTCGCGATGTCGGCCGCAATGTAGGACAGATGGTGAGCCGTACCGAGGCACAAATTGCCAACGCGGATTAACTTTGAGGGGTGGTGGCTCCGTTGGCGTCAGCGTCGGGCCTGGATTGACCCTGGCTGTGCGGGCGGCCGCGAACATGCCCACAGCCAGTCCGACGAGCAGAATCAGTGGTTGTGAAGGCTTTTTCAAAGGCGGGAATATCAATTCTTAGGGAGCCTTTGCTCACGAGTCATCAGCACAAAAAAAGGCCCCTCCAGTTTTGCTGGAGGGGCTTAACCAAGGAGGGTGAGGTATTACGGCGCTTCATCGTGATCGGTAATGGAATTAATGATAGGTTTCAGGACCGTACCAATGGACACCGCGGTGATTCCGATAAAGCCTGCGTAGATGAATAACATAGTGTACTCCTTTTGAACTAGAGGGAGGACACTAACACCCGATACTTTGAAAGATCGCCGGCCGATTCCAATACGTTGCTACCTGCCCAGCCGGACTGCTCTCTGACCGCGTTGTGTTGCTCAGTTGTTTAGGTCCTCATTACCGCTGCTATACATGATAGACGCCGTTTTCCGCCGAAATCTTACCTAGTTCGGCGGAGGACTTTCACGTGTCGCACATGATAACGAGACCTGCCGTGGTTAGTAAAAGCAATGGGGCATAACGCTCAACCTACGGTAATTAGATCGCGGGGAAAGCTGGTAAGGCAGGTGTGCCCATCGGCCGTCACGACTACGTCATCCTCAATGCGCACTCCCCCGCGGCCCGGGAGGTAGATGCCGGGTTCAACCGTGAATACCATGCCCGTTTCCAGCGGGTCCGTGTTATCCTCCATCATGAAAGGAGGCTCGTGAACCTCAAGCCCCAGGCCGTGGCCGGTGCGGTGGATGAAATAGTTGCCGTAGCCGGCGTTGGTGATGACCCCGCGTGCGGCCCGATCGACATCCCGGCCAGTTGCGCCAGGACGCGCGGCCTGTCTGCCTCGCTCATTGGCTTGTTTCACCGCATGGTAGACGCGTACCAGCTCCGCATCGAGTTCGCCGACGGCAAAGGTACGCGTGATGTCTGAAGGATAGCCGTCCACGTACGCGCCCCAATCAATGACCAGCAGGTCGCCCGTCTGCAGCGGCCGATCGGTGGGCACGGCATGGGGAGAAGCGCTGTTCGGGCCGGCGGAGACGATGGGGCCAAAGGGGACGGTATCAGCTCCCCCTTCCATCAAGAACTGGGTCAGCATGGCTGCAATCTGCTTTTCCGTCATCCCAATCTTGATGCGGGGCATCATGCGGCGCATCGCCTTCTCCGCGACCTCAATCGCCCGCCGCATCGTGTTCAGCTCTTCTTCATCCTTACGCATTCGCAATGTGCCCATCACCGGTTCAGCGTGGGCGATGGAGACGCCGGGCGCATACCGCTGCAACAGTTCAAGCTCCAGCACACGCATGTGGAGCGCTTCGACGCCCAACAGGAAATCTGCTAACTCTAACTGGGCGCACGCCTGCTGGAATGCGCCTGTGTAACCGGTTTCGTCCGTCCAGTCAAAGATGCGTGCTTTGGGGATGTCTGCATCTCGCGCCTTCATTGCCTCCAGGGAAGGGATGATGATGGCCG
>JBHHTQ010000079.1:0-15428 GCA_046753445.1 Anaerolineae bacterium | reverse complement strand
GGTTGAGGACGTCGGTGCTGAGGATGATGACCTCGCCAAACTCTTGCGTGTCACTGGTGATGCGGCTGACGATGCGGCCGGAACTGAATTCGTCATAGAAGGACAAGTCCTGGCGCGCGGCCACGGCGAATCCATCCTGCCGTATCGCCAGCACCACGTCGGCGATCACCTCTGTGGTCAGCTGGCGTCGCAGCCAGTTCAACGCCCACACGCCCACGCCGGTGATGAAGACGAGGGCCACCAACAAAGGGGCCATCGTATCAGCTTTCTCCAGGGCCATGGCGTTGACGCCGCTGGAAACGACGAGAGGCAGCGCAGCGCTGCCGCCGGCCATCAGGAGGACGGCCAGGGTGATAATGATCATCTT
Organism: Anaerolineae bacterium; assembly: GCA_046753445.1. Classification (GTDB taxonomy): domain Bacteria; phylum Chloroflexota; class Anaerolineae; order Promineifilales; family Promineifilaceae; genus JAHEEY01. The sequence continues at coordinate 15,061 of JBHHTQ010000079.1, read as the reverse complement.
GCCCCTGTAGGGCTTAAAATAAGCGGCGATGCGCCGCAGCAGTTCGCGGTCGCTGTATTGCCGGTCGTAGGCCTCTGCTTCGAGGCCGCCCATGATAGCAGCCATAACAAATCCCCAAACACCACAGTTAAATTACATGATCCCTAGCCGATTAGAGAATCCTCTTTCCCAACAGGGATGCTGCCAGTTCCACCGCCAGTTCGGCCGTTTTGTTGATCTCATCCAGGATGGGGTTGATTTCCACGATGTCGGCCGAACGCACACGGCCACTGTCGCCAAGAATCTCCATCAGCAGGTGAGCTTCCCGGTAGCTCAGCCCGCCGCGGACGGGCGTTCCCACGCCTGGGGCCAGGTCCGGGTCCAGGCTGTCCATATCCAGGCTGACATGGATGCGGGGCAGGCGCTGCAGCCGCTCCAATGCCTGCCGGGCGACGGCCGCCATTCCCTGTTCATCCACGTCCCGCATGGTGAAGACGGTGATGTCGCTTTGGGCCAATCGTTTGCGCTCCACGTCGTCCAGGTCACGAATGCCGATCTGGACGATCTGCCTCGGTTGCAGTTTGGCCCCTGCGTAGCCCAGGTTCACCAAAGCATCAGGCCCTTCGCCGGTTAACGCCGCCACGGGCATGCCGTGGATGTTGCCGCTGGGCGATGTCTCCGGCGTGTTGAAGTCGCCGTGTGCGTCTACCCAGATGACGCCGGTCGGTTCCGCCTGGGCCGCGGCCGAGATGGAGCCGATGCTGATGCTGTGATCGCCGCCCAGGTAAATGGCAAAATCATCCCGGTGGACGCATTGGCAGCCAAGCTTATACACGGCGCGGCAGACGGCCGCCACCGTTTCCAGCCGCCCAGTTCCTTCTGTGATCTGCTCCTCCGGGTTGGGGACGGACACGTTGCCTTCGTCATGAACCTCGTGACCCAGTCGTTCCAGCCGGGCTTGCAGGCCGGCGTAGCGCACCGCGCTGGGGCCCATGTCCACGCCGCGCCGGTTCTGGCCAAGGTCCATGGGGACGCCGATAATGCGAATGGTGTGCTTCTGCATGAAGTGCCTCGTTGTATGTAACCCTATAGGGAGTATTGTGGCTCAACCGGACGGGATTGGCAAAAGGGGCTGTACCCCCCTACTCATCATTCACGATTCATTATTCACAATTCATCAATGTTCTACCCTATCGATCAAATCTGCCACCACGTCGTCTGTGCTAATGCCCTCCGCCTGACCCTCAAAGTTGAGAAGAAGGCGATGGCGCAAGGCGGCAGGAGCCACGGCCGTCACGTCGTCGAAACTCACATTATAACGGCCGTCCAGCAGGGCGGTGATCTTGGCCCCCAGCACCAATGCCTGTCCGCCGCGGGGGCTGGAACCGTACCGTACGTACTGGTTAACCAGCGGCGCGGGGCTGCTGCCGGGATGGGTGGCGACGATCAACCGGCTGACGTAGCCGCTGACATGGCTGGGGATGGGAACCTGGCGCGCCAACTGCTGCATGGCGATGATGCGCTCCCCGGTGGCGGCCGTTTCTGGCTGCGATTTCTCTTTGCCCGTTGTCCGCGCCAGGATCTCCGTCAATTCATCGGCCGAAGGGAAGCCCACGTTGATTTTAAAGATGAAGCGGTCCAGTTGTGCTTCCGGCAGCGGGTACGTCCCCTCCTGCTCGATGGGATTCTGTGTGGCCATCACGAAGAAAGGTTCCGGTAGCGGGTACGTCTCATTGGCGACGGTGACTGTTTTTTCCTGCATCGCTTCCAGCAAAGCTGACTGGGTCTTGGGTGTAGCCCGGTTAATTTCGTCGGCCAGGATGAGATTGGCGAAAATGGGTCCTCGTTGGAAGCGGAAACTGCGACGGCCTTCCCCCGTTTCTTCCATGATGTCGGTACCGGTGATGTCGGCGGGCATCAGGTCGGGCGTAAACTGGATGCGGCTGAATTCAAGCCTGAGCACCTGGCTGAGCGTGCGGATGAACATGGTTTTGCCCAGGCCGGGCACGCCTTCCAGCAGCACGTGGCCGCCGCTCAAAATGCCGATGAGCGCGTGGCGGACCACATCCTTTTGGCCCACAATTACTTTGCCGACTTCGTTTTCGATGGCTGCGGCCGTCTCGCGGAAATTGGCCGTGGAGAGGGTGGTTGGTTCAATCATGATGGTCTCCGTTATGGCTCCAACGACGAGAAATAATCCCGAATATATCCTTTCAATCCTAACGGGATGTGATCATCAGAAAGCGCTTCATAGGCGGCGTCGCGGTAGTCGCCAAAGACTTGATTGTAGGGCACGGTGCTGCCCTCGTTGGTGAACTCAGTCGGTGATTCGGAGAGCAGTCCGCCGCAGTTGGCCGGGTTGGCGATGCACTCCGCGGGCAGTTCAATATCCACGCCTTCTTCCCCGGCCAAGTCCACAAAATCCGGGACGAAGACGCTTTCTGTGTGCCCGTCGCCAGGACCAGGCCCGCCGGAGCCTCCCCCTTGCTCTGACAAGGCGCCTTGCCCTTGCCCCTGTCCCTGACCGTCTCCGCTGCCTTGGCCCTGCCCTTGCCCCTGACCCTGACCTTGATCTTGCCCCGATCCTCCCTGGCCTTGTTGCCCTTGCGCCTGTTGACCCTCTCCCGACTGTCCTTGTTGTCCGGCCTGGGCCACGGCTTGACGACCCTGGCTAAGCTGCCCGGCGGCCGCCTGGGCCTGCTGGGCCGCGGCCGTTTGCTGGGCGCGCTGCTGCAGGGTTCCGGCGGCTTGGCGCAAAGCCTGCTGGGCGGCGGCGACATCCCCGGTTTGCAGAGCCTGGGCCGCTTCGGCCAGTTGCTGGGCGAGCTCCGAGTCCACCCCCTCCAGAGCCGCGGCTGTCTCTGCCAAATCCTGCGCCAGTTGTGTCAATGCCCCTTCGCTCAGGGCGGGTAAATCGTCCGCCAGTTGGGCTGCGGCCGCGCCTGCCTGAGCCAGGCCGTTTTGCAGCGCTTGGCCCAGTGACTGGCTGACCGAGTTATTCGCCAGCGGCTGGCCCGCCTCCTGCAAGCGGCGGCGTAAATCATCGGTGCTGAGATTGATGCTCAATTCCCGCAGGTCGGCTTCCGCCTGTGACAGAACAGCTACCGCTTCTTCCTGCCCCACGCCCCTTTCGTCCAGACCGGCCAGGGCATTCTCCACCGGAGCCAGGAGTTCCTCGCGCAGCGCCGCATCCAATTCCGGATTTTGCTTGATTTCTTCCTGAAGCGCCTCAAGTGCGTCAGCCTGTTCGGCGATGCGCTCCTCAACCGCCCGCTGCCGGAGCAGCGTGTCCACCTGTGGGTTGGGCAGGAGGACGGCCGCCAGCAGCAGGGCCAGGGCCATCAGCAACATCGTCCACTCACGCCGGTTGGCGGTCAGGCGCAGGCCGGTCTTGGCGTCAACTGACTGCATTGCGGCCAATGTGTCGGCCAGTTGCTGCCGCGCCAAGCCGGCGGGGACTTTGATCCGGTGCGCCTGAATTTCAACGGCCGTGCTGACCCGTTCCCGCAGGTGGAACTGGCGGTCGGCAAAGCGGGCGCTCTCCAGCAGCGTGTGCCTTTGCAGCAGCAGCCCTGCCGCACTGACGGCGATGCCCAACAGCGCCAGCCCGGCGGCCGCAACCCCCAGCTCATCATTTGTCAGAAACGGCCGTAAACGGGCGACAGTTGCCAGGACGGCGGCCGCCAGCAGACCGACCATCAATCCGCGCGGCAGCCACCGCAGGCTGTCCCGGAGCCGGCGCCGGTTCTCCCATTGGCGTAAGAGCCGCCTGATTTGGCGGAAATCCTGTTCCTGATCCATTTTATTTGTTAGCGATGCGCCGCACCCGCCGCACCGTGGCCCAGTAAAAAAAAGCCGCCATGAGAAGATAGAGAACGATGAAAAGGGGCCAGGGAGAAAACAGCCAGGCGCTGCGGCTGCCGATGCTGCTCTTGAAGAAGAACAGCGCATCATTTTCCAGCAGGAAGATGTCGCTGACGATGAGCGTCGCCGGTAAATTTGTGGCGGCAAGAACCAATCCCCCGTAAACGAGCAAAGCCTCACTCACCCAGCTTAATGTGGCCGAACTGGCCAGCACCGGGCCTATAAATGCGCCAAAGATGCCGATAATCGCAGGCAGGCCGAGGGTCATGAACAACGAACCGGCAAAGGTGGTGACGCTGGCTGACAACGTCGAGCGCAATGCGCTGGAGCAAAACAACCCGTACAGAGCAAAAGTCACGGCCGCGATCACCAGCAACAGTTGAGACAGAAGCAGCTCCAGCAAGGAGACGCCACCGAGGAGAAAAGCGATGCTCTGCAAGGGGACCGCAGCGAAGATGAGCAGCAGCACATAGCTTAGAGCGGAGATCAACTTACCTGCGACAAAAGATTTGGCCGTCAACAGCGTGGTCCGCAGCAGCTCGAAGGTTTGTCTTTCCTTTTCGCCGGTGATGGCCCCGGCTGTGAAAGCCGGGCCGATAAAAATGACCATGAATACCTGGATGCCGAGCACAGCCGAGAAGAGGACCTTACCGGCCTGACGTTGATCCGGGCCAAAGGGGTTGCCCGCTGAGGAGGTATAAGCCCCGTACACGAGTGAGATGAAGCCGCTCATCAACAGCAGGTAGATGGTCAGCACAACGAAAGCGCGGCGGCCGCGCATCCGGCTGCGAAGCTCTTTCATCGTCACCGGGTTTTGCAAGAAGCGGTGAATGCGTTTTCCCGGCCGCTTTCCCGGTGCAATATCTTGTTCGCTCATACGCTTTCTAACCTATCCGCTTGGTGCATGAGGGTCAACCCGAATCCGGCCAGCAGCAGGATGTACACGAACACTGGCCCGGCGCTGGCTGCCACTAATAGCATATCATCCAAATCAAACAAACTGAAAATCCCCAACCAAAGACCACTACTGTTCAAAATCCTGACCATCGCCACGACCGTATAGCTGGCTGCCAACGCCGTCCTCGCCGAGTGCACACGTGTTGAGGCGACCATGCCCACAACTGCGGCAAACGGCACTTCTAACCAGGGCCGGACGGCCGTGCTCGCGCCGATCAGCAGGCCCCACGCAGCCATTGACCCGCCGGTAAAAGTGGCGCTGCAGGCCATGATCAAACCGTGCAAGACGCTCAACACAAACAAAACCGACCAGATGCGCAGGCGTGACAGCCCGCCGATAAGCTTGGCCATCACGATCGAACGGGTGGACAAGGGCGTCACCCGCAAAATATCCCACGTTTGTCGATCCATCTCCATGCTGATGGATGGAGCAGTCAGTGCTGGAGCCATCAGAGAGCCGAACATAGATACGGTATTGAGCAAAATGCCCGGCATACAAACAAGGCAGTAAAAAGCCAGCAGTGCATCGCTGCCCGCGAACAGCGCCGGATTGCTGATGCTGGCGCAAGCCCCTAAAAGGATGGCGCCGGACACGACGAAAGGCGAGTAACGGCCGAGCGTATCGTAAAACGGGTTGGGTTTACCCCATCCCCCTTTCTCCCGCAAGTAAACGGGATTCTGAGGGAGCGTGCGCCACCATCGCCACCATGACAAAGGGCCCATTCGTAATTAACTTGCACTTTGGTCATTCGTTATCCGTATTTCGTTGCCCGTTATTCATCGTGTGAACTGTGGCGGAACACGGTTAACGGCATACGCGATACGAAAACCGGGAATTAGTTAATGATACCCTTCGTCACTTGCAAGAACACATCTTCCAGGTCGCCTGTTTCCTCACTGAAGGAGACCACCCGGATTCCGTCGGCTACCATATCAGCCAACAGCCGGCTTAATCTTTCATCGTTGCCGCTAAATTCAAAGCGGACAGCATTCAGGGGGATTTCCCGTTCCCCGTCGGTATGGATGCCGGTGACACTGTCAGTGTGAAGCAGGAATTCCTGAACTGGCGTAGTATCACCCAGCACCTGCACCTGGATGAGCCGGTGTGCGCGCAGCCGCTTCTTCATCTCCGCCATATCGCCGTAAGCTACCAGTTGCCCCGCCTCGATGATGCCGATGCTGGTGCAAATGTCAGCCACTTCGGAAAGGATGTGGGAGGAGAAGAAGATGGTCTTGCCCATGTCTCTCAGTTCACGTAGAAGCTCGCGGATTTCAATGCGCGCGCGCGGATCCAGACCGCTGGCTGGTTCGTCCAGGATCAACACCTGGGGATCGTGAGCCAGTGTTCGCGCCAGACAAAGCCGCTGCTTCATGCCCCGGCTTAAATTTTCCACGAATTCATCCTTTTTATGGTTGAGATCCACCAGCGACAGCAAATCGTCAATCATGCCGATGCGGGACGCCGGCTGAATATCATAGCAGGCAGCGAAAAAGTCGAGGTATTCCCACACTTTCATGTCGTCATAGACGCCAAAGAAGTCGGGCATGTAGCCGATCACCCGGCGTACTCCGCGCGGGTCTTTTCGCACCGAGTGACCGGCCACCCAGGCGTCGCCGCTGGTCGGGGCGAGCAGCGTGGTCAGTATCTTCATGGTTGTGGTTTTCCCCGCGCCGTTGGGGCCGATGAAGCCGAAGAGTGAGCCTTCTTCGACATCCAGCGTGAGGTCGTTGACGGCCGTTAATTGGCCATACTTCTTCGTGATGCCCCGAATCTCAATGATGTTGGCCATAATCTAATCCAGGTCTCCGGCCAGCGCCGGATACACTTCACTGATTCCCGCGCCATAATCGCTGCTGTTCTGAAGGCGGATACGGACCGCGTTGCCTGGCCCGACGAACCGTTCGAAATTGGGAACCGGCGTCACGCCCCAGTCGCTTCCTTCCAGCGTGATCCAGTCTCCCTTTTTCCAATCCCACAGCCGGATCTCAGGTGGAGGTGAGGCAGGCGGAGTGTCCTGCGGCGTGAGTACAATCTCCAGGCGTTTTACTGACATGGTTTGGAATTCTGCCCATGGCGTGTACTCAAGCTCTGCCCAGCCTCCTTGCAGGAAAAGATCATGGATGCTCACTTCATAGGGGATGCTGGAGGCCAATACTTCCCAGTTGAGCAAGGCAACCGGAAGGGTCATCTCACTTCCTCCGGCTAGGGTTTGTGAGAGCGGCAGTTCAAGGAGATAAAGCGTTGTGCCCAGCACTGTATAGCTCTCTTTATCCAGCCGGGCTTCCAGTTGCGGCTGATCAGACCAGAAGACCAGGGTTGCTATATCACTCCGCTGCACGCTGGCTGTACTGCTTGCAAGGAAAGGTTCTCCATCCAGCGCAGACAACATTTGCCAGCGAGGGAACGTTTCGGGGTCATTGTAATAGTCGCTGGTTCCCAGGAGGGTATCTGCGTTGCTAATGAGAGTCGTGCCGCCTGCGCCGGGGGGCGGCACAAAAACCGGTGCACCGGGAGTAACAATGCTTCCTCCCCCGGTCCCGCCAATCTTGTCACTTTGTGAAAGCGTGCCGCCCGGTGGAATGTCGCCCAGAGAGATGGCTGTGCTGCCGAGGAGGATCGTTGCGTTTCCCATGGTCATATCGCTGTCATTTTGGATGTTAACGGCCAGTTCCAGCGCATTTCCGCTGATATGAAGGCTGGCCTGTGCCGAGATGGGCGGAGCCGGTTGGTAACTATCAGCGATAAATGTCTCGGTGTCGCTCACGTCAACGCGGATACCGGCGAGGGTCAGATTACGGCCGCGGGTGACGGCATCTAGATTACCACTGCCGATCATGCTGCCATAATTGCGTTCAAACGGGCGGGCCATCACGTCGCCAGGCAGGATCAGGTCGTAGGTGGCGCGCCGGGGCGAGTATAGGCCAAGCAAACTTTGCACCCGCACCTGTTCGTTACCTGCCCGTCCAAACGCAACGGACATCTGGTTCAGAATGATGTCGTTCCCTTTGAGTTGAAAGCCAGTTGCATAAGCCAGTCCGCTGAAGAAGATGATCAGGATGGGGACAGTCACCCAGGCCAGCTCGCGCCGGTTCAGCCGTTTGAGCACCAGGTAGTTGGCCGGACCGACGGCCGTGACGTAAATGAGTAAAAAGAGCATGAGCTGGGCGGTGGAAGGCAAAGCCAGCGAGGGCAGGCTGGTCACGGCCGAGGAAGCCGCATACCCGTTATGAAATCCCCTTTCCCAGAGCGGCCGGAACGGGACCGACCGGGTGATTTCGGCCCAGACTGCCTCTCTGCCGTCCCAATCGGCGAGCGGGGCCAGTTTCGGGTCGAGCGCCAGGAAGAAGACGCTCCCCTGGCCCACGTCATGCCGGGCGAGCAGGGGCAAACCGTCCTGGTGGATGAGGAGTTCTCCTTGGCGTAAGCTGCTGGTGGCAACCAGGTAAGGGCCGGCATCGCGGAAAGGGAGGCCGGCAAATTGGCTGAGCGCAGGCAGGTCGTCTATTGTTTCGCTGCCTGTGATCTGCACGGGCAGGAGGTCGGTGAACGCGGCGGCCGTCTTTTGCCAGCCAGGCCCGCCGGTGACGACAAGCTGGCCGCCGGTGTTGAGCCATCCCCGCAATCCTTCCAGTTGCCCGGCCGTCATCTGGCCCGTGTCTATGTCATCCATGACGAGGATGTCCAACGAGTTCCACGCGGCCGTTGCCTCCGGCAGTTGGGTGATGTCGAGCGAAGCCACTTTGGCCCTGGCCCGCTCGCCGGAGACCGCTCCCAAATAGCTGAACTCACCCGGGTTTGAACTAACGGTTCCATACAACAAATCATCGGCCGTCATTTGCGTTATAGGGTTCGTGCGGCTGCTGCTGACAAGCTGCCCCTCGTCGTTAAATAACTCCACGGTCAGATCGCTGGCGAAGCTGCTGAAATACACAAAAAGGGTGACCTGCTTTTGGGATTGGGTGGGGAGGCTAAGCAGGCTGTTGTAGATGACGCGATCACCTGCGGCGGCAGATCCGGTAGTCACGCGCAGTTCTGCTTCCAGGCCCGGCCCCTGGTTGGCAACCAGGATATGCACCGGCGCCCACGCTTCCGGCTTGTAGTACCCGTCAAAACCGGCTTTGGCCGTGAGGCTGATACCGCCGCTGGCGCCGCTTTCATTTCCCTGAGAATCCCCCTGAGCCAGGAGAGACGAACGACGGCCGCCGCAGGTCAGGAGGACGAGTATGGCGGCGACGAACAATTTTGCTTGGATTGGAAACCGTATCATGCTTACTCTACGCTTCATGCAACTGGAAAGTTCCCGCATGCTGTCACGCGGCTGCTGACGGTTTTGTTTTCAGGGTTATATCGCGCATTATACACGACGGCCGAACCCGTACCCATACGATTCGCCTGCGCAAAACCCTTAACGAAACTCGATCGAGTATTCCTCAATAGGCACATCAGGGCGGCTGGATGCGATCCAGGCGACAGCTTTTTCCAGCAGCCCATGCAGATAACCGGCGTCGTTGCCCACCGTGACCAGCCCCAGTACGGCCGTCTGCCACACATCCTGACACGCTATTTCGGCCGCTGCCAGGTTGAACCGCTGCGGCAGTCTGATCAGGATTGGCTTCAGGATGCGCCGTTTTTCCTTGAGGGAACGGACGCCATCCAGCCTGAGTTTAATGACACATGCAGCAATTTTCATCCCACCAACCCTCCTACGAACAACCAACGGTGCGCAACTCGGCACGTCTGAGAGTTTTATAATAATGAAGCGTATAGAAAGCAGTCGCGGCCGCTGGCGCCGCGCGTCTGGCTTCCATGGAGTTGAGTAATGTTACGTAAACTGGCATATTTCTTTCTGATCTTGTTTTTCGCGATCGGATCGTTCGCAGCATATACCTTTGTCGTCAGCATCAAAAGCGCCGAGAAGCAGGTGGTACAACCTATCACCAGCCTAGTGCGGCAGTTGGTGCTGCCGGCTACACCGGTCATCCTTCCCAGTTCGACTACTATCGTACACCAGATTAATGATTTGTCCCGCCTGGAGACAGCATCGGTTGATCTGGAGAAGGTGATTACGGCCGAACGGAATTCGGATGTGCTTTGGGGGGCATTGGGCGAAACCATGGTGTTCGTTGCCCACGGCAAAGTGGTGGCCGGCGTTGATTTCACTACGATGAAGACGGAAGACCTGCAAGTGATGGGCCCGGAAACGGTCATGGTGCATTTGCCGGAGGCGGTGATCTTCGACGATCTGCCTGTGTTAGATAACGAGAAGTCGTATGTGGCGGATCGGGACACCGGCCTTCTGACTCGCGCAGACTCGGAACTGGAAACGGAGGTGCGCCGCATTGCAGAGGAGCGCATCAGGGAAGATGCACTGGCAAGCAATGTGTTGGAACGGGCGAATGAAAATGCCCGCCAATACATGCTGGATTTCCTGCACGGGTTGGGTTTCGAAAACGTGATTTTCACGGATGAACCGCCCCCGACTCCCCCACCGTTCGATCAGGAAGTGCCCAAAGGGTTCGTGCTGACGCCGGTACCGTAAATGGCCGACACCGGGCAGCGCTTCCAATCCCGACCTGGGCGCGCTCACGATGGGTGGTTTATCGCCTGGCGAAAGGCGACGATATTGTCCTCGACAGACAGCGGGCCGCCAAAGATGGCGCTGCCGGCGACGATCACATCCGCCCCTGCGGCCGTGATCGCGGCCACATTGTGCGTTTTGATGCCGCCGTCTACTTCCAGATCAGCGGTGGAGCTGATGGCGTCCAGCATGCGGCGCAGGCGGCGAATTTTGCCGGTGCTTCCGGGGATGTAAGACTGGCCGCCAAAGCCGGGATTGACAGACATGATAAGCGCGAGGTCAATGTCCGGCAATATCTCTTCCAACGTGTTCAGCGACGTGGCCGGATTGAGGGCAACGCCCGGACTCACGCCCAGTTCGCGGATGGCCTGCACCGTGCGGTGCAAGTGGGGGCATGCTTCGACATGTACTGTGATGTTCTCTGCCCCGGCCCGGGCGAAATCCGCCAGGTAAAGCTCAGGGCGCTCAATCATCAGATGAACGTCTAGCAGGGCGCGGCCGTCTGTGATGGGACGCAGCGCCTTCACAATCAGCGGCCCGATGGTGATATTGGGCACGAAACGGCCGTCCATGACATCCACATGGATGTACTCCGCTCCGGCCTCAAGTGCCGCTTCCACTTGTTCACCCAACCGGGTAAAGTCAGCAGAAAGGATAGAAGGGGCCAGCCTTACTGATTTCATCGACAATCTCCAGCAACCGGTCGCAAACAAAAGAACCGTCTTCCGGTACCATAAATCAGCACCGGCTGAATCGTGCTGCAATTATAGGAGTGTTCGGGAATGCGCCAAATTCAGGGGGTAGGTTCCCCTCAAGTGTGGTATGCTAATTTGCGTTTTGGGAGGGGCAGGCGCCCTGTTCCCCAGACCTGTGTAGCGCTGTTGCGCCCCATCGATAAAACGTTGTCGATCATTGTGAATTGTAGATAGCCTGGGGTATGCTAGGCACGCATTCACAATTCGCCATTAATCCAGGTAGGGAGGTTTTCTGGTGCGGAGTGTACGTAGGCGACTGCTTGCCATCAGGGATGAACACATTGGGAAAAGGGGGCTTGGGGAGGGGGAAATTCTGTGCAGCCATTCCCCGGCTCCCGATTTTTTACGGCGTCTTGTCATGTGCCTGACGGCCGTTCTGATTTTGCCCGCATGTGCGCAAACACCAGCGGTGACGCCAACGCCGACGGCCGCTGGCCGGCTTCATCCGCTCCTGGAGATCGTCACACCGACGGCCGTCGGTGTGACGGAAACGCCTGCGCCCGAGACGGCCGTTCCTGTATGGACAACTCCTTTGAGTGGGCCGGTGAATGTCGCACCTGTCGTGAGTGGCGATCTGGTCATTGTGGCCACGGCCGACGGCCAGATCACTGCGGTGGCTGCGGCAACCGGCGCCCCGGCGTGGCAGTTTCGGCCGGAGGGACAGCTATGGGATGCTTCGCTGCGTGTGGGCGAAGGGGTGGCTTGTTTTGGGTGGGAAGGCGGGCACGTCACCTGCCTCGACGGGCAGACGGGTAAGCCTCTTTGGACGGCCGTGCTGGCCGCCAATATGCAGTCCCGCCCCGCACTGGTTGACGGCCGTCTTTACGCCCCCACCACATGGGTCGGTCCGGGCCTGGAAAATGATTTTGAGGGCCATGCCTTCTTGTATGCGCTGGATGTTGGTACAGGCGAGGTTGCTTGGGAGACCGCGACCGATAATTACATCCTGCGCCGGCCGATCGTGGTTGGTGATCTGGTCATCACCGGCGGCGTGTACAGCAGCCAAACAACCGATGACGCAGAAAGCCCTGCCCGAATTTATGCCTTTGCCAAGCAGAGCGGTGAAGTGCGATGGGTGCATGAATCAGCCGACGGGTTGATCCGCTGGCTGGTGGCAACAGATGAAGTGATCGCCTTTGCCGGGCACAGCGAACTGGTTCGCGGCCTCAATCCGGCCACAGGCGAGCTGATGTGGAGCTTCGGCCCAGGCTTTTGGATGCAGTTCCCGGCCACGGCCGATGGCGTGCTTTACCTGGGTACTGGTGATGAACGTTTTCACGCCCTGGATGGAGCCAGCGGGCAGCATCTGTGGGAAAGCAGTATTGACCTGGATTCGCTGAACCAGATCGGACGGCCGTTCATCCGCGACGATCTGGTCTTGTTTAACGCCGTGACTGGCGACATCTATGGCTTACGGTTGAGTGATGGGACGCAGACGCTGCACCTGGAAACGGATTTGACGGCCAGAGTGGGCGGGGCGCTGTTTGAGGATTTGTATATCATCGGAGATGCGGAGGGGCTGCTGCATGCGTACAAGATTCATTAGAAGGCGAGTGCAACCCCGCTTTGGGCTGTTGCTCGTCGGATTGATTTTGATGGGATGTGGCGGGCAGCCGCCCGCGCCGACGATTACAGAGGAGGCCGTCATTCCGACTGTGGCTGTCCCTACTGCTGCGCCGACGGCGACGGCCGTGCCCGAACCCACGGCAGACCCAAATGCAGCCCCTTCGCTGGCCTGGACGTATGACGCCGGCGGGGCCATCAACCACCCGCCGCTGCCGGTAGGTGATGTGGTTATCATCGTCCCTGCGCGAGGGCCGCTTATCGCTTTCGATATGACGACCGGCTCTTTGCGTTGGCAGTTTGACCCGCCAGAACGGATTTGGGACAGGGCGTATACCAGTGACGGCCGATTTCTGTTTGTCGGTATCGAGGGAGGTCGGCTTGTGGCGCTGGACGCGCAGACGGGGGAGCTGCGTTGGGAAAAGACCCTGGGCATTAATGTGCAGCACCCGCCGGTGGCAGCGGATGGCGTCCTGTACGTCCCCACCACTTTTGTCGGCACGGGGCTGCTGGGCGATCCTTTCGGCAAAGCGGTTCTCTTTGCCCTGAACCCGGAAGACGGTCGGGAGCTGTGGTCCTTCGAGAGTGACAACTACATCCTGCAATCGCCGTTTCGTTTTGGCGACACTGTTTACCTCAGCGGGAGCTACGAAGCTCCGGAAGAAGTAGAGGAAGGGGGGCAAATGAGACTGTATGCGCTTTCCGCCGCCGACGGCCGTGTTAAGTGGACGTACGAATCAGACGACGGGTTTCCCAAGCAGCTCTACGCCAACGAGACGGCCGTGGCCTACATCGCTTACCAGGACTTTGCCAACGGGATAGATGCCCGCAGCGGTGAGCTATTGTGGCGCAAAGACACAGGCAACTGGGTTCCCACTCTCTCCGGCGCGGCCGACATCATTTACTTCGGGTCGGCCAATACCGTTGTCCATGCCTTGAATGTGGCTGATGGCGCGGTGGCCTGGAAATTCGACATTCCGGAGGGGACCTTTAATTACGTCCTCGGCGCACCGGTACGCGCCGGCGACACATTGTACTTTCTCACCCAACAGGGAGACATCATGGCCCTAAATGCACAAAATGGGACGCTACGCTGGCACATCAGCACCGACATTGCGTCACACACCGGGCTTTCCGTATCAAACGGATGGTTGTTCATTGGTGATGAAAAAGGGGTTCTGTACGCGTTCAAATAGGACGAAGTTTCAATAAGTCGGAATCCAAAAAGAAAGCCGATTTCTCGATGATGAAGAAACCGGCTTTCTTTGTTGATATGGCAATGATAGCCGTTATCAGTTGGCTATTACTGTCTGGTTCCGGCTAGAACGATTGGCCCGTCTCGATTTTCTTCGGTGATGTCGAAGGCGATGCCGGGCGGCATGCGGTTGTTGCGCAGTCTTGCCCGCAGCTTAGAGTGAGCCCAATCGAAATCCGTGGCTCCGACTTCGCTCTGGCCCAGGATGGGGACGCCGGGGGGTTCGGAGAGGACATCGCCGCCGGACATGATGCCGGCGTAGGTGCTCAGGTCCATCTCGTGGTAGGAGTTCTCGCTGTTGGCAAAGTGGCAACTGGCGCACGCCTGAGACCCTTCGTACCAGACATTATGTTCAGTGAAGAGGGGAAGGATGTCCGCCTCGAAGGTGGCGCTAAAGTCGCCGAAGGGGTCTGTCTCCGGAGCGCCGGCGTCCACCCAGGCCCCGATGAGGTCTACGGCGCGAATGTCGACGCCGTTGACGGTGAGCGCCGGCCCGTCCCGGTTCTCCTCGGTGATGTCGAATTCCCAGCCGGGCGGCATGCGATTGTTGCGCAGTCTTGCCCGCAGCTTAGAGTGAGCCCAATCGAAATCCGTGGCCCCGACTTCGCTCTGGCCCAGGATGGGGACGCCGGGGGGTTCGGAGAGGACATCGCCGCCGGACATGATGCCGGCGTAGGTGCTCAGGTCCATCTCATGGTAGGAGTTCTCGCTGTTGGCGAAGTGGCAGCCGGTGCATGCCTGGGAGCCGTCGAACCAGACTTTATTCTCGGTGAACAATGGCTGTACATCGGCGGCAAAGGTACCGTCGCAGTTGGAGCCGTCCAGCGCGGCGAAGGAGAAGGTATCATTCTCCGGCGCACCGGCATCTACCCAGGCCCCAATCAGGTCAACGGCTTTGATTTCGCATTCGCCGCTGCCGAATAATCCGGCCGTTTCTGCGGCCGTCGCAGCTGGTGCGGCGTCTACCCGCATGCCATGCGCCACCATCGGCCCGTCCCGGTTCTCCTCAGTGATGTCGAAGGCGACGCCGGGCGGCATGCGATTGTTGCGCAGCCTTGCCCGCAGCTTAGAGTGAGCCCAATCGAAATCCGTGGCTCCGACTTCGCTCT
>JBHHTQ010000078.1:0-16125 GCA_046753445.1 Anaerolineae bacterium | reverse complement strand
TTCTACTGTATTTCATCGGACGATCTGTCTCACTTCATTGTGGCACATAGGGAAGGGATCAAGGACCACATCTCCCGGCTGTGTAAACAGTTTAATAAACCAGGTAGGCAGCGAGACAGGGAATGCAGCACTATGGTTCTTATTCCCACATTCTGTTGCCATATGGATTACGTTGTTAGGATAAACCATATCACGCCCAACCCAGTTTGAAATGTTCTTACCAAACCCGCTGTTTACCCTGGATTCATCCCTGAGTTTGTCTGTTTCACTCAAGTTCGCCAGGCGCTCCTTGGCCCAGTCGCCAACCGGTACCATGACAGCCTCCTGGTACATATTGAACTTCCGCTGTTTGTTAAACTGAAGTAACCGCTCCCAGGAATCCCTAAAACGATTCGGCCATTTGCCCGGATAAGAATTCTTCTTGTGCCAAATGAACTCCTCGGTCCACAACCAGCCCTGTTCCCTCATTTATAATATGAGGTCAATCACGTAGGTGTGCCGTTCCCCATTCACAACCCGCTCTTTGATGTTCAAGATAAACGTCCCGGTGGGCTTCAACACCCGCTGAAATTTCGCTACTTTCGGCAAGAACCAATCTACATACGCACCAGGCTTTACCCCACCGTAGTTGTTTTTTCTCTGGTCCGCATAGGGGGGTGAGGTGAAAATAAGATCGATTGAGTTCTCCGGGAACTGTCCCAATACTTACTCGCAGTCGCCTTGGAGGATCATATTAAGGTGTTTCATGGGTCTACCTCATCACAGAACATTTTTTCTACAAGTTGATTATACCCGATTACTGAGCGTCATGGATACCATCTACCTTAAAAATCTCATCACTGGTGTTTCTGTGTTTGGCGGTTTATTCTCATCAAAAAAATCAGCGGAATAAATCGCCAAACCTCGCGGTGTCACAGTTCTCCTTATCTTAAATGATAAACCATGACACACCGCCAGATTATAAATTGTGACAGGCTCGCCCGCGGCCGTCAGCCTCCAGCTTCCGGCTTCCTGGCAAGAACCTGATCGTAATCTACCTGCCACGGCAGCATGCTCACCTCAACCAGCCCCAGACCAGCCAGATAACTTTCAACCTGATCTCGTGTGCGGTGTCGTCTGCCGAAAAATAGCCTGGCTTCCCGCCCCCGGCGACGTGTCACCATGAGGAGGCCCCCCGGCCGCAGCACCCTCACCATCTCTTCCAATGCGGCCGTATCGGAGGGGAAGAATTCCAACGCCTCCAGGCAGGTAACCGCATCGAAAGTGGCATCAGCAAAAGGCAGGGGCACGGCCGCCTGCCGCACCAGGCCGGCGCGGTAGTCAAACGGCCGCAGCTTGATTGCAGCCAATGCCAGCATCTTTTGCGACGCATCCAGCCCGTAGATGCGGCCGTGAAACGTTGGCTCATTCAGGAGAAACAACGGTACCCGGCCCGTGCCTGTAGCCACATCAAGAATACGGGGCGCAGGCCGGTGCTGCAGGTGGTGCAGCAGCGGTCGAATTACAAAAAACCGCTCAGCTTCATCATCAAACGCCTTGACGCGATCATATTTGTGGGCGGTGATGTCGTACAACCATACCACCACGCGACGGCCGAGAAAGACCCCCTCGGTGACCACCACCAGCCAATAAAAAAGCAGCCCCAACCCGGCCACCAGGAGGATAACCGCAACACCCCACAACAAGGCGGCCGTCATCGCGGCATACTCCCACAATCTGTCACATGGCTCGCATCAATCGTTGTTGAACCCATACCCTGCCTCCACCAACTTACCGGGAATCCCCATGCCCCCAATTAGAATAAATGTGCTACAATCACGCGCTATCAGAGCGACCAGGACAAATTATACGCGACAACCCTGGGGGATCATATCTTTATGTCTATAACCTATGTCGCCATAGATGTTGAAACCACCGGTCTAGACGCCGGGCGAGATGCCATTATCGAGGTGGCGGCCATCGTTTTTCGCGGTAACGACATCCTGGATGAGTTCACCTCCCTGGTCAACCCCTACCGCCCCATCCCCGCTGGCATCACGCAGCTGACCGGCATTACGCAGGCAATGGTGGAGGATGCGCCCGACATGGCCGCGCTGCGGCCGCGCCTGCGGTCTCTTCTCGGCGATCACATACTCGTCGGCCACAACGTCGAATTTGACCTGGCGTTCCTGACGGCCGAGCGTCTGGGGGTGGGCAATCACCGGCTGGACACGCAAACACTGGCCAGCATCCTGTTCCCGGAGGCCGGCCGCTTCGGCCTGGAAGCGCTCGCCCACTTTCTTGACCTGCCGCGGCCGGCCAACGGCCGCAACCACCGCGCCCACGTTGATGCCGAGCAAACGGTAGAGCTGTTCCTGGCGCTGCAAGAACGCGCGCTCGAACTGAACCTGGACATTCTGGATGAGATTGTGCAGGCGGGAGATCGGATCGGCTGGCCGGAGACGATCTTCTTCAGAGAGGCGCTGGCCGAGAAGGCGCATCTGACGCCGGCCGCTGGCGACAAACGGAAGCGCGGCCGCCTGGCCCGCCTGTTTAACCCGGAAAAGCTCATCGGGCGATCCCTGGTACCGGCTGAACGTATGCGGCCGCTGGATGTAGAAATGCTCGCGGACATAATCCGGCCGGGCGGCAACTTCAGCCGCGCGTTCCCCGGCTTTGAACACCGACCGCAGCAAGTCGAGATGCTGGAAACGGTGGCTTCGGCGTTCAACCACGGCCAGCATTACCTGATTGAAGCCGGAACCGGCACAGGCAAGAGCATTGCTTACCTACTCCCCGCCGCCTTCTGGGCATATCAAAACGGCCGTCGTGTGGTTATCTCCACTAATACCATCAACCTGCAAGACCAGCTCGTCCACAAAGATGTACCTGAGTTACAACAAATCCTGCCCTTTGAACTGCGCGCGGCCGTGCGCAAAGGGCGCAGCAATTACCTGTGCACGCGCCTGTTCCAACAGATGCGCCACAGCGGCCCCAGCAGCAGCGAGGAGATGGCGCTCTACGCCCGCATCCTGCGCTGGCTGCCCCACACCAAAACCGGCGACGTGGCGGAGTTGAATCTGCGCTCCCCGGGACAGCGGCTGGCCTGGTCGCGGCTCAATGCGGAACACGCCAGTTGCACATCCGATCAATGCGCCCAGGAGTATTGCCCGCTGCACCTGGCCCGCCGCCAGTCTGAGCAGGCACATATCGTCATTGTCAGCCACGCGCTGCTGCTGGCGGATATTGCCCAAAACAGCCTTATCCTGCCAGAGTACACCGACCTGATCATTGACGAAGCCCATCATCTGGAGTCGGCCGTCACTAGCGGCTTGAGTTTCCGCGCCGACAAGCGCCTGCTGGAAATGATTCTGAGCGATATCCTCAACCCCAGCGCTGGTCTGATTACCAACCTGCATCAACGCGCCCGCGCCGCCCTGCCCACACAGCAGCAGGTCACGCTCGATGCGGCCGTCAACCGGCTGCGGCGGGAGGCACAGTCGGCCTCGCGCCAGTTGGAGGAGTTCTTCACTTCACTCCGCTTCTTTTTGAAAGAGCAGATCAGCGGCCGGAGCAAGTTCGCAGAGCAAATCCGGCTGATTCCGGCCGTACGCGTCCAGCCCCAGTACGACGAAGTAGAAATTAGCTGGGACAATTTCAACAAAGAGCTTCAAGGGTTGGCCGCCGGACTTGATAAGCTGGCCAGGGGATTGGCAGAAGTAGCCGAAGCTGGCAGCATGGAAGACGGGGAGGAGCTGATTGCCGCTCTGGAAAGCAACGGCCGTACCCTGGAGGAAACCCGGGCCAACATTGACGCCATCATCGCCCGCCCCGAGGAGGACATGGTCTACTGGGTTGAGGTGTGGAAAGATCGTCTGTCCCTGCATGCAGCCCCGTTACACATCGGCCCGCTGGTAGAAAAGCACATCTTCCTCGCCAAAGAAACCGTGATCCTGACCTCGGCCACCATGCGTACGGCCGGCCTTCACTCTGGCCGCGAGGCCAGCTTTGACTACATTCGGGATCGGCTGCAGGCGACCGAGGCGGAAGAACTGGCGGTCGGCTCCCCGTTTAACCACAAAGACGCCACCCTATTGTACCTGGTAACTGACATGCCGGAGCCGAATCAACCCGGTTACCATCGGTACCTGGAGGAAGCCATTATTGATGTGGCCCGGGCTTTAGATGGCCGCACCCTGGTCTTGTTCACCTCCTACAACCAACTGATGCAGACCATGCGCGCCATTGAGGGCACTCTGGCGGAGAACGGCATTACCGTGCTGGGGCAAACGCCTGGTTCATCCCGGCAAATGCTTCTGGAGCAGTTTAAGCAGGAGGGGAGTCGCTCTGTTTTATTGGGGACGCGTTCTTTCTGGGAGGGCGTAGACGTGCCCGGCCCGGCGCTGCAAGCCGTGCTCATCGCCAAGCTGGCTTTCGATG
Organism: Anaerolineae bacterium; assembly: GCA_046753445.1. Taxonomy (GTDB): domain Bacteria; phylum Chloroflexota; class Anaerolineae; order Promineifilales; family Promineifilaceae; genus JAHEEY01. The sequence continues at coordinate 11,706 of JBHHTQ010000078.1, read as the reverse complement.
TTCCCTCGGATCCTATTTTTTCTGCGCGGGCGGAGACGTTCGACAGCCCGTTTTTCGAGTATTCTGTGCCGGAGGCGGTGCTTCGTTTTCGTCAGGGATTCGGGCGGCTGATTCGCCGCAAGAGTGATGAGGGCGTCGTGGTGGTGCTGGACAAGCGAGTGTTGACCAAGCGGTATGGGCAGGCGTTCTTGTCGGCGTTACCCGAATGCACGGTATTGCGTCAGCGTCACGGCCGTCTGGGGGAACTGATCCGGCGCTGGCTGAACCGGGATAAAGCGCAAAAAGCGGCGAATTAGACGAATTGGAGGAAGCCGAGGCCGTTCTGTTCCGAGGGGAAGCCGGCGATCCTGGCCAACGCTTCCTGGCCGCTCGAGGACCGAATCACCAAAGGCATCCAATTGTGCCAGAGGCGCAGTAAATCCTTCCGCCCCTCCACAATGCGAAACTGACGCAATGCGCCGCTCCAACCAACGGGGGCCGGCGCCTTGCTTGACTGCGAAACATAGCCGTCAATGTGTATCAGAGCCACCAACTGCCCCTTCTCATCATGTACTGCGTAGCTCTCCCGATCTTTTGTCATGGCTCAGTTTCTTCTCCTGTCTGGTATCATTGGGTCAGGGAAAACGGGTAATTGATGAAAACTCTGGTGAAATTGCCCTGCTTTCCCTGAGGAAACCGCATGAACTGGTGCACGATTATCCGACAACCTTTTGCGGTTTACCTGAAATCTGGAAATAGTGTAGCGTGTTGAGGTACTCTCCGTCTATGGGTCTCGGTGCGCCCTACAGACCAAAAAAAGTACCAATCGGGTGACAAAGACTTTAGTACCCTGCTGGTACTTTGGTACCAACAGGCCTGTATTAGGTAAAGGAAAGATCCAACACCATTGGTACAACCTCGGCCCAAACACGCCAGGTAAAGCGGCTGCGAAGACAACCAGACTTCCTGACAACTTAGCTGAAATTCATTATACGGGGGAACCGGGCGTTATTCGTACAGGTTTGTTGGAAGAAATTAGCGAGAATCCAATGATCCAGGAAGTTGTACTATCCGCTTTTCTCCCTGATTCCCAGCACATCTGGTAAACTTGCACCCCGATGTTGGAATCACATCCTCCTTCCTCACCTGGAACTACCTTTGGCGCGATTTTGATGGTCGGGCTGGCCTTGCTCGACATCGGCTTATTGGTGCTGCTGATAAGCATGCGCATTACCGCATTAAGCTTCCTGTGGGGCGTGCTGCTGCTCGTATCTTTTCCGGCGCTGGCTTCCATTGCTTACGTGACTTCCAGCCTGTCGGCCGGCCGCTACCATGTGGCCGGTGACGCATTGGTTATTGAATGGGGACGATTTAGACAGGTCGTGCCGCTGTCCCAGATCCGCGCTCAAATTCCGGGCGAGGAGATGGGAGAGATTCGAGAATTCCGGGGCGTACGCTGGCCGGGCTGCTTTGTGGGCGTGGGACGCGTCGTGCCCCCGGATCACGATGCATCCGCCGGGTATAAGACGCTCTTTTTTGCCACACGGCCGCCGGCCCACCAGCTCCTGTTAGTGGCCGAAGAGATATGCGTCGCCATCTCGCCCGACGATTTAGAGAACTTCAAGGTTTGTCTGGAAGCGATCCAGGCAACCGGCATGGTGGCCGGTGAAACGCCGCCCCTATCGGATCTCGGCTTCTTGCAGTGGCGAATTTGGGGCGACCGCCCCGCATTGCTCACGCTGGCCGCGGCTGTCCTCTTGAATACCGCGTTGTTCGCCACCCTGTGCACGATTTACGGCCGCCTTCCCGCCCAGGTCCCGCTTCATTTCGACCGCTTCGGCGTGGTGGACCGGCTTGCTGCCCCGGCCAATCTATTCGTACTGCCGCTGGCCGGCTTTCTGGCCTGGCTGTTGAACGGGATGCTGGGCTGGTACTTCTATCAGGAACGGGAGGAACGGCCGCTGGCGCTCATTTTGTGGGGAGCGGCGGCCGTCTTGCAAGCCGCCACATGGACAGCCGTGCTGGGCTTGCTGGCGCAGGTGACACTGGGATGATGGCACAGTTGCTGGCGGCCGCCTTTTTCAGCGGCATCGTCGCCGCTTTGGCCTGGTGGCGCGGGTCGTTATCCCCGTCCGGCGCAGCCGGCGCTACGCTCGTGGGCGCGCTCATCTTCGTATTTGGGGGGTGGCAGTGGGGCGTTTTTCTGCTCATCTTCTTCGTCTCGTCCAGTGCGCTCTCCCACTTCAAGGAAGCTGAGAAACAAGCCGCGGCCGAAAAGTTTGACAAGGGGCATACGCGGGATGTGGGCCAAGTGCTGGCCAATGGGGGGCTGGGATCAGCAGCGGCCGTGATGAGCGCGCTGGCTCCCTCGCCGCTTTGGCTGCCGTTCTTTGTGGGCGTGATGGCGACTGTCACTGCCGATACCTGGGCGACGGAGTTGGGCACATTGAGCCGCAAGCCGCCGCGTCTGATCACCAACGGCCGTGTGGTAGAAGTGGGTACTTCCGGCGGCGTTTCCCTGCTGGGCACGGCCGTTTCCCTGGCGGGCGGCTTGCTCATCGGCGCGAGCGGCGGTTTTTTGGCTGGGGGACGGCCGTTTTGGCTGTTGCTGGGGACAGGGGCGCTCAGCGGCCTCTTCGGATCCTTATTTGACAGCCTGCTCGGCGCAACAGTACAGCAAATTTACTACTGCGAGGTGTGCCGGAAGGAAACTGAACGGAAAGTGCACAAGTGCGGCCACCACACGCACCCTCTACGGGGCTGGCCCTGGTTGAACAATGACCTGGTTAACTTTCTGGCGTCGCTGGTGGGCGGTCTGATCGCGGCCTCCCTTTCATTGGCGATGGCTCCCCCCACGGGCTAAAAGGCTGAAGACCGGCACTCTCGTCGGCCAATCTTCAGCCTTCGCCCTGCCGCACTTACCGGCGGCCGCTCCGAATCTGTCTCAGCAGCAGGCCCAACGCTGCCAGGCTCAAGATGCCAATGCCGAGGCCGACGCTCAACAAGCTGTCTGCTGTAGGGGCGGCGGAACCAACCGGTTGGGTTACAAGCCCAGACTGCGGCACATCATCCCGCGTTGAAACGATTGTGACCGCTGTCGCTGTTTCCACCGGCTCAATCACGGCGGCGACCTCCGGCAAGTCAACGGCCGTTTCCCCTTCCTCCGCAACCACTTCGTACACCATCTCCTCATAGACGAACAACACATGCTGCCCCAGCGCCAGATATTGGCCAACATCCGGCACGGCCGTCAGCAGGTCAAAATATGCGTCAGAGGCAAAACCGACCCGTTGCGGCTCCTGCGTGTCGGGATCAAAGGCGGTGTCTATCCACATCCCGTCTCGCCAGACAAATGTCTTGCTGCCCGCGAATTGGATAGGCCGGGCGGCTTCCGCCTCAGAAGCGCTCATGCCGGGCATTGGCGCCATGGTTGCTGCCGGCAAAATGGGCGCCGTTTCTGCTGCCGCCATTTCTGCTTCGTCGGCCGCCCGCTCCACGGCCTTTTCACCGCTCACTTCCATTGGCGGCGCTTCAAACCCGGCGGCCGCTTCCTCAAACATCGTGTCCCTGCTCGTCTGGCTCAAGATATCATCCTCTTCAATCAGGTAGCTGGTGTACGGCGTGATGATGCCATAGCGGATGCTCAAGTTGATGACGCTCTGCACCAACTCCAGGTCATCCCCGTGCAGCCGGATTTGTGTCAGCAGGTGTCCGATGGCCCGCGTGGCCCACAGGCGGGGGATGAAATCATCGCCGCCGCGGGTGCGGAAGAGATTGTCCTCGTAGACAAACGCCTGCTCGCGGCCGTTTACCGTCCCCCGCAATGTGATGGCGGCCGGACCGCCCTCGCGGTAGCGCCCCACCAACACCAGTTGCGATCCGGCGAACAGGTCAGGGAGGGTTTGCGGATACAATTGCTCCACCATGATGCCGTCAAAATCGAGGCTGATGTCCGTTAAAACCGGCGCGCTCACCTTAGCATAAAAACTACTGACCTCTTCGTCAATGCTCTGCATCGGCCGCACATAGGTGGTCGTGCCCCGGTGATTCTGCGTCAGGCTGTCCAACAAGGTCGTGTCCACATCATCACCCACGCCAAAAGCGAAGATGCGCACATTGTCCGGCGTTGCCTCTTTCACTGCATCCAGCAGCAGGGAGGTGTCCGTAATTCCTTCTGTCGCCAGGCCGTCGGTGAGGAAGATGATGGTCGTCGGCCGTTCCCGGCCCGCCTGCGCCGCCGCTTCCAGCAGCGCCTGGCTGATGTTGGTGCCGCCGACCGCCTCCAGGCTGTTGATGAAGCCGCGGTAGCCGCCGGCATCAGACGCCGGCGTCAGGCCGCGGGTAAAGCTGCGCACGCCGGTACTGAAACTGACAATGTTGAACCGATCCTCCGGGTTGAGATGCTCCACGACATACAGGGCTGCCTGCTTCGCCTGGGCCATCTTCTCCCCTTCCATACTGCCGGATGTGTCCATCACCAGGATGACATCCTTCGCCACTACCTCATCTACCTCCACGCTGGGCGCGGCCAGCAGCAGAAAGAAGCCGTCCTGCCCCGCTTCCTTATAGCTGAGCAGGTTGAGGCCAATGTCCTGAGGCGATACGGAGTAGTACAGCTCGAAATCAGTGTCGGCCGTGACATTCTCCTCCTCAAAGCCGACGATAGCGAGAAACTCTCCATCCCGCTCAATGGCCACCCGGTGGCTGGGGGAGTAGATGGCCCGCAACGCTTCTCTAGAACGCACCTCCACGCGGATGCTCTGGGTGTTCAAAGGTGTGTTCGTATACAGGTCGGTGGACTGCGGGTACACGTAATGAATGAGGCCGTTATCAGCGGGAAGAACCTGCGTGTACTCGATCTCGATGCGGCGTTCGTCGCGGGGTGGGATAGGGAATACATTCGCCTGGATAGCGCTCGTGCCTACATATTCCAACAAAGCGGGATCACGCAGCGTGCGCACGATTTCATCGTAGATCTGCCGCGCTTCCTCTTTCTCCAGGATTTTGGCTTCGATGGGCTGGCCGTCTACCCACATCGTCAGCTGGGATACGGCCGCGCCTTCCGGCAAGGGGAACAGGTAAGTGCCTTCCAGCATCCAATCGTTGTCGTTGACGAACAACTGCTCGATATGGGTCGTCGCCACCTGGTCTTCGATGGTAACGTTGACGCGCTGATATTCGATGCTCAGGCCCTCGAAGTTCCAGTCCGGGGGCATGATAGGCGGCTCAATGATGATTGGCGGTGGGGTCGGCTCTTGCGCGATTGTGATGCCCAGCGCCGCCAGCAACAAGAAAGGGACAAAAACGGCTGCGAAAATCAGTTTTTTCATGGCTACATCCTCCACATTTTTCCGCCTTTAAGAAGCGGGGATTGGCTGCTTTTTTTCGGGACAATCACCTCGTTAGACGCAACTCGACGGCCGAAGGTTCCCAAGTTCGCCTGACGCCGGAAGCCCGGCTATTATTAGGGGCGCCTGGGTATGTGGTAGGGGCGCAGAAAAAAACCGTCTCTTTGGCCACTACCGTGCTATTTGGAGGAAACATGGCGCAAGTAAAGCGGCCGATCACGGCCGAAGACCTGTATCGTATTCAGACCCTCTCCGATTCTCAACTCTCACCCGACGGCCGCCACATCATCTGCTGTGTCGAGCGGGTGGATCGAGAAACCGAGAAGAAATACACAAATCTGTGGCTGGTCCCCACCGGTAACGGCCGCCCCAGACAGTTTACATACGGAAACCAAAAAGATCATCATCCTCGCTGGTCACCTGACGGCCGCACCATTGCTTTCCTCTCCAACCGGGAAGATGAGAAACAGGAACAGATTTACCTCATCCCCGTGGATGGGGGTGAGGCACGGCCGCTCACCGGCCTGAAAGGTAACTTTGGCAGCATCGAGTGGTCGCCGGACAGGAAGCAGTTGGTCTGCGAGTTTCGGCTTAAAGACAAGGAAGCTGTGGAGAGAGAGGAGGACAAGCGCAAGCGGGAACTAGGCGTCGTGGCCCGCCACATCACGCGGCTGGACTACAGGCTGGACGGGGTCGGCTACCTGCCCCAGGAACGGTGGCACATCTGGACGATCAACGCCCGCACTGGCAAGGCGAAGCAACTCACCAGCGGCCCCACCTACGACGAAACGATGCCGCGCTGGTCGCCGGACGGCCGCGAAATCCTGTTCTTCTCCAATCGCAGCCAGCGCCCGGACATAGACACTCACTTGATTGATCTGTACGCCATCCCCGCCGCCGGGGGCGCGCTGCGCAAGATTGAAACTCCAGCCGGCCCCAAGAGCCTGGCCAGCTACTCGCCGGACGGCCGCTGGATCGCCTATGTGGGCACGCTGGGGGATGGGGATTGGTGGCAAAATAACAACGTATGGCTGGTACCGGCGGACGGCTCCGCCCCTGCCCAAAATCTGACCGGCGTGCACGATATTGAAGTCGCCAGCGAGACACTCACCGACACGGGCAATCGCCCCCTGCTGCCGCCCGCCTGGTCGCCGGACGGCCGTCAACTCGCCTTCCAGGTCTCCCGGCATGGGGAAACGCGCCTCTGCTCGCTCCCGTTAGGCGGCCGTGACCTGCACACGCTGGTCGCCGGCGGCGTGGTCGGCTCTTTCGGCTTCGACGCTGATTGGAACCGGTTATGCTACTTCCACAGCAGCTTTATGGATCTGGGCCAATTGTGGCTGCAATCCCTGGAAGACGGCCGTCCTGCGCCGAAGCCGCCCCACCGGCTGACCGATTTCAACCGCTGGCTGCGCCGTGTTGATTTGGGCCAGATAGAAGAGGTCTGGTACAAAGGACAGGGCGGCAACGACCTGCAGGGATGGATACTCAAGCCGCCCGGCTTCGACGAATCGAAGCAATATCCCTCCATCCTGGAAATACACGGCGGGCCATGGGCGCAGTATGGCAACGCCTTCATGCATGAATTCTATTTCCTGGCGGCGCACGGCTACGTCGTCTACTTCACCAATCCGCGCGGGGGACAAGGGTATGGCGAGGATCACAGCAAAGCGATTCACCGCACCTGGGGCCGCGCCGATTACGCTGATCTGATGGCCTGGGCCGATCACGTGGCGGCGCTGCCTTACATTGACCCGGAGCGAATGGGGGTGACGGGCGGCAGCTACGGCGGCTACATGACCACCTGGATCATCGGACACACAAACCGGTTCAAGGCGGCCGTGGCCCAGCGAGTCGTGAGTAACGCCGTCAGCTTCTGGGGATCGTCGGATGTGGGCTACCTGTTTGAAGACACCTGGAACGACCGCCCCCCGTACCAGGACCTGGACCCCTACTGGGAGCAATCTCCGATCAAGTACATCGGCAACGCCGCCACGCCGACGCTGCTTATCCACAGCGAGCAGGATTTTCGCTGCGCTCAGGAGCAGGCGGAGCAGGTGTTCATTGCATTGCGGCAGCAGGGTGTGGACACGGAATTGGTGCTGTTTCCCGAATCATCACACGGGCTGTCCCGGGACGGCCGTACCGACAGACGCATCGTCCGCCTCAACCATATTTTGCGCTGGTTCGAGAAGTATTTAAAGTCTTAAAAACCACAGAGGCACAGAGAGCACGGAGGGGAAAAACGGCAACCAACTCTGTGTTCTCCGTGTCCCCGTGGTTCCCTTTTCCCCCTCAAATCAGAAGCCGGACGCCCAACACCAGAAGCAGTACGAGCACGATCCGGCGAAACAGCTGCGGGTTCAGGCGGCGGTCGAGGCAGAAACCGGCTAGCAGACCCAGCACGGCCGTGGGCATGCCGAGAAGAAAATTATGCAAGACCACCGGGGTGAAGTTGCCGCTCAATCCATGCACCAACAAAACCATCACACTGTTGAATAAGAAGAACCCTTGCAAATTGCTCTTGAATTCGGCCGGGAGCCAGCGGCGGCAACTGCCGTACATGACCACGGCCGGGCCGCTTGTGTTGTACGCGCCGCTCAACAACCCGGCGACGAAGCCGAAACTGTATGCCCAGGCGCGGTGCGCCAGTTGGGGCAGCGCCGGCCCGGCCAGCGCGTAAATCGCGTAGCCGATAATGACCACGCCAAGTGCCGTCGTCACGATCTGTTCATCCAGACGGCCGAGCAGCACAACGCCCAGAGGAATACCGACCAGGGAAGCGGCCGACAGCCGGGCGACTGCCCTCCAGTTGAATGCCTCCCGATAGCGAACCAACATGATGATTTCGGTGGCGCTGCCTAGCAAGGCGACCAGCGGTGTGGCTGTGCGCACGCCTAACACGCCCACCAGTAACGGCATTGAGACCAGGGCCATGCCGAAACCGGCCGATCCCTGAACGAAGGTGGCAAAAAACATGACAAGGGCTGTCAGCATAAGGAAGGCTCCAAGTTTGAACGAACCCTTATTCATCACGGCGAGCCAGCGTCACACGGTGCCATTGGGGAACGCCGATGGGAGTGAGGACATAACCATGCAAATAAGGCTTCACCAACACGGCCGCCATGCCATGACTCACAAAGATTACCGGCGCTTGGTTCACGATCTTCTTTTCGATGTCGGCGTAGAGGGCCAGACGGGCGGCCACATCCCGCTCCACGCGCGCCCGCTCTAACATTTCATCCACGGCCGGATCGGCGAAGCCGCCTAGATTTTGGCGGGAGCCGCTGTGATAGAGCACATCGAGGAAATTTTGCGGGTCGGGGTAGTCAGCGCACCAACCGCTGGAGAAAAAATGCCCCACATTGCCCGCATAGAGTTCATCCAGGTATGTATACGGCTCAATAAGCACCGGCTCGATGGTCACGCCCAGCTCCTCTTGCCACAGGGTGATCACGGCCGTCACGAAGTCATTCGCCTCCCCATATCCGGAGGTCGTATACTGAAGCACGGGGAAGCCCACGAGACGGCCGTCGGCATCCCGTTCTTCATAGCCAGCGGCCGCCAGCAAACGCCGGGCCAGCTCCGGTTTGAACGGGTAGCCGCCCGCATCGCCGCTGTAGCCGGGCATACCAGGCGGCAGCGACCCCATTGCCGGCAGCGCATTTCCTCCTGAGAACGCCTCGATCAACAGTTCCTTGTCCAGCGCATAGTTGAACGCCTGCCGCACCCGCACATCATCCAAGGGCGGCAGCCGGTTATTCATGCCGATGACCGATGTGCACATGCTCACGCCCGTGAGCAATTCAGGCGCAAGCGGGTCATTGGGGTCAAGCACCCGCTCCAACGTGTCGCCACCGACGCCCACCAGATCAATTTCCCCGTCCTCATACATCGCCAGCGGCAACCCCGGGCCTAACCGGTAAACCAGGTGGCGGATGTGGGCCGGCGCCAAGTAGAAATTCTCGTTGCGCGCCAGCACCATGATTTCATCATCACGCCACGATTGCAGCTTGAACGGCCCCGCTCCATTGGGCTGATGCTCCCAATCCCGCCGGCTGACGTTATCCCGATCGACAACAAAGGTCACCGGATAGGCCAGCTTGGCCAGGAAGTACACGATGGGAGCGGTGAGCCGCACTTCCAGCGTGTAATCGTCGAGCATGCGTAGGCCGCTGATGTGATCGGCCGTCCCATTGAGCATGTCTTGCACGCCGACGATGTCGCCCAGGTAGGTGGCGGCGGTATCGGAGCCGGTAGCCGGATCGGCCGCGCGCTCCCAGGAATAGACAACATCGGCCGCAGTCACGGGGCGGCCGTCGTGAAAGCGCGCATGTTGGCGCAAGAAGAATGTGTAGACCAGGCCATCGTCACTCACCGTCCATCCGGCCGCCAGATCAGGCTGCACTTGCAAGTCGGTGTCCAATGTCACCAGCCCGCTGAAGAGATGGCCCAATGGCCCGTCCGGCCCGCCATGCGTCAGCGCGGGGTCCAGCGTGCGCGGTTGGCTTCCCACTAGATAAACCGCTTCGTCCCGGCCTACGCTCGATGGGTCTGACTGGAGAACGCGGTCAACCACCCGGCAACTGAGCAGGAGCAGCAGGCCAGCAAGGGCGAAGGTGACCAGGTAAAGGGGGGAAGGGGTGACAAGGTGACGGGGTGACAGGGTGACAGGGTGGCCGTTGTTACTCATGCGTAGACGGCCTCCGTCGTGCGGACTTGCTGCCTGCTGTCACTCCGACGATTAGCAAGGGGATGATCCCAAGACCGCAGATGCCGGTAGAAGGCTTCTTCGCCGGCGGGGACGGGGCCACGGCCGTCGGCGGCGTAGGCACGCTGCGCGGGACGCCGGGCGGGGCCACCGTGGGGATGTTCGCGGCGACGAGAGGGGTGGGGGTAGGCGGGATCGGCCGTTCCGGCGCGCCGATGGAGGCCCGCCACGCCAGTTCCAGTCCGTCTACGTTGAAGCCATACACCTGCTCCAATGCCTCGTCATACCCGGCTCCCTGAGCCAGCGTGAGCAGCAACTCTTGCATTTTCTGCTGCCCATATTCCTCCAGCAGGAAGGCGACCACGCTGTAGCTCTGGCCGTAGGCGACGCCCGCGGCCCCTTCATCAGCCGGAAAGGGGCCGTTCAGGCTGCGAATGGGTGCGAAGCTGTTTTGCTGCAGGCCCTCGTCCAGGTCTCCCTGCAACTCGCCTTCGGCGAAGACAGCCAATCCCTCGTCCAGCCAGGTGGGGCGATAGCCGCCGACGCAGCTGCGGCCGAATTGACCGACCACCAAATGAGCCAGTTCGTGCCGCACGGTGCTGCGCCCCCATGTCTCGGCGATGTCGGGCGGAACGCCCATCAGGATCACATTGAATTCGTTGAAGGCCACCGCCCCGGCCCAGTTCTGGACGTATAAGACCGCGTCGCGCATGTCTTCGGAGCTGCCGTAGATGAAGAACTGGACCTCGTCTTGCAACTCAATACCCATCTCGGTTTGCAAACGCGCCAGCCCGGCCACGGCCGCATCCAGCAGAATCGGACCAACGTCGTCGCCCCGGTACCAATGCACGCGCACCCCGTCGGCTGTGACGGTGCGCCACTGAAAACGATCATCGGTGAAGGTGAGTTCTTGTCGGGGCGTGGTCGTGGTGCGGCCGCTGGCATCGGTCACGGTCCACTCCCACCATAGCGTCGTTCCCGGCGGCAGATTGCCGAAACGGCTCACCACCCACGTCCACTCCAGCGTATTCCCCTCAACTTCCACCGGCACCTGGGTCTCTGCCTCCAGGCAGCTAAACTTCTCCACGTCTATGGTCAGCACAGCGCCCGTGATGGGCGCATCGGCCGCTACTTCCAGCCGAAAAGTCACTTCGTCGGGGAATGCGGGAATGGCCTCGTTGCGCACGGCCGTGATAGGCGCGTCTCCCCCCTGTGCCTGGACAATTCTAATGGCTGCACGCGTGAACCAAAAGAGCACCCCCAGCGTCACAACCCAGGTGAAGATCCAGTGCGCTTGTCGCTTCCTGCCAAACATATACCTACCTCCGGCCGTCAGGCTGAAATCCGCGCGGCCGTGTCAGGGTCTGATTATCGCCTACTCCGGCGAAATCGGGTAGTGACATATTGGTAAAGATATGATGCCGATGGCTCAGCTGTCTTTGCCACTGAAGATAAACATAAAGTACAGTACACAGAAACAAAGCAGCTCATATGGGAAGAATGTATTAAAGACTTCATTGCTTCCTGTGGTACCCTGACAGCCATCTGTTTCAAGGCTGTTATCCGCATCGCTGTCAATTACTTTGAAATCCATAAGGGAAGCGGTATGTTCGTTGTAACTATATAGGTGTGAAACCTGTGGTATAAATAATGCTCATGGACGATCTG
>JBHHTQ010000077.1:0-16137 GCA_046753445.1 Anaerolineae bacterium | reverse complement strand
CCGGCCCGGCCAGGTCTAGTTCTTCGATTTGTAACGGCCGTGACTCCCCATACGGGGCCGGGCGCTCCATCTCATACAAAACCGCGGCTTTTGTTTTCATCACAAACTCCTTGCACTAAGCTCCTTCCCGAATCACCACCATCTGAATATTGGTCATATCCTCAATCGCATACTTCAAACCTTCCCGCCCCAGCCCGCTTCGACGATTGCCACCATAGGGCATGTGGTCGGCGCGGTAGGCGGGGGATTCATTGACGATGACGCCGCCATAATTCAACCGCTTAATTGCTTTCAGCACCCGGCCGATGTCATTGGTAAACACCGCCGCCTGCAAGCCATAATCCGTCTCATCCACCTGGCGCAGCGACTCCTCAAAATCATCACAGGCAATCACCGACGCCACCGGCGCAAACGCTTCCTGAGCCACCACCTTCATCTCCGGTTTCACACCGGTCAACACAGTCGGCCAATAGACGGCATTTTCCCGCTTACCTCCGGTAAGAATTTTGGCCCCGCCGGACTGCGCTTCCGCCACCCAATCCTCAATGCGCGCCACCTCAGATGGATCAATCATCGGTCCCACATCCACTCGCTCATCCAGCGGGTCGCCGACGACCATCGCTTCGCTGGCTCTGACGAACTGCTCGGCAAACGGCTCATACACCTGTCGTTGGCTGTAAATGCGTTGCACGGAGATGCAAACCTGGCCGGAGTTGTAATACGCGCCCACGGCGCAGCGCCGGGCGGCGTAATCCAGGTCGGCGTCGGGCGCGATGATAACCGGCCCGTTGTTGCCCAGCTCCAGCGTCACTTTTTTGATACCGGCGATGTTAGTGATGCGTTCACCCACAACCGGGCTGCCGGTAAAGGTCACTTTGGCCACCCGTGAATCACGGACCAATTGTTCGCCAACGGTGCGGCCAGGGCCGTTGACCAGGTTGATCGCCCCCGCCGGCAGCCCCGCCTGTTCCAAAATCCGGCACAACATCACGGCGGCCAGCGGCGTCGTTCCCGCCGGTTTGAGCACCAGCGTGTTGCCCGCCGCCAGCGCCGGGGCCACTTTGTGCGCCACCAGATTCAACGGAAAGTTGAAGGGCGTAATGGCGGCTACCACCCCCACCGGACGGCGCACGGTAAAGCCGAAATAGCCGACGCCGGACGGTACGGCATCCAACGGGATCGTCTCGCCGTGAATGCGTTTGGCCTCCTCAGCGGCGATGGTGAAGGTGCTAATCGCCCGGTCTACTTCGGCGTTGGCAAACTTGAGCGCCTTGCCCGCTTCGGCGGCGATGGTACGGCCGAATTCCTCATACTGTTCCTGGATAAGCTGTGCCGTCCGCAGCAATATCTCGCTACGTTTGTAAGCGGGCAAGTCAGCCATGACCGGCCCCGCTGCCACGGCGGCGGCGATGGCCGCATCCACGTCTTCCGGCCTGGCCTCCGGCAGCGCGCCAATGACTTCGCCCGTGTATTTGTTCTTTACTTCAGTCAGGGAGCCGCCGGTTACCCAACGGCCGTTTATAAACAATTTTGCCTCGCCAAACTCAAACTTGATAGCCATCACATTCTCCTTATTTGTTTTGCGACTTCCGGCGGCGGCGTGATCTCCTCCCCGGCAAACGTCCACACCGGCTCCAGCGTCCGGAAAGGGTAGTGCGAATTGGCCTGGGTCTCACCCCAAACCGCGTTGGCCACGCCCTGGTGGTCTTCCGGTCGCAGTGAGACCTGCCCCATGGGCGCTTCCCAGGTCATTCCTTCCAGCGCCCGGATGACCATGACCGGGTCGAGAGAACCGGCCAGGTTGACGCCCTGGGCCAGCATGTGCATACCGGTGTAGGCATTTTGGGCGTTGTAGCTGGGGTAACGGCCGTACTGCTCATGAAACGCATCCGCAAAGCGCCGGTTGGCTGTTGTGTTCGCCCAATCAAACCAATAGCGCGTCCCCACCCACAACCCTTCCGGCATGGCTCCACCTAACGCCTCCAGCACCTCCAACGCCGCCCCCAATTCCATATAAACCGGGTAACGTTCAAACAACCCCAACGCTTGTCCCTGCCGGATTAGATTCACCAGGTCGCCGCCCCAGGAAGAAACCCAAATCGCCTCCGGCCCGGCGTGCATCGCCTGACGAATCCAGGGCGTCAAATCTGCCGCGCCGGAAGGGTGAAAGAAAACCTGGCGCATGATTTCCGCGCCCGGTTTTAATTCCCGCAAATAACGGGAAAAGTAAGCCCATGAAAAATAGCCAAAAGCATAATCCGGTCCGATGGTCGTCCAACGCTGGTGGGGCAGAGGCGAGACCAACAGCGCGCCCGCCCGTGCATTCTGGTGGGCGGCGATGCTGCAGCGGAAGACATATGGGTTAAATAACTCACCGGTGACGCGGGGGCTGGCGGCGTGGGTCACCATCAAGATGCGTTGCAATTCGGGCAAAATGGGCGTCACCGCCTCGGCCACGGCGCTGCTGTCCAGACCGATGAGCAAATCCGCCCCCTTTTCCCGCACCAATCGTCGCACCCGCTCCACCGCCTGAGTCGGCGTCCCCTCATCCTCCAGCTCAATTGTCACCGGCCGGTTTAGGATTCCGCCCGTTTCATTGATTTCCTCGACCGCCAGCTCCAGCCCGCACTGCGCCGACAGCCCGTAGGCCGCTGCTGCCCCAGAGAGAGCGTACAATGCGCCGATGCGGATGGGTTGGGTTGTGGTTGGCATTTCCTTTCCTTTTTCGGTGATCCTTTCCTTTTTCGGTGAATGGTTATCGGTGAACAGTTATCGGATTACGGATCACCGATTACCGATTACCGATAACCTCGCCCCGTTCAATCGTGTAAATCTTCTCCGCCATGCCGCTGATCAATTTCAAATCTGATTCGGCCACCAGCACCGCCAGACCATGCTGGCGCAGGGCGCGGATGACACCGGCGAATTTTTCCGATAGGGCCGGCGCCAACCCTTCAAACGGTTCATCCAGCAGCAGCAGTTGCCTGCCGGTAATGAGGGCGCGGCCCAGGGCGACCATTTTTTGCTGGCCGCCGCTTAATTGAGAAGCCTGCCGCCCGGCCAATTCTTTAATCTCCGGCATCAATTCGTAAATGAAATCCAGCCTTTCCTGAGAGTCGTTCAGGCCAGTCGCCCAGGCGGGGACCAGGATGTTTTCTTCGGCCGTGAGCGAACTGACGAGCCGTCGATCCTCTGGCACGTAGCCGATGCCTTGCTGCGCCCGCTTGTAGGGCGGCACGGCCAGCAAATCCTGCCCGGCCACGCGAATGGCGCCGGCGCGCACAGCCGCCAGCCCAACAATGCTGCGCATGGTGGTTGTCTTGCCCGCGCCGTTACGGCCGACCAGCCCGATGATACGTCCTGGCGGCACGGCCAGGCTGACGCCGCGCAGGATAGCAAACTGGCCGATGTTGACCTGAACCTTTTCCAACTCCAGCATCAATGAACCATTCACCCTTCCGTCTTCATCCTTCATCCTTCCCTCTATACTCCCAACCAATCACTGCGCGGCGAATATCGGCGTCGGCAAAGAGGGACTGGGGATCGCCATCAGCAGCGATACGGCCGTCGCTAAAAACCAGCACCCGTTCGGCATAGCGATACACCACATCCATGTCATGTTCCACAAAGATAGTCGTCACCCCGGTGCGTTGTAAGACCTCCACCAGCGTATCCATCACGCCAAACTTGTCCTGCATACTGACCCCACTGGTCGGCTCATCCATAAACAACAGGCGCGGCTTGAGGGCAAAAGAGAGGGCGATGTCCAGCAATTTACGGCCGCCTTCCGGCAAGACGCTCACCGGCCGGTCGGCGTAACTTTCCAGCCCAAACTGCTCCAGGATTTCCAACGCCTCCGCCTGCCACACCTTTCGTTTGAGCGGATTCCAGAAATCCAGACTGCGGCCGGCGCGGGCCGCCAGGGCGATCATCACATTTTCACGCACGCTCAGGCTGATATAAAGCTGTGGAATCTGAAAAGAGCGGGCGATGCCCAGCTTGGTAATGGCGCGGGAGGCCAGGCCGGTGATTTCCGCGCCCATGTACAATATTTGTCCCTGCTGCGGCCGGATATGGCCGGTAATCATATTGACAAAGGTCGTCTTGCCGGCGCCGTTGGGGCCAACAATGCCGACACGCTCGCCCGCTTTGATGTGGACGTTAATATCGTCGGCCACCACCACCTGGCCAAAGCGGTGGCACAGGTTGACCGTTTCCAGCACCGGCTTACGCGCCTTGTTCTCGATCACCGGCGCACCTTCCTGCCAACCGTTTCCACAATCGTCCACAAGCCGCGTGGCATGAAAAGGATGACAGCCAGCATGATGACGCCGATGATCAATTGCCAGGCGTCTGGCCAGCGGCTGGCCGCTTCGGAGCGGATAAACTCAAAGGCCACCGAACCGATAAGCGGGGCGAAGACGCTGCCGGTCCCCCCCAGCAGCGCAATGGAGATAAAACTGCCTGAGGTGGCCCAGTAAGCCAGTTCCGGCGTGATGTGTCCCACGTTGAGCGCGACCAATGCGCCGCCCAGCCCGGCCAGCCCGGCAGCCAGGATGTAGGTCATGTAAATGGTGCGCTGTACCGACATACCCAGGTACTCAACGCGCACCTCGTTGTCCTTAACAGCACGCGCGGCATACCCCAGAGGTGAATCCAGATAGCGGTAAACCAGGTAGATGACGATTGCGGCGCAGACCAGCGTATAAAAATAAAGCGCCAGCCGCAGTTGCTCTTGTGGGAAACCTATTCCCAAGATGGTCGGCGTGGCGATGCCCATGCCGTCGTCGCCGCCGGTAATGTCGGTAGATTTTTGCAGCGCCCCCCAGAGGGCCATGGTGAAGGCCAGACTGAGCATGGCGAAAAAAATTTCCCGGTAACGGGCAATGAGCAGCCCCACCAGCGCGGCCACAGCCATACCCATTATCACGCCCAGAATTGTGACCAGGAGGGCTTCTTGCACGTTGAGCAGGCGCATGGCAAAGCCGAGGGCGTAGGCGCTGGCCGCATAAAACAATCCTTGACCGAACGATACCAGCCCGGCCTGCATGAGCAGGGCCACGCCCAGCACCGCCAGCCCTTTAGCCAGGGCGATGGTCAACAAGAATATCGTCCAGTCAGGCAGGATGAAGCCCAAACCCAGGAAGAGGGCCAGCAAAACCAGCGTGACTGTCAGGATAGATTTCATATTTTTCGCGCCTCTTCCGGGGCAAACAGGCCGCGTGGTTTGAAGAGCAACACCAGGGTCATCACCAGGTAAATAGTGAATAGTTCGACTTGCGGGAATTCGTGAACGGCCGTTGACCGCACCAAACCCACAATAATCGCCCCCAACGCTGCCCCGCCTGTACTGCCCAATCCACCGATGACAACCACGGCAAAGGCCAGCACCCCCACTTCAATTGCCAGTCCAGGTACAACGGAGATGGTGGGGGCGATGAAAGCGCCGCCCAGGGCGGCCAGCATCGTGCCCAGGGTGAACGTGACCAGGTAAACGCGGGGCACGTTAATCCCCAGCGCCGTCCCCATTTCCGGCTCGTGGATGACGACCTGCACCAGACGGCCGAATCGGGTGCGATTGACAAACAGCCACAACAAGACCCCGGCCAGCAGCGCCACGCCCATCAGCACAAAGCTGTAGCCGGCGTAGTTGATGCCCGCCAGCTTCACCGTCGGCAGCAGGCGCGCCGGGCGGAAAGCGAAGTAAGGGTCTACGCCCCAAATGAGTTTAACGGCATCGTCCAGGATGAGCAGCAGAGCGGCCGTTGCCAGGAGTTGCAGGACGGGATCACGGCCGTACAGCCAGCGCAGCAGCCCCCGTTCCACCAGCGGCCCTACCACCAGCCCCACAAGAACGGCCGCGCCCAGCATCACCAGGAAGCTGCCATACGGCCAGGTATCCCACAGGCCGCTCCTATCCACGTAAGCAATCACCAGCGACGCGCCCGCGTAAGCGCCGATGGCGTACAGGCTGCCGTGCGCCAGATTCAACACCCGCAGTACGCCAAAGACCAGCGTTAGCCCCACCGAGATGAGAAAAAGCCAGGAAGCAAAGAACAGGCCGTCAATGACGATGATGATGAGATCGTTTAAGGTCATAAATAATGAATGTTGAATTGTGAATTGTGAATCGTGAATGAAGCCACCCGTTCACGATTCACAATTAGCTATTCACAATTATTACGGGCAATCTGCCCCTTCAAAGCCGCTGGCAATCCAGTCTGGACTGGTCACGCCTGCTGGCGGATTGACGCAGGCAGGCGGATAGGTGACCACATTGAGTAATTCCACTTCATCCGTTTCCGGGTTGAAATCGCCGGTCACGCCATAAGCCGTGCCTTCTACTGCCTGATGCCCGTTGGCGAGCGCCATGCTGATCAGGCCACTGGGAGTGTCGAACTCCAGCCCTTCAAAGGCGACAATGACCTGTTCCACATCCGGCAGTTCGCCCTCGGCCAGCCCGTTATCGGCGATGGCCTTTTCGTAGGCAGCTTTCACGCCCAGAAGAGCCTGGGCGGCGTGGTAGGCGGAATAAACCGGGCGGGTGCTGTAACGATCGGAGTAAATGCCCACAAACCAATCATTTAACGCGCTGTCGGGCGCCAGGGCGCCGTGCGGTCCGCGAGCGGCGACGATTATGCCCGGCGGCACGTCCCGGCCCAGACGCGGCAGCATCGTGTCACCGGTAGTCAGCAGCAAGGTGCTGCCCGTTTCCAACGCCACGCCGGTGGATTGGATAACAAATGCTTCCAGGTCGCCGCCCCAGAAACTGGAATGAATCAGGTTTGATCCGGTAGCTTGCAGCTCGGAGATTTCGGCCGAATACTCTCCGGCGTAAATCTTGGGGAAGAGTTCATTTTGTACTTGTATGGCAGGATTGAGTTGCTGCATGGAGCTACTAAAGGTGTTCCAAGAGTCATGCCCCCAGGCATAGTCCTGGTTGATACCGGAAATAGAGGTCACTTCCGGGAAGTTTTCGGCCACGTAACGAGCCGCGCCCACGTTGTCCAGAATCTGGTGGCCGCTGGTGCGGAAGAGGTAGTGAGGTTCAGGCACAATCTCCTCGAAGATGGCATTTGTGCCGCAGTCGAAGAAGACAACCAGCGTCTGCAACTCTTCAACCACCGGGGCCAGCGCGCTGCAATCGCCGCTGGAGATGTAGCCAATGACCAGATCTACTTTTTCATCCAGAATTAGCCGCCGCAGTTCGGCCACCTGCGTATCGGCGCCGCCGGCCTCGTCCACAAATACAGCTTCAATAGGCACGCCGCCTATGCCGGGCATATCGTAAGGCGCAGGGGCCGCTCCAGCGTTGATTTGCTGAATCAGCACTTCAAAACCGTTGCGAGCAGGAACGCCGAAGGGGGCCGCCGCGCCGCCGGACAGGAAAGTGACAATGCCAATCTTCAATCCGCCGCCTTCTTCGGCCGGCGCTTCTGCTGCCGGTTCAGGCGTGGCGGTGACGACGATTTCTTCCACTTCAACAACTGTCTCCCCCTCGACTTCAACGATCCGGGTTACTTCAATAGGCACTTCTACCTGTTCTGTTTGTACGCGGGTAACTTCAACTTCGACTGTCTCCGGCGCCGCCTGGGTACAGGCAGCCAGAACCAGCGTCAGCAATATAAGCGCCCCCACCCAACGCAGATTCTTAAAAATCTTGTCCATGATAATCATCTCCTTTCTGAATTAAATTTGTAACCGTATGGCGAAGCCTCGCCTCGAACCAATAAGTTTTTACACGGAGGGGAGGAACACGGACGGCCGTTAAATTTGAATCCGTGTTCCCTCTAATCCGTATCACAAAATTCGCCTTGTCTGGCTACTCTTCACCGAAGAAGTCGGTAACAGGTATCCAGACACCGCCCTGCAATTCAACAATGGCCATCTGTTTGATGCCCTGGTGGTCGTCGGCGCTATAGGAAAATGCTGGCGTTAAACCAGTGGAAAAGTCTTGAAGAGATTCCAATGCGGCCACAAACTCTTCGCGTGTCAGGTCGGGGCCGGCCCGGTTCAGAGCCTCGACAATGATTTCGCCAACCGCCCAAGAGGACAGGCTATAACCGCCGGGGATTTCTTCGGGATATTCCTGGGCCAGTACGTCGCGGTACTGCTGCGCTTCGGGCGCGTTGAGCGGGTCTACGATCCAGGCCCCGGCCTGTGCCCCTTCGGCCGCCTCCCCGGCCAGGAAAGGCAGAATGGGATCGGCCAGGACGTAGGTCATCAGCCAGGTGGGTTCAAAGCCATTCTTTTGCGCCTCGGTCAACAGGGATGACGCCGGGACGACGATGGCGTAGACGAAGACCAGGTCGGGATCGGCTTCCTGCAAAGCCAGAGCGTGCGAACTAAAATCAGTCTCGGTCGCTTCGTAAGGTACGTTGACCACCGGTTCCACACCGCGCTCGGCCAGAGCAGCCACGAAGCTATCGGCGCCTTCTTTGCCAAAGGCATCATTCTGGAAGAAGACGCCGATGCGTTCGGCTCCCAGTACGTCAAGCGCATACTGGGCCATGAGACGACCTTCCAGCGCATAGGTAGGCTGAATGCCGAAGTAGGTGGGTTTATGCGGGTCAGACCAGAGGGAAGAGCCGGAAGCGATGCCCACGACGGGCACTTCGTTTTCAACCAGGTAATCAATGACAGATGCGCCCGGCCCGGTACCTAACGGCCGTACAATGGCAAACACCCCATCCTCTTCCACCAGCTTGCGCGTCACGGCCACGGTGTTGGAGGGGTTGTACTGGTCATCTTCTACCAGGAATTGAATTTGACGGCCGTGTACGCCTCCCTGCTCGTTAATCCAGTTGAAGTAAGCCACCAGCCCCCGTGACAGGGGGATGCCGATGGCCGACACCGGCCCGCTTTCGGCATTGGTCATGCCCAGGACAATACTGTCGTCGGTCACGCCGGGGACCGGCTCTGCTGCAACTTCCGGTTGGGGTTCCTCGGTCGGTTCGGCCGGGGCTGCTGTTGGTTCCGGCGCTTCTGTGGGTTCGGCCGGGGCCTCTGTCGGCTCCGGTTCGGAGACGGGCGGCGTTTCCTCGGCCCCGCCACAGGCGACCAGGACGAACGCCATTACTAATAGGAAACCAATCAAAAATAACCTTCGTGTGTTCATTTTCTCTCCTTTCTTCTCTCTGGCTGCGGCCGGTGTCCTCACCGCGCCGCCTAGAGCACACCTCATCGTTTTACGACACGCCCAAATACAAATGCTGCACCTCCGGGTTATGCCGCAGTTCGGCTGTGGGGCCGTGCAAACGGATAGTTCCGCTTTGTAACACGTAGGCGCGGTTGGCTGCGGCCAGCGCCATGCGCGCATTCTGCTCGGCCATCAACACGGTGACGCCCTCGGCGTGAATCTGGGCGATGACCGCAAAGATGCGCTGCACGATGAGTGGGGCCAGCCCCATCGAGGGTTCGTCCAACAGGAGCAGGCGGGGCGCGGCCATGAGCGCCCGGGCAATGGCCAGCATTTGCTGTTCGCCGCCGGAGAGTGTGCCGCCCGGCTGGCTGTATCGCTCCTGCAAGATGGGAAATATGTCCAGCGCCCGCGCCAGATCGTGTTTGACTTGTGCCCGGTCGCGCCGCCGGTACGCGCCCAGGCGCAGGTTTTCAGCCACCGTCAATTCCGGAAAAATCTGGCGACCTTCGGGTACGTGGGCCAGGCCGAGGGCAACGATGCGGTCCGGGGGGATGCGATCAATCTGACGGCCGTTATAAGCAACTGTGCCGGTAGACGGCCGTACCAATCCTGAAATCGTGCGCAGCAGCGTCGTCTTGCCCGCGCCGTTCGCGCCCAGCAAAGCCACCACTTCGCCCGGCTGCACTGCTAGCGACACGTGGCGCAAGGCGGTGATGGGACCATAACCGGCCGTCACGTCATCCAGCTTCAGCATTCGTCTCTACTCCTAAATAAGCCTCAATCACGGCCGGATCATTTTGCACCTCTTCCGGTGATCCCGCGGCGATCACCCGGCCAAAATCCAACACCACGATCCGCTCGCACAAACCCATCACCAGCGACATATCATGCTCCACCAGCAGCAGCCCGCAGCCAAATTCATCGCGGATGCGCCGCAGCAGCCCGGCCATCGCCTGGCTTTCACCCGGATTCAGCCCGGCCGCCGGTTCGTCTAACAGCAGCAGCCGGGGGCGGAAGACCAGCGCCCGCGCCAGCTCCACCCGCTTGCGCACACCAAAAGGCAGCGCGCCCGCCAGCCAGTGGGCAACGGCCGTCAGCTCTAAGAAGGCCATCGCTTCCGTCGCCTGTGCCTGCAAAACCTGCGCTTCCCGCCGCGCTGCAGGCAGGCCCAACGCCGCCAGAAAAAGCGGCGTTATCCCCAGGCGGTCAGAGCCGGCCCGCGTCCCGGCATGCTGTCCGGCCAGCAGGTTGTCAGCCACGCTCATCGTGTTGAAAAGCTCGACATTTTGAAAGGTGCGAGCGATCCCCTGCTGGATGACGGCATGGGGCGGCAAGTCCAGCAGGTTGGCGCCGTTAAAGTGAATCGTCCCGCCCGTCGGCTGGTAAAAACGGCTGATCAGATTCAGCGCCGTCGTCTTGCCCGCGCCGTTTGGGCCGATTAAGCCCACAATTTCCCCTTCGCTCACGGCAAAGGAAACCTGGTCCAGCGCCCGCAGCCCGCCGAATTGGATGCTCAGGTTTTCAACCTGGAGGCTGACCATCATTCTGTCACCTTGCCGCCCGGCCACAAACGAACAGGTAATCTGATTCGAGCCAGACCACCGGGCAGGAAAATCACCATCAAAACGAGGGAAACCCCGTACACCACCGAGCGCAAATCCCTCAGCCCGCTCAACCGTTGAAAGAGAACGGTCAGAACCACCGCGCCCAGAATGGAACCGGGCAGAGAAGCCAACCCGCCGATGACAATGATGCTGATCAGAAAAATGGAAACAGACAGGCCAAAGTCAGGCGGGGAGATGAAGCCGACCAAGTGGGCGTACAGGCTACCGGCCACCCCGGCGTAAAACGCGCTGAGGGCGAAGGCCAGGGTCTTATACCGGGCCAGACTGATACCGGCCGCCTGGGCCGCAGGCTCGCTGTCGCGCAGGGCGATGAAGGCACGGCCGTAAGGACTATGTAGTAAATTGGCTGCCAGCCAGGTCATCAACAACAGGACAGCCAGCACCAATAAGTACAAAGCCGCGTCGCTCTCCAACGCCCACGAGCCAAAACTGGGACGAGGCGGGTGCAGTCCTTGAAACCCGCCTGTCACCGGCTCCCACTTTTGGGCGATCTGAGCCACGGCTACACCAAAACCCAGGGTGGCAATGGTCAGGTAAGGCCCGCTCAGGCGCAGCGCGGGCAGACCCAGGCCAAAGCCGACGATCCCGGCCACAATTCCGGCGATGGGTAGGGCCAGCCAAAAGGACAATCCCGCTTTCAATGTCAGCAAGGCGGAAGTGTACGCGCCCAGGGAGACAAACCCGGCGTGGCCGATGGAAATCTGGCCGGTATAGCCGGTGAGCAAATTCAGACCCACGGCGGCAATAGCCCACACGCCGCCCAGGGTGACGATGAAGATCAGGTAGCCGGGCAGGATGAAAGGGATGACCAGGGCGGTTAGCATGAGAACGATCCAGAAAATGCGTGAGGACATGGGTTAAACCTTTTTCTGCACCACGCGCCCCAGCAGTCCAGACGGCCGTATCGCCAGCACCAGAACGATGAGGGCAAAGGCGAAGGTTGTCTTCAGTTCGGTTGAGATGTAACCGGCGACCAGGTTTTCCAGGACGCCCAACGTCAGCCCGCCGACGACCGCTCCCGGCAGACTGGTAAATCCGCCCAAAACGGCCGCGGCAAACGCCTTGATGAAGACGGCCACCAGCGTATTCGGTTCCAGAAAAACGGCCGGGGCCGCCAATATCCCGGCCACCGCGCCCAACGCCGACCCCAGCCCCCAGGTGAGGGTCAGGACGCGGTTGGTAGAGACGCCCATCAGTTGGGCGGCAGTTGGGTTTTGAGCCGTGGCCCGCATAGCGATGCCCAGGTCGGTGAAGCGGAAGAAGAGGTAAAGCAGCCCGGCCAGGGCCAGGCCGACGCCCAGATTGATGATTTGCTCGCGGGTGATGACGGCCACGCCCAGGCGCAGCGGCGGCCCAGTGACCAGGTAGGGCAGCCGCTTCACGTCGTGGCCCCAAATAGCGCCGACCAGCCCGTTCAAGGCCAGGGCCACGCCCAGGGTAGCCACAACCAGCGACAGGATGGAGGCCAGCCGGTTGCGCGCCGGGCGCAGGATACCCCGCTCAACGACGACGCCCAACAGCGCGGCCACCAACAGTGTGCCCAATAAAGCTAAAGGCACTGGCCACTGCCAGCGCACGAACATGCTGTAGGCGACGAAGGCGCTGAAAGTCGCCATGTCACCGTGACCGAAGTTGACCACGTCGGAAGTTTTGTAGATGAGTACCAGGCCCAGAGCCATCAGCCCATAGAGGGCGCCAGCTCCCAGACCTCCGGCAATTAGACGGGGCAGAAGTTCCATATTTACTCAGCGGGTTGTCTCAGGGAGGCGGCCAAATAAATGGGGGAGGGGATGGATGTAAAGCAAAACGGCCGTCTACTCTTCCCAGGTGGGATTACTCTAGCAGACGGCCGTTCCAGAGATGCTACGGGGACGTTACAATGGCGTTACAAAGACGTTACATTTGAGAAATCTCCTCAAACAACGCCGTCGTGCGCGGCGACGGCTCAATGGCCAGCTCCTCACGCAGACGACGGCGGCAGCGGTCGTAAACACGGACGGCCAGGGCGCGATTGCCCAATTTCCAGTGGCACTGCATCAGCAGGGCATACCCCTCCTCCCACAGCGGGTCTTTGGCCAGGATGGCGTTAGCCCAGCGCATCCCGCGCTCGCATTCGTCCTGGCCAACCAGCAGTTTGGCCACCCGCTCGGCGGCTGATAGATAGGCGGCGAGCAGCCGCTCGCGTTCCTCCCGCACCCATTCGGCGTAAGGGTTTTCTTCCAGGAAATCCCCCCGGTATAGCGCCAGCGCCGATTCGTATAATTCAATCGCCTGGGCCGGATTTTTATTTTCTACCGCCTGGGCGGAACGGATGAGGCCCATAAACTCGTCCGCATCGGTATGTATGCCGAGAGAAAGGTCAAGCTGCAAGCTTTCACCATCGCGGCGGATGAAATCTGGCGCTTCGCCGCCGCCAGGATCGGGGGCCAACGCCTTGCGCAGGACGCTAAGGGCCACGCGCAGGCCAGTAGCAGCCGTTGTTGGCGGCGTATCGGGCCACAACGCTTCCAGGATTTTCTCCCGATGGGCGAGATGCCCGCGACGGCAAACCAGGTATTGTAATAGGTGCAGCGCTTTGGCCCGTCCCCACGCGCTGCGCTCAATCTCCCGGCCAGCCTGCCGCACACGGAAAGGGCCTAGCGTTTGGATGTACAGCGGCGCTGCCACCGGATTGGTTGCCAGGGAGGTGAAGTGACTGGCAGGGGCGGTCTGGGGGGAGATAGCATGGCGTAATCGGGCCGCATACTGGCTGACGGCCGTTGCCGGCGCAACCTGGTTCAGGAGCATCAGGCGCGGGGCTAAATCCTTAGGCCCCAGCAGCGGCATCCCAGTGAACAGGAAATCATAGCCGTGTAACTGGGCCGCAGACAACGCACGCTCGAATGCCGCCGTCGCCAGGCTTCCCTGACCGAGATAGCTGTAATGAATAGCCAGCCACAGATCCGCCACGCAGGGACTGAAACGGTCGCCGCAGATCTGGCCTTGCCGTGCAGCTTCGGTTAACCTGGTTTCAGCGCCGGGATGGTGGCACAGGGTCATGGCCGCGCCCAGGGCCAGGGTGAGGATGCCGATCATGTAGCTATCCCCAGTTTCTTCCAGGATGGCGAGCGCTTTCTGGGCGCTGGCCATGGCTTCGGCCACCTTGCCCCCCAGCCCGGCAATCAACGTCAGGCCAAGGTGGGCCTCTACCTGGAAACGGGGGACGCCGATTTTTTCGGCGATGGCCAGCGATTCCTGGTAATATGCCCGCGCCATTTCCGGGTCAAAATCAGGACCAGAGAGCCAGCCATGCCCTAATCGTGAGAGAGAGACGCATTCAACGATGGGGGAAGCCAGGATGCGCCCCAGTTCCAGAGATTGTCCGGCGTAATGGCGGGCACTGTTGGCCTCGCCAGTCATGGCGTCAATCCAGGCCAACAATACGGTGGCTTCCCGGTGGGAGCGGGGCGCGCGCCATTGGCCTGCGCCCCAGGGATCGGCGCGCAGGCTGGCTTCCACCATCTTACGGGCGTGGGCGAAACGGCCGTCGCGGACGAATACGCGCGGGTTCATCGGCGGAAAGTCTTCCTGCTGCGCCGCGCAGTAGATATCGTGGTGCAGACGTTCGGCCCGGTGAAGCTGCCCGGCGTTGAGCTTGTTTTCGGCCAGGAGGAGCAGTAAACTGGCTCGCCCGCGCCTGTCACCCCGGTCAACCCGGCGTAACGCCCGGCGCAGGAGTGGTTCCGCCCGCAGCGGCTGCACGGTGTCCAGGTATACCTGCGCCTGTCCGCGCAGGGCGCGCATTTCGCCGCTGGCATCGCCGAGCGCCTCAAAGCGCTGTTGGGCGCGGCCGTAAGCGGCCAGCGATTCATGGTATTGGCTGGTAAAGCGGTAGGCGTGGCCCCGCGCCAGCAGCAGTTCGGGGTGAGCATCCAGCAGATCGTCAGGTAGTTGGTCCAGCCAGCCAGCCAGGGTTTGGTGACGGCCGTTGTAAGCCAGGGAGCGGGCAATCGTCGCCAGCATCGCAGCAGCCGTTTCGTATTCGCCGCCGTTGAGCAGGTGATAAACCGCCTCTTCTTGTTCGCCTTGTTCCTGATAATAGGATGCCGCTCGACGGTGCAGGGCGCGGCGACGCTCGTCGGGTACGATCGTGCGGCGGCGCAGAAAGTCATGGAAAAGGGAATGATACCTGTATTCTCCCTCGCCAATGATAAAAAGAGAATGCGTCTCCAGGTAGCGCAGCGTCTCGGCCGAGTCATTTCGCTCGAAAAGATAATCACAAACATGAGGATCGAGGCGACGCAAAATCGTTGTTTCCGCCAGAAAAGTCTGTACCTGGGGCTGCTGCTGCGCGTACACTTCCTGGGTCAGGTAATCAAAGAGATGTTCCAGCGGCCCCGGCAGGCGGCGGAGTAGATCTTCTAAGGGCGGCGTCTGCACACGAGCTGCCCCTTCACTCAAAAGCTGCACGGCGATGGGCCAGCCCTCGGTCTCGGCCGCCAATGTTCGCGCCAGCGCCGGGGTAAGAGAGTGGCCGGTGCGCTGGCGGAAAAGAGCGCCGATTTCCTCAGCGGTAAAGGCGAGTTCAGAACGGCCGATTTCCAGCAATTCCCCCATGGCCCGCCAGCGGGCGCGTCCAGGCAGGCTGGGCATTTCGCGTGTCGTGAGGACAATATGCAGGCGAGGCGGCACATACTCAACCAGGCGTTCGGTGATGGCGTTAATCTCCGCCTGGTTCACCTGGCAGTAATCGTCCAGGACGAGGACGGTTTCAGTTGCCAATGCGTCCAGTAAATCATTAGCCAGGGCGTCAACGGCCGGCGCCCACAAGCGCGTCGCCCCTCCTTCCTGGGCCAGCAGCGCCAGCGATTGGTCGCCCACGGCCGGGTGGTGGGCGCGCAAAGCGTGGATGATATGCAGCAGGAATGTCAACGGGTCCACACCGGTATCACTCAGGTTATACCAGATGTACGGCAGGGAGGAGTCAGCCAGGAAAGCGGCAATAGCTGTGGTCTTGCCGTAGCCAGCTTCCGCTTTGAGAAGGGTTAGCGGGTAGTTGGTGAGACGAGTGAGCAACGCGTCCAGGCGAGGGCGGGGAATGTAATGGGGTTTGGGACGCGGTGGAATGAAGCGGGTGCGCACGACCAAATCGCTGCCAAAAGCAGGCGGCGAAGCATCTACTCCGGTCGTTTCACTCATCTTCCTAATACCTGTGCTAACGTTGGCCCCCAGATGGTCAGGTTCAGAATAATGATATTCTAACTGGGGTCTCGCGGGTAAACAAACTGGAGTTGACCAATCCAATATTACTTTTGACTAGGATCGGAACAGAAAACGATAATGCAAATATTTTTCTGTAAAAAGCATGTACCCTCAGTGTAAACAAACGGA
>JBHHTQ010000076.1:0-16557 GCA_046753445.1 Anaerolineae bacterium | reverse complement strand
TGGTCCCGATATTGCAGTGTGGCTTCTCCCGCACAAATTTCTCTTTGGCCATTGTTATCCTTTCCTCTCTTACAACTGTGCCACTAACCGGTCTTTCAAATTACCCTTACAATCTTCGCCTTAACCAGATAAGAACCAGGCTCTCTAACTGCCACGTAAGATCGTGCGGGCTATTTCTTCATTTACCGGCGCGTAATGCTCAAACTCCATCGTAAATGTACCCCGCCCCTGCGTCATAGAGCGCAGGCGGGTTGCATAACCAAACATTTCTGCCAGCGGCATTTTGGCCCGGATGGTTTGCACCCCTTCGGTTCGCAATTCCATCCCCTCAATGGTGCCACGACGTGATGACAAATTCCCGATAACATCGCCGGTATACTCCTCAGGGGCCACGACCTCGACCCTCATGATGGGTTCCAGCAACACGGGCGCACCTTTCTGCACGCCGTTTTTTAACGCCATCGAACCGGCAATCTTGAATGCCATTTCGGACGAATCGACTTCGTGATAAGACCCGTCGTAGAGGGTGACTTTGACGTCTACCAAAGGGTACCCTGCTAAAACGCCGCTCCCCATCGCTTCTTTGACGCCAGCTCCCACAGAGGAGATGTACTCTCTAGGTATCGCTCCACCCACGACGGCGTTTTCAAAAATGAATCCTGCCCCAGGCTCAAGCGGTTCCAACCGGAGTAAGACATGGCCGTACTGGCCACGGCCGCCGGTCTGGCGAACGAACTTCCCTTCCGCCTTGTCTACTCTGCGTGTGATCGTCTCGCGGTAGGCCACGCGCGGCCGCCCCACGTTTGCCGCCACCTTAAACTCACGCAGCAGCCGGTCAACCAGGACTTCCAAATGCAGCTCGCCCATGCCATACAGCACAGTCTGGGATGTTTGCTTATCCACCCGAACCTGAAAAGTGGGGTCTTCTTCTGACAAAGCGCGAAGCGCCACACCCATTTTATCTTGATCTGCATTCGTCTTAGGCTCAATCGCCAAGGAAATGACCGGTTCCGGAAAATCAATAGACTCCAGGCGAATCGGCGCCTTCGGGTCACAAAGCGTCTCGCCGGTAAATGTGGTCTTCAATCCCAGCGTGGCGGCAATGTCCCCGGCATGCACCTCTTTAAGGTCCTCACGGTGATCTGCATGCATACGCAAAATACGGCCGATCCGTTCCTTCCGGTTCTTTGCACTGTTGATCAACGTTTCCCCGGTACGCAATACACCAGAATACACTCGAAAATACGCCAATCGCCCCACATAAGGATCGGTGACGATCTTAAACACCAGCGCCGATACCGGTTCATCATCATCCGCCGAACGATGTTCCATCTTTTCGGTGAACGGGTTTATCCCTTCAATCGGCGGCACATCCGATGGCGAGGGTAAGTAATCAATGATCGCATCGAGGACAGGCTGAATCCCTTTGTTACGCAGCGCCGTACCACAAAGAACCGGTGTTACCTGATTCTTCAGCGTGGCCTTTCTTAATGCTGCGCGCAGCTCATCAACGGTGATCTCTTCTTCTTCCAGATAGCGCACCATCAACTCGTCATCAGTTTCAATGATGCGTTCGATAATCGTCTGCCGCGCCGCGTAAGCGTCATCCCAGACCTCATCGGGAATCTCAATCTTTTTCGCCGCCGCACCCAGGTCACCCTCATCCCAGACGAATCCCTCCATAGTCAGGAGGTCCACAGCGCCGCGGAATTCCGATTCCGTGCCAATAGGCCATTGAATCGCAACGGGATTCGCCTTCAGGCGCTCCCGGATCATGCCCACCGTGCGGACAAAGTCCGCACCTGTGCGGTCCATCTTGTTCACGAAACAGATGCGGGGCACGCTATATTCATCAGCCTGACGCCACACCGTCTCCGATTGGGGTTCCACACCAGCAACCGCATCAAACACAACGACGCCGCCATCCAGGACTCGCAAGCTGCGCTGAACTTCAGCCGTAAAATCGATGTGGCCCGGTGTGTCAATGATGTTGATCTGGTGGTCACGCCAAAAGGTCGTGGTGGCAGCCGACGTGATCGTAATACCACGTTCCTGCTCCTGCACCATATGGTCCATGGTCGCGGTACCTTCATGCACCTCGCCCATGCGATGAATAACTCCCGTGTAGTACAGGATACGTTCGGTGGTCGTTGTTTTACCGGCATCAATGTGGGCAATGATACCGATATTACGAACACGCTCTAAAGGCAAATGACTCATCTTAAAATACTCATCCAATCAATACACAAACGCATGGCCCTAGAAGCGGAAATGCGAGAATGCCCTGTTGGCCTCCGCCATACGGTGAGTGTCGTCTCGACGTTTTACGGCCGCGCCCTGGTTATTGGCAGCATCCATAAATTCAGCAGCCAGTTTCTCAGACATCGAACGGCCGCCGCGGGTGCGAGCTGCCTGCAAGAGCCAGCGCATCGCCAATGAAATCTGGCGATGGGGGTCAACTGGAATCGGAACCTGATACGTCGCACCACCAACGCGGCGAGGCTTGACCTCTACCCGGGGCATGACATTATTCAAGGCCTGCTCAAACACCTCAATAGCCGGGCGTTTGGCACGCGCTTCCACCAGTTCAAAACTATCGTACAAGATGCGCCGAGCCGTGCTCTTCTTGCCTTTCTTCATCAGGCGGTTCAGGAACATGGCAACACGCACATTGCCGTAGCGCAAATCGGGCTCAACGGCCCGTTTTTCTGGGCGATATCGTCTGGGCATCTCTCAACACTCCACTGCTTACTTCGGCACCTTAGCGCCATACTTAGAACGGCCGCGCTTACGATTCTCCACACCATCGGAGTCCAACGTGCCGCGAACGATGTGATAACGCACACCAGGCAAATCCTTCACACGGCCGCCACGCACCAGCACCACAGAGTGATCCTGCAGGTTGTGACCCTCACCCGGAATATACGCCGTCACTTCAATCCCATTAGTCAGCCGGACTCTCGCCACCTTACGCAGCGCCGAGTTAGGCTTTTTAGGCGTCATCGTCTTCACCTGCGTGCAGACTCCCCGCTTTTGGGGAGAGCCCTTCGGCTGGAGCGTACGCCGCTGCTTGAACGAGTTAAAAGTCCACTGCAGGGCAGGCGCCTTGCTCTTCTTCGTCTTGGACTTACGCCCTTTGCGCACAAGTTGATTAATTGTAGGCACGCTAACCTTCTCCTTAATCCGTCTGCGATACGCTACCCATGGTGACGCAAGCGGCATTGGCCGCCATTTTCTTCGCCGCACCAATGGAAGCCATTTCCATTCGACAAATGGAGGCCATCGCAGTCGTTAAACTCGATGGCCTCCATAAATTGCTAATTCAATTGGTAACTGCTAGTTACCGACTTATCTGTTGGCAGACATACGAAGCGAAATTTTACCACAATCACTTTGCTTGTCAAACCAAGATTTCGGCTTTCCCAACCGGCTAAAACCGGCCAACCCAACATTATCTACGGCTGCGCGCCAGGTCCATCAGACCCGTGCCCGACCACCGTCTTTGCCGCCGATCATCCTGCTTCCCAAACCGGATAATTTCCCCGGAATCAGTCACCGCTTCCACAGCCAGACCCAGGCTTTGCAATTCCTTAACCAATACCCGGAAGGAGGCTGGTACGCCCGGCTCTTCAATCGGCTCGCTCTTGACAATGGACTCATATGTCTTCACACGCCCCTGAACGTCATCCGATTTTACCGTCAGCATTTCCTGAAGCGTATGCGCCGCGCCGTAAGCCTCGAGCGCCCAAACTTCCATTTCACCGAAGCGCTGGCCGCCAAACTGCGCCTTCCCACCAAGCGGCTGCTGGGTGACAAGCGAGTACGGGCCAGTAGAACGAGCGTGCACCTTATCTTCAACCAGGTGAGCCAGCTTGAGCATGTGCATGACGCCCACGGTCACTGGCTGGTCGTACGGCCGTCCCGTCTTCCCATCAATCAGTTGCTCTTTCCCTAAGATAGGCAAGGGAATGTGAGTGGCAACCGTTATCTGATGCGCCAGATGGTGCAATTCGTCCAGGTCTGTGGTTTTAGGATCGACTTTTACCTCATCCGGCAAATCATCCCCGTACACACCACGCATGAGCGCATACCATTCACGCACACAAACTTCAATCGCCTTCTCATTGAACGGAGCCCAATCAATCTTCCGCAGCATCTCCGGTTCCGGCGGGAAAACCTCATCCGGTTCCCAACCCTGCATCCGGAGCCACTCATTGGCAACGGCTTGGTGCGAATAGCGCAAATCGGTTTCCAGACGACCCTGGTCATAATCGGACTCAGCCAACCAGGTGGTAATAAAGAGTCGGCGCGCTTCATCGTCGTTTTGAAGCGTTTCGAGTTCATACTCAATCTCTTTCAACCAATCCCACGCCCACTCAGTCACCACCTTCCAGGCACGCTCTACCAACCAGGCGCGCGCCAGTTCAGACGCGATTTCAACCTCATCTGCTCCGTCAAACACAGGCGTAATCGCCCGGAATCCGAGACGCTTTGCCGCCCAGCCCAGGTGCGTTTCCAATACCTGACCAATGTTCATTCGACCAGGAACACCCAACGGGCTGAGAATAATATCGACAGGGGTTCCGTCTGCCAGGTAAGGCATATCTTCAACCGGCACTATCTTCGAGATGACCCCTTTGTTACCATGACGGCCGGCCATCTTGTCACCTTCGGAGATTTTACGACGCTGTGCCACACTAACGCGCACCATCGTCTCCACACCGGCGGGCAGGTCGCGGTCCTGCTGGCGGGTAAACACATGGACATCCACCACTTTACCGCGGGAACCATGCGGCATCCGCAGACTAGAGTCCTTAACTTCCCGTGCTTTATCGCCAAAAATCGCTCGCAGCAGTTTTTCTTCCGGGCTGAGTTCCTTTTCACCCTTGGGTGTGATCTTACCGACCAGAATGTCGTTTTCTTTTACATCAGCCCCGACGCGAATAATGCCTCGCTCGTCCAGGTCTTTCAGTGCATCCTCGCTGACATTGGGAATATCGTAGGTGATTTCTTCAGGACCCAGCTTGGTGTCACGCGCCGCTACCTCATGCTTTTCAATGTGGATAGAGGTGAAGCGATCTTCGCGAACCAGGTTCTCGCTGACCAGGATAGCATCTTCGTAGTTACCGCCTTCCCAACTGAGGAATGCCACGGTCACATCCTGGCCTAGTGCGAGTTCCCCATACTCAGTTGAAGAGCTGTCGGCCAAAATATCTCCGATCTTGACGCGCTGCCCCTTAACCACCACCGGCCGTTGATCAATGCAGGTGCTCTGATTTGACCGGGTGTATTTCCGCAGATTGTAAGTGCGCGGGCCGGCCTCACCAAGCACGACGATTCGCTCACCGGTCACGCCGATGACCTCTCCCGGCCCATCAGCCAAAACTATCTGGCCGGAGTTAAGCGCCGCCTGTAATTCCATCCCCGTGCTGACCACAGGAACGTCCGGCTGCAGCAACGGCACTGCCTGGCGCTGCATATTGGATCCCATCAATGCGCGGTTGGCATCGTCATGTTCCAGGAAGGGGATGAGCGCGGCCGAAATGCCCACGATCTGGCGCGGGGCCACATCCATGAAATCCACGCGCTGGACGGAAGTAAAGCGGAACTGCTGGTTGCGGCGCGATGATACGCGCCTTTGGATAAGCTGCCCTCGATCATCCAGCCGGGCATTCGCCTGAGCAATGGTGTAACGATCCTCTTCATCGGCCGACATGTACACAACCTCGTCCGTGATGAAGGGCTGCACTTTTACCTGCTCGATACCGGCCGCTTTGATGGCCTTGGCGTGCTTTTTGGTGATCATCTCGCCAGCAGACACAATGATCTCGCCGGTCTCAGGATCAACGATGTTCTCGAATACATCGTGCCCGACCAATTCACTGCTGTCGCCGGGAATGGCATTACGCACACGCCGATACGGAGTTTCGATGAAACCGTATTGATTCACCCGGCCATATGTTGCCAGACGGCCGATCAGGCCGATATTCGGCCCTTCCGGTGTTTCGATGGGGCAAATGCGGCCGTAATGGCTGTGGTGCACATCACGCACCTCAAATCCGGCGCGCTCCCGGCGCAAGCCGCCCGGCCCCAACGCCGACAAAGTCCGCTTGTGAGTCAACTCAGCCAGCGGATTTGCCTGTTCCATAAACTGGCTTAATTGCGAGCTGCCGAAAAATTCGCGCACGGCCGCCACAACCGGACGGATGTTGATCAACGTAACCGGCGTCACATTGTCATTGCCGCGAATGGACATACGCTCGCGCACAACGCGCTCCATCCGGCGGAGGCCAACACGCAGCTTCGCCTGCAGCAGTTCCCCCACCGTCTTCACCCGCCGATTCCCCAGGTGGTCAATGTCATCCGGCTTTTCTTGCCCGTTATTGATCTGGATCATGCGCCGGACAAGATTGACGATGTCGCGCTGCGTAATCGTGCGGTGCTGCAATGGCACGATATCCTGGAGAGACAGGCGCTTGTTCAGCTTATAACGACCGACGGCCGCCAGGTCATAGCGGCGTTGATCAAACAGCTGCTCTCTCAGATATTGGGTCGCATTGTCCAGTGTGGGCGGATCGCCCGGCCGCATACGCTTGTAAAATTCAATCAGCGCTTGCTCTGCCACTGGCCGATCAGGCTCCCATGGCGGCTCTTGCTCAATGCTGCCCTGAATGAACAGATGCTCACCGTTGGTATCTACATCCTCAAACAGCGCCAGCAGTTCTTCGTCGCTGCCATCGGTGAGCGGCGAGCTACCCAAGCCATCATCAACAGCGGCCATTGCCCGCAAGAACAGGGTGATGGGCACCGTCCGCTTCCGGTTAAACTTGACGGTGATATAGTCGGTCTTGCGCGTCTCGAATTCCATCCACGCGCCGCGGTCCGGGATCAATTTTCCCGTGGCCAACGGCCGTCCCGTGACCCGCTCTTCGACAACCTCAAAATAAGCCCCGGGCGAGCGAATCAACTGGCTCACCACCACCCGCTCCGTCCCGTTAATGATGAACGTACCGGCCGGCGTCATTAAGGGGAAATCGCCCATAAAAATTTCTTGAACAATGGGCTGATCCTGGTCCGCGCTGTACAACAGCGTTTTCACATGCAGCGGTGCCGCATAACTCATGTCGCGCTCAACGCACTCTTCAACGGAGTACTTCGGCTCCCCAAACCAATATTTCAGTTCAAAGCCCTCGACCTCCGACCGGTTACAAGGGAAGAAAAGTCTTAAATCACCATTGTAACTCTCAATTGGGGAGATCTCGTCAAACAACTCAGCTACACTAACTTCAATGAAGTGCTGGAAAGATTGCAACTGAACATCAATAAGCGTCGGCAACGCCATTGGGTTGATGGTACGCGCATAAGTTTTTGTTGGTAGTTTCGCCATCTATCCTTTCACCTACTCCCTGTGGGAAATTATTAGGTCTACCGGCGATCAGCCGGTAAACAAACTGCCTGAGGCGCTCTTCCACAAAGAAGGGGTGCAACGCGTGTTGCACCCCTTTTATTTCTTAACCTTGATAAACTGCCATCCCGTAAGATGCGGCTCCTACTTTTCTACGCCAATAAGCGAACGAACATTATAGCAAACGGGAATCAGCCTGTCAACATTTGATACAGGGCCACGATGTGATCGCCGGCGATCTGCCAACTGTATTGCTGTAACGCTCGCTGGCGCAAAGCGCGGCCCAGACACGTTCGCCGTTCTTGGTCCCGAATCAGGGTCTTAATCGCCTCGGCAAACCCGTTTTTATCACCGACCGGCACATAAACGCCAAGATCATCCAGATACTCCCGGTGCACGGCCGTATCGTAAGCCACCACCGGCTGCCCCATGGCCATGTAATTGAGGAGCTTGCCGCTCCCCTCGGTTGAAGAAATCTTTGGAGCAACCGCCACGTCACCCAACGACAGATACCGCGGCGCATCCCGATACTCCACTTTGCCGGTAAAGGTGACGCAGTCCGCCACCCCGGCCCGCTGCGCCATTTTCTGGTAATAGTCCACGGATGGGTAACCCATCACGAGGAAGTGGACGTCCTCTCCGGCGCGTTTCAATTGGGCGGCCGCTTCGATGAGGTGGGGGGTTCCCTGATAGTTAGTCAACAGGCCCAGGTACGCGACCACAGGGCGTCCGTCCGGGATACCCAACTGCCGGCGCAGTTGCTGCCTGCTTTCCGGGGAGAAACGCGCCGGATCAAAACTTTGCGTGTCGGCGCAATCAGGCAGCGGATAAATTTGATCCGGAGCGATGCCAAACTGCTCTTGCAGCACATGGGCTGCTCGTTGGGAGCTGGTGAGAATGGCGTCTGCCATCCGGTTGATCCGTCGTTCTAGGCGAAACACCCAATGGTAAATGCGGCTATTTGGGTTGAGGAAGCGATGGTCTACCATTTCGGCCGTCATGCTGCCCTGAAAATCAAACACCAAAGGCACGTGCAGCAGCCGGGCCAAAACGCCGCCAATCAGCGCCCCTTCGTGCATGTGGCCGTGGATCACATCGGGACGATAGCGCAAACATTCAATGAGCGATTGAACCGCCAGATACACGTCGAAGGCGATCTTGTGCCGGGAGGAGCCGACTTCGTACTCAGCTCGCCAGGGCAAGGGCGGGGTCCGCCGGATATCAAGGCCGGGCATGTTGCTCCCTTTATAATAGGTAACGATGGCTACCTCGTGCCCCATAGATTGCAGGGTGCGCGTTTCCTCCAGGATGCGGATATGCCCCCCATAATCGGAGAAAAAGGAGGTGGGCGCGATCATCAGCACGCGAAACGGCCGCTTTGTGCCGGCGGCCGAGGGGGGAGTGTTCCCAATCTGACCCGTCATTCCCTGCTGCCGGCCCCCTTGCCAAAACCGCCCAAAAATCTACGGCCCAAAGAAGGCATATCGGTTGGGGGGAGTTCCACCTCCACCCAGTTGTTTTCCGCCCGCTCCTGCAGCCATCGATCCCGCTCAGCCTCCAGTTTTTCCAACCGGGCCAGGAGAATTTCTTCCTCATCTTCCATGAACCACGCTCGCATCTCGGTGAGTTCACCGATCACAGCATCCAGCCAGCGGAGCGTCGCGGCTTTGTCTCGCAGCGCCTGAAGCGCCAGGTCATGACTCCCGCTTAACGGCCGCGTCGCCAGTGCAAAGGGAAGCCCGGCAAAGCGCAGCATGTCCCGCCATCCAGCCGCCTTATGCACCGCCTTAAACATGGCCGCCGCCACCAGCCCGGGCACAGTCTCCACGCCCAGCACCAGGCTGTCGAATTCTGCGGCGTCCAGGAAGTAGGGCGTTGCGCCCATGATCAGCCCAAAATTCACGGCCGTTTCTACCGCCTTCGGATCGGCGTTGGCCGCAGGCATGACGCATAAGATGCTGTTACGGAACAAGTTGGCGCGAGCCGCATCTGCCCCTGTCCCCGAACCGGCATCGGTCAGATGGTCTGCGGCCAGCACCAGGCTGGCTCCCACGTAATGCCCCTGCCGCAAATAACGCTCAGCCCATTGGGCGCCGGCCGCCTTCATTCCCGTGAGGTCAAGGATCAGCGTGTGTTCCTGCACGTGCTCGCCCGCAGCCTGCAATGTGCCTTCCAGTTCAGCAACCGGCATGGTGAGAATGAGAATGTCGGCCGTTTTGACTGCACCGGCCAGGGTCCGCTCACTTTTGTCTACTGCGCCTAACTGGTCCTTAGCCACGGCCGCTGCGTCCGGGTCCGGGTCATGGCCGACGATCACCAATTCCGGCATGGCCTGTTTCAACGCCAATCCCACCGATGCGCCAATGCGTCCTAACCCAATGATGACAATTGTTTGTGCTTTCATATCCACTCAGGATGCGTTTTCCAATAACGTTTGAAAAGGAAACGCATCCGCATAGGTTTGACCGTTTATCAAAGTCCAAAGTTCAAACGGGTAAGCCCTTAATTCCGATCATCTGCCCATTGAAGCGGCCGCAGCAGGGCCGCCCACTCAGAGCCGCCATCCGCTTTCAGCTTATCTTGATGGTGACGAATCAGCCACACGACCGGCGGGGCGCAACCAGCCTCGCGCGCCATCTCCGCTCCCCACTCCGGGTGCTGCATCTTGATGACGAACGGCCGCCGCCAGCCAACCGGGTCCGCTGCGCCCCAAGCTGCTATTTTCCCCGGCAGCAGCGCCTGCGCCAGCACAATCAGCGTTCGATCCCAAAGAGAAAGGGGAAACCGTGTCTTGCCCACGTCGTGAAGCAGCGCGGCCGCCAGCAGGGCCGTTTCGGTATGCCCGTCGGCGCGCAATGCGCGCAAGACGCGGATGCTGTGCCATTGATCGCTCAGCGTCAGGCGATAGAACAGCGCTTCCTCCGCCCGGCTCAACACGGTCGATACCTCTTGCTGCGCCGAGGCAGACAACGGGTCAGCCGTCACGATGCGCCAGAATTGCTGAAGCCGATAGCACACGCCCACCGGTCACCCGATCAGCCAGAGTAACACCTGCTGCGATGGCACGACCACGAACAATCCCATGATGTCCAGCCCCAGCTGCGGCAAGAAGAAAATGGCAAGAAGCAGGATCATAAAGCCGTACTGCTCCAACGGCCGCAGTCGGTAAGCCATCTCCGGCGGCAAAATGCCAGACAATATTTTGAACCCATCCAGCGGCGGCACGGGAAACACGTTGAAAAAGGCCAGAATCAGGTTAATCCATATGAAATTGAAGGCGAGAAACTCAAGCGACGGGAAAATGCCGCCGGCGCTGGGGGCCAGCGCCAACACGCCCAGGCGAATAGGCAGCGCGAAGAGCACAGCCATGAGGACATTAGACAAGGGGCCGGCCGCGGCGACGATGGCCATGGATGTGCGTGGATTGCCGCGCAGGTTCAGCGGCTGCACCATCACCGGCTTGGCCCAACCGAAGCCGGAAATCAACAACATGATGGTGCCAATCGGATCGAGGTGGGCCAGCGGGTTAAGCGTGATCCGCCCCATGCGCCGTGGTGTAGGGTCGCCCAGGTAATCAGCCGTGACTGCATGGGCCAACTCGTGAATGGTAAAGGCAACGAGCAAGACTATCGCTCTCGCTACCAGGGTTGCGACAGATGTGCCAAACATAAATGTCCTTCGTGTGTGTAAATTGACGGCGGCAAGTATACCTTGCCGCTCAGGCGGGGGCGAATTGCCTCATCCGTCCGCGTTTGCAACTCTCACAGCCATGCTATAATTCCCCGCTATGTTTGTGAAAGTTGACCTGGGCGACATTGTGCGCCTGCGCAAGAAACATCCTTGCGGCAGCTATGAGTGGGAAGTGGTCCGTCTGGGCACGGATGTGGGGCTGGTCTGCCGGCAGTGCGGCCGCCGTATCCTGCTCCCGCGCGGCACCTTCAACAAGCGGCTCAAAACCATTCTCAAGCACGCCAATGCCGAAGAATGAGCGACTTCCTGGGTATCCTTTACTTGCTGGCGGCCGCCGGCCTGTCTGTGTATGGCTTATTGGGCCTGGTCACCCTGGGGTTGTATTGGCGGCACC
Source organism: Anaerolineae bacterium (assembly GCA_046753445.1). GTDB lineage: Bacteria > Chloroflexota > Anaerolineae > Promineifilales > Promineifilaceae > JAHEEY01. Next base: position 5,068 of record JBHHTQ010000076.1, on the reverse strand, counting down.
GGCGTCACACCCCGCCTCCTCTGAACATCTCCGGTGAACTGCCGCCAGTTACGGTCCAGCTTCCTGTTTATAACGAGCGGTATGTGGTGGATCGGCTGATCAGCGCGGCCGTTCAGTTGGACTACCCCAGCGACCGCCTGCAAATTCAGGTCATTGACGATTCTACCGACGACACAACGCAGCGCGCAGCGGCGCTAGTGAACCAATATAAAAGGAAGGGCGTCAACATTTCCCTGCTGCATCGCCGGCGCCGGGACGGTTTTAAGGCGGGCGCTCTGGCAGAGGCAATGGCGCAATGCGAAGGGGAGTTCATCGCTATCTTCGATGCTGACTTCCAACCCTCACCTGACTTCCTGCGCCAGACGGTACCATATTTCCTGGATGATCCGCAGCTGGGCGTCATCCAGGCCCGTTGGGATCACCTCAATGCGAACCAATCACCGCTGACGGCCGCGCAAGCAATCGCGCTGGACAAGCATTTTGCTATGGAACAGACTGTGCGCCATCGCGCCAACCTGTTCCCCAAATTCAATGGAGCCGCGGGCGTGTGGCGGCGGCGCTGTATGGAAGATGCCGGCGGCTGGGAAAGCGACACGGTGTGTGAAGACCTCTGCCTGAGCACGCGCGCTGTCCTCAAGGGATGGCAGTTTCAGTTCCTGGAACATGTCACGGCCGCGGCCGAATTACCCACCAGCATCAGCGCCTACAAAAACCAGCAAGCGCGCTGGGCACAAGGTTCGTTCCAATGCCTGAGCAAGTATGGAAAGGCCATCCTCCGCGACCGCACGCACTCCGTGCTGGCCAGGCTGTATGCACTCCTCTCCATGTCCGCCTATGCCACCCACCTGCTGTTACTCATCTTGCTCTTGCTGCAAGCACCCATGAATTTTGGGGCGATTCAGGCTCCACGCGGTTGGCTCTTGGTCTCTTTGGCGGGCATCGGCCAGCCGATGTTGTTCGTCCTGGGGCAGTGGGCGCTGCACAAAGATTGGCGGCATAGACTTCGCCATTTTCCCACTCTGCTGCTGCTGGCCATCGGTACCGCGCCCAGCAACAGCCGCGCCATCTTACAAGCCTGGTTCGGCCTCCGCCTGGAATTTGTGCGCACACCGAAACAGGGGGAGGGAAGGCAAGACTCCAATGAGCAGGAGGGCGGAGCATACAGGCTCCCGTTTGAAGGGATCATCCTGGTGGAGCTGCTGATGGCGGCATATGCGACCGGCGGGCTGGTGCTTGCCCTGCTGTACGGCCGTTATGCCAGCGCCCCCTTCCTCTTGAGCTGCCTCCTGGGCTTTGGTTACGTCTCCTTCCTGGGCTTACGCGAACTCAGACAAGCCTAACAGTTTCCAGTCATTCGTCACACAGGCAGTAGATTGTTAAGATAGGCAACGATACCACACTCATTGATGAAGTTCGAACTGAAATCCACTCGTCATTAGACGAGCTAGCCCGCCGTGGAGCGCAGCGTATACTGGAAGCAGCCCTGTAAGCCGAAGTTGACGAGTCCATCCGCTGCCGGGCCGGGATGCTGACAGAACGTGCGCCGCGTGCCCACGACAAACAACGAAACATAGAACACGCATGAAACTCATTAACGAACCAACTCTGCGCAAACTGGAACAGCTCGCTCTTGTTGCCGGGCAGGTGCGCGTGGGCGTCTTGAAAGGGGATCGCCGCAGCCGCAAGCGGGGCACATCTATTGAGTTCGCTGATTACCGCAACTACACAAAAGGGGACGACTTGCGGCGGCTGGATTGGAACGTGTATGCCCGGCTGGGACGGCCGTTCATCAAGCTCCTGGAAGAAGAGGAAGACCTGGCCGTCCATCTGCTGGTAGACGCCAGCGCCAGCATGAATTGGCCGGAAGGCGAACAATTAACAATGAACAATGAACAATTAACAAATAAGCTGGGGTATGGGCTGCGGCTGGCGGCCGCGTTGGGACATATCAGCCTCACCACCGGCGACCTGCTCACCGTGACGCTGCTGCACAGCAACGGCGACCGGCATTGGGGGCCGCACCGGAACCGGCAAAACGCGCTGCGGCTGCTGCAATTCTTGGAAACGGCCGTCCCCGGCGGCGTTACCGATTTGAATTTGTCGCTGCGGAATTATGCGTTGTACGGCCGTCGCCCCGGCCTGCTCTTCCTCATCAGCGACCTGCTCTCCCCCAACGGCTACCAGGACGGCCTCAACGCCCTGCAATCGCGCGGCTACGAAGTCGGCCTCATTCACCTGCTCAGCCCCGACGAAGTAGACCCGCCCCTGGGCGGCGACCTGAAGCTGGTGGATGTGGAAACGGGCCAGGACGCCGAAATCACCCTCGATCCGATGACGCTGAGCCTGTATCGGGAACGACTGCGGGCATGGCAAGGAGAAATCGCAGGGTATTGTGCCCGTCAGGGCACCCACTACATCCCCGTCACCACCGACCTGCCCTGGGAGAAGTTGGTGATGCAGACGCTGCGGGTGAAGGGTGTGGTGAAATAGGATGCGCCACGCTGATGTGGCGCCATCATCTAAGGGACGGGCCACCCGCCTTCCCGGCAAGCAATTCAGCGATCAGCTCCTGAAACCTGGGAATAACCTGACGCCAATCGTACTGCTGCGCAAATCTCACGGCCGCCTCCCCCAGGCGTTCTCGTTCTTCCGAATGATCCAGCAGGTGTAAGACGGCCGCCCCCATTTCGGCGGCCGTTTTTGCCAGGAGCAGCTCCTTACCGTGCCGCACAGGAAACCCTTCCGTCCCCGTCGGTGTGCTCACAATCGCCCGGCCGGCCGCCATCGCTTCGATGAGTTTTAGGCGTGTACCACTGCCTATGCGAAGGGGCATGATGAAGAGGCGCGCCCCGGCCAGAAACGGCCGGATGCTTTCCACCCACCCTGTCACGGTAATGCCCTCAATGTGGCGAAGCCGGGCCAGGCGCGGGTGCGGCCGTTGGCCCACAATCGCCCAGGTCGCTGCCGGCCGCGCCGCCCGCACTTGCGGCCACACCTCGTCAGCAAACCACAGCACCGCATCCACATTGGGCCGGTAATCCATCTTGCCGCTGAAAACCAGATCGTAAACAACAGGGGATGACGCAGCCCGGTATTGGGCCACGTCAATGCAGTTCGGGATCACAGTGATTGGCCCGGCAGTGAGTGATTCCAGATGGCGCCGGTCGGCCTCAGACACGGCCGTGACTGCGTCGGCGTTTTCGCACGCCCAGCGCTCAAATCGGCGCAAACGGCCGACCTGTACCCAGGAATACACGGCGGCCGGCCAGCGGCGGGGATGGCGAAAATCCGTGATCATGTTGCGCCATTGAAGCTCCGTTTCCGCATTGTGATCGTCGAACAGGATTTTGCTGCCGGGGCTGACGGCGTGAATCAAGCCGATGGTGTGGGCCAGTTCCAGCCCCTCCACCTGAACCACCTCAAACAGCTGTTCGCGGAGCAGGCGGCGCAGGGTTCCGGCAAATGCGGGGCTGTTCAGGCGGTGGGCCATATCGGGCCGGCGGGTGGTTAACAGCTGCTTCAGGCGGCGGCCGTACCCCCGCGCGGGCACAGGCTCGGTGTGAACGGCCGTGCACAGTGACAACAGGGGGGCAATGGTCTCCGGATCGGCCGTCTGGTTCTCCTCCCGGAAGCTGAGCAGCGTGATCGCATGACGCTGCCCCAACCCGCGGATGATGTGATAGTTACGCAGGCTCGTGCCCTGGTGCGGGGGATATGGGAGTTGAGGGGTGAGTACGAGAATGTTTGCCATCTTTTTGCGCTATACGGTCGCGGCAACCTTGTTGCGGCAACAAGGTTATCGTAATCAGTGTAAAGCGTCGTGACCGCGCAGGCAAATTGCGGCCGTCCTCAATAGTTGCCATCTATTTGTTTGCCGATGCTTTTTTTCTGTTGACATGTTTTTCCCCTTCTGGCTATACTGTACCCGGGATTGGGCCGCGTTTCCGGGTTAAGCCAGATCGGAGAAAACCTGAATCCTCAAAGGCATGAATTGAACGAAGCCGAAGTAATAAGGCTCGCTTCCTGAAGCTTCGTTCAAACGGGGTATTCGACAGAATGCCCTTTATCCGGTACTTGACGGTTTGGTTTGTGAAGACTGTTTTTTGCGCGCCGCATGAAATGCTTATTCGTTAATTAGTTAGCTGCCTTCTTCGGATGAAAGAGCGTATGGGGAAAATGGGTTACGGATACGGAAGTGAATGGCACTTGCTTCGCCATCTAGGATACCATCGCATCTATTTTTCTCAAAAAGTCGCCAACACTGTTGGTGGTCACAACGTTGAGTGGTTGGATTTTTCTTTTTCGCCAGAAAGTGCACCGCTGCGAGATGATAGAGAGTTCGTAGGCCTGGAGTTCATCACTTACGTGCCAGCTCAAGAAAAATGGAAACTGTTTTGGCCACAAACGGGCAGCGCTCAAAACTGGGATGCCGTTGGCAAAATTTGCTTTGGCGATACAGCTGAATGGCTATTGGTAGAAGCAAAGGGGCATCTTGGCGAAGTTAAAAGCAGATGTGGAGCCAAAAGCCCAAGAAGCAAGCAAATCATTCATACTGCTTTGAAGAAAGCCAGTAGTGAATTTGGCAACAATAGCCAGCCGGTTGAGAATTGGCTAGCACCGTATTATCAGTACGCCAACAGATTGGCCGTTTTATACTTTTTGATGAAAGAGTGTAAGCCGGACATTCCTGCCCACCTCTTGTTCATATACTTTTACGGAGAAAATCGAGATGGACTTGGGTGCCCACAAAACAAAGAAGGGTGGTTGCCAACCATTGATAGAATGAATGACTGGTTGGGGGTTGACCCAAGTAGCGCATTAATGAAGCGGGTTCATCATATCTTTTTACCGGTCAATCCCGCGAGTACTGGGCGTCGCAAAATGTCAAATGCGGCTAACCATGCATTCACACGACCTGCATTTGACGGCAAATAGGCGGCACGAAAATCGCAAACCATGCTACTCTATAAGCCATGGGGACTTGGGAGGGTCAGCGGGCGGGTGATGCTCACGTTACCCTCTACATCTGGTGAAACTCACAGAGATCTGCGTCCATTGAATCCCTCGA
>JBHHTQ010000075.1:0-16691 GCA_046753445.1 Anaerolineae bacterium | reverse complement strand
ATTCTACTGTATTTCATCGGACGATCTGTCTCACTTCATTGTGGCACATAGGGATTTAAGCATTTCAGGAAACGTAATGCACACGATTCTTGAATATGCTGTGCCTTCCAGCTCAAATACCGAGTAACTCTCCCAATTTTTGCCTGGATTGCGCCTCGACTTGTTCATGAATGCTGCGGCCGTAGCTGTCCATCGTGACCACAACCGGGAAATCCTCAACCCGGATCACCCACATCGCTTCCGGCACGCCGAACTCGAGCTTGTGCACAGCAACCACTTCCTTCACCGAACGGGCGATGAGGCTGGCCGCGCCGCCGATGGCGTGCAGGTAGACGGCCGGCTGGGACTGGCATGCCTTCAACGTATTTGGCCCCATGCCCCCTTTGCCGATGACGCCCTTGAGATTGAAATGGGCGATCACTTCCGGCTGGTACACCTCTTCCCGGATGCTGGTGGTTGGTCCGGCGGCCACAAACTGCCAGCGGCCGCCCTCCAGCCGTTTGACCACCGGGCCGCAATGGTAAATCACGCCCCCGTCGAGCAGCCGCTTTAAATCAGCATACAGAGCCGCTTCAGACTGTGGCGGCTCTCCGCGAATGAACGTCTCCACCATGAATTTGTGCGCCGCGTCACGGCCGGTGATCATGACCCCGTTCAAATACACCGTATCGCCGGCGTGCATCGCGCAGATTTCCTCATCTGAAATGGGCAGTGTTAGTCTATGCATAGCTCACCTCCACCTTCTCTCCCGCCAACGTCACATCCATGCTGGCACGGCGGTTGGCCCAGCACATATAGGCAATGGATACGAAGTAAGATGCGGGCAGGCGGTGAAGCGCGCCAATCTTGACGCCCAACACGGTGGTTTTGCCGCCAAATCCCATTGGGCCGATACCGAGTTCGTTGGCTTCTTCGTACAATTGCTCTTCCAACTGGGCTAGTTGCTCGTTCGGATTCCGGTCTTCAAGCTGGCGGAAGAGCTGCTGCTTGGATTTGATGTAAGAGGATCCCCGGTCGCCGCCGATGGCGATGCCGAGGACGGCCGGCGCACACCCCTTCCCCTGGGCTTTGTGCACCGCATCCAGCACCACCCGGCGGACGCCTTCCAGATCGCGCCCCCCTCTCAGACGAGCGTCCGGCAGCTTGTACTGGGCGGAGACGTTTTCGCATCCCCCTCCTTTGAGCAGCAGGTCAATGTGGATGTGGTCTTCTTCCCATTCATGATAGTGGATGGTGGGGAAATCTTCGCCGGAGTTGTCGCCGCTGTTTTCCCCGGTCAGACTGTCAACCGCATTCGGCCGCAGGTAAGCGCGCTCCGTCGCCACGGCCGCTGCCTGTTTGATCTGCTTAGTCAAGGCGCGGGTAGAAACGCCCAGCGGGTAGTGCACCTCAAAAATGGGCGTGCCTGTGTCCTGGCAAATAGGGGTGGCGTGTTCGCGGGCCAGACGGATGTTATTGAGGATCGTGTCGAGCGCACCCTCGGCCGCAGAGCCGGGCGCTTCTCTCTCTTTCGCTTCGGCCAATGCCTTTTGCATATCGGCCGGGAGGCGGGTAGCAGCCCGCTTAACCAGTTCTACCAATTGTTCGGTCAGGTCAAATTTGAATCGTGCTTCCATCATGCTGTCCTCGGTTGAGAGTGTCGGGTGTATCTGGCGCGGTCGTACTGTCTGAGGGGAACGTACGATCCCTCAGAATGCTGCCGTGCTGAAGCCAATCGTAATCGGCGGCCGTCGAATTGGGTAGTTACAAATCGCCACATTCCAGGTGACGAAAGTCATTTTTATTGGTGGTCTACCATTCAATCTCAATGACAACGGCCGGGTGATCTGAGGCGGGGCTGATCAGGTATTGTGCATCGCGCACGGCCGTTCCCGGCGAGACGAACACGTGGTCAATGCGGTCGGTTGGATTGAGACCAGCGTCATCCATGCCGTCCGGCCATTTCAACAGCCACGCATCGTCGAGTGACTGCCGCGTTAACTGGTACTGCGCCGAATCCGGCCGAAAATTAAAATCTCCCATGACGACCACATTTGTCTTGCCCGTGACTTCCTGCAAAATGGCCTCTTGCTGCACGATGGGGCCGCCGTTTCCCAGATGGGTCACAAACAGGTTGAACCGCTTGCCGCCGACCGTTATCTGGGCGGCGATAGTGGCGGTTTGCTCCCCCTCGCTGTACATGTAGAACGTCCGCGGATTTTCTATCGGATACCGGGAAAGGAGGGCGATGCCAAACGTGCCCGGCACCGTTTTCGGGCCGTAGTAAGCGTACATGTCCAACCCGTCGGCGAAGGTGCGCACCACGTCGGCATTCCCCCCGGCGATCCGGTTGGTGTCTGACTCTTGCAGCCCAATCACATCCGCATTCACCTGGCGTATGAGAGCAAGCTGCCCGTCGAAATTACGCTGGCCTGCCTCGCTGTATCCCTGCTGGATGTTGTAGGTGAGCAGGCGCAAGGTTCGTTTGGATGTGGCGGCCGCGGCCGGACGGGCAGATTGAACAGCCGCACCGGCAACGGCCGCCAGGCCAATGATCAGGATCACAGCCGGCCATGTTCCCCTCCGGCCGGGAAGAGCAACCTCTGGAACATCGCGGCCGAGTAGCAGGGTGGGGAGGACGACCGTCAGCCCGGCGGCGAGGAAGACGAGCCAAAACTTGTCGCGGAAGGAGGGGCCGACAACCGGGATGTAGGCATAGGTCGTCGTAAACACCTGGGACAGGATCAAAACTAGCACAAACAGCGATGCCAATGCAAAACTGCCGCCCAGCGCGCGCATGCCCGGCCGTTCGGCCATCAACCCCTCAGCCATCTGGGCGAAGTCGAGCAGCAGGATGGGGTGGAGAAGCAGCATCAGGAAGAGCGCCCCACTGGCCCAGGCAGGCACAGCTGGTTCCGGCAGCGGGTAAGCGGCCGGGTCTGTAGGGAAGTTGATCTGGTGGGCCAGGATAGCGCCTGTCAGTGCCAAAAGGAACAGGAGGTTCCACATCAGGAAACGGCCGCGCGTCAACAGCGGCGGCCGCAGCCACCCGTCTGCCATGGCCGCGGTGAACAACGCCAGCGCAAACACGGTGACAGCCAGGACGGGTAGGTACGCCACGCCCGTCCAGCGGGCGATGACGTGAGGGCTGGTGAAGGCGAAATAGAGCAGGGTCAGCGTTCCCATCAGGCCCAGGCTGAAGCCGGTGACACGGCCGCGGCGGGCCGGTACCCCGGCTGAAGTTGGCGTCTCCGGCGATTCCTCTTCGCTCATTTGCAGCCAGGCCCCGCCTGTAAGCAGCGCCATCACCCAGGCAATCCACTGAAAGCGGCCGATCATGGACAGATCGCTGCCGGAATGGAGCGCCCGGAGCAGGATAGAGAGCGACAAAGCCAGCAGCAGGCCGGCGCCGAATGCGTGCCGGCTGGAGCCTTCCCCCCGGCGAGATTCATGCCATAGGAGAGCGGGCAGCAGCACCAGAAAAGCTCCGACGCCGACGCCGGAGAGGATCATCCGGCCGCGCGTGTCCAACATCACTTCCACCAGGCGGGAAACGACGACCAGCGCCGCCAGCCCCGCCGTCCATCGGCGCGAGAGTTCGTCCCGGACAGCCAGAAGGAGCAAAGGCGAGAACAGAAGCAGCACGGCCGCGATCTCGTTGGGAATGCTGGTGCCCAGAAGGCCAAAGGCGTAAATTCCCTCGACAAAGTCGGCGATTAGTTGGAAAAAGAAGAGGAAAAGGATACCGTACAGGAGCGCGGCCGCGTGAAATCGGGACGGAAAGAACCGGGCAAGATCCATCGTATACCTCCCTGGTGTCTTCGATTGAGATTGGCGCCTGATCTGACTGCCTGCATCATATCGTTTACGCGGCCGTGCTGTCAACCATAGACAGGAGCATGTGGGCGGCCGCAACCTGCCGCCACCGGCCGTGTTCTGATCAGCAGTGTCCCAAAACCCGAAGGAGCATCCCATGGCGTCAACCATCATCATCCTCAACCCTACGGCCGGGCGCGGCTACGGGGCCAGAGCCGAGTCGAAAATCCGCCGTTTCCTGGAGGTTGAAGGAGTCGAGTTTGATCTGGTCCACACAGCGCGGCCGTGGCATGCGGCCGAACTGGCGGAACAGGCAGTCAGGGACGGGTATGAGTTGGTCGTGGCTGCCGGCGGCGACGGCACAACGAATGAGGTGGTCAACGGGTTGATGACCGCCGCCGAAGAGGGGGAGGCGGGCACCCTTGGCGTCATCCCGGTTGGTTCCGGCAGCGATTTTGCCAGTGCTGTGAATGTGCCGCCGGACCTGGAAGGAGCGTGCCGCAAACTGGCGCACGGCCGCCCCCGTCTGATTGATGTCGGCCGCGTTTCCACCCCGGGGAGGCCGTCCCGCTTTTTCGACAATACCGCCGGAATCGGTTTCGACGGCATCGTGACGCGTGAATCCAGTAAGGTCAAGTGGGTGCGCGGCCTGGCCCTGTACCTGCCTGTTGTGCTCAAGACGCTGCTGCTTCATGATGAGTGGCCGGACGTGACCATCCAGTATGATGGGCAGGAAATGAGCCTGACGGCGATGATGGTCGTCATTTGCAATGGCGGCCGTGAGGGGGGCGGGTTTCTGGTTGCGCCAGAGGCCGCTTTGGATGACGGTCTCTTTGACCTATGCATTGCCCGCCAGTTAGGGCGTCTGAGTTCTCTCCGTCTTATTCCGGCCTTTATGAACGGGACGCACGTGGGGAAGGAGCCGGTGACGATGGGCCGTGCCCGCCGGGTGACGGTGACCTCAGAGGACGAACTGGTAGTGCACGTAGACGGCGAGCTGTTTTACGGTGACGGACACCGGTTGGAGTTTGAGATATTGCCGCGCAGGTTGTGGGTGCGTTGCTGAAGTGTTGTTGAGCAAAGGGCGTGTATCTCTTCAGCGCCACAACCTGTCCGAATAAACCCCGCGAAACGGAATACGAGCCACGGAATACGGGTCACGGATTATGAAACAGCCTCAATAATCATCTGAATAGCTGGTGTACTGGTTGTCGTAGTAGAGCTGGTCATCCTGGAGGCGCTGATACTCAATATCCGCCTGCTGCTGATCGTAGAGCTGGCGATCATATTCCAGGTCATCCTGTTCCTGCTGCTGCCGCACAGCCAGGCAGCTGCTGCAAAGCCCATCCGCTGCGAGCGGCGCGCCGCATTGGTAACATGTGGCTGTATTCGTATTGGGAATTTCTGGCGGTATTGGCGTTTGGCTTCGCTGGGCGCTTTCTTCCTCCGCTTTGATCCCCTGTAACTGCTCATAAACGGCCGCCATGCTCTCCCAGACGCTGTTTATCTCCAGCATATTCTTGTAAGCCTGCTGCTTCATCGTTTTTACAAAATCCGGACCCATCTCGCTGAAAATCTGGTCAAACAATTCCGGATTGTCAAAGATCAATTCCCGGGAAGCCTGAACCTGTCCCTGAACGAAGGTGATGAACTCTTCGCTGAAGATCGTCTGCCAATATTCCAAAATGGCGTTCAACCGTTCCTGCTCGTCCATGGCAGCGAGCGCCTCTACGACTTCTTGATATGTTGTCATTGAATCCTCCACTGTTAATTTGAGGGAGGCCCTGCGAACCAGCCGAGGACTCGCCTGACGACCGTGTCGAGGAAGCTCACCATTTCCTATCGCGCGCTCCGGTAAAGGCGGTCTGCCAACTGCTCGATTTCCCGTTTCATTACCAGACGTTCCCGCCACCAGTCCGGTATGGCTGCAACGCCGTAAAATGCTCCTGCTACCTGCCCGCAAATGGCGGCCGTCGTGTCCGCATCATCACCAAGATTGGCCGCTTCTAAGATGGCTTCCTCGAAGGTTTCCGCATGCCAGAAGCAATAAAGCGCCGCTTCCAGGCTCTCGACGACATAACCCGACCCGCGAATCTCGCGCTTTGGCTTATCCCGGTACGCGCCGTGGGCGATGGCGGCGATCTTTTCTGCGCCGGTGAAATCATCGCCCCAGGCAAAGAGCACTTCTTCCCTGCCGTCTCCTGAAAGCGCGCGGATGAGGATGTCCGCCAGCAGGCGGCACGCATCCACACATTCTTGTGCCCCGTGCGTGGTGCGGGAACTTTCGCCGGCCGCGTTCACGGCCGCTTCCCGATCGGGAAAATAGAACATGGGCACGGGCGCCAGGCGCATGATGGAGCCGTTGCCCGCCGACCAGGGATCGGTCGAGCCGGCGAACGGCTCTCCTGTTGCCCGGTACTGCTTAAGCGCGGCCGCCACCGTATTGCCGATATCGAAGCAGTGGCCGTTGCTGCTGAGGTATCCCTGCTCCGCCCATTGACAATATCGATCCATCTGATCGCGGGCATCGAATCCCCCTTTTTCGACGAGACTCGTCGCCAGGCAGAGGGCCATGGAGGTGTCATCCGTCCATTCTCCAGGGGAGAGGTGAAAAGGGCCGCCGCCGACCATATCGGAGATGGGGGTGAGTGTATCGCGGGGGCGAAATTCTAATGTCGTGCCGACCGCATCGCCTGTGGCCAACCCCAGCAAGCATCCGCGGAATCTCTCTTTTGTGTCCATATGGCAGCGCGTGAACCATTCCAATAAGCAGGCGAGGGGCCTGAAAGCGACCGGTACGCCGGGGCAATGTTTCCGGGGATGATAACAGAGTGCGGCCTTGCTGGCCAACGGTCGCCGGACGCCCCTTTCGTTTAGTTGCCCGTTTCTCCGTTCTGGTCGCCCCAGATGACGGCCGCCCCGTACCCCACCACCGCTTCATAATCGCCGGTAACCTCTCCCGAGGTTGCGTGGCGGAGGATGCGGACGTGATTCGCGCCGAGTTGTTCCGCGGCCCACAGCACGGCGGCAACAGCCCCACGGCCGCAGGCGAAGCCCGCCCCCTCAGCTTCCGCCGCCAATACCCCTTGCGGGTCAAACGCCGCCAAGCGGCGCAGCATCTCCGTATCAAAATCACACGCGATCTTCTGCGGATAGAAATGGGACAGGTCTGAACTGGCTACAAGCAAGCAGTTGCGGCCTTGAAGAACTTCCGCCAATGCCAGGCCGAGTGCGTGGACTACCTCGCTGCGCTGGTCTCGGATCATGACCGGCAGCAGACGGAAGCGACTCAGGCAATGCTGCAAAAACGGCAGCTGGATTTCAATAGCATGTTCCGCATCATAGCGAATCGGTGTCATACCGTATCCGAGACGCGAGCGCAGGGCGAGGTTCAGGGATTCCAGGGCGCTGCCGTCCACTTCCACAATGCCCAGCGGCGTCTGGTAGGCGTCATGGCCCGTCGTCAGCAGGGGGGCATGGTGTGCCTGATGCATGGGGGAGAGGATGACGACCAGCGCGGGCTGCACTCCCTGGAGCGACCGGTATGCATACGCCGCCACCGGCCCTGAGTAAGAATGGCCTGCGTGGGGAACCATGAGGCCCCACAACTTCCCCGGCGGCGTCCATGCCTTGGCCGCAGCCAGATAACGACTCAATGTGCGCGTCAGCGTCCCGGCATCCCCCGGATACCAGGTTCCTGCGATAGGAGAAGGTCGAACGTCCATATCAACCTCTGCAATGGGGAACGGAGAGGCGGTGTTGTTGCTGACGAAGAGCGGATGAAAGGGGCTGCATCACTCCTGATCAACTGCTTCATGAACGTGGCGCGGTTCCAGACGGCGAAACAATGTCTTGCTGTGTGATTGGGGACTATCAGTGGCCAGATCGATGTGGCGGGGATCGCAGTGCGCTGGCTCGCGGCCGGGGAGGAAGTGCCCCTGTTCCCACGAATTTGGTGCAGGGCGGCCTTCCGGCCAATCGGCCGTGAACAATAGGCGCATCAGCGGCCGGCCCGGCTCCACATAAACGCCGGCCAGGTCGCTCAGGTGAACCGCCTGGCCGGTCTGGGCCATGATGTAGCGCGCGGCCGTTTCCCACGGCGCTTCGATCCCTTCCCGCATCCCGCCCGGCAATTGCCAACAGGTGGAATCGGGTCGTTTCAGCCACAACACCTCGCCGGCCGGGTTGCGAGCGACAACGAGCGCTTCTACCTCCCAACTAGGCGGAGGCTGGTACCGGGGCATGCCCCGCAGCCGCCGCTGTAACCCTTTGTAGCGGTAAACCACCTGGGACAACAAGAACCGGCCTACGCGCAGCCCAAGTGTGTCCTCATGGGTGCTCATGTGAATTGCGCCTCCCAAGTGTGACAGAGCAAGTTCTACGCGCTTCCGGTGAAATGCGGCCATCGGGCTGGGCAGAGGATGGGTGTCGAAGAAGCCCACCTGGGGCGATTCCGGAGAAGTGGCTAAATCGCCGCCGCGCTGAAGGCAGCGAAAGGTGAAATTGAGGTAGCCGTCCGGCTTGCCGCGCCAGAAATGCAGCCCGACGAGGCGCACCGGGGTCACAATCAACCCTGTCTCTTCATTGACCTCACGAACGATGTTTTCGGGCGGCAGTTCACCCATTTCAATGCCGCCGCCGGGCGGGGCAAAGGTGCGGGTGTCGTCGCGCCGAATCAGGAGGACACGGCCGTTTTCGTTGATGACAATGCCGTTGGTACCGATGAACATCATGCGTCTCCGTTGGAATGTGTCAGGCTTATGCTTCGCTGCGCACCATGGCTGCCGCGATTTCGTTGTGGCGTTCGAGAATGGGTTCCAGTTCAAGGGTCGTAAGACGGCCGTCCGCGACTACCACTTTCCCGTTGATGACGGATAGGTCCACGCCGTGAGGCTGGCAGTAGACGAGTGCCGCCACTGGATCGTGCGCGCCGGCATAATTGATCCGGTTCAAGTCCACAGCGATGAAGTCGGCGCTCATGCCCGGCGCCAAGTACCCGATGTCGTCCCGGCCGAGTACGGCCGCGCCGCCGCGCGTAGCCAGTTCCAGAGCCTGGCGAGCCGTCATCGCATCCGGCCGCCCGGCAAACCCTCCCCGCCCGCCCGGCGCTTCGCTCAGGTAACGGGCCGGAGCCACCTTTTGCAGCAGCATCGCCTGTCTTGCCTCACCCAGCATGTGATTGCCGTCGTTGGATGCAGAGCCATCTACGCCCAGGCCCACCTTGACACCGGCGTCACGCCACGCCAGCAGCGGGGCGATGCCGCTGGACAGGATCATGTTGCTGGTGGGGCAGTGGGCCACTCCTGTTCCTGTTTTTCCAAATAAATCAATTTCTGCCGGACTCATGTGGACGCAGTGGGCGTGCCATACATCATCCCCTGTCCAGCCCAGCGATTCGATGTAGGGGACAGGGCGCTGGCTGAAGATTTGCAGACAGAACTCCTCCTCATCCAGCGTTTCTGCCAGGTGAGTGTGCAGGCGCACGCCGTAGCTGCGGGCCAGGGCTGCTGATTCGCGCATCAGATCGGCGGTGACAGAGAAGGGGGAGCAGGGAGCGAGCACCACGCGCAGCATGGCATGGCGGCCGTTGTCATTATACTGCTCGATCAGGCGCTGGCTGTCCTTAAGAATGAATGACTCATCCTCCGTGACCCGATCCGGGGGCAGGCCGCCTTTGCTTTCGCCCAGCGACATGGAACCGCGTGCTGCATGGAAGCGTATGCCGATCTCGCCCGCGGCCCGTATCTGGCTGTCTAATGTGCAATCGTTGGGAAAGACGTACAGGTGATCGCTGCTGGTGGTGCAGCCAGTCAGCATCAGTTCTGCCAATCCTGTGAGGGTGCTGATGTAAATTGCTTCGTCGGTCAGGTTGGCCCAGATGGGATACAAGGTTTTGAGCCAGGTGAACAGGTCTGCATCCTGGGCCAGCGCCCGTGTGAGGGTCTGGTACAGGTGGTGGTGTGTGTTGACCAAGCCGGGCAGCATCACATGATGGCTCAGATCGAGGACGGTATCGGCCGTCGGGGGTAATGCCTCTGTGACCGCGACTTGCTCGATGACATTGTCGCGGATAAACAATCCTCCGTTGGCGATTTCCCGCCGCTCGTCGTCCATCGTCACCAGAACTGCCGTGTTCTTGACAAGAAGTGTGCTCATTTCTGTTTCCCTCACAGGTTAACGGATTTCTGCTTATGGTCACCAGCCGCAACCGGCTGGTGGAGGCCAGCCGATGAACGACCGTCATGCCCTGTACGCATCCCATGGTCGTCCAACTGTAGCACGGCCGAATATGCTTGGCAAAGACCTTGCCAATGGTATAATTTCCCTGCTCGCTGGGGATGTGGCGGAATGGCAGACGCGCATGACTTAGAATCATGTGCCGCAAGGCGTGTGGGTTCGACTCCCTCCATCCCCATGCTTCGAACAAGGCGTTGCGACGGCAACGCTTTTTTCGTGCGGGCGAGCAACCTAAAACGCAGCGAAGGTGCTTTCAATGGCGAAGCGCTTCTGATAAATTCGGTTTTGTGCAAATAACGGTGTGAGGTGTCCTGGTGACGTTAACGATTCATACAGAAGAAGATGAACAGCGGCAACTGCTGTTAGAGATTGAGGTTCCGGAAGAGCGAGTCAAGAAGGCGATGCGGCGTACGGCCCGGCGGCTGGCGCGCGACATGCGTATCCCCGGGTTCAGAAAGGGGAAAGCGCCGTATCATGTGATTGTGCAGCGGATCGGCCGTGAAGCGCTGCGCGCAGAGACGGTGGACGATCTGGTACCCGGCGTGTTTGAAGAGGCATTGGAGCAGGTAGATACTGAATTGTATGGGACGCCGAGCCTTAATGACCTGAAAATGGATCCGCTGGTGCTGAAATTCACCCTGCCGCTGCCCCCCGTAGTGGAGTTGGGTGAATATCGCGAACTGCGCAAAGAAATCGAGGAAGTCGCGGTTTCCGATGAAGCGCTTGAAGAGGCGCTGGAACAGGTGCGCATCCGGCACCAAAAGAGCGAACCGGTGGATCGGCCGGTTGAGGCTGGGGACCTGGTGGCGGTGAGCGGCCGTGGTCTGGTGCTGCCGGGAGAAACGGAAGACGAGGCCGGAGAAGCGGAAGATGGCGCTGAAGCGGCCGAAGAAGATGCCGGCGACGAACCTGATATCCTTTTTGACGAAGAACGAATCGCGTTGTTGATGGACAGCGATAAGCTTTTTGCGGGCACGCCGTTTGTGGAAAACTTGATTGGCTTATCGGCTGGCGACGAGAAATCTTTCTCTTTCGTATTCCCGGATGATTTTGAGGATGAAGAATTGGCTGGCCGCAAAGCGGAAATTGAAATCACGGTGCTGGATGTGAACAGCCGCGAGCTGCCGGAGCTGGATGACGAACTGGCGAAGTTGGAAGGGGATTTTGAAACGCTTGACGAACTACGGGATAGTCTGCAGGAGGAACTCCTCCAACAGGCGCAATCCGCAGCCAGAGAGCAGTTGATTGATGAATGGGTAAATGATCTCCGGGAAGGCGCTACCCTGGTTTACCCGCCTAGCGCGGTGGAGGAAGAAATCGGGGAAATGCTGGAGACGTTTAAGGGCCGGGTCAAGAATTCCGGCTGGGAGTGGGAAGATTACCTGAAAATCCAGGGTGAAGATGAGTTAATGCTGCGGGAGGAGTTTCGGGAAACGGCCGTGAAGCGGCTTGAGCAGCGTTTAGTGCTGAGGCAGTTTATCCTGGATGAGAAGCTCAAGGTGGATGCGGCCGATTTAGATGCAGCCATCGAAGCCCGCGTCCAGGCATTTGAGGACAATGAAGAACTCCAAAATAGTATGCGCGACTTCTATCGCCAGGGTTTTGGCTTTGACTCAGTTAGCAGCAGCGTGTTGATGGATAAGGCGTACGAACGAATGCGAGCGATATTGTCTGGCAATGCCCCAGACCCGGATGCCCTGGAGGCTGAAAGTGATGAGGCAGAACTGGCTGATGAGGATGACGGCGAAGAGGAATGAGGGACGCCTGAGTTGGATAATGTGAATCTAATAAAGGTGCATTAGACTCTTGAACTTGACCCAATCTCAATGCAGGCTGGTGCGAAAGAATAATGGTCCGGCTATCGCGATAGCTCTGCCATTTTAAGGAGAAACAAGACAATGAATATTCCGACCTCCCTGGTTCCCATGGTCATTGAAACAGACGGCCGTGGCGAACGAGCTTACGATATTTACTCCCTGCTCTTGAAAGAACGCATCATTATGCTGGGAACCCCAATCACGGATCAGATCGCCAATCTCATCGTGGCGCAACTGCTTTATCTGGCGCGTGAAGACGCCTCGAAGCCGATCCGCATGTATATCAATTCACCCGGCGGCCAGGTGTATGCAGGCATGGCAATCTATGACACAATGCAGCAAGTGGAATGCCCGGTGTCAACCGTAGCAGTAGGCTTTACCGCCAGCTTCGGCACGGTGCTGCTGACGGCCGGGACCAAGGGAATGCGCTATGCCCTGCCCAACGCGACCATTCACATGCACCAGCCGCTCGGTGGAGCACAAGGTCAGGCTTCTGATATCGCCATTCAGGCGAAGGAAATTCTGCGCCTGCGCACAACATTGAACTCTATTCTCAGCCGCCATACGGGCCAGACCATAAAAAAAATTGAACAAGATACGGACCGCGACATCTACATGGATGCATATCAGGCCAAGGAATATGGGTTGGTGGATGATGTACTGGCCACGTCGGCCGATAAAAGCGAAGGTTGATCCAGCCTTTGCGGCATCATCATAGAGAGATAAAATCAGGAGCGCTTTCTTAATCAATTGGGGAAGCGCTCTTTTTATTAATAACGGGGGAGAGCCGTGTTGGGCAGGGGATATGGCCACCTGCTCGGAAACGCTGGTCAATTTGCCCCTGAATTCTACTCCCCCTATAATCCAGACAGACCAGACAAGCAGGTTTGCTATTGGGGTCCTTTATGAATCGTCGAACTATCCCGACTCTTTTTCGCCTTGCCGTTGGCCTGATCGCGGCCATTACCCTCGTATGCGCTGTTACCCTTTCCCAATCCATTCGCTCGTCCGTGAATCTGGTTCGGGCTGCGCCCCTAATCCCGACGGCCGCCACGATTTCATTTAGCAGCGCCTCCTACAGCCGTTCCGAATCTTCCGGACCGGCAACGATCACAGTAGAAATTGTGGGTACTATCACGGGCACGGTGACGATTGAATACCTGACAGTGCCGGGAACCGCCACCGAGGGAGCCACCAACGATTACCTGAATGCCAGTGGCGTCCTCACATTTACCACATCGCCGACGTCACAAAGCTTTTCCGTCACCATGGTCAATGACTCGGTAGCGGAACCGGACGAATTCCTCACTCTGATCCTCCGTAATCCGACCGGGGGAGCGGTATTAGGGACCATTGACACGGCCACGCTGACCATCTTAAACGATGACGCCGCGCCCACCTCGACGCCTACAGCCACTTCCGGAGCGCCCCCTGTCTATGTTGATGCGTACGAGCCGAACAACACCCTGGCTGACGCCTATCCCACTGCTTCGGATGCACCCCAATTGTGCCAGATCACATTGTGGCCCAGCGGAGATATTGACTTTTTCAAGTTCAGCGGCAAGGTGGGGTCTGTGTACCGGGTATTTACCACCAACCTGGACCCGGGATTGGACACAGTGCTTACTGTGTTTGACCCGCAAGGGAATGTAATTGCCACAAATGATGATTTTACTGTGGGGGATCGCCGGTCTGAGGTGACGATCACCGCCGGCACCAGCGGATTTTACTATGCCCGCATTGTGAACCAAGATCCATCCGACTCCACAAACAAAACGTACTGTTTTGAAGTGGTGGAGACGAATCCGCCCACGCCCACACCCACACAGACGCCGGTGCCGGGCGCAGATGCGTGCGAATTCAACAGCACTTTTGAGACCGCTTGCCTGCTGGGGGTGGGGGAAACGAAGAGCTTAAGCTTTGTGCCCGTGTTTGGCAGTCCGCAGGATACGGATGTGTTCCGCTTATGGATGAAGCCGGGTATTGAATACACGTGTGAGACGTTTAATCTTTCCCCGGTTGCGGACACGAATATGCTGTTTTTTGACCAGAACGGGAATGATTTTAACCCGCCGCTGGGCAATGATGACAAAGCGCCGGGTGACCTGGGGAGTAAACTGTCTTATCTCTCCACATACACGGGCTGGTTGTATATCATGATCGGCCCCGTGAACCCACCTCCATATGAGGAGTCACACCTGCATACTTATGATCTGAAATGTACGGCCACGGCCGCTACTGCTACGCCAACAGTGACGCCCACACGTACACCGGTTCCCTTCACCGGCACAGGCCGGACATCGACACCGGTTCCCACGCGGACGCCTTTCCCGACCAGCACACCGACCCTGTCACCCACGGGCCAGAGCGCGACGGCCGTCCCATCGCCCACGTTGCCTCCGCCCGTCGTGCAGTTCCAGCCGCTTCCCACGCCCACACCGGCCGTTGTGGAGCAGCCAGCAACATCTATTGCTCTGACATTATACTACGACAGCAACGAGAACTTTATGCCGGAGCTGACCGAGGGGATTGTGGACCTGGCTGTGGCATTGTTTGACAACGTCAGCGGCCGTCTGATTGCATTTGGTTACACCAATGAGGCAGGCGTCATTCGTTTTGACTCCATTACTGCATCAGGTGCAGTGCGAGTCTCAGTTCCGTTTTTGAACTATAACCAGATTGTTATTGGGGACAGCGCCACGATTCTGCTGAGAGTCGCGCCCCAACCACTGCCGGTCAGTATTCCGTAACCCGCCTGGACAAGCTGCCACAAAATCAATTAAAGGCAAAGGTATTGCCCATGTCATTCAAGCCAGGAGACAACACCTTCAGCGATTTAATGAGTAATCGTAAAGTTGTTGCGTTTATTGCCATTGCTGCTTTAGCCTTGATTGCCGTCTGCGTTTTCGGATTTACGCTCTTACGCTCCTTGAGCGACAAAGAAACCCCGGATGAGGCAACTGCGACGCCGTTTACTTCAACGCCGGTCGCACTGCCTCCCAACGAAGAGCCGTTGATTGTGGGTATCAGCGACAGTTCCACGATCACGGTCGCCCTGGATATGCCGGTTTCGCTGAGACTGGGGGATGTGAGCTACACCATTGAGCCGCAGGTGATCCTGCCCAGCGGAGAGTGGCTCCCCGCCGGCGACGGCGAAGGCACGGCCGTTTGGGTGTACGGCTCCATAATAAATTACGTCATCGGTCTCCCAGATTCGGCCGATAATCGCCTGGCAATGGAGCAGTTGGTGCCCGGCACGCAGATGGTGTTAACGACGCGCGGCGGCGCCAGCCACACGTTCACTTTCGACAGCCGGGATACGGTACCCACCTCAAACCGGGACGTTTTCGCCCAGAATTCACCGGGCCTGACGCTGATTCTGTTGGGAGCTGATGGCCAGGATCGGCTGGTGGTGAAGGGCAGATATGTTGTGGCAGATACGGAAAGCGCTGGGCCGAGTAATGTAGTTGAGTTAGGGGAACCGGCCCAACTGGATGAGATACAGGTGACGGTCAATGGAGCAACCACTCTCCAGGATCGGCCGGAAGCGCCAGCGGACATGGCATTTTTCCTGGTTGACTTTGAGCTGAAAAATCTGGGCCTGACGGCGCTGGACACAACCAGTCTGGATTTATTGTTGGTAGATGAACTCGGTAACCAGTTCTCGCTGGATGCCCAGGCTAGCCAGTTAGGCAATTATCCCCCACTGAACGGTTTTTTGAACGCCAACGAGTCTGTTCAGGCTACGGCCGGATATCAAATCCCCGTTGATCTCAACAGTTCGTCCTTGCGCTGGCTGGTGGCGAATGGGAGCGGCGGCGGCCGTGTTCAGGTGAATATCCCGTTTGCCGGGGGGACGCCCGCCGGGCAGTTGACGAACATCACTCTGATCCGCGCGGATGTGTCATCAGACCTGACTAGCCTGATTCTGGCCGGGCAAATCACCAATCTGGGAGAGGAGCAGGCTGTCATAGCTGAGGGGGATGTGTCATTGCAGACAAGTGACGGCGTAACGTACTTGCTGCTGTCAACCAACCCGCCGTTCCCGTGGACGGTACCCCCCGGTGAAACCCGGCCGTATACCGTGACATTCCAACGGCCGCAACTGGCCACGGCCGTCTTCACTGTGCTCAATCAAGGCTTTGAATTGACCGGATTACGTTGATGATTCTTGAAGGCGCTTGCTCCGGATGAGAAGCTATTCTTTGAGCAGAAAATCCATCAACGAATTCTCGCGTGAACCGCGGCTGGTATAGTAAAGCAGCATACCGGCGATGATGGAACCCACCCCTACCAGCAGCCCTCCCAATTGCAGCGGGCCGACATACGGCCGGTCGAAATTGGGTGTGACGTGTGTGCCGATACCAATCAGATCAGACAGCCCCGACACGAAAGCAAACACCAAACCAGTTGCTGCCAGCCGAACGCCGATGTCAGCCTGGAGGGAACGCGCTGTGTTGGGGGGACGAAGGCTTTTGAGGTAGAGGAATACAGCCAGTGTGAGGCTGGCAAGGCCCAGGAGCAACTGGAGCATTTGCACCACGCCGAAACCGGGCGTGAGGTCGAGGCCGCCCCAATCTGCGGCCAGTGACATGATGCACAAAATGCCCCCGGCCAGAAACAGGACGGCTGTGATAACCTTTCTGACTCGAGTGCCGTTGCTTTTACTCGCTTCTGTCATCATTTCCGCCTCCGCTTGTTGAAAGGCCCACACCCTGGTGGATAGAAAACGCCGCGTTATAACACGCGGCGTTTTTGTTTCTCTGGTCGGGGCAGCGGGATTTGAACCCACGACCTCTTCAACCCCATTGAAGCGCGCTACCAAACTGCGCCATGCCCCGA
>JBHHTQ010000074.1:0-16693 GCA_046753445.1 Anaerolineae bacterium | reverse complement strand
AATTCTACTGTATTTCATCGGACGATCTGTCTCACTTCATTGTGGCACATAGGGACAATCGTAGCAGGACAATTCCTTAAATCAGCCAAAAACCAGACAATAAACCATGATCAACACAATACCTCTCTGGACATTTCAGCATCCCCGTCCTGATGATTTACCCGTAGCGGCCGCCCTGCCCTCGCAGGTGGATGTGGCCATCGTCGGGGGAGGCTACACCGGACTGAACGCGGCCCGTGTGCTGGCCAAAGGCGGGGCCACAGCGGCCGTGTTGGAGCGGCACACAATTGGCTGGGGGGCCAGTTCCCGCAATGGGGGCATGGCCACCCCTGGCCTCAAGCAGGGCATCCAGACCATCTTCAAACGGTACGGGAAGGAGAAAGGCCGCCTCTTCTGGCAGGCGTCGCTGGACGCGATTGATCTCATTGACGAGATTGTAAAAACGGAGGGTATTGACTGTGACTTGGCCAGGAACGGTCATGTGGCCCTGGCGGTCAAGCCGTCTCACTTTGATGAAATGCGGCAGAGCGTGGCCTGGTATCAACGTGAGTTAGGCCACGCCAAGCAGGTTGTCGGGCCGGGGGAACTGCGTAAGGAGATCGGCAGCGACGTTTTTTTCGGCGGCCTCGCGGATGATTACAGCGGCGGCCTCCATCCAGCCAAATACGTATTGGGGCTGGCGCGTGTGGCGCACAAATACGGGGCAACATTGTGCGAGCAGACGGCCGTCACCCGCATCGCAAAAGAGGCCAACGGGTATCAGGTTCACACCAGCCGGGGCGTCCTGGCCGCGAAAGAGGTGGTCGTCGCCACCAACGGATACACCGACCGGCTGGTGCCGAAGTTCAAGCCGCGCGTGTTTCCGGTGGATTGCCACGTATCTGGGCACGGAAATTGGCTTGCTCTTGTCCGGGCAAAAGAGCAGCAGCCCCTTCGCCGATATCCCCCACCCGACCCACGTCTTCTATCGCAACAAGCCCTGGTTCCTGCCCCTGGCCGCGATGTACTATCGCTTCCTCGACTGGGCCTCGTAGAAAGTGAACAGTCCCCATCTGTAACTCCTCCACTTTTCGGCTATACTAGCCGGCGAGTATGGATATCAAATCACTGCACACGCTTGAATACAACAAGGTGCTCGACATTCTGGCCGGGTATACCAATTTTAGCGCCGGCGAAGAACTGGCGCGGAAGCTGCACCCGACGGCCGACCGGGAGGAAGCCGAACGGTGGCAGGCAGAAACGCGAGAAGCGGTTGAACTGCTCGGTTCGCACACCAGCGTTGCCATCGGCGGCGCGAGGGATGTCAGGCAGGCTATGGAAAATGCCCGGCGCGGGTTTACACTGCCGCCGGAGGAATTGCTGGAGATTCGGGGCACGATCGTCGCCGCCCGCAATCTGCGCCGCCAGCTGCTGAAGGTGGCCGACGAGTATCCGCGGCTGGCGGAAATCGCGGCGCTGATCGAGGAGTGCCCCGGCATCGTCTCCGCCATCTCCCAAACGTTGGATGATCGAGGCGAGGTGCTCGACAGCGCCAGCCCCAAACTGGCGAAGATCCGGCAGGAACAGCGGGTGGTTCACGGCCGCATCCAGGATAAGCTGCAAAAAATTCTCAACAGCAGCCAGAACCAGTATTTGCAAGAGCCGATCATCACCATGCGCAGCGGCCGTTACGTCATCCCCCTGCGCGCCGACGCCAAAGGGCGCATCAAAGGCATCGTCCACGACCACAGCGGCAGCGGGGCGACGCTTTGGATCGAGCCATTTAGCACAGTCGAACTGAACAACGAATATCGCGGCTTGCACATCCAGGAACAGGAAGAAGTCAACCGCATTTTGGTCGCACTCTCCACCCTGGTCGCTGGCCAGAGCGACGCCATCCACCGCGTTGTAGAGCGAATGGCCGAGTTAGACCTCATCTTCGCCCGCGCCCGCTACGCCGCGGAAACCGATGCCGTCGCGCCCGAATTCATCAAATGGCGCACGCCCCCCGCTTCCCGCCCTCCAAAACACGCCAATGAGCGGGCGAAGTGGGCGCCGCCGCCGCCAACCCTGCATCCAGGCTCCATGATATGGGTCAAAGGGGCGCGTCACCCCCTACTCGACCCGGAGACAGTTGTCCCCACCAATCTGACGCTGGACGAGGACACTTTCATCCTGCTCATTACCGGCCCTAATACCGGCGGCAAGACGGTCAGTCTAAAGACAATGGGCTTGATGGTGCTTATGGCTCAATCGGGGCTGCACCTGCCGGCTGTGGAAGCGAAGTTGACGGTTTTTACCAATGTGTTTGCCGACATCGGCGATGAGCAATCCATCGAGCAAAGCCTGTCCACTTTCTCGGCCCATATCAGCAACATCATCCGCATATTGAAGCGGGTAAACGGCCGTTCGCTGGTGCTGCTGGACGAACTTGGCTCCGGCACTGACCCCGCCGAAGGGGCAGCTCTGGCTCAGGCGATTGTCAGCTTTCTCAGCGACAAGGGGACGACGACCTTCGTGGCCACCCACTACCCGGAATTGAAACTGTATGCCAGCCAGACGGAGGGCGCAACCAACGCCTCACTCTTGTTTGATGTGGAAACGCTGTCGCCGACCTATGAAATGACCATTGGTCTGCCCGGCCGTTCCAATGCATTCGCCATCGCCCGCCGGCTGGGGATGGATGAGACGATCCTCGATGACGCCATGCGTCTCATCGGCGTCGGTAACCGCCAGGCGGACAATCTACTCGACTCCATCTACGAGCTGCGGGAAAAGATGGAATCCGAGGAAGCGGGCACCCGGCTGGCGCTGCGCGAGGCGGAAGACGAACGGGATCAGCTGCAACGCCGGCTGGAGCAAATTGAAGAGGAACGCCGTCATATCCTGGCTGAAGCGCGCGAACAGGCCAAAGTAGAAATCGAAGCGGTGCAAGAAGAACTCAGGCGGGCGCGCAAGAAGCTGCGCGGGGCGGCTTCGCTCAATCAGCTCAAGAAGGTGAGAAAGGAAGTCGCCGAATTTGAGGAGCAACACCTGACGCCCATCGCGCCGGTCATTGAGGTAGAGAAACCGCGCCAACGGCAAAAGCTGGCTGTGGGGGATGAGGTATTGGTCAAAAGTTTGAAGACGAAAGGGGAAATCGTCAGCATCAGCAAGAAAGAAGCGGTCGTCGCTATCGGCCGTCTGCAAATGCGCGCCGGTCTGGACGAGCTGGAATTTAAGGCACGGCCGCTCGCCGAGGAACTGGCGTCCGAGGAGGTGACGCTGCCGGCCGCGCCATCCCCGGGCATTGAGCTGGACATACGCGGCCGCCGGGTGGAAGACGGCCTGGCTGTGTTGGAGCAATATCTGGACCAGGCATTCCTCGCCCGGCTTCCCTGGGTACGCATCATTCACGGCAAAGGGACCGGCCGTCTGCGCCAGGCTGTGCGCAAAGCGCTGCGCCAGAACAGCCACGTCATTTCCTGGGAAGAGGGGAAAGACGGCGAAGGCGGCGCGGGCGTCACCGTGGCCCGGTTCGAGCAGGAGTGACGGATGTGACAAAGTGGCAAGGTGACCGTTTTCACCCCCTCATCCCTTCACCCCCTCACCTTGTCATATTCCATGGAGGCAGTCTTGACGCTTCGCGCCATCATTTTTGACCTGGGGGGGACGCTCATCGAGTACGCCGGAGAATATGCGCGCTGGCCAGACCTGGAGACGCCGGGATTTGCGGCCGCGTACCGGCACCTGAACCAGAATGGGTATCACCTGCCTGAATTCGAGCGGTTCAAACGCATCGGGTTTGCCATGCTGCCTGGGCGCTGGCAAGCGGCCGTGCGCGGAGAGAAAAATCTGCGTCTGGTAGACCTGCTGGATGGGGTGCTGGGGGAACTGGGCGTGACCGGCGTGCCGCACCCATTGCTCGAGGAGGCAGCCGAACGGTATCAGCATGCCATCTGCGCTCAGGCCAGGCCGGTACCCGGCGGGCGCGAGGTGTTGGGGCAGTTGAAAGCGCGCGGCTTCCAACTGGGGCTGCTATCCAACACCATGTTCACCGGCGCGGCTCACCGGGCAGACCTGGAACGGTTTGGGCTGGCGCCGTTCTTTGACACGATGCTGTTCTCGGCCGATTTGAATAAGTGGAAGCCGACCCCTGCCCCCTTTCGCCACGTGTTGTCCGAGTTAGGCGTCGAGCCGGGCGCGGCCGTCTACATTGGCGACGATCCCGCCAGCGACGTGGTGGGCGCCAAACGGGCCGGCATGCGCGCCATCCATTTCCAATCCAGCCAGCGCTTTGGCGCGGCCGATGTCGCCCCGGACGCCCAGATTCAAGGCCTGGACGAACTCCCGCCGCTGCTCACACGCTGGGCCGAGGATGACGCAACCTGATGTCCAGACTATCCGGCCAGGTCATCGTCATCGCCGTCGGCAAACTGCGCACACCTCACTGGCAGCAAGCCCAGGACACTTACCGGAAGCGGCTGCAACGGTATACCCGGTTTGAACTGATCGAGGTGAAGGACGCCGTCGGGCGCGGCTTGTCGGATGCCGCCGCCATGCAGAAAGAAGGGGAGTTGCTACTCAAAGCGGCCGCTTCGGCCGCCCGTCTTATTGCCCTCACCCCCACCGGTACGCAGATGAGCAGCACGCAGTTGGCGGCGTTTTTACAGCAGCAAGTGCAGGTATTCGGCCGTCTCGCCTTCCTCATCGGCGGCCCGCTTGGCTTTTCAGACGAGGTGCTGGTTCAATGCCACGAGCAGCTCTCCCTATCCCCCCTGACTTTCCCCCACGAGCTGGCCCGCGTCATCCTGCTGGAACAACTTTACCGCGCCTGCACCATTCTCAACCATGAACCGTACCATAAGTAATAAGGTGACAAGGTGACAAGGTGAGGGGGTGACAAGGCAATGGAACCCTTATAATATCGCCCCTTCACCCTATCACTTACTCACGCCCTCAATCACCACCACATACTCCCCCCGTGGTTCTTCCTCCTCAAACCGGGCCAGCAGTTCAGAGAGACGGCCGCGTTCCACTTTTTCGTACAGCTTCGTCAACTCATTGGCCGCGGCCGCCTGCCGGTCGCCAAACACTGCCAGCGCATCTTCCAGGAAAGCAAACAGCCGGTACGGACTTTCGTAAAAAATAAGCGTATGGGGGGAACCGGCATCTACTTCCAGGAAGCGGCGGCGCTTGCCGCTTTTGCGCGGGGGGAAACCGCGAAAGGTGAAGCTGTGGGAAGGCAAGCCGGACAATACCAGAGCCATCACCAACGCTGATGGACCTGGGATCATCGTCACCGGCAGTTCAGCTTCGACGGCCCGGCGCACCAGCGTAAAGCCGGGGTCAGAGATGCCCGGCGTCCCGGCATTGGTGACCACCGCCACCGACTTTCCCTGTTCCAGCAGGCGCATGATTTTGGCGCCGGCCCTACCCTCGTTGTGCTCGTGGAAAGCAAGCTGCGGCTTATCAATCTCAAAGTGCTTGAGCAGACGGCCGGTTTTACGGGTGTCTTCGCTGGCGACGATGTCCACCTGGCGCAGGGTCTCCAGCGCGCGCAGGCTGATGTCGGACAGGTTACCGATGGGGGTGGCGACGAGGTAAAGCATCGTTTTCTCTTCTTTCGCGAAATGTGCTGGGTGAATGGCTGTCATTATGTGTCATGTATTGTGTGTCATGTGTCATGTATCATGTGTCATGTGTCACGTTCCCATTTCGCCCATGAGGTGCATGACAACGGTCGCTGCCGCCACCGCGGCCGTTTCTGCCCGCAGCACCCGTTTCCCCAGCGAGATAGGAATGACGCCGTGCCGCTGCGCCTGTTCGACTTCCGCGGCCGTAAAGCCTCCTTCTGGGCCGATGAAGAGGGACACGGCCGTTGCGCCGTCGGACAATACGGCCCGCATGCCGCCATCGCCCGCCCCCACCCAGGGAATCAACGCCGGTTGGCCCGATGGCAGCTCCCCCAATGCCTGCGCCAGTTTCAGCGGCTCCGCCAATGCCGGGATGCGCCCCCGCCGGGATTGCTCGGCCGCCTCGGTGAGGATACGCTGCCACCGGTCAGGTTTCCGGGCAGGCCGGGCGACGGTGCGCTCGGTGATGAGGGGTACGAAACGGGTCACGCCGATTTCGGTGCCCTTTTGCAGCACCCACTCAAAGTTGTCCCGTTTGAGCAGGCTCTGGTACAGCGTCAGTTGAATGGCGGGTTCGTTGGCGACGGGACGTTGGGCCACAATGACGGCCGTCACCCGCCGCCGCTCTACCCCCACCAGCTCAACCTCATACTCCCAACCCGCATTATCCAGCACGACCACTCGCTCCCCCAGCCCCATTCGCAGCACCATGCTGATCTGGTGCGCCTGCTCCGGCGAAAAAACGACCTGCTCGTCAGCAAAAGGTTGGACAAAGAAGCGGTGCATAGAAGCTAACGGGGAGAATGGGAGCTAGAGGAAGAAGCGTTATTCCCTCTGGCTCTATCCTCTGACTCCTGTTTTTTGATGCAAAAGACCAATTCACCCTCAAACAGCAACTCCGTCACCGGCCAGTTCTTGCCCGCGATCAGCTGGCCCATAAACTCGCGGTAGCGGCGGGTCAGGTTACGGCCGCCGTGCGTGCTGACGGTGGGGAATGAAATGACCAGCCAGCGAACGCGCAGCGCTTCCAGCAACGGCCGCCCCTGACCGTGATAGTTCCGTTCAAAGCGGGGCATCTCCTTCAGGAACAGGGCCACATCGGCCGTTTCCTGCGGAAATTGCAGCGCGATATCCTGCAGCCGGGCCAATGGCTTCAATCCTTGCCGACGGAAATAATGATTCAAGAAATCTATGCGCGGCTCGTGAATATCATAGGCATAAAACTCTACGGAGTGTGCCAGCCCCATCCAGGGAAACGAGAGCGGGTTGAGGCCACAGGCCACATCCAGGATGGCGCGCGGCCGCCCCGTGACGGCGAAGATGCGGGCGTAGAATTCCTCCAGGATGGGCAGCCGCTCCCGCGTGGAGAGGTGGCTGTGCAGGATGTCGCGGCATACCGCCCGGATTCGGTCGGGATCGCCAGCGGCAAACGCCTCGTCCAGTTGAGCCGCGGCCGCCTTGTAATCGGGATCGCCCAGGTAGGGAGCCATGATGCTGTGTAACTGGGTCCGCACCGCCTTGATGGCGACCTTTGGTTTTTTGTGCTGGCGCAACGCGGCCGTGGCCAGCTCGCGGATGGTCTCCTCGCTGGTGTCCCGATACTTCCTCGATTGTTTGACGGCCGTCACCACCGCTTCTAAATCTGTTGCCATGCTCGCTATTATAGCTTGTTCCCCTCTCGGCAGACAGCTATACTAACTGCCGTGTTAAGCGATTGGCAGGCGCGGCTTCTCCACATCGGCGACCAGATCAATTTATGGTACCTGGGCCTGCTCCCGGCAGTGGCAACTTTTGTTTTGCTGGCGGCGTATGGCAGCCGATTCATGTTTTTGATCCTCATCGGGGGCGCAGCGGCCGTCGGCGTGTATCTGGCCGTCGTGTACAACTACAGCAAGCCGCCGCAAACGGTCCCCATCTCCCTGCTGACCCTGCTGGATGGCCCGCTGTTTGTCCTCCTATCCCTGCGGAACGGGGGATCCCCCTGGGCTTTTGCCATTGAGGGGTATCTGGTGGATGGCACGGCCGTCTGGATAGCCATCCTCATACTGGCGATGCGATCTCCCTTGCCGGAACGGTGGCAGCGCGTGGCTTCGGTCGCCTTTATGCTCGCCGCCATTGCCACCACTTCATCGCTGTTCCGGCCGTACATTCAGACCTACTTATGGGGGGATTGGGGGCGGCTGTTATGGCTGGCCTTAGGGGTTGTGGAAGCAACGGCCGTGCGCTACCTCGTCCTGGAACGGGCAACCCTTTCCCGCGATGGCGACGGCAGTTTCAACTACCTCCTGCCCCTGCTCCTCATCTGGGTGCTCTTCATGTTCCTGGGTTCCATCGGACACGAACTACGCTGGTTTATTGGATTAGGATGACAACGGCATTTCGAGATTGAGAGATTAGAGAGAATCTCCCAGTCTCTCAATCTCAGATAGTGCAGAGTTGATAACAGACGATTCATGCATAGTAGAATAGAGGTTGGCGATAATGGTCCATCAACAAGACACGCTCATCATTGGCGGGGGCGTTATTGGCGTGTGCGCCGCTTATTATCTGGCCGGGAAAGGGCAGTCTGTCACGCTGGTAGAGAAAGGGGAGATCGCCGCCGGATGCTCATACGGCAATGCGGGATTGATCGTGCCCAGCCACAGCATCCCTCTGGCCACCCCAGGCGCTTTGTCCAGCGGTCTCAAATGGCTGCGAAATCCGGAAAGCCCGTTCTATGTAAAGCCCCGCCTCGACTATGACCTGGCCGCCTGGCTGCTGCGTTTCAGCCTTAACTGCCGTGAAGGGCGGATGCGCCACGCCATTCCCGTGTTGCGCGATTTGGGGCTGGCCAGCCGCGCTTTGTATGATGAGCTGGCCGCAATTGACGGTCTGGCATTTGATTATGCGCGGAAAGGGGTTTTGCAAGTTTTTCGCACGCTCGATGCGTTCGCCGAGGCTCAAGAGGAAGTACATTTGCTGCAGGCCCACGGCGTGCCCGTCCAGGTGCTGGATGCCGCCCAGGTACGTGAGGTTGAACCGCGCCTGCGCTCAGAGATGGCCGGCGGGGTTTATTTCCCGGACGATGTACACTTGAATCCGGCCAAATTTGTGTGCGGGCTGGCAGGGGTAGCGGCGCGAATGGGCGTACAGGTTCATACGGGAACCGAGGTACTCAGCTTTGAAACGTCGGGGCGCAAGATCGTCACGGTCAAGACCACGCGCGGGGATTTTACGCCGGCGCAGGTGGTGCTGGCTGCCGGATCATGGTCGCCGGGCCTCTCTCGAGAGCTGCGGCTCAAGCTGCCCATCCAGCCGGCGAAGGGATACAGCATCACGGTCAAACGGCCGTCATCCAGCCCCACTGTGCCCCTGATGCTGGGCGAAGCCCGGGTCGCCGTCACGCCGATGGGGGATTTGCTCCGTTTTGCCGGAACCCTTGAACTGGCAGGGTTTGACTTCTCCATCAACCAGCGGCGCGTGAATGCGATCCGCCGGGCGGTGGATGAATACTTGTCAGGATTGGAGGACCTGGAGCTGGTGGAAATCTGGCGTGGCTGGCGGCCGTGCACCCCGGACGGCCTGCCCATCCTCGGTTACGCGCCCGCATGGGATAACCTGGTCATCGCCAGCGGCCATGCGATGGTGGGCATGTCCCTCGGCCCAATGTCCGGCAAGCTGGCGGCGCAACTGGTTTGCGGCGAAGAGCCGGAGCTGGACTTGTACCCGCTGCGAACCGGGCGGTTCTCTTCGTGAGGTGGATGCCGAATCGCTGAATGCCTTGGTCACGGATTCTGCGTCACCAGAAATGCCAACTCGGTGGGGAATTCAAAGCGCTGCACCTGCCACGGCCGCCCCTCGACCCAGGAGCGGAACTGAGCCTCGTAGTTCTGCACCATGCCCTTTGACCGTCCCCCCAGGCTGTGCGCCGGGAAGCTGATGAGCAGGTATCTGGCGTTCAAGGCGTCGAGGAGACGGGGCACGGCCGTTTTCTCCACCTGCGCCAGCACCGGCAATGTCTTCAACAACAGCACCAGATCGGCCGCTTCGGTGGGGGGGCGGCTGATGACGTCGCGCACACGGGCACGGCCGTTGATCCCCGCCAGCTCCATAAACTCCCCGATAAACCCGATCATATCCGCATAAATATCGTACGCGATATACGTCATATTCTCGCCAAGCGGCATCCAGGGCCAGGCGAGCGGGTTCAGGCCACAAGCCACGTCCATGACGACGCTCACGTCCGGCAATCCGGCCAGCGTGGCTGCATAAAACGTATCCAGGATGTCGAGCCGTTCTCGCGTGGAGGCGTGCCGGCGCATAAGATCGCGGCAGGCAGCGCGAAAGGCGTGGGGATCGGCGGCCGCTTCCCCCAACTGAGCCAGAGCAGCGGCATACTCTATCTTCGCCTCAAAGTACGCCCCGCCGACCTGGTGCAGCTTGTTCTTGGTCGCCTTGACCGCTTCTTTGAGATTGCGGCGCGCAGCCAGCTCCCGTTCACCAATGTGCCGGATCAGCTCGTGGCTGACGAATTGGTATTTGGCGCTCTTTTGGACAGCGGCGATCAAATCATCGAGAGAAGACATGATAACAATCAACAGTAAACAATCAACATTCAACAAAGAACAATCAACGGTCAACGATTGGCGGCTTTGCGTGCGGTCTTTATGCTGGCGCTGAGAATGCGCTCTACCTGTTTGCATACGTCCAGGATGCTTTCCAGCTTAGACTGCGGCAGCATCTCACTGGTAATGGCGATGCGCAGCCACACTTCACTCTCGTTCAGTTCTTTGACAGCAATCTTTAGCTTGTGCACAAAATCAGCCGGGCTTTCCGCACCACGTGCTTCGGCGTGATGGGCCGCAGGGGCAGTTCCGCTCCGAATAAGTTGACCGGCCACATGTTTCCCGGCCAGCGTCTGCGGTAAAGCATCGCACACCTTCACGATCCTGGCCGCAAACTGAACCAACCGCCCCTGAATATCATCCCCTTTCGCCATCCTACCTCCCCATTTCCATAAACACGTTTTTCGTTGGCTGTTAATTGTTAGCTGTTTATTGTTGCCCGTTGATTGTTGTCCGTTGATTGTTGGTCGTTCTCAACGCCGCCATCAACTGCATCATAAACCGCAGGTTATGCATCGTCGCCAGGCGCGGGTAGAGGCTGTCGTTCAGCTTAAACAGATGATACAGGTAACCGAGCGAGAAGCGGGTACAGACATGGCAGTCACAAAACGGGGAGACAGGATTATTGGCTTTGATGTGCTTCTTGTCTTTGATGTAGAGGTACCGAAACCAGCTTTCGGAGGAGTGGCGATCACTCAGTTGAAGCGTGGCGGGGTCAACGGTGAAGGCGTAGAGACGGCCGTGCCGGGCATCGCGCGTAGGCATGGTGCTGTCGAACAAGTTGTAGCCCATCCGCACAGAATCCACCACGTTCTGCGGATGCCCCACGCCCAGCGCATGTACGGGAAATTGGGGCGGAACCAGTTCGCGCGTATAGGCGAGCATCTCCGCCATCAGGCTGCCGCCGGCGTCCAGGGGCCAGCCGCCGTAGCCGAAGCCATCAAAGCCAATCTCCAGCAGTTCCTCGGCGCATTGACGACGCAGATCGCGCGACCGCCCGCCCTGAATGACCGCAACCAGGAACGGCCGTTCCTTCGTCTCTAGCCCTTTTTGCTCAACGAGCTGCGCAAACGCCGCCTTGCACCGCCGCGCCCAGGCCACCGTCCGCCGCACCGAGGCTGCCTGCTCAGCCAGCGCGTCATCGGGATGGGTGCAATCATCCAGACAGATGATCACGTCCGCGCCATAACTCATCTGCAATTGGATGCTCTTTTCCGGCGTTAGATTGAACTTCTTGCCCTCTACGCGAAAGGACGCCCCTTTGTCGCTAATGGAGCCGCTTTTGGGATTTTGGCGGATGAGCGAATATACTTGGAAGCCGCCGGAATCGGTGAATATCGGCCGATCCCAGCCCACCATCCGGTGCAGCCCGCCCAACGCCTGGATCGTAGACGACCCCGGCCGCTGCATCAGGTGGTAGACATTCATCTGCACCGCCTGGATGCCGCAGGCGCGCAAATCCTGGGCGTCAACCGCGCGTACCACGCCTTGCGTGCCATCAGGCAGAAAGGCGGGCAGTTGAAGTGTGCCGTGCGGCAGTTGGAGTTTTCGTATCATTCCCGGTATTCAGCGAACGGT
This sequence comes from Anaerolineae bacterium, assembly GCA_046753445.1. GTDB lineage: Bacteria > Chloroflexota > Anaerolineae > Promineifilales > Promineifilaceae > JAHEEY01. Next base: position 4,917 of record JBHHTQ010000074.1, on the reverse strand, counting down.
TAGATGACCGACAGCAAATCAAGTTCAACATCCCCACCAAAAGCCTCCCCGCCTGCCCCATTCTTATCCAAAATGGCGCGACTGCTGGGAGAGGAGTATGCGTCGTTCGCGCAAAGTTATGGGACGAAAGCGCACGTGGGGCTGCGCGTCAATACGCTCAAAATCCCTGCGGCTGATTTTATCAAGAAATCGCCGTTCACGCAGTCGCCGGTGGGCGCGTATGAACCGGCAGGCTTCATCGTCCACGGCCGCAGCCAACCTGGCCGCCATGCGACCCATGCGGCCGGATTGTATTATCTGCAGGAGCCGGCAGCGATGACGGTGGCTGCACTGCTGGATCCGCAGCCGGGAGAACTGGTGCTGGACCTGGCGGCCGCACCGGGAGGCAAGGCGACGCATCTGGCGGCGCGCATGAGGGACGAAGGGCTGCTGGTGGCCAATGACATGCACCAGGGCCGGGCGCGCATCCTGGCGCAGAATATGGAACGTTGGGGCGCGCGCAATGTGCTCATCACCAGCAGTGCCCCGCAGCACCTGGCAGCGGCATTTGGCCCGGTTTTTGACCGGGTGCTGGTGGACGCCCCCTGCTCCGGCGAGGGGATGTTCCGGCGGCAGGGAAGTTTCGATTGGAGCGAGAACATCGTGACGGCCTGCGCCCGGCGGCAGACGCATATCCTAGACTCGGCCGCCGGCCTGGTGCGTCCGGGCGGGCGGCTGGCCTACTCAACTTGCACGTTTTCGCCGGAGGAGAACGAGGGGGTGATCGGCCGCTTCCTGGACGACCACCCCGATTTTGAGTTGGCCGCCCTGCCGGAATACGAGGGATTTGCGTGGGGACGGCCGTCCTGGGGCAACGGCCGTCCAGAACTGGCGCGCACGGTTCGCCTGTGGCCGCACCGGTTTGCCGGGGAAGGGCACTTCATCGCGCTGCTGCGACGGGTGGCGGGCAAAGAAAAACCTGTCAGGATAAGGAAACCTGACAGGTTAGCGGGGGCTCACCTCAATTTGTGGCGGGAATTTGCAGCGGGCGTCTTACAGATTGAGCTGGATGAGAAGAAGATGGCGGTGGTGAACGGCCGTTACCTGACCTTGCTCCCGGAGATTCAACTGGACACCGCCGGCCTGTACGTCTTGCGCCACGGCCTAAATTTGGGCGAACTCCGCTTCGGCGCCCGGCGCCGTGGTTTTTTCAAGCCGGCCCACGCCCTGGCCCTCTCTCTCACGGCCGCCGAAGTGACGGCCCACCTCGATTTATCGCTTGAATCAACCGAACTCGCCGCCTATCTGCGTGGTCAGCCGCTTAAGGCAACGGATGACGGATTACGGATTACGGGCAATTGGACCCTGGTCACCGTGCATGGTTTCGGACTCGGCTGGGGGAAGTGGGTCGGCTCCCGCCTACAAAACCATTACCCGCGCGGGCTGCGCACTTAAACCAGAAAGATGAGCGGGCGTTCCTCAATGGTCGTCCGGCGGGGCGTCCTTTCCTGCCCTGAGGGCATCCTGCGCCGTTTGCAGAACGGCCGCCAGATCGTCGGATAACAGCGCCGCTGCGTTCAAGCGTAAGCCAGGGAATACGCGGCTTTGAATATGTCCTTGTTCATCAGCGGGCAGCAACACATATTTCCCCTCTTCCAGGTAGAACCAATCGAACTGCTGCTCCTGAATTTGCCAGACCAGGTATTCACGGACGCCAGCGCGGCGGTAAACAGGCAGTTTGTCGTGCAAGTCATACGAGGCACTGCTTAAGGCAATCTCCACAATCAATTCCGGCGCGCCCTCAACATAACCATCAGGGCTAATGCGGGACTGTCCTCCATCCCCGGTTCGAACACGCAGGAGGGCGTCAGGCTGAAACTCATTTTCGGCATCTAAGCGGATTGTGGCGTTGTCGGCAAACTCAACTGACGGGGTGGCAGCTGCATAAACAGCCAACCATCCCAAAATCATGGCGTGGGGCTTGCCGTGATCGTACCGTACAGGCGAGGGCATGTAAACGACCCCTTCAATGAGTTCCGCCTTTTTGAGGTGGGGCATGGCCGCGTAGCGCCGCTCAAATTCGGCGCGTGTCAGGCGGTCACCCGGTTCTAAAGGGGGGGGGGAGGGGTGAACGCTATCTGGTTGTCTCTGCCAGGAATGGCGTGTTTTTGTTTCAATGACGGTCATGGGCACCATTATACCATACAGCGGACGGGAGCTTTGGGGCCTTTTACTTCTGGCCCGCGCCAGGTTCACCCGCGGCCATACCTGAACCAGAGGCGGCCGTTTCCCGCTGCACGATCTGGTGCAGGCTCACCACCAGCCCCAGCAGAAGCCAGAAAATGAACCCCGGCTTGGCCCCCAATGCCACCGCGTCCGTCATGCCGTACATAAAATGGGAGAGGAGCGACCCGGCCATGCCCAGGGCCAGCCACTTCAACCAGGGAGACTCCGTTTGGCCCCAGACCTGCCATAGGAGCACGGCCGCTCCCAGCCACAGCGCCAGGTATGCGATGAGACCCGGAATGCCCAGGTCCAGGGCAGCCTGCAGCAAGTAATTGTGGGCATGGGCGATGTCTTTGTCTGGCGGAATAAGAAAGAGCGGGTACAGGATATGAACCACGCGCCGGAAATTGTTCATGCCCATGCCGGTAAAGGGGAAATCCTGAATCCCGTACAGCGCCCGCGACCAGATTTCCAGCCGTCCTTCGAGCGTGCCAATCGCGCCGCCGCCGTTGGACACGCCCACCTGATCAAACAGCATCGTTTTGACTTCATCAACGCCAATAGACGTCGCAACCAGGACGGAAATCCCCGCGGCCGCCACGAATAGCGCCAGCGGCAACCAGCGGCGCACCCGCCAGGCGGCCGCCAGCAGCATAGCCATCAACCCGACCCCCAGGCCCAACAAGCCGCCGCGCGATTGCGACAGCAATAACGTCCCTGAGAAGAGAGCCGCCATGCCAATCAGTGTGAGCGACAAGAGTATATGCAGCCACAGCCGCGCTTGCCCGCGCACCTTACCCATTTCCCACACACTCAACAGAGCCAGTACCAGAGCCAGCGGAGCAATCCACAGCAACACGCCCGCCAATTCATTTGAACTAAACCCTGTGGCTGCACCCGGCAAGGTTAACAGGCGGGGCGGCAAACGGCCGATCAAGTCGCGGAACAGGGGAAATTTACGCGGCCATTGCCCGCCCAGCAGGCTTAACGCCACCACGCCCAGTTCGGATGCCATCAAGGCGCCGACGCCGAGCCACAACCGTTTCACAGAATCAGCGACGAAGGCCACCGTTGCGTAGAAGACGGCAACACCAAACACCATCCCCGCAATCTTGCCGATGCTGAAGGAGATATCGAAAGTGGCGTAAAGGCTGACCAGGACCATGAGTAGCAGGCCAAACAGCGTCCAATCGAACGGGGTGGCGGGGACGTAGCGGCCGTGGCCAACCTTGCGCGCCAGCCAGAGCAGCGGGATCAATAACAGGAGTGGCGCGCGAGCAGGCGTGGGAAACAGGGCGAAGGGGAGCAGAAAGCCCAAGAACAACCACTCATAGGTCGAGAGTAGCCGCCCGATCCGCACCGCCCATCCAGCCCCTGTTGCCATCATCGAATCCTTTGCCTTCTCCTCTGAGAAAATCTGATCGTCACGAATTTGCAAGAGTGTGAGACGAAAAAAAGCTTGTCACCCATGCTTTAGCGCCCCGACTTGAGTCTAATGTACGGCCGAGCGCGCCACATATGTGAGCGCACTCGCTTAAATCCGGCCGTGACGCACGACCTGCCACAGATGACGCCAGTGACTCCCCTGCCCTTGATAACGCGCTTCCAGCCACTCACCCTCCGGCCACACTGTCCGGTACACCAACTTCACCATATCGCGCGGCCGATCCACCAGGAGTAACAGCAGGAAATACCGCCTGCGAGACTTCCCAAAATCTATTCCTGCCAGGACTGATTTAGTCGAGACCATCCATCGAAGCAGCATCCTCCTCAACAGGGACGGCCGTAGTTGATCAATTGTCTGTTCTGCACCCTGCAGGCCAATGAGACTATCCGCAAGAGTCAGGGCCAGCCACACGGCCGTCCCCACGCGCCAGGATGTTGCCCGTTTCACCACCACATTCCAATCCACCGATCCCACCCTTGCTGTTCGGACAATATCCATTAAATTGCGCACGGCTGATATTCCAAATTGGTGATTCACCACCAGGTGCGCTGCCAACTGGATCACCATATCCTCGGCCGCTAACTGGTAGCTGGGCGGTGGGGGCTGGGGGGGGTCTATGACCAACTGTTCGCCGCCCATGGACGGCAGCGGTTCTTTGCGCGCCCAGATGCCTGCCTCATCCACGGCCGCTGTTCGCTGCACCCACCACCCCGGAAAGGGGGACCAATGCAACTCCACTGGATTACGCATCCAATCCGGCCGGTATAATTGAATCTCACCCCCGGAGCGCTTCTGCAACTCTGGAGGCCTGTGCTCCCTGCCGCGCGCACGGAATCCAAGTGCAGTCAATTCAGAAAAGGCATGCGCCATATCCTCAGCCCGCACCCACAAATCAATGTCCGACATGGTGCGCTGTACCGTATCTGCTCCATACGCGTGCTGTGCCAGCGCCGCTCCCTTGAGCAACACCACCGGAATACCCACCCCGTGAAAACGGCCCAGGATCCGGCCCAGGCTGTCAAAATGGAGGCTGTTCTCGGCCGCGGCCGAGAACACGTCCTCGCGCAGCAAGGCCGCCAACTCCGGCCAAAATGCTTTGCACCGGCCATATGCCAGCGGCCCTAATTCATGCCTGACCAGCCAATCCGCCAATTCCCGCGTGGGCAGGCGGTGGCGGAGCCTCATCAGGCTAGCATTGACTGGTCGCTGATCACCAGCCAACATCCCCAGGAATAAACGAGCCGTCGCCTTATTCGGCCACGGCC
>JBHHTQ010000073.1:0-16816 GCA_046753445.1 Anaerolineae bacterium | reverse complement strand
AGACGGAAATGGCTTCTTCGAGGTCGGCGAGTTGGCCGGTGCGGGCGTAGCGGTCCCTCAGCCCATTCCCCAGGTTGTTGAGGTACATAGGCAAGTCGGGGGAATCGGGCGGGGTGCGCTGGACGGCCGTCGTGGCCGCAGTGGGGGCAGGGGAGATCGTGCAGGCTCCCGTCCCGGATGTTGTCAAGCAGGTCGGGCCGCTCGGCGGCGTCTATGGTCAGCCAGATGGCGGCGTCAAAGGGTTGCCCACACGCAGGGCAGGTTAAGGTGGCTTGTTGGGCGTATGAATGAGCCAATGGAATTCCCTCCCGCCGCGGGTTGCGGGCTGTGCGACTGGCGGCTGCAATGCGGGCGATTCATCCGTTGCCGACATTGTAATGGATTTGAGCCGGAGATGGAAGAGGGAAAACTGGTACAATCTTGTTATATATCTATAATATATCAGATTCAGCATCCATACACAGGGAGTTAGGACATTGAAACGGATTTCCCTCAGCCAACAAGCGTACGAAGGGATCAGGCAGAAAATCGTTTCCCTGGAACTCGCGCCCGGCGAAATCATTGACGAAGCTGCTTTGCGCGAGGAGTTGGGGTTGGGGCGTACGCCTATCCGGGAGGCGCTGCAGCGTCTTTCGTTGGAGAAACTGGTGGTGATTGTCCCCCGGCGGGGCATGTTTGTCGCCGAAATCGGGATCACGGATTTACAGCAGCTTTTCGAGATGCGCATGGTGTTGGAGAGCCTCGCCGCCCGCTTTGCCGCCGCCCGGGGCACGGCCGCGCATTGGCAGCGGATGGAAGCCATCCTGGCCGGCCCGCAGAGGGACGGCGGCATCACCAGCAACGAGATGCTGATCGCCATTGACGAAGCATGCCATCAAATCATGTATGAAGCGGCCGATAACGAGTTCCTCCACGACACCCTGGTGACACTGTACGCGTTAAGCCTGCGCCTCTGGTATTTTTTCCTTTCCAAAATTGGGGATATGCGGGGAGCGGTCATGGAACACAAGCTGATTCTGGAAGCGCTCAAAGCCGGGGACGGGGATGAAGCAGCCCGGCTCATCGAGGGGCACATTCACGCCTTCCAGGAGGAGATACAGTCGGTGATGTTAGGCGCGGCCGTCCCGGACGGCCGCGCCTGACGCCAAGAGGAGGCATGGCTTGAGTCGAAATAGACGATCATCACGGCGGGGCGCGCGCCGCCAGCGTCGAGTAGATGCACGGGCCGCGGCCGTTCCGCCCCCAAGCCAGCCGCTGCACAAGCTGCCCATCTATGAGCTGGTCAGCGAGGAAGGGATTGAGTTGCTGCATCAAAGTTCGATGCAGGTCCTCGCTGAGGTGGGCATTGATTTCTATGATGAGGAAGCCAAAGCTATCCTCCGGGCGCACGGCGCGGATGTCCGGGGAGATACCGCCTATTTTGATCCGGGGCTGATTGCCGAGTACGTCGCCCAGGCGCCCAGCCGGTTCACGCAGTTGGCGCGCAATCCCCAGAACAATGTGGTCATCGGCGATGAACATATCTGCTTTGCCCCCGTTTACGGGCCGCCATTTGTGCTCGATCTCGATCGCGGCCGTCGGGAAGCGCGGCTGGAAGATTTCCGCAACTTCATCAAACTGGCCTACATGACCCCCTACCTGCACCACTCCGGCGGCACCGTCGTGGAGCCGACGGATGAGCCGGTAGAGACGCGCCACCTCGATATGATTTTCAGCCATATCAAGTACAGCGATAAACCGTTTATGGGGTCGGTGATGTCGGCCCAGAATGCGGCCGACAGCGTTGCCGTGGCCGAAATCCTGTTTGGCGCGGACAAAATCCGGCAGCAGCCGGCCCTCATCTCCCTCATCAACATCAGCAGCCCGCGCCGCCTCGACGACCGCATGCTGGGCGCGCTCAAAGTGTACGCCAGAACGCGGCAGGCCACGATCATCACCCCCTTCATCCTCTCCGGGGCAATGGCTCCCGCCTCTGTCGCCGGCACCCTGGTGCAGCAGAACGCGGAAGCCCTGGCCGGCATCGTCTTCGCCCAAATGTGTGAATCCGGCGCGCCGGTGGTCTACGGTTCCTTCCAGACGAACATTGACCTACAAAACGGCTCGCCCGTCTTCGGCTCGCCGGAGGGGCAGCTCGCTTTATATGCCAGCGCCCAATTGGCGCGCCGGTATAACCTGCCGTTCCGCAGCGGCGGCATGTTTGCCAGCGCCAAAATCCCCGACGCCCAGGCTGCCTACGAATCGATGATGGTGATGCTGCCCACTGTGCTGGCGCGGGTGAACTTTGTGCTGCATGCGGCCGGCTGGCTGGACGGCGGTCTCATCGCCGGGTACGAGAAGTTCATCCTCGATTGTGAGGTGTTGGGCATGATCCACAAGTTCTTGCAGGGGCTTGACCTGTCTGAGGAGGCGCTGGCCATGGACTCCATTCGCAGCGTGAAGCCGGGCGGCCATCACCTGGGCACGGAGCATACCATGCGCCAATTCCGAACCGCCTTTTACCGCGCCGAGGCGTTCGACTACGCTTCGTTCGAGCAGTGGCACGAAGAAGGGGCGACAACCGCTTACCAGCGAGCCAACAAAACGTACAAACAGCTGCTCAAGGCGTATGAACCGCCGCCGCTGGAGGCCGCCCTGGAAGAGGAACTGTTGGCGTTCGTCACCCGGCGCAAGGCGGCGCTCACGCCTTGATTATTTCATTCAGACCGGCCGGCGCACCACTCCCGGCTGGTCTCTGGTGCAACTTACATGAAGTTGGGACTGCGTCTCATTAAACCTGGAACGCTCTTAAGGGAGGTGTGGAATGAGTGTGTTGCCTGAGCAGGCGAAAGTTGTGATCATCGGTGCGGGGATCGTGGGGAATAGTGTTGCCTATCACCTTGCCCGGTTAGGCTGGAAGGACATTGTGCTCGTAGATAAGGGGCCTTTTCCCAATCCGGGCGGTTCCACCGGGCACGCATCTAACTTTATTTATCCCGTTGACCATTCTAAAGAAATGACGCTGCTCACCCTGGACAGCATGCAGCAGTATAAGGAATTGGGGGTATTCACTGAAAGCGGCGGCCTGGAACTGGCCCGCACCGAAGCACGCATGGAAGAATTCAGGCGCAGAATGGCGTCGGCGAAGGCGTGGGGGGTGGAAGCGCATCTGATCACCCCAAGCGAAGTCAAGGAGCTGGTTCCCTACGTCAACACGGACATCATCCTGGGCGCATTTTACTGCCCCAGCGTTGGGGTGGTGGATTCGCTGCGGGCGGGGACGCTTATGCGGGAGAAGGGGCGAGAATTGGGCGCACTCACCGCTGTCCCCAACGCGGAGATCATGGGAATTGATGTGGAGAAAGGGCGCGTGCGGCGGGTACGGACGACGCGGGGGGATATCCGCGCCGAGACGGTGGTCGTCGCCTGCGGGGTGTGGAGTCCCCGCATCGCCCAAATGGCCGGCGCAACGATCCCGTTGACCCCGGCTGTCCACCAGATGATCAGCGTCGGCCCCATCCCCTTATTTGAGAAGACGGGGAGCGAAATCGAGTATCCCATCGTGCGGGATATGGATACCTTCATGTACGAACGTCAAAATGGGAATGACATGGAGGTCGGCTCGTACGCCCACCGGCCGATTCTGTGCGATCCCAACGACATCCCTTCCATTGATGAGGCGCGGCTTTCGCCGACAGAACTGCCCTTTACGGACGAGGATTTCGATCCGCAGATGGAACAGGCGCTGGAACTGATGCCGGACCTGCTTGGAGACGAACGGGTAGGGGTGCGCCACGCCATCAACGGGCTGCTGTCGTTGACGCCTGACGGGATGCCCATCATTGGCGAAACGGTGGAGGTGAAGGGGTTGTGGTCGGTGGCCGCTATCTGGATTAAGGAAGGCCCCGGGTTTGGGCGAGCGGTGGCTGAGTGGATGACGGAAGGGACGTCGGAAATTGATATCCATGCCTCAGATGTGGCTCGTTTTTATGATTACGGCCGCACCAAGACGCACATCCATGCGCGCACCTCGGAGGCGTATAACAAGACGTACGGCATTGTCCATCCCCGCGAACAATGGGCATCGAACCGTAATGTCCGGCTCAGCCCCTTTTACCTGCGGGAGAAGGAACTGGGCGCCGTGTTCTTTGAGACGGCCGGTTGGGAACGGCCGCAATGGTACGAGTCCAATAAGGGGCTGCTGGAAACGTATGGGGATCGCATCGTCGATCGGCCGCACGAATGGGACGCACGCTGGTGGTCGCCCATCATCAGCGCTGAACACCTGGCCATGCGTGACCGGGTGGCCATGGTGGATCTCACTGCATTTGCTATTTTCGACGTTTCCGGCCCCGGTGCGCTCGATTACATACAGCGTCTGACCGTCAACCAGATGAACGTCAAAGTAGGGCGGGCGGTTTACACGCCGCTCTTGAATGCGCATGGCGGCTTCAAAGCGGACTTGACCATCATGCGCCGCGGCGAAAATGAATTTCGCATTGTCACCGGCGGCGGAGACGGCCCCAGGGACAAGAGATGGTTCATGGACAACCTGCCGGATGACGGCTCGGTTCAATTTCAGGATATGACCTCCGCTCTGTGCACGATTGGGTTGTGGGGGCCGTTCGCCCGCGATGTGCTGCAATCGGTGACGGAGGATGATGTGTCTCACGAAGGGTTCCCCTTTGCCACGGCCAGGGAAATCATCATCGGCACTCTCAAGGTGTGGGCGCTGCGCATCTCCTATGTCGGCGAGTTGGGTTGGGAGATTTATGCGCCGATGGAGCACGGCTTGAGGTTGTGGGATTATCTCTGGGGGGCAGGCCAGGCGCATGGCATCGTTCCTGCCGGCATTGGAGTTTACGGCACGACGGCCCGGCTGGAGAAGGGGTACCGCCTCATGGGGCACGAACTGGAAGGGGAATATAACCCCGTCGAGGCCGGATTGGCCCGTCCTAAGGTGAAGAGCCAGGATTTTATCGGCAAGGAAGCGTATCTGAAGGCGCGGGCTGAAGATCCGGCGGCCGTTTTATGCACGCTCACAGTGGATGACCACACTTCGGCTTCCGGGATGCGCCGCTACATGCAGGGCAGCGAACCGATATTGACGCCGGACGGCGAAGCCATCGTGGACCGAAAAGGACGCCGCTCCTATGTCACCAGCGCCGGCGCCGGCCCGTCGATGGGTAAGCACATTCTGCTCAGTTATCTGCCGCCGGAATACGCCGAAGTGGGTACAAAGCTGGCGGTCGAGTATATGACGGAGCAGTATCCGGTGACGGTCGCGGCCGTGGGCAGCACCCCCTTGTTTGATCCGGAAAATGAGCGGATGAGACGGTAAGACGGCCGTCAGGGGACAGGAAAGAACCTATGCATGTGCTGGTGTGCATCAAACGAGTTCCGGCCACGGGCGCGAAGATCGTCCTGACGGAAGATGAACAGTCCATCGAGACGCGCAACCTGGGCTTCACCATCAGCCCGCACGAGGAATGTGCTGTGGAAGAAGCGGTGCGCTTAATTGAGGCGCACGGCGGCAGCAGCACGGTGCTCACCCTCGGCCCGGCGGCGGCGGCGCAGCAGCTGCGCGATTCTCTGGCCGTGGGGATTGACCGCGCCGTCCTCCTGGAAACGGACGGGAACGAATGGAGCGCGATGGCCACGGCCGAGGCGATTGTGGCCGCTGTCCGCGCTGAAGAGGAAGAAAACGGGCATTTGGATATCCTGCTTTTCGGCAATGAAGCGGCCGATACGGGAGATTATCAGGTGGGCGTTCGTGTGGCATATGCGCTGGACCTCCCCTGTGTGACCGGCGTTAAAGGAATCTACATCAGAGACGGCGCGGCCGTAGCCCGGCGGGAAGCCGGCGGCGGCTGGGAGGAGTTTGAAGTCACCCTCCCGGCCGTCTTTACGGTGAAAGAAGGCATCAACCTGCCGCGCTATCCTTCGCTGCCCGGCCGGATGCGGGCCAAGAAGAAGCCCATCCACCGCGTAGAGCCGCAGGGGAACGGCGGCGGCCTGGAGAAAATCAGACTCAGGGCGCCCAAAGAGCAGGCCGGCCAGGTGGAAATTTTAGGCGAGGGGGCGGAAGCAGCGGCGAAGGCTATCGGGATTCTGAAAGAATTGGGAGTGGTTTAACCATGATTCTGGGCGTGATTGAACATGACCGCGGGACATTGAACGGGTTGTCGCTGGAGATGCTGACGCTCGGCCGCGCCCTGGCTGCCGAGCTGGGTCTTCCCCTGGAAGCGGTGCTCATCGGCGAGGAGGCACGGCCGCTGGCCGGGGAGGCGGCGGCTTACGGCGTTTCCGCGGTTCATCTGGTTCAGCATGATCGCCTGAAGCATTATGCGCCGGAGGCGTGGGCGGAGGCCGTCGTCCATCTCATCGAGACGGCGCGGCCGCAGGTGGTGATGGCTGCGGGAACGGATCGGGGCAATGAAGTGATGGCCCACACGGCCGCTCGTACCCAGCTCCCTCTGGCAGCCAACTGCATCGAAATCCGGCCCGGCGACCCTTACGAGGTCACCCGGCTGCGCTGGGGTGGCAGCCTGCTTGAGGAAGCCCGGCTTACCGGGGAACCCCGGCTGTTGACCGTGGCCCCGCACACCATCCTGGCCGAGGAAACGGCCGCCCCCGGCGAACCGGTTGTCCACATCGTTACTCCCCCTCTGACGGACAAGGATTTTCGCGTCCGCGTGACCCGGCGCGTCGAGGCCGCCGGCGATAAGGTGTCCCTGACGGATGCCCGTGTGGTGGTCGGCGGCGGGCGCGGAGTGGGCAGCGCGGAAGGGTTTGCCGTCCTGGAAGAGCTGGCCGATCTCGTGGGCGGGGCTGTCGGCGGGTCGCGGGTGACGACGAACCTCGGCTGGCGGCCGCATACCGACCAGATCGGGCAGACCGGCACACGCATCGCCCCCGACCTTTACATCGCCTGCGGCATCAGCGGGGCCATCCAGCACATGGTCGGCTGCAAAGGGTCGAAACGCATTTTGGCGGTCAATACAGACCGGGAAGCGCCGATTGTGGCCAAGGCGGATTACGCCATCATCGGCGATTTGCATGAAGTCATCCCGGCCTTGTGCGCCGAAATTAGAAAAGCGCGGGGTGAGTAACCGGATGGTTGGCTCACGTGTTTCCTTCCGCGAGATAGGCCCGGCAGGGCTGTCACATGAGGGCCTGTCATGAGTCTTGGCAGATGGCTGCAAAACCATCCGCATTGGTTGGCGCGCGCCTACCAGGCGACCCGCCGGTTGTTCATCCGGCTGGATCCGCTTGTGGCTTCCATTGGGTATGCCCGCGCCGATCGCTGGCTGCGGCCGGTTGAGGAAGCAGCCAAAAAGGTGGTGTTTGACTGCCGGATGTGCGGGCAGTGCGCTCTCCATGCGACGGGCATGACTTGCCCGATGACGTGCCCTAAGAATCTGCGCAATGGGCCGTGCGGCGGCGTCCGTGCGAACGGGCACTGCGAGGTCGTTCCTGAGATGAAGTGCATTTGGGTGGAGGCTTTTGAGCGTTCTCGCCGGATGCCTGTTTTGGGAAAGGAGATCTTGTTTATTCAGCCCCCGCTCAACCGGGGATTAAAAGGTTCGTCTGCCTGGATCAATATGCTCACTGGCGAGGATGAAAAAGCGCCATCCGGGTGGGGGGATAAGGCCCAGTTGATGGTGCAGTGCGAATGAGCCGGGCAGCAGGCGCAGGCGGCATTTGGTGGAGATAAGGCGCGAGTTCAAATCAGACGGCCGTTTGGAGCGGGTCCTGCGATCGGGGCGTTTTGCCGTGACGGCCGAATTAAACCCGCCCGACAGCGCGGATCCGCAAGAGGTGTACGATGCGGCGCTGGTCCTCTCTCAGGTGTGTGACGCCATCAACGCCACTGACGCGTCCGGGGCGAACTGCCACATGTCGAGTGTGGCTATTTGCGCCCTCTTGACACGGGCAGATTATGCGCCGATTTTACAGGTTTCCTGCCGGGACCGGAACCGGATTGCCATTCAGGGAGATGTGCTGGGCGCGGCCGCGATGGGCGTGTGCAATGTGCTCTGCCTCACGGGTGACGACGTCACGGTGGGCGATCAGCCGCAGGCGAAACGCGTGTTTGATTTTGATTCCATCCAGCTGCTGCGCACCATCAAGATCATGCGGGACAAGGGGGTCTTTTTGAGCGGGCGTAAGCTCACGGTTCCGCCCCGGCTTTTCCTGGGCGCGGCCGCGAACCCGTTCGCGCCACCCTATGATTGGCGGCCGTTACGCCTGGCCAAGAAGATCGAGGCCGGCGCTGATTTCATTCAGACGCAATACTGCTTCGACGTGCCCCGTTTTCGCCAATTTATGAGCAGGGTTTGTGAAATGGGGCTGCATGAAAAGGTCTTTATTTTGGTAGGCGTCGGCCCGTTGCGCTCGGAGCGAGCGGCCGAATTCATGCGGACTAGAGTGCCCGGCGTCCGCATTCCTGATGAGGTGGTTGCCCGGCTGCGTAAAGCGCCGAAGCAGCAGAAGCTGGCTGAGGGGAAACGGATCTGCGTGGAAATCATCCAACAGGTGCGCGAGATTGAGGGCGTTGCCGGTGTGCACGTCATGGCTTACCGGCAAGAAGAGCTGGTGGCTGAGATCATCGAAGAAGCGGGCCTCCTGCCGCGCCCCAACCGGCTCGGCGGCCCCGCGCCGGAAGAGATGAGCAAGCGTTCCCGCAGACGGAAACGCCCGGAAGCGCCGCCGGAAGCAAAGGGGCGGCCGCCTCTTGAGGGTTGAGGCGTCAATCAATGGCGAAACTTTGGGTGAATGGCCACCCTTTTGATATCGAATTGGTGGTGTTCGATAAGGATGGCACCTTGATTGATTTTGAGCGTCTGTGGGGACAGAGGGCGCGCCAGGGCGTGGCTGCACTGGTGCAGCGCGTCGAAGGGGACGCTGTGTTGACGCGCTCCTTGTTCCACAGCCTGGGTTATGATCCGAAGACGGGCGTCACCGCCGGGAATGGGCCGTTGGCGACGGCCGTGATGTCCAAATTGTGCACCATCATGGCGGCCGTTCTGTACTGCTTTTGCCACCGATAGTACACGCTGGGGGCAATGCCATATTCATCACAAATGTCTGATACGCTCTGTTTATCTATCAAATGCTGGCGGATGATGGACACTTTCTCGGCTGCTTGAAATTGTTTGCGTTTACGGGTATTGGTCTTCATTTTGATGTTCCTTTTCTTGTTTTTTTGCTGTAGGTTATTCTCTTTCTAAATGAAGGCCGTGTCCATTTTCATCTGAACTATAACACTTCTAATAGAGCCACCTCCTTTGTGGACAACGGCCGCATTTTCGTGCTGTTGCCCGCAATGCCCCTCCGAATCTGGATGGGGATTTCGGAAATCCTCGCCAGGGTTGCTTGCCTCTTTTTGGGTGTTTGCTGCCGGAGCAGGGGAAGCGGAGGCTGCCTGGGAGATTGAGGTTACGTTTCGGCTCCCGTCGAGTTGAACAAGATCAAAGATTGCATGAACCGTGGTTGGCATCATTCCATCTTAAGTCAACGTGTTCTCTGAATGCTTGCCGCGCTTATCAAACTGTTGGGGTGTGAAGTTTTGTAGAGAGCGGTTCCTGATTGGGCAAAGAAAAGAAGGTGCGGCTAAACACTTCTCCTTCCGGGTAAAGCGTAGCGGCCTATATGCTGTTGTGAGTTGAAACTGTTATCAGGCGTGTTAGTTGTCAGGGGCGTTCAATTGACTTCCCCCTTTTTCTCAATAAAACCCCGTCTATTGATATATTATAGATATATTACTTGTATGTGCCAACATATCGCATGTGCGGCCATTACATGGGTCTCAAGCTGAAAGATTTGACAACTCAATTGCTCTATGTTAGCCTTTGACGCGAATGGTATAGACCAATTTGCCGTTTGGGTCTCTTTGGGAGAGGAATTCGAGCGCGGTAAGGCTGAAGATGGGCGCTGCAACCGACAGGACAACTGTTCCCCGCTACGTACAAATCGCCGATAGCCTGTTGGAACAAATTGAATCAGGGGAGTTAGCTCCAGGTGATCGCCTGCTTCCTGAACGGGAGTTAAGCGAAACCTGGCATGTCAGCCGCATGACTGCCCGGGCGGCCTTGCAATCTTTAGAAGCGCAAGGCTTGCTGGTGAGGCGGCAAGGGGCGGGTACCTTTGTGGCTGAACCCAAATATGAACGGCGGGCGGGTAAGTTGGTGCCTTTCACTGAAGTGATGCGGCGGCGCGGCTATAAAACAGGGGCGACAGTCATCATGTGTGATAAACGGCCGGTTGAGACTTCTGTCGCTCAAAAATTGCAGCTGTCTCTGTCTGCGCTGATCTACGTCATTCACCGCCTTCGCCTTATTAATGAGGAGCCGGTTCTGCTGGAAAAGTTCACCATGCCGGTAGAACGCTTCCCTGATCTCGAACAATACGACCTGGAAAGTCGTTCGGTCTATGAAATCGCCCGGACGGAGTATGGCATCGTGGCTACCGAGGCCCAACAAAGCCTGGAGCCTGTCCTGGCGACTGAGTACGAAGCGGAGCTGCTGGGTATTTTGCCGGGCGCGCCGTTGATGTTGGAGCGGCGGCTGGCGCTCGACCAGAACAGACGGCCGTTAGAGTATGGCCATGATTTATATCGTGGGGATCGATTTCGCTTCATCACTGAAATCGCGCCGCTCGATGAGATGGGATAGAGAAGGGACGAAAGTGACCGAAGAAGAAATCATCTTAAGTGAACTGTCTTTCAAAGAGCTTTATGAGCTAATGGGGGAAGACCTGTACGATGGGTATAAAGATGAAGTTGTCGAGAGCGTGGAAGAAGCATTAAGACGGGGGCAGCCCCCTTACGAAGTATTGACAAAGGGGTTGGTTGCCGGCATGGATGTGGTGGGCGTGGATTTTCGCGACGGTATCTTATTTGTGCCGGAAGTGCTGATGGCGGCAAATGCGATGAAAGCGGGCATGGCGCTTCTCCGCCCCTTGTTGGCAGAAACGGGCGCGCCCTCTATCGGAAAAATCGTCATCGGGACCGTGAAGGGAGATATTCACGATATCGGCAAGAATCTGGTCGCCATGATGATGGAAGGGGGTGGGTTTGAGGTCATTAACCTCGGCATCAATAACTCGGTAGAGGCTTTTCTCGCTGCCATTCACGAACACAAACCAGACATTTTGGGGATGAGCGCTCTGTTGACGACCACTATGCCTTACATGCGCGTGGTCATTCAAGCGCTAAAAGATGAGGGTCTTCGTGACGACCTCATCGTTTTGGTAGGAGGCGCTCCTTTGGATGAGACTTTTGCCGAGCACATTGAAGCTGATGCGTACTGCCGGGATGCGGCCGTAGCCGTGGAAACGGCGAAGAAGCTGATCGCCATTCGCCGGGGCGAGCCGGTATCGTGAATTGGTGAGTCATCGTGAATGGGGCATCTTCGTCCGCTGCGAGGAGGATAAGATGATTGCCAGTTATGCCACGTTGCTGACGGACGAACAAGTCGAACAAATCCACGAAGCCTCGCTTGAAATTTTGGAAGATGTTGGCTTGTTGGTGCGCAATGAAACAGCCAGGAGGCGCCTGATCCGGCATGGGTGTCCGGCTGATTCGGAATCACATATCGTCAAATTCCCACGCCGGGTGGTCGAGCAGTTTCGCGCTGCCTATCCCCAGACGTTCAGTTTTTACGGCCGTGACCCCCGGTATGATCGCACCATCCCCGATGATGGGCCGCTCATCATGACCGGAAGTTCCGCGCCCAATATCATTGACCCGGAGACCGGGCGGGAACGACGCGCACGCTCCGACGACATGGCCCGGATCGCGCACCTGTTTAACGAACTCTCCGACCTCGATCTCTTCTCCGTCTCTGTGTTGTGTGATGATGCCCCAGCGGAGCATTTTAGTCTCTCCCGCTATTACCCGGCATTGAAGAATACCGTGAAGCCTGTCCGCGGCAATGTGCCCAATGTGGAGGAAGCGCAAAAGATCATCAAGCTGGGAATGCGGGTGGCTGGGGGCGAGGCAGCTTACCGGGAACGGCCGCTCATCACCCATCATTACTGCGCTGTTGTCTCTCCATTGGCGATGGATTTCGATTCCACCGAACTGCTCCTGTGGCTGACCGAGAACGGATACCCCGGCTATGCCACCATCGTACCTAATGCCGGGCTTACCTCTCCCCTGACTTTATTGGGGACAGTGGCCCAGGGCAACGCCGAATTCCTGGCCTGGGCCACGTTGAAACAGATGATACGGCCGGGTGCGGAGCTGATTTACAGCGTTTTACCCACCGTTGGCGACATGCGCACCGGGGCATATGCGCCGGGCGGCATCGAGACGGGCATGATGGCTATGGCCTTTGCCCAGATGGCCCGCTTTTATAAGGTGCCCTGCGCCGGCTATGTGGGTCTGACGAACTCGAAGCTGGTGGATGCTCAGGCAGGTTTTGAGAAAGGGATGTCGCCTACGGCCGGGCTGCTGGCCGGTTTGGATTTAATGAATATGGCCGGGTTAATTGACGCCTTGATGGCTTTTGATTTTGCCATGATGGTCATTGACAACGAGATTGCGGAAATGATCAAGCGGATGAAACGCGGCCTGGAATTCAGCAGGGAAAATCTGGCCCTGGCCAGCATCGCTGAGGCCGGTCCGGCGGGTATGTTCCTGGACAAGCCGCATACACTGGAACGGATGACCACCTGCGCGGTCTTGCCCACGGTCGCCGACCGCGATTCGCGCCAGACCTGGCTGGAGAATGGGGGATTGGATGCGCAAAGCAAGGCGATGCAGCGCGTTGGTCAGATTCTGGCGCAAGGTAACACGGCCGTTTTCTCGGCCGAGATGGATGCTCAAATTCGAGCAGAGTTTGAAGGTCTAGTGGCAGGCGATTCGCGGCCCCTGCCTGGTTGGAGATCATCGGCGGCCGTCCCATCCCGCGAGAGAACGAGACGGAGACGCAAGCACCCGCGATAATGGAGAACCCCATCATGAATGACCAAGCACGCGTTGTGATTATCGGCGGCGGTATCACTGGTTGCAGTATTGCGTATCACCTGGCCCGGATGGGCTGGACAGATGTGATTTTGTTGGAAAAAGGGGAATTGACCAGCGGCACCACGTTTCACTCGGTGGGTCTGGTCAGCCAGTTTCGCACCTCGCCCGCGCTTATGCTGATGATGAATTACAGCATTGATTTATACAATCGAATTAAAGCGGAAGTAGGAGGCGTGCTGGGTTGGCATCAGGTAGGAAGCTTGCGCCTGGCTTCCAGCCGGGATCAACTGAAATCATTGCAGCGGCAGGTGAGCCGGGCGAAGGCGCTTGGCCTAGACGTAGAGATCATTTCACCCGGGGAAGCAAAACGCATCTTCCCCCCCATGAGCGATCACAATCTTTATGGGGCGGTGTATATTCCCGACGATGGCTACCTCGACCCCAACGGCATCACTGTGGAGCTGGCCCGCCGCGCCCGGAAATTAGGCGTTCAAGTGCATACCGGCGTGCGTGTGACCGGCATTGACTTATCGCCGCGCGGCGAAGTAACCCAGGTGGACACCGATCATGGTCCCATTAAGACCGAAGTTGTCGTCAATGCCGCCGGTCAATGGGCGCCCCGGATTGGAGAGATGGTAGGCGCCACGATCCCCATGACGCCAATCATGCACCAATACCTCATCACCAAACCCATCCCTGGCCATGAGCTGCCGTTGGAAACGCCGGTGGTTCGCGACCCGGATAACCTGGTGTACATCCGTGAAGAGGTGCGAGGGTTTCTGATCGGCGGTTTTGAGCTGAACCCGAAGGCGTGGTCAGTGGAGGGGGTGGATTGGGCATTTACACAGCAGTTGCTGGCTCCGGAGTGGGAACTGTTTGAGCCGTTGATGGAGGGTGCGATCCGGAGCGTACCCATTCTAGAGCGGGCGGAGATTATCAGGCTTATCAATGGGCCGGAGGCGATCACGCCGGACGGCCGTTACTGTTTAGGCCCTGTTCCCGGCTTGCGCGGCTTTTTCGTCGCGGCGGGTATGTCTCTCAATGGTATTGCCGGGGCCGGCGGCGTGGGTAAGATCATGGCCGAGTGGATTGTTGAAGGCGTCCCCTCCATTGACATGCATGAGATGAATGTCCGCCGCTTTGGCCGGCACTTTGCCGACCCACACTACACGGCCAAACGCGCCCGCGAAGTGTACAAGTATTACTATTTCCGGCATTACCCTGAAGACGAAAGCGAATGGGGGCGTCCCCGGCGGCTCAGCCCTCTCTACCCGCGTTTGCAGGAATGGGGGGCCGTGTTTGGCGAGAAGAACGGCTGGGAACGGGCCAACTACTTCCGGCCGGGACAACCCTGGCGGCAGGCAGGCGCCGAACAACACCGGTGGGGGTGGGGGCGGCCGCCGTACTTTGATCAGATCGGCAAGGAACACCGGGCCGTGCGCGAACGAGTTGGTCTGCTGGACATGAGTTCTTTTGGCAAGATAGACGTGCGCGGTTCCGGCGCGCTGACGCTGTTGCAGCGGCTGGCGTGTAATAACATTGATAAGCCGGTGGGTAGCCTCACGTATACCCAATTCCTCAACGAACGAGGCGGTATTGAGAGTGACCTGACGATTGCCCGTCTGGGAGAGACGCATTTCCGGGTGATCACCGGGACTGCCTTTGCCGCCAGCGATCTAGGTTGGATCAAGATGCATTTGCCTGGGGATGGCGCAGTTGACGTGCAAGATGTGACCGGTGATTGGGCTGTGTTGGGTCTGTGGGGGCCAGAGGCGCGTCGCGTGCTGGCGGCCGTCACCCGGTGTGATCTCTCCAACGAAGCTTTTCCTTACATGACAGCACAAGCCATCGACATACAAGGCGCAGATGTGTGGGCGCAGCGCGTCAGTTATGCTGGTGAGTTGGGCTGGGAACTGTATGTGAGTCCCAATCAGGCCGTTCAAGTATGGGACGCAGTCATAGAAGCCGGCCAGACGTATGGCATCCAACCCGCGGGTTACAAAGCGTTGGAAACATTGCGATTGGAGAAAGGTTACCGCTACTGGAGCGCCGACATCACCCCGGACGAAAACCCCTACGAAGCGGGATTGGGTTTTACCGTGAAGCTTCAATCGGGCGGCGATTTTATCGGCCGCGAAGCGCTGCTCAAGGCCAGATCAAAAGGTCTCTCACGCCGGTTGTGCACATTGACCATCCATGATGACGGCCGTTGCGTCCTTTACGGGGGAGAGGCGGTCTATAAGGGAGAGCAGCTGGTGGGACGTGTACGAAGTGGAGGGTATGGCTACACCGTTGCTCAAATCATCGCCTTATCCTACCTGCCGATGGAATTGGCCGCTGCAGGAAATCAGGTCGAGGTTGAAGTATTCGGCGAACGTATCCCCGCGCAAGTCGCCCAAGACGTGTTGTACGATCCGGCAGGGGAGCGCCTTCATCATTAGCAGACAATGTGCCGGTCCCTGCTGCTCTGAGGGCATGCCGAGGCAGTTTCCTGCGAGAAAAATCATTTTGTAAGGTAGGCTGTAACCTTCTGGCTCTAGCATAGACAGTAGCGATAAAGTATCTCGTTCAGAAGTTGTTCTGTTTGCAGGGCTGCCGGCATGAAAGTCAAACCCATTCGAATAATAATCGCAGATGACCATGAAGTGTTGCGGGAAGGATTGGCCGCCTTATTGCAGGACGACCCCAGCATCGAGATTGTGGCTCAGGCCAGCAACGGCCGCGACGCTGTTGATCTGGCACACGAGTTTAAGCCGGATATCGTCTTACTCGATATCACTATGGATGAGATGACCGGCCTTGAGGCTATCCGGCATCTTCAACCAGACACGCGTGTGATTTTTCTCACGATGCACATCGAGACAGAGTTCTTCTTTGAGGCATTACGGTTAGGGGCGCACGGATACTTTCTCAAAGGGTCACATACCGATGAGTTAATAGGCGCCATTCACGCGGTTCACAAAGGAGGGGTGTACTTACCACCCCAACTGGCCGGCAATATTGTGAGCGAGTTCTTGGGAGATTTGGGAGAGAGCCCATTAGATAAACCCTCAGCCCCCAGCCTGACCCGCCGCGAAAACGAAATCGTTGTCTTGATTGCCCAGGGCTTGTCCAACCGGGAGATCGCCAACAAGCTGAACATTAGCATCAATACCATCAAGACGCACCGGGCCAACATTTACCAGAAACTGAACCTGAGTGATCGCACCAGTTTAGTTAACTATGCGCTGCAAGTCGGCCTGCTTCACGCATCCAATTAGAGCAAACCGGCGCTGCCAGGCGCTGCACATCCCCAACTAACCTAAAAATCACCCCTTTTTTCATACAAGTCACCCCTTCCAGGTGATTCACAGAGAAGCGGTATCCGAGTACTATAACAGTGCACCTTGTGTAAATGACGATCCTCCAATGGATACATTTTGTAGGAGCGCCTTGATACAAGTCGTTCATCAAAGCGGTGCAAGCGATTTAGAAACCATGGAAAGGACTGAAATCATGACTCCACAGACGGTTCTTGTTGTCGAAAACGATTCGTTACTAGGCGCAAGCATTGAGAGCTTGTTGAATCGCCAGACGGATCTGAACATCGTGGGCGTTTCTCCCAAAAGCGAAGCCTCATTAATTCGAGAAATCTGGTATGTGCGACCCTGTGTGGTCATCTTGAATGAGAATTCCTGGTTGACGACCCCATCCCGGTTGTTGGCCAGACTTCGGAATTACCCCAGATTACGGTTGGTGGTTGTGAATGCCGACCATAACTGGGTGCAGGTATATGACAAGCAGCATATTTCTACAGCGCAAGGAAAAAATTTGACCGCAGCGTTGGAGCGCAGCTTTGATGTGATTCCAGCGTACGTTGGGTAGCTT
>JBHHTQ010000072.1:0-16905 GCA_046753445.1 Anaerolineae bacterium | reverse complement strand
CGAGCGCGATGTCGAGGGAGAGCGCGCCGGTGGGGATGGCTTCCACTTGCAGGTGGGAGGCGTCACCGAGGCGCATGATCGTCCCCTCGCCGAATCGTTTTGTCAGGGAATCGAGTGTTTTTTCGAGCGTGGCCAACCGCCCGTTTCCGTTTGCTTTGGTCATGATTAACTCCTTGAGTCTGGCTTCGCGGGTTAGTGATGCGAGAGTTTAGCACAAACGTTCTAGAATGTCAAAATGGTTGGTGTGGAAGCGAACGGGTGTTCAGGTGCGAGAGGTCAGGCGGATTTGCTGCGCACAATCGCCATCAGAGCTTGCAGTTCACGGCCGCCCAGGGCTAATCTGATGGTGATGTAGGCTGCGACGCCGGCCGCCCCGCCAATCGCCAGGCGCATCAACACCCCGTCCACGGCCTGGCTTGCTCCCCATATGGCCAGCGCCATGCCGGCGCCCGCCAAAATCGAACGCAGCGCGCTTAATCCCAACCCACGCTCATGGAGGCTACCCAATCTGCGTTGGTTGAGGATAAACAACGCGGCCGCCAATGCCGTGAAGGCGATGGTGCTGGAAAGGGCCAGACCGGCCACGCCCAACGGACCAACCAGCAAATAGGCGCCGATCACATTGGCCAGAAGCCAGCCCAGGTAAGCGAACATCGGCGTTCGCGTATCGTGCTGCGCGTAAAAGAGCCGGGCGACAAGTTCCAGCGTAGCTTCGCTGATGACCCGCAGGCTGAGAGCAAGCAAGACGGCCGACACAAGTTGTGTGGACGCCGCGCCGAAGGCTCCTCCCTGCAACAGCAGGGCAACGATGGGCCGGCCTAATAGCACCAGCCCCACGGCCGCAGGAATGGTCAACATCCATATAATGCGCAGGGTCGTCGCGGCCGTGCGCCTCAACCCTTCGATGTCGCCGTCGTTGAACTGCTCGGCCAGCGTGGGGAATACAACCAGAGCGATGGCCGTCCCGAACAAGGTTTCCGGCAGCTGCATCAGGGCATACCCGTAGAAATAGCCTGAGGTGCTGCCAGTGGGCAGGCCGGATGCCAGCCGGATAATGAACAGGTCTGCGACCTGGATCGTCCCCAGGGTGACGATCCGGGGTAGCATCAGGCGGGCGATCTCACGGACGCCGCGCATTTCGATGCCCCAGGACGGCCGAATGCGGAGGCGGTGCCTGACCAGCGCCGGTACCTGAATGGCAATGTGGAGGAAGCCACCTAAGACGGTGCCCCACGCCAGCCCGTGAATGCCCAGTCTGGGTACGAACAAAAACAGACCCACAAAGTACCCGATGTCCAGGGAGAGCGGGGCCAGCGCCGGCAGGGCAAAGTGTTGGTGCGCGTTGAGGATACTGCTTAACACGCCGCTGATTCCGTAGATGGTTGTTTGCACCAGGATGATACGCATGATGCTGGCGGTGAGCTGTTGCAGTTCCGGGGAGAAGTCGGGGACGAGCAGCGTGAGGGTCAGCCAGGGAGCCAGGGCAGCGCCGATAGCCGAAATAAGGCCCAGAATGAGCACGACCAGCGTCAGAACGGTGTTGGCCAATTGTGCGCTTTTCCTGGCTGATTCGTTAGCCAGGTATTCGGCATAAATGGGGATGAAGGCGGCCGCCAGCGATCCGCCGGCGATGACGGTGAAAAAAACTTCGGGCAACTGGTTGGCTGCGATGAAGGCGTCAATCTCCGGGCCTGTGCCGAAAGCGGCTCCCACCAGGCGCGCCCGCAAGAGGCCGGTCAGTTTAGCCAGGGCAAAGAACAGGATGACCAGGACAGATGATCGCAGCAGATGCTTGGCTCTGCTCATGGGCGCGGATTGTACCCCGGCCTCGGCTGGGGGCAAGCGGGGAAAAATAAGCTGTTGCGTCGTCTTGGGCCTGCGCTAGAATACACCGGCAGGTGGTGCTCTGAAATCCGCCGGCCCGGAAGCCATGGATGGATATGTTGTTGAAAATCCCAAACGTACAGTTTGAAGAAAGCAGGCAGCGGTTGAAGGTCGTGATGCCTGCAGATCGCAACCGGTTCCTGCTGATCCTGTTTTCGGTTTGCCTGTTGGTGTGGGCATTCCTCACGGTGGGCATGACCGTAACGCTGGTGCGGGAGCGATTTGGCTTCCTGCTGACCTTGATGCTGCTCATCTGGCTGTTCGTCTGGGTTCGATTCGGCCGTGTCTTGTGGAATCGTTGGCAGTATTACGCAGCAACTCGCGAGATCCTCTTCATTGACGAGGAACGATTTATTGTCCGGCGGCCGGTTTCCATCCTGGGACTGACGACAGCCTACGATATGAAACATGTCAGCCCCTTCTATTTTAGCGACAAACATCATTGTCCTGCTTTCGATTATGCCTACCAGCACGTTTACTTTGGCCAGGGGCTGGCCGAGCCGGAAGCAACCCAACTGATTCGCGCATTAAACGGCCGTTATTTCCCTGATTTTGATGAGCCGTAAGGCGCTGCAACTGGGAAAATCAGAAGGCGAAGCACGCATCGTCATGATGAGTCCATCTTCATGACTCCGATCACCAACCCGACCGTCAAGGGTACCGATGTTCACTGAGCACACTGAGACAGTTCCTGAGGCAGAGGCGTTGTCCCGCCGGTTGGCCGCCTACATTCCGGTGACGCTCGCTGGCCGGTTGATTGAGGAAGGCCTGCCCCCGGTCGGCGAGGTGCGGACATTGCAGGCAGCCACCATTTTCTCCGACATTTCCGGTTTCACGGCCATGTCGGCTGAGCTGGCGGCGGATGGGCCGCGCGGCGCTGAAGAACTCAACCGGGTGCTGCTGTTGACGTTTACCGGCATGATTGACCTCATCCATCAAATGCGGGGCGCGGTCAGTCATTTTTATGGGGATGCCATGTCGGTGTACTTTCCCGATGACGACGGCCGCGCCGGGGAGCGCGCCCTGGCGTCGGCACAAATGCTGCAACAGTTGGTGCTGACCAGCTTTGATCGCATCGTCACCAATCGCCCGCCGGGGCAAAATCCGTTCTTTGAGCTGACCATCAAGATCGGCGTCGGCTACGGCCAATGCCAGGAAATCATCGTCGGCAGCGCGGCATCCAGTCTGGAGTTTGTCCTGCGGGGAGCGGCCGTTGATGAAGCGGCCGAGGCGGAGAAACAGGCTTCCTCGGGGCAGGTCATCGCCAGCCGATCCGTGTTGGCGCAGGCCGGATTACCGGCACGAGGCCGGTTCGCCGAGTTCACCACCCAGCTTCAAGTCCCGAAACAGGAACCCATCCTCAACTGGGCTTTAATTGGGGCTGATGCGCGTGCGCGGCTGCTGGAACATATCCCGCACTTTGTGCCCCGCGCCTTGTACCAGCGCATGCTGACGGCCGGCCCGGCCCGGCTGGCTGAACACCGGCCGGTGACCAGCGTGTTTGTGCAGTTTGAGACGGGTGAGGAAGGCTCGGGCAGCCGGCTTGCTGAGCAGTTGCAGGAGTATTATCTGTGGGCCAGCCGTGTGGTGGCCCGCTTTGGCAGCCGCAATGCGCGCATTAACCGCCTCCTGACGGCCGATAAAGGGAACCAGTTGCACATCATTTTTGGCGCGCCCATCGCCCCTGATTCCCCGGAGCAGGCGATTCGGTGTGCGCTGGCGCTGCAACGGGAACGGCCGCCCTTCATTACCTCGCAGCGGATTGGATTGGCTGCAGGGAAGGTGTTTGCCTGCCCGGTGGGGGCGACGAGCCGGCGGGAGTACACGGTGGTCGGCGATGTGGTGAATCTGTCGGCGCGCCTGACCCAGGTGTGTGATGACGGCGATGTGGTGACGGACGGGGTGACGGCCGAGCGCGTGCGCGACCTGATTGACTTCGAGCAGCTCACGGCCGTGCAACTGAAAGGCAGGGAAACGGCCGTGCCCTTGTACCGGCCCACCGGGGATCGGGCCATGACGGTGCAGTTGGAGGCATATTTCCGCCAGTCGGAACGGCCGTTGGTTGGGCGGGACAGCGAGATTGACCTCCTACTCGGCGGTATGGATGCCGCATTGCGCGGCATCGGCGGCGCGGCGGCGATGTTCGGCCCGACCGGCGTGGGCAAGACCCGTTTGATGGCGGTGGGTGTCAAACATTGGCTGGAAGCGGGCGGCAGCGGCCTGGTCGGCGTCTGCCACCAGCATATGTCCGAGATTCCGTTAGGCCCCTGGCGTTCCATCTGGATTGATTTCTTTGGTTTGCAGGCGGGCGAGGATCCCCAGGCGCAGGCGGCCCTGGTGGTGAACCGGACCCGGGCGTTGGTTCCCGACTGCGGCGATGATGTGGGGCTGTGGGGTGAGGTATTGGGATTGCCGATTCCGCAGGCGAAGAGCTTGAGCAACATGACGGCCGCGGCGCGGCAGGCGCGTCTCTTTTCCCTGGCTCGCCGCTGTTTCAGGGCGGCGTCCATGACCCAACCGCTGCTGATTATCCTGGAGAGCGTCCATTGGGCTGATCAATCCAGCCTGGAACTGATTGACCTGCTCACCCAGCGGCTGGAAGAGTGGCCTATTTTCCTCGCGTTGACTTTCCGGCAGGATCAGGAACTAGACCTGGAAACGTTGAGTCGTCCTTGCTGTGTGCCGATCATTGTGTCTGATCTGCCCCCACGCCACGCGCGCCGGCTATTGCAGCAAATGATCGGCACGTCGGAACTGCCGCCGGCGGTGGAGCAGCATTTGGGCCTGCGCGACCGGGACGGGCGGGAAAGCCCGGTCAGCCCCCTGTTCCTGGAGGAAGCGCTCAATGTCATGATCACCTCCGGGGTGCTGCGGACGAATGGCCGTGTTCAGGTCAACGAATCATTATTGGCCAGGGTGCAGCTCCCGGACACGATCCATGGCCTGCTCCTGGCGCGCATTGACCGCCTGCCGCCCGCCAGCCGCGATCTGCTGCAAGTCGCTTCGGTAATTGGCCGCCAATTTGCCCTGGAGGCGCTCAATCAGATTACGCCCGATACGCCGCGGCAATTGGTGTTTGAGCTTTTGACTGAGCTGTCTCAAGATGAGATCACCCAGTTGGTGACGGCCGATCCGGAGTGGATTTACCTGTTCCAGCATGCCATGACGCATGAAGTGGCCTACGAGAGCCTGCCGTTCTCCCGGCGTCAGGCGCTGCATGCGGCCGTAGCAGACTGGTTGGCTGCCCGCCACCAGGATAACCTGCGCCCCATTTCCCCGGTGCTTGCCTTTCATTACAGCCGGGCGGGCATGCCTGAAGAAGGGTTGAAGTATGCGCTGGCAGCGGCCGATGATGCCCGCGACATCTTTGCCAACAACGAAGCGGTGGAGTTATACCGGCTGGCGGAAACCCATTTGCAGCGGTTAGGCGAGCAGGACCATTGGGACACGGTGGTTGACCTGTGTCTTTCCCGGGGCAGTACATTGTTATTTACCGGCGACTTCAAAGCGGCCGTGGCGGATGCGGAAAAGGCAGCAGAATTATCCCTTGCCAACGACGACATCGAACGGGCGGCCCGAGCTTACAATTTAATGTCCGATATCAAGTTCCGCCAGGCGCGTTACGACGAAGTGCAAAAGCTGGCAAAAAAGATCACTGGCGAGTGGGCGGAACAGGTGTCGCCGAATGAACGCGCCCGCGCTTATCAATGGTTGGGGATGGCTGCCAGTTCACGGTATGAGCTGGATATTGCTCATGATGCGCTGAGAGAGGCGGAACGCATTTGCCTGGAGATGGACGACCGGAAACGGCACGCGCGTGTGTTGGAGGCGATTGCCTACGTTTATTACATCCGGCGCGACCTGGAGAAAGCATTGGAAGCGATGCAGGCAAGTGTGCGTCTTTCACGCGATTTCAGCATTCCCGCCAATATCGCCTCTGCCCTTAATAACATCGCTCTCATTCAAACGACGCTGGGCCAGCCGGAAGCAGCGCTGGAGACAGTAAATGAGGCGATTGATCTTTTGAGTGATTACAGCCCCCATTTTGCCGCTCGTTTCTTGAACACACGGGTGGTGGCGTTAACTCATTTGGGCCATTACGAACGGGCGTATGATGACCTGGTGGAGGCGCTGGATCAGTTTGTCTCCATGCAAGATGAGTTTGGCATGACCGAGACTTATTTGCTGTGGGGCAGCGAATACAGTTGTGCTCTGGGAGATTGGCAGGATGCGCGGTTCCGGTTTGAGAAGGCAGAGGAGTTGATCTGCAAGCGGCCGGCGGATTATCCGGAAGAGCGTATTCACCTGCTGCTGGGACAGGCTCATGTGGAACTTCAAAGCGGCTCCGTGGAAAAAGCGAAGTTGTACCTGGGTACAGCCGAACGGTGGATGGATGAACGGGAAATGGCGTGGTGGCGGCCGCTCGCGGGCTACTTGAGCGGGTTAATCAAGCTGAAGCTGGGAGAGCGGGAAGGGGCCAGGCAGGCATTGGAAGAGGCGAGGGTTTCCGTGGCCAATGAGGGGTCGCCTGATTACCTGCCGTTGATTCTTCTGGAACTGGCGCGGCTGGCAAATGACGATGACGCTCGCCTGCGCCTTCTGGCAGACTGTGTTCGGGCGGCACGGCATCGTGCCCGGTTTTGTGACCGCATGATTTGCCTCAAAGCGGCCGGGTCGCTGCTCGCCCAAAGCGACAACCCGGAGCTGGTTGCGCTGGGTAAAAGCTGCCTGGAAGAAGCAGCACAATGGGGAAAGGAAAGTATTGGCGAGACGCGCCAGGCGGTACAATGAAAAGGAAACGCCCAAACAATCGAGGTCTGGGCGTTGTTTTTGCGGAATGAATTTTTCTGATTTATCAACGAGCTAACCTGCTCCCGGCACCCATCCTTTGGTTGACCGGTCGCCGAGTTTGCCTCCTTTGGTCAACTTTTCTTCGTCGAGGTCTTCTAATGTAGCTCGCTCCTCATTAGTCAGGTCGTATCCTTCAAGTGCTTTGGCAGGATCGCTGAACAGGAGGGCACGAAACGTTTCGTCTGTGACTGCGCGCTGGATGACTTCTTTGACTGCTTGTTCTGACATTATTTACCCCTTTTCTGAATAATTCTGGCCGCTTTTCAGTATGACTTTTCCCGTAAACTTTGTCAACCCTTACTTTTGGGCCTGGGGGGCGGATTTTGGCTTTAGGCAGGTTCGGTCTACAATTCGGAGGTATGGAAGTGTGGCTGAAGGTGGCGGCGGGGGGTGATAAGATTGTTCGTTTTGAGTCGCGTCAGGGATCATGGCTGCGGCTTCAACGCGGCCGTCGCTGGCGGTTGCCCGCTGCTCGCCGTGGACTGCTGATCATTGGGCTGCTGACGGCCGCGTTCCTGGCCTGGTCCAGTTATCGCGCTTTTGTCAGGCCCATGTGGGTAACTATCTTGCCGCCGGCGCTGGCGGAGCTTCTGAGTTTGCTGGAAGCGGCCGCTGCCTTTACGATTGGATTTCTCTGGTTCGCGATCTGGTGGCGCCGGGGGAGGGGGACGGACCCAGACCTCTCTTCGCTTGGTGTGGATGAGCTGTATGCGTTATCTCCCTCTGAATTTGAGCAGTTTGTGGCTGTACTGTTTCGCAAGAAGGGGTACCGCGTCCAGTGGCGCGGCCGCAGCGGAGACCACGGCGTTGATCTGGAGCTTGTTAAACCGGGGGGGCAGCGGGCCATTGTGCAGTGCAAACGGTATCGGAACACAGTTGGGCCGGATATCGTGCGGGAGCTATATGGCACGCTGATTCATGAGCGGGCTGTGCATGCTTTCCTGGTCACCACAGCCGACATTTCCGATGCGGCCCGCGAATGGGCACAATACAAACCCATCACCTTAATTGACGGGGACACGCTGGCAGAAGTAGCGGCCGTCCTCGCCAACAAAAACACGCCCGGCCGGCGCCCTGCTTCCTGAGAGTCAGAGGCGTTGACAGCCGCACTCACAACACAGGAACCCCATATGTTTCATACAATCCCCCCTCAAGTTCAAGCACGAATGCGTTACCTGGAACGGCTGGATGCAGCCGACCGGAAAGATGGCACACCCCGTCTGCAACGATTGCGGCAAATACCCCCGGAAACCGGCCAATTCCTGGCGATTATGGCGGCCGCTGCGCCTCAGGGAAAGCTGATTGAGATCGGTACCAGCGCCGGTTATTCGACGATGTGGCTGGCCCTGGCATGCCGCGCTTCCGGCAGGCGCGTGACCACGTTCGAGATTCTGCCGGAAAAAGCCGCGCTGGCGCGAGAAACCTTTCAACTGGCCAACCTGGAGGAGGTGGTTGAGTTAGTTGAGGGGGATGCGCGCAAACAGTTGCCAGAAATTGGCGGAATCGCATTTTGCTTCCTCGATGCGGAGAAAGAGGTGTACGAGGAATGTTACCGCCTGATTGTGCCCAGGTTGGTGAGGGGCGGCCTGCTTGTGGCGGACAATGTCATCAGTCATGCGGACACCCTGCGGCCGATGGTGGAGACGGCCGTCCACGATGAGCGGCTGGACGCGCTGGTAGTTCCCTTGGGGAATGGGCTGCTGGTTGGGAGGCGAGGATGACACACCCAATGAACCCGGCCACCACTACCGTCCTCCTGATACGACACGGGCAAACGGATTGGAATGCTGAATCCCGCTGGCAGGGGCATGCGGATATCCCCTTGAACGCGACCGGGAAGGCACAGGCGCAGGCGTTGGCGCAACGGCTGGCCGGTTGGCCGGTGAAGGCTCTGTACAGCAGTGACCTGAGACGGGCGGCGATGACGGCCGATATTCTGGCGGATGCCCTGAACCTCAAGCCGGTGCTGGACAAAGCATGGCGTGAGCGGGATGTGGGTGACTTTCAGGGGATGACAAACACTGAATTGAAACAGCGTTATGCGGACCATTGGGTTGGCATGCGGAATGGGGTTTTTAACCCGCCTAATGGGGAACCTTTCCAGCAGCTTCAGGCCCGGGTGACGACAGCCTTTTCCCAGCTGCTCGCCCGCCATGCGGGAGAAATGACGGCCGTCGTCACTCACGGCGGGGCGTTGCACACGCTGATTTCCCACATCCTGGGCATTTCAGGCTCTTACGGCCGTTTCAGTTTGAGCGGGAACACCGGATTGAGCATTATCGAGCAAGGGGAGCGCGGTACGCGCCTTGTGCTGTTGAACGACACCTGTCACTTGATGCATTTGGAGGACGGTTATCACCATGGCTCACGATAATTTGATTGGTCAAATAGACGCTCACATTGAGGAACATCTTGATTATTGGATAGACCAACTGGCGCGCTTATGCGCCCAACCTAGCGTCTCGGCGCAGAACCTGGGCATTGACGAGTGCGCCGCACTGGTGGCCACAATGCTAACCGAGCAGGGAATCCAGGCCGAGATTATGCCCAACGATGGGTACCCGGTGGTATTCGGCCAGGGGGAGGGACGCAGCGACAAGACGCTGCTGTTTTACCTGCATTATGACGTGCAGCCCCCGGAACCGTTGGAATTATGGGAGTCGCCTCCCTTTGAATTGACGCGCCGCGGCGACAAGGTGTACGCGCGGGGCGTCAGTGACGACAAGGGGCATATCATTGCCCGTCTGGCGGCCGTGGCGGCCGTGCGTGCGGCCATGGGCGAATTGCCCTGTCGCGTCAAGTTCGTGATTGAGGGGGAAGAGGAGATCGGCAGCTCCCACATGCCCGCCTTCGTCTCCCGGCACAAGGAAAAACTGGCGGCCGATGCCTGCATCTGGGAGTTCGGCGGCGTGGATCATGAGGGCGCGCCCGCACAAGCGTTGGGCATGCGGGGCATTTGCTATGTGGAGCTATCGGTGCAGACAGCCAGCATAGACGCCCATTCCGGCCTGGGCGGGTCTATCTTCCCCAATGCCGCCTGGCGGCTCACCTGGGCGCTCAGCACGCTGAAGGATAGAGATGAACATATCCTCATCCCAGGCTTTTACGACAATGTCGAGTCGCCGAGCCAGCGAGATATGGAGTTGCTCCGGCAGATACCGGATAATTCAGCCGAGCTAAAGCAGTTGTACCAGTTGGATGGCTTTCTGCGCGGGCTGGCGGGCGGAGTAGAGTTAAGGCGGGTGGCCGTCTTCGAGCCGACCTGTACCATCTGCGGGTTGACATCAGGCTACCAGGGGTCGGGTTCCAAAACGGTGCTGCCAGCCAGGGCCAGCGCCAAGGTGGATTTCCGTCTGGTGCCACAGCAAACGCCGGATGAAATCGTGTCCAAACTGCGGGCGCACCTGGACGCGCAGGGATTTGAGGATGTGGAGATCACGCTGTTAGGCTCCGGCCGTCCGGCCAAGGTGGACCCGGACGATCCCTTTGTGCAGTTGACGAATGAGGCGGCGGCTGAAGTTTACGGGAAAGAGCCGGTCGTTCAACCCATCATCGGCGGCAGCGGGCCTAATTATCCCTTCATCCATACCCTGGGCCTGCCGCTGGTATCAGCCGGAATTGGGTATCCCGGCGGGCAGGCCCATGCCCCCAACGAGCATTTCCGGCTGCCTGACTTCATCAACGGGATCAAGCACACGGCCCGGATTATCGAGCGATTCGGCCGTTTGCCGTAGGGTGAATTGGGCGCGGTTTTCGTTCTGTGCTAGACTCACGGTTTCGCCTTTGCGCCGCATAATTGGGTTCGTTCAAAATCTACTTTGTAGTTTACGGGTAATTGGGTAATGGGGTAATCAGGTAATTACCAGTTACGGATTACTCCATTACAAAACACCCCCGATATCAAAGTAAAACGCGCACGAACCCTTAGGATGAATGAGGTAGGCCATCAAGAGGCCGCACCTCGGGCCGGGGCGTCTCAGGAGGATCGGGTGTCCAGCGACCAGGTTGACAGCGGGGCGGAACAGACGGCCGCCAGTAGCGGACAGAATGGCCGGTACCTCATCGTGGGGCTTGGCAATCCAGGCCGCCGTTATCGCGGGAATCGGCACAATATCGGCTTTATGGCCCTCGATAGATTGGCAGAGGCGCATGCCATCAGCCTGTCCCGCCACCAGGACAAAGCCATCATCGGAGACGGCCGCATTGCCGGGCGCTCCGTCATCCTGGCCAAACCCCAGACCTACATGAACGACAGCGGCGCTTCCGTCGGCCCGCTGGCCCGCTACTACCGCATCCCGCCCGCCAACGTGCTGGTGATTTATGATGAACTTGACCTTCCCTTCGGCACAGTACGGCTGCGCGAGAAAGGGGGAGCCGGGGGGCACAATGGGATGAAATCCATCATCCAGCAACTGGGCAATGAGTTCCCCCGCCTGCGTTTGGGCATCGGACGGCCGCCGGGCCGGATGCCGCCGGCCGCATACGTTTTGCAGGACTTCGGTGAAGGAGACAAGCCCTTGCTGGAAGAAGTGTTAGGCGAGGCGATGAAGGCCGTCGAGACATATTTGCAGCAGGGCATTGAGTTGGCCATGTCCCGGCATAACAAGAAGCTGCCTGCTGATGGGTGATGAGTCCTCCGTATCGAAATGAACGTTTCCGGCCTCCTCAAACTATTTGACGCCCTGCCAGGATTTGAACGGCTGGTGCAGCAGTTGGAACAGGATGCGCCTGTTCCTCCCTTGCGGCTGCCTGCGAGCGTCCGCGCCCCCCTGGTGGCCCGGCTTTACCTGTCGCAGCAGGCTCCCCTGGTGTTGGTCACCGGCCGGGTAGACGGCGTGGCCGGCTGGCAGCAGGCGCTGGAAGCGTGGCTGCCGGAGGGCCGTTCTTTGCTGCGCTTCCCGGAGCCAACTCCCTTGCCCTATGACCGCGGACCATGGAGCCAACGCTCCCAGAATGGCCGCCTCCAGGTGCTCGGCCGTCTCATGGCCGGGCAGCATCCCCAGTTACCTGAAGAACCAACACCGCCGCTCATCGTCACATCCGCCCGCGCCATCCTGCAAAAGACGCTGCCCAAACGCCGCTTCCTCACGGCGACCCGTGTGCTGCGGGCAGGGCAGATCATTGACCTGGAGAAAACCCTCGCTTCCTGGGCAATAATTGGCTACGAACAGGTGAGTGTGGTGGAAGCGAGGGGACAATTCAGCCGTCGCGGGGGCATCATTGACGTATATCCGCCGCTGTTGCCGTTTCCGGCGCGGATTGAACTGTTTGGCGATGAGATTGACACGATTCGCTACTTTGACCCGGCCACGCAGCGGACCATTCGGGCTGCCGGGCCGCGGGCGGGCGAGGACGGGACGGTTGGGCGGATTGTCGTGCCGCCGGCGCGGGAAGCGTTGCCCGGTGTGGCCCATGAGTTCGCCCTCAGCTTGCCGGAGGAGCCGCCCGCTCCCGATGACGGGATGCCTTCCTGGCAGGATGACCTCCCCGATTTGTTGGCCGGTAACGTCTTCCCCAACCTGGAATATTATCTCCCCCTCATTTACCCTCGTCCGGCGAGCCTGTTGGATTACCTGCCCCCACACAGTCTCATTCTGGTAGATGATTGGGACGGCCTAGTCACGGCCGTACGCGAGTTGACCCATCACGCGGAGCAGGTAGCGGAAGAACAGCCCAGCCTCCCTCCCAATTACCCCAGCCCCATCTTCACCTGGCCTGAGTTCGAGACAGAGTTGAATTGGTGGCAGCCGCTGGTGTTGGGGGAGGGGGAGGCGATTGATGCAGACGCACGGCCGTTCCCTGAGCTGGCCGAGTGGTTTGACCCTGGGCCCCGATATGGGGGGCAGATGCGGCCGTTGATGATGCGGCTGAAAGGGTCCCAACAAGCCGGTCTGCGTACCATCGTCGTGAGCCGCCAGGCAGGGCGTCTGGCGGAGTTGTGGCGTGAGGAGATGCGGAGCGCGGCCGAACGCAGCAGGCTCCGCGCCGCGGGGCAGGATGTGTCGGGGCAGATGACCCTCGACGCCTCAGAGTCTCCGCTCCTGCTGAGCGGCGGCACACCAGGCCCTCTGCCGACGCCCCAGGAGGCGTTGGCTGAGCTGCCCCAAGACGGCACACTAACCTTCGTTCAGGGAAGTCTGGCCGAAGGCTTCATCATGGTGGATAGAAGGCAGCACCGCCCCTTGCTGGAACTGCTGACCGACGCCGAAATTTTCGGCTGGAGCCGACCCGCCCCCCGCCGCTGGCGCAGGCCGCAGCCGACCGCCCCTGAAACCAGCTTCTCCGACATCACCGCCGGCGATTATGTGGTCCACATCGAATACGGCATCGGCCAGTTTCAGGGGCTGGTGGTGCGCTCCGTGGGAGGCCGGGAGCGGGAATACCTGTTGGTTCAGTACGCGAACGGCGATACGCTGTATGTGCCCGTTCACCATGCGGACCGGCTGGGCAAGTGGATTGGGCCGGAAGAGCGCCCGCCCGTCCTTCACCGCCTGGGGGAGAAGAGCTGGACTGCGGCCAAGGCGCGGGCGCAAAAGGCGGCGGATGAATTGGCGGCCGATTTGCTGGCATTGTATGCGGCCCGCGAAACCGTCTCCGGGCATGCTTTTGCTCCCGGTGGGGAGTGGCTGACTGAGTTAGAGGCCAGCTTCCCTCACCGCGAGACGGAGGACCAGCTTCGTGTGATTGATGAGGTCAAGGCGGACATGCAGCGGCCGCGGCCGATGGACCGGCTGGTGTGCGGCGATGTGGGCTACGGCAAGACAGAAGTCGCCCTCCGCTCCGCCTTCATCGCCGTGCTGGATGGGAAGCAGGTGGCCGTGCTGGTACCGACGACGATCCTGGCGCAGCAGCATTATCACACATTTCGCCGGCGGCTGGCTCCGTTCCCTGTCAAAGTGGAAATGCTTTCCCGGTTCCGCACCCCGACCCGGCAGGAGCGGATTTTGAAGGAGCTGCGCGACGGCCGGATAGACATCATCATCGGCACACACCGGCTGCTGTCCGACGATGTCTCCTTCAAGGACCTGGGGCTGGTCATCGTGGATGAGGAACACCGCTTTGGCGTGGCCCACAAGGAGAAGCTCAAGCGATGGCGCACCGAGGTGGATTTCCTGACCATGACCGCTACGCCTATTCCGCGGACGTTGTACATGAGCCTGACCGGCGTGCGCGACATCAGCGTGATTGATACGCCTCCGGCGGAACGGCTGCCGGTGCAAACGTATGTGGGCGAGGCGGATGACGGCCGTGTGCGCCGGGCTATCTTGCGCGAACTGGATCGGGGCGGGCAGGTGTTCTTTGTCCATAACCGGGTGCAGAGCATTCACGTTGTCTATGAGCGGCTCAAACGGCTGGTGCCTGAAGCATGCATCGCCATTGGTCACGGGCAGATGAGCGAGCGACAGCTTGAGCGGATCATGGTTGAGTTTGCCGAGGGCAAAATTGACATCCTGTTAAGCACGACCATTATTGAGAGCGGGCTGGACTTTCCCAATGCCAACACGCTCATTGTGGACCGGGCAGAGCTGTTCGGTCTGGCGCAGTTGTACCAACTGCGCGGCCGCGTTGGCCGGGGGGCGCGCCGCGCCTACGCGTATTTCTTCCACCGCCCCTGGCACAGCCTGACCGCAGACGCCCAGGCCCGCCTGGAAACGGTTGCGGAGCAAACACAGCTTGGGGCCGGGTACCAGATCGCCATGAGAGACATGGAGATTCGCGGGGCGGGCGACTTGTTGGGGGCGAAACAAAGCGGTCACATTGCGGCCGTGGGCTTTGACCTGTACACGCGGCTGCTGGCCAACGCGGTGAAACGAAACAAAGCGGCGGCCAGAGGGGAGAGTGTGGCGCCGGAACTGCCGGAAGCGACGCTGATTGACCTGCCGCTGGCGACCTATGTCCCTCCCGATTATGTCCCTGACGCCTCGCTGCGGCTGCGCCTCTACCGGCGGATGGCGGTGTTGGAGACGTTGGAAGAGATTGACGAGATGGCGGCCGAACTAGCGGATCGCTTCGGCCCCATCCCCGACCCGGTTCACAACCTGCTGTACCAACTGCGAATCAAGGCGCTGGCGCAAAAGGCGGGGGTGACGGCCGTGACCACTGAGAGCGGTCAGGTTAAGATTCGTCTCGCCAATCTGGAAGGGTACGATCGTTTTCATTTGCAGCGGTACCTGGGGCAGGACGTGCGCGTCAGCCGCCAGGCGATCTGGATGGGGCGCAATATGGGCACGCACGAATGGCAGGTGGCGCTGGTGCAGGTGTTGGAAAAGCTGGAAACCTTCGACAGGGAAAAGATGCGCGCCCCCAGCGCACCCAACGGCTTGTAAAGTGCCGCAAAGACGGAATGGATTCAATGCCAATGCACATCAATTTTTATGATGATCCTTTGGAGACGCCGAAGCCGCGCGAGGATGTACGCATCAAGCGGCTGGGCCTGTTCGTGTATGAAGACCGGCGCAGAGTCGCCGTGGGATTTGAGCTGACGCCGTTCCTGGAACGGCCGTCCATTGAAGTGTTGGTGACAAACGAAAATGGAGAACCGGCGGGGGCGATGACCATCATTGAAACGCTGGATACCAATTTCACCCTGACCCTGCACCTGCGCGATAAGGAACCGACGGATACCTATCACGTTCAGGCGACTGTCTACTACGCCACGCCGGAAACAGAGCGAATGGACGTTCACACGTACGCCGCCCGGTTCCCCCTCACCCCCGGAGACCAGAGCCAACAGGCTGGGTAAAAATCCCGTTTTGTCAATTGGGATCGTTCAAAAATCAACATTTTATTTTGCTGGGGATTTGGTAACGAAGAAATTGGGTAATCTCCAGTTACGGATTGATCCATCACCCATTCCCTAACCCTAAAGAGATAAACGTACGATTGCACAGGGGTTACGGAGCCAGCTTTTCCCAGCCGGAACCTTCAGGGAGAAGCTTCCATACGCCGCCGCCCAACGTACGCAAGTAAGTGTCGGGGTACTTGGGCGGGGAGTTGTGCTGGACGGCCGTGGCGAAGGCCTGCTCCGGAGCTGTGGCCCATCCCAGGCGGTCGCGGATGGACGACTCCTCGCGCCACAACAGCCCAAATCCTCGCACCGGTTGGAAGAGGCCGGGTGGCGGCGTGATGCCGGGGTCATCAATCGCATCCCCGTCATTCCAATTGTCTACAAAGAAGCGCCAGCCGGGGGATCCGTCCGAGAAGAGCACGTAGATGCCGTCCAATTCCTTCACCCAGATCATGAAGCCATGCTCAAATGGCTGCTCGGCCCCGTCTGAAAATAGCGCGGGCGCGGCCGGGCATTCGTCAGGGGGCGGGCTGAAAAACCAGGTGTCCGGGCAAGTCAGCGTCACGTTGACGGCCGCCTGGGCTGTGTCTGTGTCGGCGCTGGCGAACAGCACGAATCTCGCCTGATTCCGTTCTCCCAGGCCGATGGTGTAACTGATACGGCCGCTGCTGCCCACTTCCCAAAAAGGGGACCCTAACTGCCCGGTGGGCATCAGGTGGTAAATCGTGTTGGAGATAGCGTGGCTTGTTTCCCATTCCAGCCAGATCGTATCTCCGGGATCGGCGGTGGTGACATTGGCGTGGAAGGTGTTGATGGTGGGCGGCATGTCCGGGGCGGCCGATGCCGCGGCCGTTGCCGCTGCTGTCGCCGCCGCCGTTGCTGTGGGTATTGCAGCTGGAGTGGGAACCGGGGTACCCGGCCCGGGAACGACGATGCGCACGAAGATGCGCGGGCCGAATGGCGTGCCGTCAGGCCGGTGTAACTGCCAGTAGCCGGTGTGGCTGCCTGGTTCGGTCGGAGCCTTGAGGCTGATAGAAATATTGGCCGTTGACCCTGGCGGAATGCGGTTCACGCCAATGGCCGCTGCGCCCTGCATGCGCTCCCCGCCGGCAAATCGCAGCGTATCGCCGTCTTCCCAGGCGCAGTTGCCGCTGTTTTCAAGCCGCCATGTCTTGACGAACGCCTCGGCGGGCGCGATGACCGTATCGTCGGGTATGGTGACATCGGTGACGAACGCGGCATCGTATTTGCACGCGGCGTCGGCTGTGGGGGTTTCTGTGGCCGGGACGGCCGTTGGTGTGGGCGTCGCAGGGGTGATCAGAGGTGGGATGACCAGGGTAGCCTTCGGTGACGCGGCCGTTGCGTTGCAGGCTAGAGTTACC
>JBHHTQ010000071.1:0-16923 GCA_046753445.1 Anaerolineae bacterium | reverse complement strand
GAAGATACGGCCGCCAAAAGCACAAAATCCCCTCCTCAACAAGAATCGGAAGCATGGCTGACGGATGCCGGCAAGTCCGATGTTGATGCGCTTTCGCAGCCGCCTGAAACAGAAACATCTGCACCTCGGGAATTGACGCCGGTTGAGCGTGCAATTGATGAGTGGGTCACCGTGGGGATACCGGATACAGGGCAGTTGGCAGAACCGTTTGGCCCGCCGGACACGCCACCCGACGAAGCGGCCGCGGCCGATGAGGATGACACATTCTGGCCCCCGGAGTTCGTCCTTCCCAACACGGATCGTCTGGCTGAACCTGTCGAGGCAGACCCCATCTCGGCAGGACCCAGGCAGGAAGAAGAGCCTGAAGAAGTCGCCGCCAGTATTTCCGGTTGGCTGGCCGAATTGGGTACAGGAGAGCTTGATCCTTTTCGGCTGGACATGGAGGATGAAGCTGTTGAGGCAGAAACAGAACCGGATCTAACGCCTGAGCCTCCCCCTGCGGCCGAAGCGGAAGCAGAACCAGTTGAAGCAGAGTCAGACTCCGGCCCCCTCCCGGCATGGCTGGCCGCCCTCGGTGATGTGGAAGGAGCGACAGGCGGGCTGTTAGGCGAGACGGAAGAATCCCCCCCAGCCGAACCTCCCCTCACCGAGTCCGGATTTAGTTGGGTAACTGAGAGGGAAGAGGCTACCCCCCAGGAAGATTTGGCCCAAGATTTTGTGGCGCAAGAGGAGACACCCTCAGGCGTCGAGCCGCCACCAGAGGAAGAAACCCTCCCGGCTGAAGAGTTTGACTGGTTCAGCGAACTGGCGGCATTAGATACCGGCGAGCTTGAGGCGGCTGCCGACCTGAAAGAAGAAGTCGCCGTCGAAGGACAGCCGGAAGCCGCTCTCCCCGCGGAAGATGTGATCCCGCTTGAAGAAACGCCTGCGGAAGATGATTTCGCCCTGATTGGAGACCACGTATTTGTTGACCAGGAAGAGAGCAGCACAACACCTGATGATTGGGGCCTGGAAGAGAGTGAAGAACTGCTGGAAGGGGAGCTTCCGGATTGGCTGGAACAGCTTGGTCCCCCTTCTACGGTGGAGCCGACCGGCCGGGATGCGCCTATTTTACAGGATGATGTGCCGTTGGCGGCCAGCGAAGACCTGCCGGAATGGGTGGCCGGCTTGCGGCCCAGCTCTGGCCAGACCCAGTCGCAACAAAGTCTGCTTCCCAAAGCATTGGAAGATGAGTCAGGCCTGGCGGGGGAATTGCAGGACATGGCCGAAGAGCTTGGTTCAGCCGAATTACCCGATTGGCTCAGTGATGATTTTGCCTCTGACATCATCACGGCCGTAAACCAGCCATTCGCTGACGTCCGCGACATTCCTGGGTGGCTGAGGCCGGATGGCGGCCTGGGTGAGGAAGCCCCGGTCGAATTCACGAGCGAAATCAGCGCCATCTTCGACCAGATGCCCAGGCAAACGCCGGGAGAATTACTGGTCAAGGCAGATATTCCTGAGTGGCTGGAAGCGCTCAAACCACAAGAATTAACAGGCGAGACCGGCGAGGCCAGTGAACAGCCGTCCGAAGCGTTGATGCAAACATCCGGGCCGCTGACGGGCCTGCACAATGCGATTGCCATCGAACCAATCATCGCTCTGCCCCGCACCGCGACCTCTTTCGCCCAATTTGGCGTGACAAAAGAGCAGCGACAGCAAACAGAGCTGTTGCAGGGATTGCTGCATAAAGATCGGCAGCAGACAGCAACGATCAAACCCCGAATGGCTGATGCCGCCTCGGTATGGACGCGTATTTTGCTGGCGGGCATTCTCCTCCTTGCCATCGTGCTGGGACTACGCTCGCCCTTGCCGGAAAGCCGGAGCAACGTGCAGCCGCCGTCCGCTGTGCAGAAAGCTTTCGACGCGGTCAACGCGGCCGCCGGGAAACCAGTGCTGCTTGCCGTGGAATATACGCCAGCTCTGGCCGGGGAATTAACGCCTCAGGGCACGCTCTTTCTGGAACAATTGGATGCGGGCGGAAGCACCGTCGTCACGGTCAGCCAGTTTGCAGCGGGTACGGCCGTGGCCCGCACCCTGACGCAAGAATACGAGGTGCTGGACCTGGGCCTCCTCACAGGCGAGGCCATTGGCTTACGCCAGTTGGGACATTGCCTTTCCAGCACAGGGACGTGTGGCGCTATCCTGGGCCGGACAACAGATGCGGCCGTACAGCGCGCCCTCGACGAGACCGCCCTCATCATCATCCTGACCGGGGATCGGGATACGCTCGTCAACTGGATCGAACAGGCAGGCGCGGTCGCAGATGTGCCCCTGATCGCCGGCTCTACCCAGGCGCTTCAACCGGTAGCCGCGCCCTACCTGGCCAGCGGACAGTTGCAAGGAGCGCTGGGGAGCCTGGAAGAGACGGCCGCTTATGCGCAACTGACCGGGAGCACCCGCGGCCCTACTGCGGCCGGGCAACAAGCGGGAGCTGTGAATATCGCCCGGATATTGTCAGCCGCCTTGTTCCTGGTGGGCGGCCTGGCCTACGGCATTGCCGGAGCCACCAGCAATCGGAAAGAGAAGACATACTAAGCCCAGCATGAATGAATTAACCGGACTGCTCATCGGATTTATCTTAACCCTGTTCATTTACAGCTATGTCCTGGGCGACAATCCCCTCTACCACATTGCGGTGCATATTTTGGTGGGCGTGAGCGCAGCTTATGCGGCCGTCGTCGTGGGCAAACAAATAATCATGCCAGTCTACCAAACCCTGCGTCTGGAACCGTTCAGCCGGCAATCATTGTTGTGGCTGATCCCGATTTTCTTCTCACTCTTGCTGATCGTGCGGCATATTCCGGCGCTCGCCTGGGTGGGCGGGAGCACGCTGGCGCTATTGACCGGCGTGGGAGCTGCGGTGGCGCTCACCGGAGCCATCATCGGCACACTATGGCCGCAGGTAACCATCGCCAAGGCTCAGGGACAAGACGCCGTCACAGGGCTGGTCATCGCACTGTTGACGGTTTGCACCCTGTTCACCTTCCAGTTCACCGGCCGGGCTAATCCCGAGGGTGAATGGGTGCGGCCGATCTGGCAGCGCGGGTTTGTCCAAATCGGTCGCGCCGTCCTCATGATCACCTTCGGCGCACTATTTGCCAGCGTGCTGGGTACCAGCCTGGTCTTGTTGAGCGATCGCGTCGGATACTTTTTGAACCAGCTAGTTCAGCAACTGCCATGACCTCTGCCGAG
Source organism: Anaerolineae bacterium (assembly GCA_046753445.1). GTDB lineage: Bacteria > Chloroflexota > Anaerolineae > Promineifilales > Promineifilaceae > JAHEEY01. The sequence goes on along the minus strand of JBHHTQ010000071.1, from coordinate 13,689 downwards.
TTGTCACCTCCCCCACAACAATCGTTCCTGGTAGCCGACTGCGGCAGTACCAATACGACCGTTGCTTTATTTGACATCGCCGACGGTTCATACCGGCTCGTCGCCCGCGCCAACGCCCGCACGACCATCGCTGCGCCCTGGTCAGACATTGTCACCGGCATCCAGCATGCAATTACCGAACTCACAGAAATGACCGGCCGAACGTTTTTGAGCAGTACAGGAACACTTCTCCGGCCCAGCCGTCCTGACGGTACCGGCGTCGATCATTTTGCCGCCACCATCAGCGCCGCGCCAGCTTTAGAAACCGTCATTGTCGGCCTGTTCAACGAAGTCAGTTTGGCCAGCGCGCGCCGGGCATTAGGTCCTGTCTATGCGCATGAAGTGGATTGCTTCAGCCAGGCTGATGCCCGCAGTGAAGAACTTCTGGTTGCTACGCTCATCCAACAACAACCCGATCTGGTTTTTCTGGTCGGAGGAACGGATGGCGGGGCCGAAGAGCGCATCATTCGCCTGGCGGAAACGGTCAGCGTGGGCGTGGATGCACTGATCGCCTACAAGCGGCCGCAAGTGCTTTTTGCCGGGAATATCAAGTTGCGCGAGCGCGTTCGTGAGCTTTTTAGCAACGGTGCGAACCTGCAAGTTGCCGGTAATGTGCGGCCTCGGTTAGATGTCGAAAACCTTGACGAAACCTCGCAGATTGCACGCGAGTTGTATGAAGACATCAAGATGAACGCGCTTCCGGGAATCCAGGAAGTCCATGAATGGAGCAGCTATCCGCTCAGGCCGACGGCCGACGCCTACGCGGCCGTGGTCGAATATCTGGCCACCGCACGTAAAGGGCGCGTCCTGGGAGTGGACCTGGGCAGCAACAGCACCACACTCGCCGCTGCCACCCCCGGCACCGCCAATCTTGTCGTCCACGCCGATTTAGGCATGGGCCGCCCGGCGCTGAACTTGCTTAACCGGAGATGCTTTTCCGAAATCACCACGTGGATGCCCACCGAAATCAGCGATGATGAGCTGCGCAACTTCCTCCTGGACAAATCATTGACGCCAGAGACAATTCCAACGACGGAGACAGAACTTTCCTTGGAATTAGCTGTCGCCCGCAAAGTCCTGGGCTGCGCCATGGTGGAAGCGATGTCCCAGTGGAACTGGGCTCACGGGAGCGCGGCGACCAACCTTGACCTGCTGGTTGCTCGCGGCAGCGCCCTGGTGAATACGCCACGCCCCAGCCAGGCATTGTTGACGCTCCTGGATGCTTTACAACCAACCGGCATTTTTGCGGCCGCATTAGACCGGCAAGGCGTTCTGCCAGCGTTAGGCATATTGGCCCGTCATGAACCCCTGGTCGTCGTTCAGGCGTTGGATTCGGGCGTCCTGACAGACCTCGGCTGGGTGATTGCGCCAGTGGGTAAAGGGCAACCTGGGCAAAAGGTCATCCAGATTTCAATGGAGACGGAACGAAATGAGCGCCTGAAAGTTGAGGTTGAGTACGGCTCGATTGAAGTCCTTCCCCTGCCGCCGGGCCAATCGGCAAAATTAGATATTAAACCGGCGCGCCGCTTTGACATCGGGTTTGGGCCTGGCCAGGGCAAGAAGCTAACTGTGCATGGCGGTCTGGTGGGATTGGTGATTGATGCGCGCGGCCGTCCCATCGAACTGCCCCGCGACGACCACGCCCGGCGCAGCCTGCTGCGCCAGTGGCAGTGGGATATGGGCTGATAATCAGCTAACTATGCAACGATTCACCAGAACGACCATCATTGAACCGCTCATGAACATTCGGCGCGAACGTGTGCTGCCATCTGCGGGAGAGGTCATCGCCCGGCTGGGTCAGGAAGTTTCACCGATGCAGATAATTGCCCGTGCCCGGCACAATACGGATTTCCGCATCTTGTCTGTGAGCGAGTATTTGCGGGTCTCCCCAGAAGCGCTGTCTAAATACCTTCTCGTCACACGAGGGACATCTGTGGAAGCGGGTATGCCGCTGGCGCGAAAGCGCAGCCCGTTGGGCACCAGGAGTTTTGTGTCGCCTGTGGACGGGAGAGTATACGCCATCAGAAGCGGTCGGATCGTGTTGCAGCGTTCTTCCGGCTGGTTGGAGCTGCGCGCCATGGTTCAAGGGCGCGTCATCAATCTGGTACCCAATCGAGGCGTCGTCATCGAGGTAGAAGCCTCACTCATTCAGGGTGCGTGGGGTTCCGGCAAGGATGGCTTCGGCGAGTTGATGCTGATGGCTGATTCCCCGATGTCGTTGTTTACGGCCGATCAGGTTACACTCGATATGGCCGACAAAATCCTGGCCGTCGGCCGGATCAGCGATCCGGAAATATTGACGCGAGCCGATATCATCGGCGTCCGCGGCATCATTGCAGGCAGCATTACCGGGGCGGTCTGTGAAACAGCTGAGACCATTGCGTATCCGGTGATCGCTACCGAAGGGATCGGCGACCTGGGCATGGCTGAACCCATTTTCCAACTGCTCCAGCAGGCCGGCGATAATGAAGCATCGTTGTTCGCCACCGCGCCGAATAAGTGGGGCAACCGCCCGGAGATCATCATCCCCAGCACAAAGATCGCCACAGGCGATCCGCCGCCCGTGCGTATGCCACTGAGCGTCGGCCAGACAGTACGCCTCTTGCGGGCGCCTTACCGCAGTCAGGTTGGCGAGGTGGTTAAGCTGTATCGCCACCCCCAACGAACCGTTGTAGGTATCAAAGCGCACGGAGCTGATGTAAAATTAGCGAATGGCAACATCGTTTTCGTGCCTTATGTTAATCTAGATGCAATCGTATAGGCGATAACAAATACCTGAGCACCACTCCGCCACCGGCTATAGAAGCTGGCAATTGGGCGAAGGCAGACTTCAGAACGGAGGAAAGTATGTCAGAGGATTTTTTCATTGAAGAAGGCGAAGATGCCGAGAGCCGCCGCCCGTTTCTTATTGCGGTTGGCGTCCTGATCAGCGTTTTTATCCTGGCCTCCCTCTGCTCTGTGGGCGTTCTTATTTCCCGTCGCCCAGCAGGCGGCCAGGCGGAGCAAGTAGCGGCAATTGAAACCAAAAATGCCATTATCGCCGTCACTAATGCGGCCGTTACTTTGACCGTGGAAGCGATGGAGACAGAAGCCGCCAGACCCACAGAAACGCCCACGCTGCCGCCTACGAGCACCCCCACCCAGCCGCCCACCGCGACGCCGATTCCCACGGAAACCCCTGTCGTACGGCCGGCTCCAGAGGAAACGGCAACATTGGACGCCTCTATCGGCGGCACCAATGGGGCAGCCGCTGCTGGGGGCGACGCAGCGGCCGCAGGTGGTGAAACGGCCAACAGTGCAGCCAGCGCCGAGGCCCTGCCCGAAACCGGACTTGGAACCTGGGGCGCAATCGTGGCTGCATTCCTCTTGATTCTTATAGTTGTCGGGGCGAGACGCCTGCGCAGCAGTTGAGTTTCGCTGTATTTCCTTCGGATTTCTGAAAGCCAGCGAACCGTCTGACACAGTCAGCCCTGCATGGTGCGGCTGACTGTGTCTTTCTCCCTCTTTTCTTCATCGCCCATTGGCATCAGAAAACAGTACAAAAAGCATACAATTATCTCTCTCGATACCCCGTCCATATGCTATAATGGCCTCCAGCACAGGTGCACCTGACTTACTGTGCCTTTAGCATCTTCATGAAAAACACCCATGAGACCATCAGCGACCATTTTGCTTGTTGAAGATGATCCGTCCATGTTAGACGGCATGTGCGATCTGCTGCAAACATTCGACGTCGGCTTCGACACCCAAATAATAACGGCCACAGACGGGAAAGAAGGCTTAAGAGCAGTCGCCTCTGTCATCCCCGATCTCATCATCTCTGACGTCATGATGCCCCATGTGGATGGCTACGAGTTCCTGAAAGCGGTGCGGCGAAACCCGGCCTGGGTCCACATTCCGTTCATTTTCCTGACAGCAAAGGGAGAACAGGAAGACATCCACGCCGGTAAGGTCAGCGGGGCTGATCTGTATATCACCAAGCCGTTCCGCACCAAGCAGTTCCTGGAACTCATTGAATCCCAGCTTAACAAGGCTCGTACTCTCAACGCAACGCGCCAGCGTGACGTGGATTCGCTCAAGAAAAGCATTCTGCAAATCCTGAATCATGAGTTCCGAACCCCACTGACGTATGTCACCGCATACTACGAAATGTTGGCTGACAGCATGGACCGGATGGGAGAAGACCAGGACTTTCAGGAATACCTCCATGGGATACAAGCCGGGTGCATACGCCTGACCAGGCTGATCGAGGACCTGATCTTGGTCATTGAACTCAGGACGGGAGAAGCGGCCGTCGTACATGAAAGAAATATCCAGCCGATCCACCACCTTGCCGATCTGCTTCAAGAAACGGTGCAACAGTACGAAGAACAGCATGAGTTGTACAACATACACATTCATCTCGCAGTGGATGAGCACCTGCCTCCTGTGCTGGGTGATCCAAAGCGGCTGCCAACGGTGTTCAGGCATTTGCTCGACAACGCGGTCAAGTTCACTCATAACCACCAGCACACAGACGGCCGTATTCAGATCACGCTCTTAGCAGCGGGCGACGAGGTGAGGATCGTATTCCAGGACGAGGGCATCGGGTTCCCTCCGCACCTCAAAGATAAGATTTTCGATCTCTTTTACCAATACAACCGGGACACGCTTGAACAGCAAGGGGCAGGTATTGGGTTAGCCATAGTGCAGGGGCTGGTTGAGCTTCACCAGGGGAGTGTTGAAGTTGAAAGCCATGAGGGGGTAGGAACGATTTTCACGATGCGATTGCCCGTACTCAACGAAAAGACCGGACGCCCTGTTCGTTCGCTCATCAAAGTTGCCGCGCGTCAAGAAGCCACCATCCTGGTCGTTGAAGACGAACAGTTCCTGTTGACCGGGCTGAAAGAACTTCTGGAAGTCTCCAGTGATCGGTACCAGTTAAATGTCTTGACCGCGCTAAACGGCCGGCTCGGGCTGGAAGTGCTCGCCCGGCACCAGCCGGATTTGATCATTTCCGACATCATGATGCCTGAAATGGACGGCTATGCGTTCTTGCATCAGGTGCGCCAAAACCCTGAATGGCTTCAGATCCCGGTCATCTTCCTGACCGCCAAGGGGGACCCGAAAGATGTCCATCGTGGACTGCGCAGCGGCGTTGAACAATACATCGCCAAGCCGTACGACAGCGATGAGCTTTTGGAACTGGTCGAAGCACAACTGGACCGGCATTTCCAGGTGCAGAAGGCGATCACGCGCAGTTTCAATTCGCTGAAGCGCAGCGTCCTCAGCTTGATTACCCCTGATTTTCGCCTGCCACTCACGGCCGTAGCCAAATACTCCGAAAAGCTGGCCAGCGCAGTTGGACACGCAGAAACAGATCGTGAGCTGAAAGAGTCGTTGGTCGGCATCCAATCCGGCAGCCTTCGCCTGACAAGGCTGGTGGAGGACTTTATCTTTCTGGCCGAACTGCGTACGGGAGAAGCCAGGGCTGCTTTTGACCTGCGCGCCCATCCAACAGCTAGAGCGGGCTTTTTGCTCCAGGAGGTGGCTCGGGAGTGCAGTCAGGATTTGAATGCGCGGGGGATTGAAATCCAGTGCGCTGACAGCACAGCACTGCCTGCTGTCCTGGTCGATGATGCCACGCTGCTGGACAGTTGTCGCCGTCTGATCGAATACAGCGCAGAGCACTGCGAATCGGACCAAGGGCATCGAATCACACTGGCGGCCGCACACGTCAACGATGAGGTACGCTTTTCTATTCACTGCACCAGCCCGTTGTCGCCGGCGCAGGCAGCGGAAGTTTCCATGCTGCTGACCGACGCCGACACTGGGATGCTCGCCTCGGCCGTAGAAGCCCCTTCCCTATTCATTGCCAGAGGGTATGCCAAACTGCACGACGGCTACATTCGGTTAGAGCACGATGAAACCAGCGGGCATACATTTACACTCTGTCTGCCGATTCTCTCAACAGAAACGGCCAACACCGCTGAATAGCCGACTATCGGGGCAGTCGTCTGCTATCATTGAATTTGCACAACCGTTGCTTTACAATGGAGTGAACTTGTCGGTCACCGGCTGAACGGCCGTCCGGCTATACTCTCTCTCACCTGAAATGCACAACAAACCATCCACCGACACGTATTGTCATTGGATTGAGCGTCAACACTCATTGCGAGGAGGCAATTACAAATGGCATCATTGCTGGAAAAGACACAAACATTGATTCAGGCCAATCTGCACGCTATGGTTGACCGCGCCCTGGAAGCAAACTCTGTCGCGGTCATGAAGCAATACATTCGTGACGCCGAAAAGAACCTGGATGAACTTGAAGACGCTGCGGCTACCGTCGGCGGCGAGGTCAAAACACTGGAGAGAAAGTACAAAGAGTACAAGAAAAAGGCGGATAAGCTTGACCGGAACATTGACACTTTGTTAATGCAAGGGAAGAGTGATCTGGCGGCCGCAACCCAGAATGAACTCAACTCAACCCGGCGGATGCAAGAGCAGTACCACGAACAATGGGTGCGACAGCAGCGAGAATATGAGGCATTGTTAAATGCCCGGCTCAAGCTCCAGGCCAAATTAAAGACAATCCGCCAGGAACAAAAAGAAATGGAAGCGCTCTTGCGCCTGGCTAAATCGAAGGAAATCACCGTCAAGGCGATTAAGAGCCTTGACGATCTGGTCGGCATCGGCGACGGTGATATCGCCCGCCTCGGCGAATCCATCCGCGCCCGCCTGGACAAGGCCACCGCCCACAGCGAAATGTATGCCAGCCGTCTAGACAGCCGAATGGATGATGTGTTGGGCAAAGCGGAAATTGATATGCAACTGGAAGAGCGCAAGCGTCGTCTGGGCCTGGCTGAGGATAAGCTGGAGACCACGGAAGACGGGGAAGATGCGGCCGCCGCTTCCACCAGCGGGTAGCAGTATTCGCCCCCCGCGCTCATCCGATCAATTGACGCCGAGGCTCGCATTTCTAGAGATGCACGCAGTGTGGCCGCAGGGACGGATTCATGACCACGGCAAAACACGCACGCTGGCTGCAAGCGGGTATCGCCGCTGTAAAAGCCGGCGAGCGAGACAAAGCGCGAGCGTTACTGACGCAGTTGCTTCAGATAGACGAACGCAACGAGCAAGCCTGGCTGTGGCTCAGCGGTGTGGTGAACACCGATGATGAACGGCGTCAATGCCTGGAGAATGTGCTGGCGATCAACCCAGACAACGAACCTGCCCGGCGCGGTTTGACCAGGCTGGGTGTGAAACAGCCGACCGGCGGCCGTGAAGAAGTCATTGTGCGCCAGGAAATCGAGCCGCCCTCTTTGGCGGCCGCCATCCTATACCCGGAAAGGCACACCAAAGAATGGCGCACGGACAAACCGGCAATTTCCAAAAAGAAACCTGATGTCGTCTATGTGTCCGGCTCCTCTTTTCATGACGTGTGGGCCAGCGAAGTTGATATTTGCGCCTTTTGCGCCCATGAGGTCAGGCCCGAAGATGATCGATGTCCCGGCTGCCGCAGACGTCTGGCCGCAGAACATTATCGCTATCCAAGGCCGACTGTGGACACCTACATCTTCTGGGTACTCCTGCTGGGCTTAGGACAGATTTTCCTGATCCAGTTGTTGTACAACATCATCATCTCGCATCATCTTGCTGCCACTTTCTGGCCGGCATCTATGATGGTGGCCATGTTTGTGGTCGCATTCGGCGTTTATTTTCGCCGGGGCTGGGCTTATACCAGCGCCATTCTGCTCCTGTCTCTGATATTGCTGGTGGGCGTCTTCGCATGGTTGTTGCCCGCGGACAGCAGTACATTGGGAATGGACAACCTGGACCCGGCCATCGGCAAGATTGTGCACGCAGCCATGAGCGGCCTGGGTGGGTTTTTACAGTTCTTTCAAATGGGAGCGGCCGTGCTGGCAATGTATTTCGGCATTTTCAAGGCTGGCCCTGATTTCGAAAAAGTCACGACGAGGCAGCTTGCGGCCGTGACAAAGGGGCTGCGGGAAGGGAGCGATTATCACGTTGTCGCCAGAAGGCTGGCTCACGCCGGGTTGTGGGCGTCGGCCGTGTTACATTGGCAGCGGGCAGCGGCGAAAGACCCAAACCAACCCATCTACCAGCGGCATCTGGCCCAGGGATATGCACATCTCGGATTTTACGATCGCAGCTTGAACGTCCTGGAATCTGCCCGGCGGCTGCCGGCCAGTCCTGAAATGCAGGCGGAAATCGAGCAAATCGTGAACATGGTGAAGCAGGCCAAGCAAACACAGGAAAACGCAGGCACACGAATCAGTCATGGCAAATAAAGCACGCGAATCATTGGAGAAACGGGTCCAACGAGCCATCCTCCGCGAGGCATTCTTCCGTTGGGAAAGCGCGGTGGTCATCTCATTGGCCTTGTTGCTGGCGGCCGCCAGCAGCCTGGACATCCTGCCCGTCTTGAACACCGCCGGGCTATGGCTTTTGGGCGGCGTCGTTGCCGAAGCGGCGTTGGTCTACAGCAGCCTCACAGACCCGGAATTCGGCCGTAAGGTCGTTGCCGATTTACTGCGCCATGAGTTCCGTCCGGAGCGGCTACGCGACAAGAAATTACAGCAGCAATTCAACCAGGCGCTTGATTATCGCAGCCGCATCGAGAAATCCATCCGTGAGCGGCGCAACACTCTCCTCAAAGATGAATTGACCGAAACAGCCAGTCAGATTGATGAGTGGCTGGAGAATATCTACGATCTGGCTCAAAGAATTGACCGCTACCGCCAGGAAAAGCGCATTTTGATGCGGGATAGAGCACGGGCGGAGAAACGGCTTCAGGAATTGCAGCAGAAGCTAGCGGCCGAGACGGACGAAAAAGTAAAGCAGCAAATTCAGCGCACCATCGACGGCACGCAGCGTCAATTGCACACGCTGGAAACGCTGAACAGCACCATTGAGCGGGCAGAATTGCAGCTAGAGAACTCCCTGATCAACCTGGGCACGATCTATTCTCAGACGATGCTGATTGACGCCAAAGACATTGACAGCGGCCGTGCGCGGCGATTACGCCAGGATATTACGGATGAAGTCACTGAGTTGAGCGATGTGCTGCTGGCGATGGATGACGTGTATTCAGCAGAAAGCTCTGCCTGATTTGGGGCTGAGTTTGTCAATTTCCCGCCCCTCTGATAACATCTCAAGCTGCCAAATTACAAAAGATGGAGTGTAAGTGCAGCTATGAAAGTGCTGTTAAAAGTAGACGTTGACAATCTAGGCTATGCGGGCGAGGTACATGAAGTCGCCCCAGGATTCGGCCGTAATTACCTGCTCCCCCAAGGGCTGGCTGTAAAAGCCAATCCAAGCGTGATGAAACAGGCGGTTGCCTGGCGCAAGCGCGCCGAAGCGCGCCGGGCGGAATTACGGGCAGAACATGAAGCGCTCGCCGCCAGAATCGAAGAAGTTCAGCTCACCTTCACCGCCAGAGCCGGTGATACCGGCAAACTGTACGGGTCTGTAACCACCGCACAAATCGCTGATGCGTTGAATGAAACTCTGGGCACCGAGATTGACCGGCGAAAGGTGGGGACGGAACCACTGCGGCAGCTGGGCGAACATCAGGTCGTTGTCCGCCTCAGCGGAGAATTCCAGCCGCACGTGACCGTCGTCATTCAGCCGGAGGACGGCGGACCGATCCCACAAGCCGCTGAATCTGTGGATGAGGAAGCCGCAGCAGAAACCGAAGCCAAACCAGAAGAGGAAGCGGCCGAGGAAGATGTTGAACCGGTTGAATCAACCGCAGCGGCTGAGTAACCCCCCATCGGGAACAGGGCACGGCGTCCGTTAAGGCGGCCTGCCCTCCCGATCCCTTCTCATGAACGAACTCGGCCACATCCTGCGGGAAGCCAGGGAAAATAGAGGTCTCACACTTGCGGAGGTCGAGAAGCAAACGCGCATCCGGGTCAAGTTCCTGGAAGCGCTGGAAAGCGGCAACTACGCCAAGCTCCCCACCCCGGCGCACGTGCGCGGCTTCTTGCGCAACTATGCCCGCTTCCTGGACCTCGATCCCCAACCCCTGATAAACCGGTTCCAACACACATTCGAGCAGCAGGTCACCGCCGTCGCATCAGCTACCGTACTTGAGTCTACGGAGGAAGCGACGGTCCCGTTGCCGGCAGGGCACACTTTCTTCGACCCGGTGAATCTCGACGTGTATGACGGCCGCGGGCGCAGTTCCGAATCCGTGGTGAGGCTGGTCATCATCGTTGCCCTGGTAATTGCCTTGGGGCTGGTCATCAACCGGTTTGTTCCCTTGTTCTCCGGTAACAGCGATGACACAGAAGCGCTCAAACAAGGGATCACGGAGGCGGTGCAAGACCTTACCAGCAACATCGGCACGGTTGACACGGCATTAGAACCGGCCCCGCAATCCACCCTCGCCGCCAGCCAGCCGATCACGTCTACCAGCCGCAATATTCCGGGCGAACTCCTGCCGACGCCTTCCCCAACACGGCCGCAGCTTCCCGCCACCATGGAAACGATCCGGCTCAAACTAGAAATCACCGAGCGCACCTGGATGGAAGTTACCATTGATGGGGATGTCGTATTCACTGGCATCGCCAAGAAAGGGGACCCCCCATACGAATGGGAAGCGGAAGAAGAAGCGAAAGTCGTCACCGGCAACGCCATCGGCATTGTCGCTACCGTCAACGATATCCAGCTTGGCCGCCTGGGGGGACGCGGCGAAGACAGAGAGGAAGTGTGGCTCACAACCAGGTAGCGGCCGACTTCTCCCCCACCCCATGAGTAAAGCCAATCAAAACAAGCAGTTTTTCCTGCTTAGTCTGGGATGCAGCAAGAACACGGTTGATTCGGAGAGCATGGCCAGCTTGCTGCACTGGGCAGGGTTTCGCGGCCGCCAGGCGCCCGATGAGGCCGGTGTGATCATCGTGAACACCTGCGGCTTTATCGAGTCCGCCCGGCAAGAATCAATTCGCGCCTTACAAGAACTGGCGGCCGCCAAGCACCCCGACCAGCTCCTTATCGCTGCCGGCTGTATGGCCCAGCGGTATGGGGATGAAGTGGTCAAGTGGGTGCCCGGTATAGATGGCGTCATCGGCACCCGACGGTGGATGGACATCGTTCCCTTCATTCGCAAGCTGCGGCAGCGCAAGCACCCTGAGCCGCTCTACCATCTGCCGGATGAGGCCCAGACGGTGGGCAAAGATGAGCAGGGGGTATTTCGCACGGCCGTGCAGGGACGCAGCGCTTATCTCAAGATCGCGGACGGGTGCCGCCGCCCGTGCGCCTTCTGCGCTATCCCCCAGATTAAGGGAACGCTGGTGAGCCGGCCGCCGGACGCCATTGTAGCCGAGACCCGACGGCTGCAAGAGGCCGGGATTCAAGAACTAATCATCATCTCTCAGGACAGTACCGATTACGGGCACGACCTGGGCATGAAAAACGGGCTGAGTCGTTTGCTGCGCCAAATCTGCCAGGCCGCACCCGACATTCCCTGGATTCGGCTGATGTACGCGTATCCGGGCTACGTGACTGATGAACTAATTGAAACGATGGCCACCCTGCCCCAAATCGTCCACTACCTCGACATCCCACTCCAGCATGGCCACCGGGAAACGCTGAAGCGGATGCGCCGCCCGGCAAACATTGATTGGGTGTACGGCACGGTGGAGAAACTACGCACAGCAATGCCCGACATCGCCATTCGCACCACCTTTATTGTGGGCTATCCCGGGGAAACAGCCGAAGAATTTGAGGGATTGAAGCAGTTCGTTCATGACTTGAAATTCGACCGTGTGGGCGTGTTCACCTACTCGTACGAGGCCTCGACGCCGTCAGCGGCCGTTTCCTGGCAGGTGCCGGAAGCAGTCAAACAGGCGCGAAAGCAGGAGCTGATGACGCTTCAACAAGACATCTCGCTGGCCAGGAACCAGGCCCAGGTGGGTCGTACCCTGCCGGTGCTGGTTGAAGGACAGGGAGACGGCGTGAGCATCGGCCGCTCCTACCGCGATGCGCCGGAAATTGACGGTCTGGTCATCATCCCTGGGGAGCTGCCCATCGGTGAAATGGTGCCGGTCACTATTGACGGAGCAATGGTTTATGACCTGAGCGGGCACGTCCAGACGCAGCCGGCTCCGGTGACGATCAGCGACGCAATCCCTCTAACCGTCACCGGACAAGGCAACACAAACAGGTAGCGGCTCCAATCACTTTGAGGCGTAAAAGAACATGATTCGCCCATTAACAGTGAACCTCCTTACGCCCCACTGGAAATATTCAATGGTACAATCATGGGTATGAAATTTTCGCGACTTGAGCAAACGGCTTTATTGGTGATGCTGGCTTTGTTGGGCGGCACATGGATTGTGTATTCGCGTGAGCCGGTCATGCAAAATGCCGACGTCCTGCTGACAGAAGCCCCCAATGTGGGGCATCTCGCTCCTGACTTCATGCTGGCGACCCCACAGGGAGAAGTTTATTCTTTGAGCAGGTATGTGGATCGCAACGGCGATAGCGGCCGTCCTGTTGTGCTCAACTACTGGGCAAGCTGGTGCGGCCCCTGTCGTATTGAAACCCCCAACTTTCAAACCGCCAGCCTGAAATACGGCGACCGGATCGCTTTCCTGGGTGTGAACCAGGGAGAAAGCGCACAAACGGTCACTGAGTTTGGCGTTAGTTTCGGCCTCACCTACCCCTTGCTTGTGGACGAAGAGAGCACGGTCAGCGACCTGTACGGCGTTCATAACCTGCCGACCACTGTATTTATTGATAAAAAGGGCGTGGTACGCGAGGTTTTTGTAGGCATCCTAAATGAAGCAGTACTGGCAGATCGGATCAATCGTCTCTTGCAAGAATAAACAGGTGCTCTTGCCGACAGTAAATTTGACCTGTCGAGGGTTTGGCGGTTTATTCCGCTAATTTTACTGATGAGATAAACTGCCAAACACTTAATTACTCGACATTGGCGAAAATCGGGCATGAACAAAAAAATAGACGCTCTGTAATCTATCAAAAGGCTTGCGCAAAATACCTGGCTTCAAAGAGCGTATTTTGAACCCCAGCAGCGCACAAGGTGGCAGCGAATCAAGTTTATGCGGGCCGGCTATCCCATACAAAGGAAATGTCGCAATACGAGGTGAACGTCTCCCGTTTCAATTGCCATTTCCACTGCTCCGGTTAGCCAGTCAACCGCATGTTCATCTCGATGCTGCCGGATCGTGTCGCCGTAAGTCTGGATTCGGCTCGAACGTTCCCGAGCAAACCGTTGTTCCACATAAGCCCAAGCCAGATGAACGACGACCATATACCTGTCCACCGCCTCGTAGGAACGTACACGAAAATCAGCTAATCCAAGCTGCGTTTTTGTGTAGAAGTTGACAACTTCGCATGACCACCGCCAAGAGTATCCTTGCAAGACCGCTTTGGTCGAGCTGCTCAGATCCGTACTCATGAAGTACGAGAGGGTTTTCGCCCTCGGGTGCCTTTTGGAAAAGTAAACACGGACATCATAGGGTACATCAGCTAAACGGCCGTCACGCCGTCGCACAAAATAGATAGATTTATCCCCGTCCGTAGTAGTAACGCATACTTTGGAATACCACTTGTGCCTTAACTCTTGGGCATGTTTGTCAACGCGCTTGTCACTCAAGAGACGGTTACATTTCAAACCGC
>JBHHTQ010000070.1:0-17650 GCA_046753445.1 Anaerolineae bacterium | reverse complement strand
GCAGTGGGGACAAATCATGCCGGAATTGCTTATTAAGGATTTCCCTCTGGAATTGTATCAAAAGCTGCAAGAACGTGCGGCAAAAAACAACTGTACCATACCCGAAGAGGTAATTCATCTGATCGAAATGGCGTTGCGGGCAGAATATTGGGAACTACCAACGAACGTTCAGGTGCGCTTCCCCCTGACTGATGAATGGATTGATAGAGCCAAACGTGAGAGGTGGGCATGATGATAATGATTGCTGACGGCAGCGTCACCACTCCGGCGGGGTTCCAGGCGGCCGCGGCCGCGGCAAATATCAAGTATCGTGACCGGCCGGACCTGGCCCTGATTGTAAGCGAACGGGACTGTGCGACGGCCGCTGTGTTCACGCAGAGCCAGGTCGTGGCCGCGCCGGTGATCGTAGACCGGGAAACGCTGCAGGCCGGCAACCGTCATATCCGCGCTATCGTCGCCAATGCCGGCAATGCCAATGCCTGCACCGGGAAACCGGGGCTGGAAAACGCCCGCGCCACGCAGCAGATCGCGGCAAAATGCCTGGGCTGCCGGCCGGAGCAACTGCTCATCCTGTCCACCGGCGTCATCGGTATGCAACTGCCGATGGAGAAGATACGGGCCGGGATCGAAACGGCCGCCGCCCAGCTTTCACCGGACGGGGGTGCGGCCGCCGCGCGGGCCATCATGACCACGGACACTTACGCCAAGCATCTGGCAGTACGGGTAGCACTGCCCGGCGGGGTTGTGACGATTGGTGGGATGGCCAAAGGATCGGGGATGATCCACCCGAACATGGCGACGATGCTGGGGGTGCTGACGACGGACGCAATAGTGGCGCCGGATGTGTTGGATGGGCTGCTGCGCACGGCCGTGAACGCCAGCTTCAACCGCATCTCCATTGATGGTGACACCAGCACCAACGACACCGTTCTGTTGTTGGCCAACGGGGCCAGTGGCGTGGAAGCGGCCGACCATGAAAGCGTGTCCATATTGGGGCAGGCCCTCACCGCCATCTGCACCGAGCTGGCACAGATGCTCGTTCGCGACGGGGAAGGCGCCACCAAGTTTGTGGAGATTCAGGTCACAGGCGCAGCCTCCGCCGACGACGCCCATGCCATCGCCTCCACCATCGCCACTTCCCCGCTGGTCAAGACCGCTTTTGCCGGCAGTGACGCCAACTGGGGTCGCATCCTGGGAGCGGCCGGCCGGGCCGGGGTCACCTTTGACCAATACCAGGTTGCGTTGTGGATTGGCGTGGAAACGGCCGACGAACTGCAACTTGTCGCCCAGGGCACGCCGACCCCTTATCAGGAAGCGGATGCCGCCCGCATTTTCGCCCAACCGGAATTCAAGGTTCGGCTCGACCTCGGTGCAGGCGCAGCCTCGGACGTCATGTGGACAAGTGACCTGTCACACGAATACGTGAGCATCAACGCCGATTACCGAACGTGAGCCGTTGTCCGTTGTCCGTAAACCGTGAATCGAAATACGGAACACGGCTCACGGTTCACGGAACACGGAATACGGTGCACGGAACACGGAATACGGACCTAAGGTACAATCATGAGCAAACTATGGGGCGGCCGTTTCGCCAAAAAAACGGATTCTCTTGTCCATCAGTTCAACGCCAGCATCGGTTTTGATGCGCGGCTGTATGATGAAGACATCACCGGCAGCATCGCCTGGGCGCAGGGGCTGGTAGGAGCCGGCGTATTGACCCAGGCGGAAGCGGGGAAGATCATCGCCGGGTTGGAGCAATTGCGGGCGGAGTTCGCTGAGGGCGCGTTCTCCTTTGCCCCGGAGGACGAAGATATTCACACGGCCGTTGAGCGGCGGCTCACTGAAATCGTGGGCGCGGTCGGGGGCAAGCTGCACACCGGCCGCAGCCGCAACGACCAGGTGGCCACCGACTTTCGGTTGTGGGTGATGCGCGCCTGTGACCAGGTGCAGGCGTGGCTGGCAGAGCTGCAACAGGCGCTGGCAGACAGCGCAGAAGCGTATCTGAACCTGCCCATGCCAGGGTATACCCATTTGCAGCACGCCCAACCGATTACCTGGGGGCATTGGGCTTTGTCCCATTTCTGGCCGCTGGCGCGGGACCGGCAGCG
The DNA here is from genome assembly GCA_046753445.1 of Anaerolineae bacterium. GTDB lineage: Bacteria > Chloroflexota > Anaerolineae > Promineifilales > Promineifilaceae > JAHEEY01. Next base: position 15,542 of record JBHHTQ010000070.1, on the reverse strand, counting down.
ATTCGACCAGGCGCGGGCGCGGGCCAGCATCCTGCCGCTTGGCTCCGGCGCATTGGCGGGTACCGCCTTCCCGGTAGACCGGCAGGCGCTGGCTGACGCATTGGGTTTCACCGCCGTCTCGCAAAACAGCCTGGACGCGGTTTCTGATCGGGATTTTGCCGCTGATTTCTTGTATGCGGCCGCCTTGCTGGGGGTGCACCTGAGCCGGTTGTCGGAACAGCTTATCCTCTTCAGCAGCAGTGAATTCGGTTTCGTGCGGGTAGACGACGGGTACAGCACCGGCTCCAGCCTGATGCCGCAAAAGAAAAATCCGGATACGCTGGAATTGACGCGGGGAAAGAGCGGCCGTCTCATCGGCCGTCTCGTCGGTTTGCTGACCACGCTGAAGGGGTTGCCGTCTACTTATGACAAAGACTTACAGGAAGACAAGGAGCCGCTTTTTGACGCCTTTGACACATTATCGCTGGTCGTGCCGGTCATGGCCGGGCTGATTCATACCCTGATGATACGGCCGGAGCGAATGAAGGCGCAGTTAGAGCCGGGTTTGTTAGCAACGGACGTGGCGGATTATCTGGTGAAGCGGGGTGTGCCGTTTCGTCAGGCACATGGGCTGGTAGGGGCAGTGGTGAAGCTGGCGGAGGATAAAGGGGTCTCGTTGACGGAATTACCCCTCGCCGAATGGCAGGCCGTCAGCGAGCATTTTGACGCCGATATTGCTGAAGCGCTCACAGTCCCGGCCGCTTTGTCCCATCGAGCCGTAACCGGAGGCACCGCCCCAGATGCACTCCATCAGCAGTTAATGGCCGCGAAAGAATGCCTCAAAAATGCTTCGCTGCCGCCCAATGTGACCAGTTGATGCAGCGGTTACGCTGCCAATGTTGCACAACCGCTGGCCACACTTTGCTCTTTTTAGACGTTAAAAGTTAACTGACGAGCGAATCGGTGGAAATACGCGCTGATGACAACTGCTGCTCTCGCAGCACATCATGAACCGCCTGAACAAGCGCACTGCGTGTAACCGGCTTGGTGAGATACCAGGATACGCCCATGTTCTTGCTTTGTTCTACCATGTTGTGTTGAGCCGCGGCGCTTAATACGATCACCGGAATATCGGCCGTTTCTTTCCTGGCCTGTAACTGCTCGCACAAGGCAAGCCCCCCCATCCGCGGCAGCAACATGTCCAGGAGAATCAGGTCGGGCCGTTCACGTTCAGCCACTTCCAATGCCTCGGCGCCATCGCTGGCCTCAAAGAACTGGAATTTTTCGTTTTCCAGCATCAGGCGCACCAAATTCCGCGACATCGCTTCGTCGTCAACAATAAGAATTGTCTGGATCAATGTAGAATCTCCCAACACCACCGCATATGATACACTGATTTCCGGCAAACACCGTGAAAACTGCGCCAAAATACCGGTGCCAATTAACGCATTCTCACAAAGTTTACAGCCAACCCTTGCGAACTCTGTAAACCATTTTTCATCCTTGAGAGCGAGCAAGCATGGTCAGCTTCCGCAGTAACGGCCGCAGTGTATCAGGTGCGGCCGCGTCCGTCGTCTCTATGACGTGACGCCGGCCCCCATCTTCCACAACAAGCCTATATTGAAATGCATCCGGCGCAGCAGATAGCCGTTCAGACTGCTCCGGTAACTCAAAAAAATCGGCCGTCTCAATCATCTCATGCAGGATACGGGCCTCCTGCGCCGGCAGCGACTCAGTATTAATCGTGCCAGACACCCTCATCCCCGTAAACCCACCGCTGCGCTCAAAGTGGATTCGCATCTGCCCCTCCCCGTACGAATCCGCGTACCTCAACCATCAAAACCCTAACATTGCCTTTACAGCAGGCCAACACCCCTGTGGTTCAGGCGGCGGCGGGGGCGTGTCATCAATCTGCGCCGTAATCCCCACCTCAGCCCAGCCGTTACGTACCGCCTGTTGTTCGAGGCTGCCGGAACCAAAAAGTTGGCCGGCGATCGTATAAGTTTTGTTTGCCGCATCCTGGAAATCAGACGTGGAATTCAGGTAGTCGGTCAACGCAGTATACCATATTCGCCCGGATTTTTCCCAGGCAAACCCGTCTAACTCAAATGACGTGACATAAAATGCATGATTGGGGATGCCGGAATTGATGTGGACGCCCCCATTATCATACGAGACATCCTTGAAGTCGCGCATGTGGGCCGGCTGAGGATCGCGGCCCAGGACAGGATCATCATAAGCCGTTCCGGGTGCTTTCATCGAGCGAATGCCCTGGCCGTTCACGTTGACGGTAAACAACCCCGCTCCAATGATCCAGTCAGCTTCTCTCGCCGTTTGTCCCAGACTATGCTGTTTGACCAGGGAACCGAACACGTCTGAGATGGATTCGTTCAACGCCCCCGGCTGGTTCCGGTAAACGAGGTTGGCCTCGAATTGAGTCACGCCATGGGTCAGTTCATGCCCGATAATGTCAATGGCAATGGTAAAGCGGTTGAAGAGCCGTTCTGGTTCAGGCAGGTCTTCATCACCGTCACCGTACACCATCTGCCGGCCGTTCCAAAAAGCGTTGTCGTACCCTTTTTGGAAATGGACGGTAGAGTCCAGCCGCAACCCCTGATTGTCAATAGAGCGGCGGCCGTACACGTCGTGAAACAGATCATACGTAGCCCCAGAGCCGTCAAACGCTTCATCCACGGCCGCGTCGCCGGTGGCCGGGTCTGCTTCGCCGCGCGCCTTCCGGCCAGGCAGCGAGGTCCCATTTCCAGCATCGTAGACAACGCGCTCCTTCTGGGCCACCAGTGGTTTTGGCCGGAACCCCTCAACGGATGCCAGCGCCAGCCGATACCCGCGCACTTCCGCGGAAAGGGTCAGGTTTGCCAACGCCACAACCCGCTGGGCCGGGGTTCCCCGTTGTGCAATTTCCTGGAGCATGTAAGGAGGGATGATGCAATGCAACGGGTGCATGCCGTGGCTCATTCGCTTTCTCCTTCAACGGCCTTATGGCGGCCGGTACATGGGGCATGGGGCATGGATGAGGGCTGGGATGACGATTTGAACAAACCGACTAAACATTGCCCGCGCCACTGAATTCGGGGCACGCTTTGGCGTTTGTTCATTTTACCGGCTTGAGCCGTCGGCGCAACTTTGCCCTTACGACCGGGATCGCTGCCAGAAATCCCAGGCAAACAAGGGCATTCCCACCAGGAAGAACAAACCACGCACCGGCACCCACGCGGGTTCAAGGACGCCCAGCACGCCGGTGAACGCAAACAGCAACATGATCGCCGAAATCCCCCGCCCCCGCCAGCCGTCCCGCGGCCACACTAACCCAAACGCCAACAGGGTCACAAATGCACTCATCCATTTCAGGTTGGCAACGATGTAAATCAATGGCAGGGCAGGATCGGCCAGGGGCACGCCGTTGGCTGCCAGCGAGGCATAGGTGATGAAAAAGGCATTTTCGAGGGCGTCGAACAAAGCAGTCAGCATACCCGCGCCTAATCCCAGCACAGCAAAGATTTGCACCTGTGCCCGCGTCACCATGTATAACCCGGCGAAGACCATCAGATAGCCGAGGATGAAAAAGGAATCGGCCGTAAACAGGCGCAGCGCCAGCTCAGGATAGGTATTGGTCGGATACACAAACTGCGACACCGGGCCAAAGGAGACGCTGGGCTGTAAATCAATCCCTGCTTCCGGGATGGGTATGCCAAATGCCATGACCAACACACTGGAAAGGGCGATGACGGCCGCAGCGGCCGCAGCACGAAAAGCGATTCGGTTGTCCATGTGTGTCACACTCCTTGGTTGGATATGGGCGATGCTGTGTTCTCTCGACGTATCTTAACGGGTGCTTCAGTAAGGGGCAATACTTGACATTTAGCCCTCCGCTTCTATAATTTAGGCTAACCTAAATTATAATTTTAAGAGAAGACGGATTAAGGTAATGCCATGGTATCGGCTCATTCGCAGGCCACAGAAGATTACCTGAAGATTATCTACAAGTTGATCGCCAGACACGGCCGCGCTACCACCACGCAAATTGCCGAACAGCTGGACGTTACGCCGGCGTCAGTTACCGGCATGTTGCAGAAAATGGCCCAGGCTGCCCCCCCCCTGCTGGAGTACAAAAAACATCGCGGGGTGACGCTGACGGCCGCCGGCGAGAAGGCAGCTTTGGAAATTGTGCGCCACCACCGGTTGTTGGAGCTGTTCTTGCAAAAGACGCTGGACTATTCGTGGGATGAGGTGCACGACGAGGCAGAGCGGCTGGAACATGTCATTTCGGAGGAGATGGAAAGGCGCATCGCGGAATATCTGGGCCACCCCCTGGTTGACCCGCACGGCCATCCCATCCCCAACTATGACCTGGAAATGACGCCCACGGCCGCCTTCCCGCTGAGTGAACTTCGCCCCGGCCAGCAGGCAATCATCCGGCGCGTCCGTGATGAAGACGACGACCTGCTCCGGTATCTTGACCAGCAAGGGCTACGAATAGCAACCTGTGTCACGGCCGTGGATTTCATCTCATTTGACCACAACCTGCATCTCCGCATAGATGGGCGGCCAGACCCGGTTGTCGTTGGGCCAAAGGTAACAAGCCAGATATTTGTGGAGCTGCTTGAAACCGCATGATGAGCCACCCAATCCGTCCACCATTCACGATCGGAGTTATCTGAATGCCGCCTGAAAGCAAAGAACACACCTTTCACCTCGCCGGTCTTGACTGTGCCACCTGCGCCCAAACAATCGAAAGAGGGGTGAGCAAGCTAGATCAGGTCGAGCTATGCTCAGTTAACTTCGGCACAGAGATTTTACGCGTGAAAGGCAGCGCCCACCCGGATGCGATTGTGGCCCGCATCCGCGAATTGGGATATGACGTCATCCAATCATCCACCCCCAGCGAGCGGCCGCCAATCATCCACCCACCAACGGCCGCATTTTTGCCATTCATGTGGCAGCGACAAGACACCCGACTGGCCTTACTCGGTGCGCTGCTCGTGCTGCCGGGCTTATTATTCAATGAACTGCTGCCCACATTGGGGATGGCAAGCATCTGGCTGGATGCATCATCAGTCGCCGCCATGGTGGTAGCCGGGTATCCCATCGCCCACAGCGCGTGGCGGGCCATCCAAATCAACCATGAAATCAACATCAACGTATTGATGAGCATCGCCGCCATCGGCGCGGCCGTCATCGGCGCATACAGTGAAGCCGGCCTGGTTATGGTGCTGTTCTCCTTCGGTGAAGCGCTGGAAGGATTCGCCGGGGCCAGGGCGCGGGCGTCCATTCGCAGTTTGATGGCTGTGGCTCCGAATGAGGCGATTGTGTTGCGGCCGTCGCCGGACGGCCCGCAAGAGCAGCTTGTACTGGTGAACGATCTGCGCGTGGGCGAGATAGTTGTGGTCAAACCAGGAGGGCGTATCCCAATGGACGGCCGGATTCTCTCCGGCCACTCAGCTGTTAACCAGGCGCCCATCACCGGCGAAAGCCGCCTGATTGAGAAAGCACCGGATGATATGGTCTTCGCCGGAAGCATCAACGGGCGAGGTGCGCTGGAAATTGAGGTCACACACCTGGCTGCCGATAATACCATCAGCCGCCTCATCAGAATGGTCGCTGAGGCTCAGGAACGGCGCGCCCCGGCGCAGCGGTTCGTGGATCAATTTGCCAAGGTTTACACTCCGGCCGTCGTCGTGCTAGCCATCCTGGTTGCGGCCGTGCCGCCGCTTCTCTTCAACCAACCGTTCTGGGAAACGGCCGGTAACTCAGGTTGGCTCTATCGCGCGCTGGCGCTGCTGGTCGTCGCCTGCCCCTGCGCTCTGGTCATCAGTACGCCCGTCAGCATCATTAGCGCTATCAGCAATGGGGCGCGCAGCGGGGTGTTGTTCAAAGGCGGGGCGACTCTGGAAACGTTGAGCCGGGTCAGGGCAATGGCCTTCGATAAGACCGGCACGCTCACAGAAGGACGGCCGACAGTGGTGCGTTACCGGTCGGTGAACTGCGTCAGCGAAGAAGGGTGCAACTGCTGCGATGATTTGCTGGCGTTGAGCAGTGCGGTGGAACAGCGCAGTGCGCATCCTCTGGCGCAGGCGGTACTGAATGAGTCAATGCAGCGCGGCTTGCGCGGCCGTTATCCCGCAGCATCTGATGTACAAACGATAACGGGCAACGGGGTAACGGGGGAGGTCAACGGCCGCCGGGTCACCATTGGCAGCCACGCTTACTTTGACACCAATGTCCCCCACGATGACCACTGCGCGCTAGTGGGTCAGGCTGACGCTGAGGGATATACCACCATGCTCGTCCGAGACGGCGCAGCATACGCGGGATACATCGTGGTAGCTGACACACTCCGTAGTTCCAGCAAGACGGCCGTGGCCGAGTTGAAACAGCTGGGCATTTCCCCGCTGGTCATGCTCACTGGCGACAACGAAACCACCGCCAACAAGATCGGGCAAGAAGTGGGTGTCACCGCCGTGCAGGCCAACTGTCTGCCGCAGGATAAAGTGACAGCCATCTCTCAACTCCGCGATCAATACGGGGTCGTGGCGATGGTGGGAGACGGCATCAACGATGCGCCGGCGCTGGCAACAGCAAACGTGGGCATCGCCATCGGGAATACGGCCCAGGCAATGGAAACGGCCGACATTGTGCTCATGGGCGACGATTTGCGCCGATTGCCGTTTGCGCTGCGGTTGAGCCGGGCGACAATGCGCACCATCCGCGTCAATATAGGCCTGAGCATAGGGGTCAAGCTCGCTTTTCTGGCCCTGGTTTTGGCCGGCCTGGGCAGCATGTGGCTGGCCGTTTTCGCCGACGTCGGCGTCTCGCTCCTGGTCACCGTAAACGGCATGCGGTTGAGGGGGAAGAGGCACTCCCAGGACAGCCGGGCCAGTTTATGAACCAGCTCAAATATGTTACGATCACGCCTGGTTGCGGCCGCATTCTTTTGTCATTTGTCAATATTCTTCCGGCACGACATACACAAAACGGCGGGCATAAACGATCAATTGCCGGACAGAAAATCGGGTGAGTTGAATATGGGTATCTTCAAGAAAATCTTCAAACCAACACTAGAACAGGTCATCACCATCGTTTCCGGGCTGCCCCGCTCCGGCACATCTATGATGATGAAGATGCTGGAAGCGGGTGGCATTCCGCCTCTCACCGATGAGGTCAGAAGGCCGGATACTGACAACCCAAAGGGTTATTACGAATTTGAGCGTGTGAAGGGACTGGACAAAGGGGACACTATCTGGCTCAGAGACGCATACGGAAAAAGCGTCAAAGTGATCTCGGCGCTGCTAAAGCACCTGCCCCCAGATCACCAATACCGCATCATCTTCATGCGGAGAGAAATGCCGGAAGTGCTGGCGTCCCAACGCAGAATGCTGATCCATCGAGGGGAAGATGCGGACAAGATGGATGATGAAATGCTGGCCCAACTTTATGCGAAGCACCTGAAAAGCACCAGCGATTGGATCAATATGCAGCCAAACATGTCCACATTGTACGTTCAGTATGGCGACATCGTGTCCGACCCGCTTTCTCAGATTGAGCGGATTAACGTCTTCCTGGGAAACAAATTGAACACAACAAAAATGGCAGAGATCGTGGACCCGGACTTGTATCGCAACCGCCAGCCAGCTTCCGGGCCTGTCTCTCGGCCAAAGGGTATGGAGATTAAATAATGGGTGGCAATCACGAAGCCGACGGTAACAAGTCCGGCAGCCATCAAGGGAAACGCCTTCAGCAAAATGACATAGAAGATCTCTCTTGTTTAGAGGTGATCAATGAAACCATCGCGGGCGAAGACGGCATTGTGCACGTGAGCGTGGACACTGGTCGAGAACTAGTGACTTTTGAGTATGAGTCTGAGCGGATCTCGGAGGAAGACATTGCTCGCGTGGCCCAGGCGATTTCTCCAGTGCTGCACCAGCGGTGGGATACCTGCACCATGCGCCTGGGTAAACACGGCGGCCGTGCTTGTGAGTCATGCGCGCTGCAGCTTGAAAACCGGCTGCAACGACTGCCGGGTGTGCGCCGGGCTACGGCCAGCTATCTCGGCGGCGTGTTGAGCGTGACATATGACCACGCCTTAATTTCGCCGGAAGACATCGCCCATCAGGTCGAGAAGTTTGGCGTGCCGGTGGAACCGTCGGCGAGCGAGGTCACGGCCGTTCCCGCCCCTGCCCCGCAGCCCGAAACCTGGTTACCCAGAATCGCTTCCCGATTCTCGACTCAGCAGGTGGAGATTGTGTTTACCGCCCTGACACTCATGGGGATGATGGCCGGCTATTTCGCAGAAAGGGCCGGCGCAGCTCTGCCAACGGCCGTGTTTTATGCGGTGGCGTATGCTGCCGGCGGCGCGTTTGGGTTGAGGGCCGGATTCCAATCCCTGCGGACGTACACCATTGATATTGACTTGCTCATGATTCTGGCAGCCATCGGAGCGGCCGTCGTGGGCGAGCCGTTCGAGGGAGCCATGCTCCTCTTCCTCTTCTCGCTGTCCAATGTGCTGCAAGAGTACGCGCTGGACCGGACCCGCAACGCCATCAAATCGCTGATGAAGCTGCGGCCGCAGCAAGCGTTGGTCAGGAGAGACAGGGGTGAAATTATCCTCCCTATCGAGCGGATTCTGATCGACGACCACATCATCGTCAAACCGGGCGAACGCATCGCGCTGGATGGAGAAGTCGTTGCCGGGGAAAGCGCGGTAGACCAGTCATCTATCACAGGAGAGTCACTCCCAATCGGCAAACAGCCGGGGGACAGCGTCTTTGCCGGCACAATCAACAAAAACGGCAGCCTGGAAATACGCGTCACCCGATTGGCGAGCGATTCGACCATTGCCCGGTTGATTAAGTTGGTGGAAGAGGCGCACAGTGAAAAAGCGGAAACGCAGCGATTCATTGACGCAGCCGAGCAATACTACGCCATGGGTGTAATCGCACTGACGGCCGTGGCCATTATCGGCCCGCCGCTTTTGTTCCAGGAAGCGTTTAACATTGCTTTCTACCGGGCCATGACCATCATGGTCGCCGCCTCACCCTGCGCGCTGGTCATCAGCACACCGGCAACGGTTTTGTCGGCTATCGGCAACGGGGCGCGCCGGGGCGTGCTGTTCAAAGGAGGCGTCTACGTGGAAGCGGCCGCCAATGTTAAGGTGGTTGCCTTTGACAAAACAGGCACGCTGACGATTGGTGAACCGAAAGTAACCGATGTGATTCCGACCCGGCCAGAAGTGACGGCCGATGAACTGCTGCGCCTGGCTGCGGCCGTGGAAGGGCGTTCGGAACATCCGCTGGCACAGGCGGTGGTCGATGCGGCCGGAGAGCGGGCATTACATGTGCCAACTGCGACCAACTTTCAAGCAGCGACCGGTACAGGCGTTCAGGCTGCTGTGAACGGCCGTGTGATGCACATCGGCAACCGGCGCTATTACGCTTCCATTCACGCTGACGGGCTAGCAGCGGCCGCCTCTGAAATAGAACGACTGCAGGGCGAGGGCAAGACCAGCGTGATCGTGGCCCAAATGGACGAAGGGACGGCGCATGTTTTGGGCGTCATTGCGTTTGCCGATATCGTCCGCCCGGTAGCAGCAGAAGTCGTCCGGGAATTGAAGGCCAACGGCATCGAACACGTCGTTATGCTTACCGGCGACAATGAACAGGTGGCGCGCCATATCGCTGCCCAGGTAGGCGTAGATGATGTGTATGCGAATCTGCTGCCGGAGCACAAAGTCAATACGGTCAAAGAAATTCGAGAGATGTACGGCCCGGTCGCCATGGTAGGGGATGGGGTGAACGATGCCCCTGCGATGGCCACAGCGGCCATCGGCATTGCCATGGGCGCCGCCGGTACAGATGTCGCCCTGGAAACGGCCGACATCGTGCTTATGAGCGATGACCTGAAAAACATCCCGTACGTCATGGCGCTCAGCCGAAAAACCCGCCGCACGTTGGCAGCCAATCTCGGCTTTTCCATGTTCATGATCCTGCTGATGATCACCGCCATTTTCACCGCCAACCTGCCCCTCCCTCTGGCCGTCATTGGTCATGAAGGAGGTACTGTGTTGGTATCGTTGAACGGGATGCGCTTATTGGCTTTTAGCAACAGCGAATTGTGAATCGGTCACAATTCACAATTCATCAATTCACAATTGAGGAAGTCCTATGCCCGATCCATTGACGGCTTTGTTAATCGCAAGCGCCATCGCCGGGGTAACAGCCGCGATTTTCTGGCCGGAACACGGCTTGCTGGCTCACTGGCGACGCGACCAGGCAATGAGCGAACGTGTCCGCAGTGAAGATACGCTCAAGCACATCCACAAATTCGAAATGGAAGGGCGGCGACCCACTGTGGAAAGCATCGCCGGCGCGCTGCACATTAACCTGAACGAAACGGCCGAACTCCTTACCCGGATGCAGGCCAACGGCTTGCTCCGCCTGGAACGAGAAGAAATCCGCCTGACGCCCCAGGGACGGGAAGCCGCGCTGCACATCATCCGCGCTCACCGGTTGTGGGAACGGTACCTGGCTGAAGAAACGGGCGTGGCAGAAATGGAATGGCACGGGCAGGCGGAGCAGTTTGAACACCGGCTTTCCCCGGATCAAGTCAACGCATTGGCCGCCCAACTGGGGCACCCCACCCACGACCCGCACGGCGATCCCATTCCCACGGCCGCTGGTGATCTGGTCAAGCATGGCGGGCAACCATTGACCGCTTTACCCATTGACACTCCTGCCACCATCGTCCACCTGGAAGATGAGCCGGAGGTGGTCTACGCGCAGCTGGTGGCCGAGGGGCTGCATCTGGGAATGCCTGTGCGCGTCGTCGAGTCTTCGCCCAAACGAATACGTTTTTGGGCAGACGGCGACGAGCACCTTCTGGCCCCAATTGTCGCCAGAAATATCTCTGTCCTGCCCCAACCGGAGCCGGTCGAACCCACGCTGCCTCCCGGCTGCGAACAGCTTTCTCGCCTGGACCCAGGGGGAACGGCCGAAGTGGTCGCTATTTCTCACGCCTGCCGGGGGGCTGAGCGGCGGCGTTTTATGGATTTGGGGATATTGCCGGGAACGATAATTACGACCGAAATGCGCAGCCCTGGTGGTGATCCCACCGCTTACATTATACGCGGCGCGCTTATTGCCCTTCGCCGGGAACAAGCGAATCTGATTCACGTGCGAAAGTTAGTAGTAGAAAACCAAAATCAGAAAGCGGAAAGCGGAAGGCAGAAGGTGAAAAAATGAAGAAAGAATCAAACCATCAACCATTAATCATTCAAAGGCCACAGGCAGTCGCCTGTGAAGCTTGCCCTATGCATCACGCCGGCAACTTGCTTAAACTCGGCGTCAACATGGACAATTGGGATTTCGTGGTGGCCCTGGCGGGCAACCCGAACACCGGTAAAAGCACCGTTTTCAACGCCCTCACCGGAATGCGCCAGCATACCGGCAACTGGCCGGGCAAAACCGTCACCCGCGCTGAGGGCGGTTTCAGCTATGGCGGCCATCGTTATAAACTGGTTGACCTGCCCGGAACTTACTCCTTGCTGTCAACCAGCTTCGACGAAGAAGTCGCCCGCGATTTCATTTTGTTTGGGCAGCCGGATGTGACGGTGATTGTGGTAGACGCCACTCACCTGGAACGGAACTTGAACCTGGCCCTGCAAGTGCTGGAAATCACCGACCGGGCCGTCCTCTGTCTAAACCTGATGGATGAAGCACGGCGTCATGGCCTGCAGGTGGATGACCGCCGCCTGGCCCGTGACCTGGGTGTGCCGGTGGTACCCACGGCCGCTCGTCATGGGGAAGGCTTGGACGACCTGCTTCGGGCCACCAGCGAGGTGGCTACCGGCCAGACGGTATGCAAACCATACCGCATTAAAAACGAATCGCCGCAGATTAAACAGGCATTGGCCCAGCTAACCACCCAGATCGAAGCGGTTTTCCCCAATCTACCCAACGCCCGTTGGGTGGCCTTGCGTCTGTTGGATGGAGATCAGCGAATTGCGGAGGCAGTCCGCACTGGAGAACTGGCGGATTTGAGCCGGATGGCGCTGACGCCGGTTGAGCCGGAGGCCGCACTACAATTGGAGGTGGCCGCATGATAGCCCAACCCGTCCAGCCTGAGGATATTTTTCGGACGGCGGAAAACTTACGCTGGCAAATCGGCCGAGATTTCCACGAGAAATTGATGGAAGACATTTACACCAATGTGGCGCGCATAGCTGACCGAGCGGTGACGCGTCCCGGCGAAAAGCCGCGCTTCGACCTGGATCGCACCATTGACCAGATTGTGACCAGCCGTAAATGGGGCTTCCCCATGATGATCTTGCTGTTCACCATCGTCTTCTGGATCACCATTTCCGGAGCAAACGTCCCGTCAAAGTGGTTGTCTGTGATTTTATTGGACACTGTTCAACCTTTGTTGAAACAGGGAGCCAATGCGATTCACATGCCCTGGTGGTTGTCCGGCTTCCTGATTGATGGCATGTACCTGGCCACAGCCTGGGTCGTCAGTGTGATGCTTCCGCCGATGGCTATTTTCTTCCCGTTGTTCACCCTGCTGGAGGATTTCGGCTATTTGCCGCGCGTGGCCTTTAATCTGGATAACATCTTCCGTAAATCAGGAGCGCATGGTAAGCAAGCATTGAGCATGATGATGGGCTTTGGCTGCAACGCCGCCGGGGTGGTGGCAACGCGGGTGATTGATAGCCCACGCGAGCGGCTGATTGCGATCATCACGAATAACTTCGCCTTGTGTAACGGCCGTTGGCCCACGCAAATCCTCATCGCTACCATTTTCATCGGCGGGCTGGTACCATCGTTTTTGGGCGGGTTCATTTCTGCCCTATCCGTGGTGAGCATAGCTTTGTTGGGTGTCTTGCTCACCTTTGTCTCTTCTTGGGCTTTGTCCCGCACCCTGCTTAAAGGGGAAGTTTCCACCTTCAGCCTGGAACTCCCCCCTTACCGGCCGCCGCGCATCTGGCAAACGATTTACACGTCGATGATCGACCGCACCATCATTGTGTTATGGCGGGCGGTCACCTTTGCCTTACCAGCAGGTGCGCTCATCTGGCTGAGCGCAAACGTCTCTATTGGCGGCGTCAGCATTGCTGAGTATGTCATCAACTTTCTTAATCCGTTTGGTCTCCTCATTGGCTTAAACGGCGTGATTTTGTTGGCCTATGTTTTTGCCATACCCGCCAATGAGATTGTAATCCCCACGATTTTAATGCTGACGGTGCTGGTCACTGGGGCCAATGCAGGCCAGGGAGCCGGGGTGATGTTTGAATTGGAAACGCAGGCGGACACGCTGGCGTTGTTTCATGCTGGGGGGTGGACGCTGCTGACGGCCGTGAACTTGATGCTCTTTTCTCTCATCCACAACCCGTGCAGTACCACGATTTACACCATCTATAAAGAAACGGGCAGCAAGAAATGGACGGCCGTGGCCACCCTGATGCCCCTGTTTATGGGGTTTGTCGTCACCTTTGTGGTGGCCCAGGTATGGCGTCTGCTGGCAGGAACGGGGTAAATTACAACCATAAAAAAACAAACTGGGGGACGCGGCTGCACCGTGTCCCCCATCCCCCTGTTCGTGTTGTGGCTGGTTGGTAGAATCAGGTTGACTGTTTGCGAATACGCCGCTTTCCTGTGATGACTGTCGCCGAGGAAAGTAAGACAAACCCCACGGCCGCCCACAAGGGCATTCTCATTGCGCCGCTGACGCCTACGCCACTCACCTTTACGGCCGATGGGGCACCGGTGAAACCAAAGTCCATTGTCAGGTTTGAATTCCAATCGCTGTCCCCATCTGTTGTCGGTTCCGTACTCCAGGACAGGGTGACGGCCCGGCTTACGACCGAGCCGCTGTTGGGCGCACCATTGTCATCATTGTCCACATCGTTGTCAGGGTCGGAGGAGCCGGTGCTGCTGTTCTTGCCGACCAGGGCGCCGCCCCCACTGAAATTGGCCGCGTCAATGACCACGACATAATCGCCCGGCAATAATCCGGAGAATAAATAATTGCCGTTGGCATCGGTCGTGGCGGTCTTGCCGGTGGAGACGTCCATGCCTGGCGTGTAAACACCGTCGCCGTTGGTATCGTTGTACAGCGTCAATGTCACACCAGAGATGCCAATCTCGCCCCCGTTGACAGTGCCGCTGTTGTCGAGGTCGTCCCAAACCAGATTGCCGATGCTCATATTGGCGGTCGTGAGCGAGATGCACGTGCGCGGCACGATTTCTTCGCCGGTGCCTCCGTCTAATTGACTGCCCGCGCGGGCAACCATGCAGAAGTCCAGCGTATCGTTGGAAGTCAGCCCGGTAAAGAAACCGGAGAAGTTATCCACGGTGAACTCAAAATCCGGAGCAGCAAGGGTCGTCGGATTATTGGTCACGCTGCCGGTACCGGCGGCCGTGCCAAAGCCGCTGCCTGCGCCTCCCAAGGTCGGATCGCCCCCAGTGTAACTGGCCACGGCAAATCCAGATACAACTGCGTCATTAGCAACCCCGGCAACGAATTCGTAAGTACCGTTGCTGTCCGTATCGAAGACAACATCAATCGCTTCCCCATTGCCGACGCCGACTGGGCCTAAATTGGCAATATCGAGCCCGGAACCGGACAGGCATGCGGCCGTATTCGACGGATTACCGTCGTTGTCCACGTCACCGGCAATCACGCCATTGTGCATGCTCACGCTGACGTAAAGCACATCATTGGGCCGGTCATAAGCAAAGCCAACTTCATCAATGTCCCATCCGTTATAACCGTCTGATTGTGGCATGGTCCACCCTTGCGAAGGGTTGACGCAGTCCGGGTGGCCGGCATTGTCAACAGGGTCGGTGACTATCGTTTCTGGACTGGACGGCAGCGCGTGCACGGAAAGAACGCCGGTGAACATCACAATACTTAAGAGGAGGGCAACCCCCACCATCCACAGCCTGCTTACCTGTACTCGTTTGACCATTGTTCTATCTCCTGGAGATGTTCGATGTAAGTTGTCGATTTTCTACTCGTCTTACCGCCCAGTTTTCATTATTCCCATGGATTGAGGGTCACCGTTTCGATGTGGTTCCCAGCTTTTACCTGTACCTGGATGGGAACTGATGAGTCAAATTCGGTCAGCATGTAGCTGAATGTATCCCACTCCCCATCTTTGATGCCTTCCCCTTGTGCTTCAAACTTGATGCTGTAGAAGGGGTTGTTGGTCGGGCTTTCAACCAGGTAGAAACGACCGTTGGGTGATTCAACTGTCTCTCCATCAGATGGGCTTGAAGGAACCGTATCATCAGGCAAAGAAACAGCCACGTAGCTCACGGCTGATCCGCAATCGTTTTGCACACGAATGGTCACTGTTGCAGCATCGTCGCCGTTCCCATTATCGTTACTGTTGCTGTTATCATTACCTCCGGAATCGTTTTCGTTTCCGTTGTCATTGCTGTTGTCATTACTGTTGCCGTCATGCCCATGACCGCCGCCGTGCCCGGAATCGTTCTCGTTTCCGTTGTCATTGCTGTTGTCATTACTGTTGCCGTCATGCCCATGACCGC
>JBHHTQ010000069.1:0-18651 GCA_046753445.1 Anaerolineae bacterium | reverse complement strand
TGGTCTACACCAGAATGGGCGAGTGGCAGGCCGCCCAGGAAATGTTAGAGAAAGCAATCACCGCCTGTGATAAACTGGGTGATGTTTACAATTGGGCCAATTCTCTCGATAATTTAGCTGATTTGTTTGAGGCAAAAGGAGATAAAGCCGCCTGTCGCCAGGTTTTGGAAGTCGCGCGTGCAGGCCTGCACGCGATTGAAGAAACTCCTCACGTTCAAGAACTATCAGCTAGCATCCAGAAACGCTTAAACTCATTAAACTAACACCCCCCCATTTATAGTCACTTTATAGGTCGTTTATAGCCAATTAAAGTGGTTTTTCTGCTTCCTATGATACTATTGTTAAGAGTTATAGTTTTCTGGCAGTTTAGGCTCTGCTTACCAGAGTTGCACAGTCTGTGTTGGAAAGGTAGCGCTGGCACAATGTCTCCTGTTTCGAAGCTATCCAGCGAGAGTACCGTATGTTGGCTGATATCATGGATCCACAATCGCACACATCACGCTCCCATGACAGCGAGGGGCCTCAACAATTAGAACTGCTCACTAGTGGAATTGTCCACGACTTCAACAATCTGCTCACCAGCATCATGGGACAGTCGTCGCTCGCGCTAAGGCAGTTGCCTGCTGACAGCGCAGCACGAGTTTATATCGAAAAGGCAATGAAAGCGGCCGAGTACGCATCATTGCTGACTCACCAATTGTTAGTCCACGCACGCGGTGATTTTTTGCGTGTTGAAACAATAGATTTAAACGAATTGGTGAGGGACAATGTCAGTTTGCTCAATTGCGCCTTCTTAAAAGGAATTGATCTCGAATTAAACTTGGCGCCTCAATTACCTGAGGTTGTAGCACGGCGCGGGCATTTGCAGCAGGTCGTGATGAATCTCGTCATCAACGCGGCCGAAGCGATTCAGGTGCGCAAGGGAAAAGTCGTTATTCGTACAGGCAAGCAAAGGTTCGTTACCGAACACGATCATCTCGCCTCAGATTCTAAGCAGCCGTTGTTGGGAGAGTATGTCTTCCTGCGCGTAGCAGATACGGGGACTGGTATGGATGAAGCGACGCTGAACAGCATCTTTAGCCCCCACTTTAGCACCAAACAGCACGGCCGCGGGCTGGGCCTGACGGCCGTCAGGGAAATTGTTGACAGCTACCATGGCGGTATTACGGTTGAGAGCAAACTGGGGCGTGGCACAACGTTCACAGCATTCTTCCCGTCAGACCAAAACGAATTCCAGCCACGACGCCCCGTACATTAGGGTACGATGACTGGAACAGTATTGGTCGTCGAAGACGAGCCGCTCGTACGGGAAGCCGTGCAAGATATTCTCAATGCCGACGGTTTTGAGACAATTTGTGTTGCCAGCGGCCGCCAGGCTGTGGAGGTGTATCAGGCCCAACGGGGGGCAATCGGTTTGGTTATCATGGACATTCGCCTACCAGGATTAGACGGCGCGGCCGTTTTCGCTGAGTTGCGTCGTCTCAACCCGACCGTGAAAGTCATCATCTCCTCAGCACATGGCGAGAAAGAAGTGTCTGAACGCATTGGGGAAAAAACCACTGCCACCATCCTCGTCAAGCCGTTTGACGCCGACAAGCTTCTGACCACCGTGAATAAAGTCCTCGCGAACTGACGCCG
Organism: Anaerolineae bacterium; assembly: GCA_046753445.1. Taxonomy (GTDB): domain Bacteria; phylum Chloroflexota; class Anaerolineae; order Promineifilales; family Promineifilaceae; genus JAHEEY01. The sequence continues at coordinate 17,013 of JBHHTQ010000069.1, read as the reverse complement.
CTATTCGCTTGTCGCGCGCTCAATTGCCGCGGTCAAATCAAGGGCGGCCCCACGCCCCGGGCGGAGCCAGAGCAAAAACTCCACATTCCCATCTGTGCCCTGAATAGGTGAACGCAACAACCCGGCCGGCGTCAGTTGATGCGCCAGCGCCCATTCACCAATTTCCACCAGCACCCGGCGATGGACGGCCGCGTCACGCACAATGCCCCCCTTCCCCACCTCTTTGCGCCCTGCCTCGAACTGCGGCTTGACCAGGGCCACTATATCCGCTGAGGGGGCCAGCCATTGTTGAACGGCCGGTAAGATAAGCTTCAGCGAAATAAAGGACACGTCAATGCAAGCAAACGCCACCGGCTCCGGCAACGCTGTCAGATAACGCGCATTGGTGCGTTCCATCACCACAACCCGGCTATCCCGGCGTAGTTTCCAGTCCAACTGGCCATACCCCACGTCAATCGCGTACACGAGCGCCGCCCCACCTTGCAGCAGCACGTCAGTAAACCCGCCAGTGCAAGCGCCCACATCTGCACAAACACGGCCGTTCACATCAATACCAAACGCATCCAATGCGGCCGCCAGTTTGTACCCGCCCCGGCTAACCCACGGCATTCTCTGCTTTAACTCGATTTCGACATCGGTGCGGACGGCCGTTCCCGGTTTCACCACCGGCTGACCGTTAACCAACACTTCCCCCGCCATGATCATCGCCTGCGCTTTAGCGCGCGACGCGACCAGCGATCGTCCCACCAATAGCTTGTCCAATCTTTCTTTCGAGACGGCCATAGTTCTGAAAATGTCATGAATGGCCTTCAAAGCCGCACACAGCCTCCGCTAGTGAGCTTGAAGTTTATCCAACCAGTAATCCAGCGCATCCGCCAGTGATTGGCGCAGGTGAATCTGCGGCCGCCATCCCGTGTGCTTTTCGATGCGGGCATAACTGCCAAACAAACAGGGCGTATCCGATGGGCGCATCCGCGCCGGGTCATATTCAATATCCACCGACACCCCAGCCAATTCAACCAGTGTGTTGAGCAGGTAATAAACCGACACAGGCTGCCCTGAGCAGATGAGATACTCCTTCCCAGGATGCCCTTTTTCAGCCAGAACCTGGTATGCGTGCACGACATCCCGCACATCTGTGAAATCGCGCTGCGCATCCAAATTGCCCACAGACAGGGACGGCTCCTTTTGCCCCAGCTTGATAGCGGCCAACTGGCTGGCAAAGTCGGGAACGACAAAGCCTAACGCCTGATTAGGGCCAACGTGATTGAACGGCCGTGCTTCGACAACCGGCAGTTGATACCGCTGCCAGTAAACGGTCACCAACTGGCCCGCCGCCCACTTACTGATCCCGTATGGATGCCGTGGCTGGGGCACATCATCCTCGGTGATGGGCAGCGATTCCGCTTTGATGTGACCATAAATCTCGGCGCTGGTCACCACCACCACCCGTGGACGGCCGAATTCGACAACCGCCTGCAGCAAATTCGCCGTTCCCCCAGCATTGATCGCCAGTGTCAGCGCAGGGTCTTTCCACGATCGCGCCGGATACGCCTGCCCGGCCAGGTGGTAGACAACTTCCGGCCTGGCTTCGGCAACGGCCGCTTTCAGCGAATCCAGGTCCAGCAAATTGCCGGGAATCGACGCGACCGCGGACTCATCCGGCAGCGCCTGGTGGCTCGATTCCGGATGTACCAGAGCGAAAATTCGATGCCCTTGAGACAACAACTGCTTAACTAAATGAGAGCCGGCAAAGCCTGTAGCGCCGGTCACAAACACATGCATGGTTTCCCTCGCCGAGGAATGGGTTCATTGGCAGGATGATTATACCTGTACGGCCGTCGATGGCGAACCATCCTCGCAACACGAACAAGAAAACAAAGCATCCTCTTTTGCCCGGTCGCTTTTCAAGTATAATCTCGTTATGGAACATGCTGTCAGCGCCACCGTAAAATCCCTCTCCCGTGCACTTGGCGATCAATTGGAAGCGATATTCCTGTTTGGAAGCATCGTTGAAAACCAATACAAACCAGGAGGCTCCGATCACACTCTGTTGATTGTCATCCAGGACGGCGCCAGCATTCACGCACTTCGGGACAGTTTCCTGCCGATCTGGGAAAAGTATGGCGACGTCCTCGGCCGCGCCCCGTTGGTAGCGCCGCGTAGCGCCTTCGACCGCTATATCCGCATTCACCCCATTCTGGCCCATCATCTAGCTTTTGATGCAGAACAACTGCTCGGTGCGCCCGACCTTTTAGATGGGCTGCCCCCAACCGACCCGCGCGACATCTACGCCCGGCTGGCTGCTGAAGCGGTGCAGGCATCGGCCGCGCTCACGCCGGGCCTGCTGGACCCCGAGGTCGCCCGGCAGCGTTTGTCCCAACTGCGAAGCCTCGCCAGGCGGGTGCGGGGAAACCCGATTGATGACAAGATGCCTGTGATCGAGCAATTCGCCATGATTCAGCAGTTCCTGGAGCAAAAAATCGCTTCTCTCACGGAACAAACCCCGCGAGCGAATGCTACCACAGCCCGGCTGATCATCCCTGGCGTCCTGGCCACCTATCGCCAGGCAGGCAGCATCATCATGGTGCTGGAAAAATTATCCCCCTCTCAAATCCTAAATATAGAGTGGAAACAACTTGAAAAGCGGTTGTCGGGCCGCTGTTCCGGATTATGTGTGACTTCAGAAAAACAATTCCGGCTTTCATCTGAAAGAGAGCGGCCGCTGGATCACAAATTACAACGCTGCCAGCATGAATGGGGAACGGATCTGGTATCAAACATGGTAATTTCCCGGAAGATGATGCTGCGACATGCCTCGCGCGTCCCGGCGGAGATTCAGATTGACCTGCTTCCCAAGGCTTATTTGACTCAGGAAGGGGAAGACCTTCACGGGTTAATCCACGATTTTCAAAACAAGATTCTTAATGTTCAATTGGAGCATGAACTGCTATACCGCTTGCAGAATGTACCTCGTTATACTCCCCCTGAACCGCTGCCCGATCGCTCAGCCCCTTCACGCCAGCGCATTGATGCGATTCACAAACACCTTGGATATTGGTCAGAGTATTACTACCAGCTTATGCTGAACTCCAGCGACAACTCATGACCATCCACCACATGCACCAGTGTTCAACTCAGTAACATCCTTCATTGGGCGCGATTTACAGCTTGATTATCAACCAGGCATTCGTTTGTTGTGCCTGACCTTCTTGTTGACCTTAATCCAACCAGCCCCGCTGTTGATTCTCCCTGGGCCGCCCCGGGCGGTGCACACAACTCACCCCATCGTCGGGACGCATACGCGCCTGACTGATGAAGTTGAGGAATGGAAGATTCAGCGAACATTCGAACTGGTGCGGGAAATGGGCAGTCCCTGGGTGGTTGAATTCTTTCCCTGGGCATATTACCAGGCCGAAGATGGAGGTATTGCCTGGGAACACCCCGATCTGGTCATCGATCATGCGGTGGCCCAGGGGCTCACAGTCATTGCCCGCATCGGCCTAACTCCTGCGTGGGCACGGCCGCCGGATACGCCTCTCAGTTACCTCGATGCAGACAGCTATGACGAATATGCAGCTTTTGCCGCCGCCTTCGCCAGCCGTTCCCGCGATCGCGTCAATTACATCATCATCGGCAATGAACCCAACCTAAGTTCAGAATGGGGCTATCGCGTCACCTCACCTAAAGATTATGTTGACCTGCTGCGGGTGGTTTACCCGGCGGTTAAGAAGGCAAACCCGGACATGATCGTGCTGGCGGGCGCGTTGGCTCCGACATTGGAACCGGCCGGGTCTCCCTGGGCCATGAATGATCTCGACTACCTGGCAGGTATGTATGAAGCCGGCGCGGCCGATTACTTCGACGGGCTGGCGGTGCACACGTACGGGCTGACATTCCCGCCGGAGGCAGACCCCGAACCGGACATCCTCAATTTTCGCCGGGTGGAATTGGTGCGCCAGGTCATGGTCGCTCATGGGGACAGCGAAACCCCAATCTACATTACCGAATCCGGCTGGAATGATCATCCCCGATGGACGGCCGCCGTGCGACCAAGCCAGCGCATTGCCTACACAATCGATGCGCTCAAATATGCGGAAGAGAACTGGCCTTTTGTCAGGATGATGGCGATCTGGGCCTTTCGTTATCCGGCCCCATTCAAGAATTATCGAGATTATTACACGCTGGTCACGTCGGAGTTCATCACCAAACCTATCTATGACGCAATCAAACAGTACACAGGCAATGCAGAGAGTGAATAGGTTTTGGCGCGGTGCGGTCCTGTTAACGGCCGTGTGGCTTCTATTGGCCGGCTGCCGGCGTGAGGGGGCAACCTGGCAGCGAATCGAGATATCAGGCACACTCCGGATTGGTCTGGATCCAACTTATCCCCCGTTTGAATCAGCTGACGGCGGAGAACTGCATGGATTGGATGTTGATCTGGCACGTGCTGTGGCCGCCGACCTCGGCCTTGAAGCGGAGTTCGTCTGGTTTGGCTATGATGGGCTGTACGATGCCCTGGCAACCGGCCAGGTGGACGTTCTCATTTCCGCACTGGTCGTCCTCCCGGAACGCACGCGGGACTTTGCCTACAGCGACAGCTACTTCAACGCCGGCGAAGTCCTGGTGACGCAAGCATCGGCAACCCATATTGAGACTATGCGCGATCTCGCCGGCCGCACATTGGCGGTGGAACTGGGCGCACAGGGACATGTGGAAGCAACGCAATGGGCACGTCGTGTTCGGAACCTTTCCATCCAGCCTTATCCGACGGCAGACGAGGCGCTGGCGGCCGTCGCTAATAATCAGGCAGATGCAGCCGTGATCGACCATATCAGCGGCCGTCTGTACCTGATGATCCATCCCGGACTCAGGATCAGCCCCCAACCGGTGACTGTGGAACCTTACGCCTTTGCTGTACGTATAGGGGACGAGATTTTGCTGGAGAAACTCAATCAAACGCTTGAGAATTTACAAAATACGGGCCAGTTGGAAAAAACCGTCCAAACATGGCTGGGACAATAAGTGTTTGGCGGTTTATCTCAAAAAAAATCAGTGGAATAAACCGCCAAACCTCGCGGCGTCACGGTCTTCCTTTCTTAAATTGTAAACCGTGACACACTTAACCCGGCATAGTACGAAAGTCAGGCAGAACTTCGTCTGCGTTTCCGGCCAAAATTCCTTATAATTAAAGTGGATATGGTTCCAATCCAAGGAGCAAGCTGTTCATGAAGCGTTTCAACCCATTCCAGTGGCTTCTTCTCTTTATTAGCCTGCTCATATTCCTTTCTCTGAGTCCACAAACAACTCATGCCCAAACCAAAACTTTTTTCTGGGAACGATTTGATGTGGACATCACTGTGTTGGATAACGGCGATTTGGATGTGATCGAAACCCAAACGTTAAATTTTTCCGGGGCGCCGTTCACCTTTGGCTTCCGCGGGGTTCCTGTGGGCAGCGCAGGGAACAATGACGGAGTTAGTAACTTCAGCGTCAGTGAAGGCAGCACCATTTACCAACAGTCCGGTTCTAACGCCCCAGGGACTTTTACAGTGCAACGAGATGGAAATGAAGAGGTCGTGAGGTGGTACTTTGAACCCACCATTGGCCGGCGCACCTTCACCATCCGTTACACGGTGTCAGGGGCTGTGCGCGTTGGAACTACCGACGATGGGGATCAACTTTTTTGGAAACCCACGCCAACCGATTTGCTGGCCCGCATTGTCAGCAGCAAAGTCACCGTCCATCTGCCGGAAGGGGTACGGCCGCAGCAGTACACCGGCACCACAAATTACCTGGTTGCTGCTTATATTGACGGTAACGAAGACAGCGGGGTGTTGGTCAACGTCAGTGATGACGGCCGCACCATTACATACCAGATCAATACAACGCTGACCCCCGGAAATATATTTGAAATACGCGTCCAGTTTCCCCATGGCATTCTGGCATTCTCTACGCCAGCCTGGCAAGCCGCTGAACAACGAAACGACGTTATCGGGTTAGGATTGCTGGCTGTTGCGTTGCTTATCTTGGTAGGCGGACCTCTGGCTGCGCTGCTTATTTGGTACATGGCCGGCCGCGATCCGGAAACGGGCATCGTCGTGCCGGATTATCTGACGGAACCACCAGATGACCTGCCGCCGGCCGTCGTCGGCACGCTGGTGGACGAAAAAGCCGACATGCGCGACATCATCTCGACTTTGGTCGACCTGGCCCGGCGCGGGTATCTCACAATCACGGATGAGGATGGTAACCACACTTTCACGCGGACAGACCAACCGGACGACGATTTGCGGCCGTTTGAACGCCAATTCCTCACCGACATCTTTCGAGGCTCACAAGAAAGGTCCCTCAACAGCCTTCGCTACCGGTTTGCAGACAAGATTCCCCGGCTGCGCAAAATGCTCTACCAGGAACTGGAAAACGAAGAACTGGTGCGCCGATCCCCGGAAACGGTTCGTAAAAGCTATGGCTGCTTTTCCTTCGTGATCCTCGCCGGCACCATTGGTAGCGTCATCATCGTGCCCATCTTTTTTGGCGGCAGCATTGCCACCGCGATTTGTCCGTCTCTGGCGCTTGGCGTGACAGGGATCGTTTTCCTCATTGTCTCCCGTCATATGCCAGCCAAGACCCGGAAAGGAACAGAAGCGGCCGCGCGTTGGACAGCCTTTGCGACCTATCTGCGGAATATAGAAAAATACAGCAACCTGCAAGAGGCAACAGACATATTTGAAAAATATCTTGCTTACGCGACCGCCTTCGGCATTGAGCGCTCCTGGATCCGCAAGTTTGCCAGCATTCCGACCACGCCCGTACCCACCTGGTATGGTCCGTATCCATACAGCTATGGTCACGGCCGTGGTGTCACACGTTCTAAACGCAGCGGCGGCGGCCCGATTCAAACTCCCTCTCTAGAGGGAATGTCGCGCGGGCTAAGTGGGGGCCTGCAATCCATGTCCCGCGGCCTCACGCAAATGTTGACCTCAACCAATAACGTGCTGAAGAGCACCCGGCCAAGCAGCAGCGGAAGCAGCTTCGGCGGCGGTGGATTCAGCGGTGGATTCAGCGGCGGGTTTAGCGGGGGCGGCGGCAGCGCCGGCTTCGGATAAGGAGGCTATATGGGACGAACAATCGGTATTATCCTTATTGCAGGCGGCATCATCGTAGGCATCATCATCACCGCTTTGATGGCCGTATACCGGAGCGAGGGCAGTCTCTCGGCCGGGGCAGCCACATTGGGTATGGTCATCGGCATTGCGGTGCTGGTGCTGCCTCAGTTGGGAATGGGAGCATTTCTGTTATGGCGTGGTGGACAGGAAGCAGACGCGGCCACGCAGGCCAACAAACAACGCCAGCTTCTCAATATCGTCAAGACGCGAGGACAAATAGCCATCGCAGACCTGGTGATTGAAATGAAGTCAACCAGAGATGATGTGGTTCAAATGCTGCATGAACTGGTTGGAATGGGCCTGTATTCAGGCTATATTAACTGGGACGAAGGTATGCTATACTCTCGTCAGGCTAGCGAACTACGCCAACTCAGCAATTGTCTGAATTGTAACGGCGAATTGGAACTGGCCGGCACAGGGGTGATTCGATGCCCTTACTGCGGAAGCGAATACTTCCTGGATTAGTCTCACCCAATTCAATATACCATCCCATTACGCAAATTTTTATTGTCGTAATAGGTATCATCGTTAAGGAGTAAACCATGAAGGAATACGTTTCTGATTTATACGAGAAGATTTCAGGCGAATCAACCGGCCTGGAGAAGCTATTAAGCAAGGTGCCGGGTCTGGATGGGTATATGGAGCGCGGCCGCCGCCGAGAAGCGGATCAACTTCTGCGCCAAACCATTTCCGCCCGCCTGGAGGAAGTACGCCTTAAATTAAGCCATGTCCACGAGGAGTTAAGCCGGGATATCATTCAAGCGATGGAACATGCTGAACCGTTAGGGCGGGCAGATTCCCGATTGATGGGACTGATCGGCAAGATCAAGGATGCGCCACAAGGGTATGCTGGCTTCTTCGACGCCGTGAAAGTCCAGGAAGAAGACCTGGCCCGGCTGTATGCTTTTGACGAAAATATGTTGAATTATTGTGATCAAATTGAGGCCAGCGTAGCCGCACTTGAGAAAGCTGCACTGGATGGAGGCGACATTGGCGGGGGGATTCGCGAATTGGACGCCACGCTGCGCCAGGCCAACGAAACATTTAATTCACGCAACGAAGTTTTAGCCGGAATTAACGAAGAAGCATAATCTTTCTTTTTCGGCATCGCGTTCACTAAGGAGAGTTAACCATGGCACGAGTGTTTGATCGGGTAGCAATTGAAACCTGGCTTAGAGATGAGATAGTTCAGAAGTTTCCGCGCGGCGGGCTGGGCGATATACGGATCGGGTCCCAATGCATCGTCAACCCAGGCGAGACGGCCGTCTTCGTACGCGGCGGCGAATCGCTGGGCACATTTGACCCCGGCACGCATACCCTGACCACCAAAAATATCCCCTGGCTGACCGATCTCATCGAGAAGGTCGGCTTTGGCGGAAAGAACATATTTACGGCCGATGTCTACTTCGTCAAGACAACCGACATGACGTTGAAATGGGGAACGGCGAACCCCATCATCATCGAGCATCCAAACCGCTCCCCAGGGGCCAGCGCCATCGTGGGCAACGGCACGTATGTGGTCAAGGCCAAGGACCCCTGGCGCTTCCTGAATGCGATGGACGCCTTCCGTGACAGCGTACGTCTGCAGCAGATCAAGCAGCGCCTTGATCCGATGTTGGGCGTCATGGTGCAGGACAAATTGAGCGAGTTGGCCATCGCCAAAAATCTAGGCCCGGCCCAGTTGCAGTCTTTCTCCAAAGACATCAATGATTTGCTTGTCGGCCTGTTGCAGGCGGAGTTTGATGCACTGGGTATGGTGCTGGTGGATTTCAATATTCGCCTTGCCCTGCATCCCAAGTCTTTGGAAGTGGTCACCAATATGGGATATGGCACCAGCTACGTGCAGAAGCAGCAAGCAGACGCGTTTGTGAAAGCGGCCGAGAATCCTTCTGGCGGCGGGATGGCAGACATGGGGCTGGGCGCGATGGGCATGGCGGCGATGCAGTCATTACAGCAGCAGCAACAGGGGCAACAACAAGCGATGCAGGCCCAACAAAGCGAAGCCGCGCCTGCGGGTGGAGCGCCAGAGATGCCCGCAGTCATGACGCCGGCGCAGGCAGCCGCATTTGTTCAGGTGACGGAGGCTGATATTTTGGCAGCCATTGAGTCCGGCGACCTGAAAGCGCGCAAGATTGGCAGCGCCTACCGTATCAGCAAGGCAAGCCTCGAAGCCTTCTTGGGCGGCTAAGAGGGCTTTGCCGTAACAACGGCCCTATTCAGATGACAGCTGCCATAACGGTGGCTGTCATCTGGGACGGCCGAACACCCCGATTACTTACTGCCAACGGCCGCGATTAACCCCCAAGACAACATCCCCACAATCACACGAAAAATCAGCAAACTCAAATAAGCTGCGCCAAACTGAACCAGCGCGACCCGTAACAGCGCGCCGATGGCGGCGCCTACGAAAAATCCCCATAGAGACCCCTTGATCACCATATCCGGCACCTTGGAACCCATACCCAGAATGGCGCCAAGAAAAAGGGCGATCAAAACACGAATGCCTGCCTGACGAATCAGCGCTGCCACCAACGTGCTTTGTTCTCCCATAAACGCGTCAATCATGGATCCCATCGTCTGGCCGGCAATCACGCCAATACGGGCCAGTTCAAAGAGGCCGACCAACAAACCCAGCATGATAGCCAGAAAGAGTCCCCTCCCCATTGTGTCAGGCGCCCGCGACATAGGCAGCGCCAACGCCCCCACAAGCGCGCCAACCAATACGCCGTCCAGCGCTCCTGTACCAAGCTGATCGGCAATCGAAAGCAGAATCGTTGCTACCGCGCCACTACCTATCACCTGCGCAAGTATCACGGCCATCAAACTTTCCCTCCCTGCCTTAACGGCCGTCCAGGATAAAAGCTTTCCCGGCTGCCGCAAAACAGTTCATATTGTCCTTATCGTATCCGGACCCGCCACCCCCATTATATCCATGATCGGAGAAATTCTACGAACTTTTCCGAAAATCACGCCCAATTCATGCCGCCAAAGGAGACGAATTCGCCCATTGGCCTCATTCGTGATAAAACTCTGCGCTGGCTGACGGCGAGGGGTCGGTTCGGCGTCTGGCCTGTTTGCCAACCAAACAGCAAATGTAGATTGCGGTTTTTTCCGGGAAAAGAACTGCAGTTTTTTGTTGGATGTTGATTGAGGAGAAACATCATTTCATGCAGCAAATCATTGAATGTGTGCCAAACTTTAGCGACGGCCGCAACCCTGAGGTTTACAACGCCATCGCCGACGCCATACGCAGCGTGCGCGGCGCTCGCGTGCTGGATGTGAGCGCGGACGCCGACCACAATCGCACGGTCATCACATTTGTGGGACAGCCGGCGGCTGTGGAAGAGGCAGCCTTTCGCGCCATCCGGGAAGCAGCCCAATTAATCAACCTGGATCATCACCAAGGGGAACACCCTCGTATTGGAGCAACTGATGTCGTCCCCTTCATTCCAGTCCGGGGCGTCACCACGGCCGATTGTGTGGCCATCGCCAACCGTCTGGGGAAACGCGTTGGGAATAAATTAGGTATTGCTGTCTATCTGTATGGAGAAGCGGCAACCAAGCCGGAACGCAAAAAACTCTCCGCCATCCGTAAAGGGGAGTACGAGTTGTGGAAAGAGGAAGTTGCCACCAATCCGGCGCGACAGCCGGACTACGGCCCGGCGGAACCCAAACCGTGGGGGGCAACCGTCATTGGTGTGCGGCCGTTCCTCATCGCCTACAACATTTACCTCAATACCGACAACGTGGACATCGCCGATCAGATTGCCCGCAATGTGCGGTTCATCGGCGGCGGGCTGCGCTTTGTCCAGGCCAAAGGCTTTTTGGTCAATGGCCAGGGGCAGGTGAGCATGAATCTCACCAACTTTGAGCGCACGCCCATTTTCCGCGTTCAGGAGACGGTGCGGCGCGAGGCAGCTCGTTATGGGTTGTCCATAACAAAAGCGGAACTCGTCGGGCTGATCCCGCAGAAAGCGTTGATGGACGCCGCCCGCTGGTATTTACAGCTTGATGACCTTCAGGATGAACAGGTGTTGGAATACCGCTTGGATGCAGAAAGCGAAGAGGTCGGTCTCACGCCAACTCCCTTTCTAGAAGCAACGGCCGAAGCGACGCCGACGCCGGGCGGCGGGTCGGTAGCAGCATTGGCCGGCGCGCTGGGCGCGGCTCTAACACAAATGGTCGCCGGGCTGACAATCGGCCGCAAGAAATACGCCGCCGTCAATGAGGAAGCGCAGGCAATTCGCCAGGAAGCGGCCGTACTTCAAGCAGAATTGGCCGAAGCGGTGGAAAAGGATGCGGCCGCTTTTGATGCTGTGATGCGCGCCTGGCGAAACAAAGAATTGGATGAAGCCGCCCGGGCCAACGCCATTGAACAGGCAACCATTCAAGCCGGCGAGGTGCCGTTACGCGTGGCCAGACTCAGCCGGAATGTCGCCCGGTTGGCCTTGCAGATCGTGCAGATGGGCAATATCAATGCAGCAACTGATGCTGCTGTTGCGGCAATCATGGGGCGGGCGGCCGCACAAGCCGCCGCGCTCAATGTCAAGGTCAACGCGACCGGCCTGCAAGACAGAGAGCTGGCGAGGAAATGGCTGGAAGCGGTCGCTACCATCGAATCAGAGGCAATTGTCCTGGCGGATGAGGCCGCTGCCGCTGCTGCTGGACGAGGGGGATTCTAACCTTGCGCTCCACCATGATTTCCTCTCACCGCGGCCGTCTGCTGCTTGCAGCAACCGGTCTGTTTGTCCTGTTCATAACCGCTGCCTGTCAGGCCAATACGACAGAAGAAACGGCCGTTGCTCTGAGCACCCCCACGCTCACACCCACAACGCGCAGCATCCGGCCGGCCGTTGTGTACACCGTACCCGCCCCGGCTGAATTACCCTCCTTCACCCTCCTCAGCCCGGAAGAGGTCGCGCAGCGCACCCAGCCGACGCCAACGCCGACAGCAACGCCCACAGAAACGCCGAGCGCCACGCCTTCAGCGACGCCAACTCCCCTGCCAACTGCCACATACACACCAACGCCCACGCCCCTCCCCACATTTACGCCGCCGGCCTTACCCTTGACTTCCCCTAAGGAACATTACTGGCTGCGACGGCCGATCCCCGATGGAGGAACCGTGTGGACGGACAAGGCTTATCCCTACGGGACTACGCGCGGCGGCACGCTCCGTCCCCACCACGGCGTTGAATTTTACGTTCCCGCGGGTACCGAGATTCTGGCCTCGGCCAGTGGTACGGTTCGCGTCGCCGGCGCTGACGCCACCACCGTTTATGGTCCACAGCCCAATTTCTACGGCAATCTGGTCGTCATTGAACTGGACTCCAAGCTGAATGGGCAACCTGTCTTCACGCTGTATGGGCATCTCTCGGAAATCCTGGTCAAAGAGGGGCAGCATGTGGACGTCTTTGAACTGATCGCCCTCTCTGGGGCAACCGGCGTGGCTGACGGCGCTCACCTGCATTTTGAAGTGCGCGTGGGGCAAAACAGCTACACCAGCAGCCGCAATCCTCTGCTGTGGCTTTATCCCTTCCCTGACTTCGGCACAGTGGCCGGCCGCCTGACCTGGCCTGACGGCTCATTGGTGCAAGAAGCGCCCATCAGCCTGCGCCGCATTGATGCTCCTTCCCGCTACTTCGCCACCACCACCTATGCCGATGACAGCGTGAACCCGGATGACTCTTTAGGCGAGAATTTCGCTTTTGATGATGTCCCGGTCGGCTATTACGAAGTAATCGTAGACGCAGGAGCGAAGAAGTACCGGAAGGAATTTTGGGTATTCCCTTACCGCACCAGTTTCGTCGAATTGGTGTTGGGAAACGAGGTGTTAAGCAACGGGCAGTAGCCGCCCCAGGGGAGAGTGGGGACTGGAGATTAGAGATTGACAGTCTCCAGTCACCAAACAGGGAACTTATTTCTTGACGGCCGCTTACTGAATGCCCAACTGGCGGGCAACAATACGATCAAACCAGCGGTCGGGCAGCCAGCGGGGCAGGAACCATCCTGAAAACCGCTTGCGGGGGATGGGATAACGCGTTTTCGGCCGCTGCTGCTCCAGAGCCATTCTCACCGTTTTACTGATCACATCAACGGGGATAGCCGCCCTTTCCCGTTCTTCCACAGTTGCGTTGACTGACGCCAGGAACTGACCATAGTCGGTACTGGCAAAGCGGGCCACCTGGTCAGCGAATTTGCGCACGATAGGCGTCCTCACGGTTCCCGGTTCGACCACAATCACATCAATCCCATAGATCATCAATTCGCGGCGCAGGGCATCAGACATCGCTTCTAATGCGTGTTTAGACGCCGCGTACGCCCCCATGAAAGGGTACACGATACGGCCGCTGACGGAACTCATGTTCACGATACGGCCCGGCGGATGGGGGCACTCTTTCACTGCACCCAGCAAAGGTAGAAATGCCTGCGTAACTGTATGTACACCCAACACATTAACTTCAAACTGCCGGCGGAGGTCGGATGGAGACAGGTGCATAAGCGGGCCAGGCACGACAATCCCAGCATTGTTCACCAGGCCGGCCAGCCCCCCATCGCCAATGCGTTCCCTCAATTGGGTCGCGGCCGCGGCCACCGCATCCTCATCAGTCACATCAAACAGCAAGGGCGTGAAATTCTCTCCCAACTCTCTCTGCACCCGCTCCCCGTCTGTCTGTTTACGCACGCTGCCAAATACGTGGTAGCCATGGCGAAGCAGTTCGGCTGTACAGGCATAACCAATCCCTGTGGAAACTCCGGTAATGACCACAAACTTCATCTTCGTCTTCCTCTTCGATGTGATAGGTGAATAAGGCGCTAATTGCGATTCAGGACATAACCGACCAGCGCCAGCAGGATGCCCTGCACGAGAATACCAACGGTCCAAATGACGCCGAAATCAAACCAGAACTGCTCCGGAAATAGGCGAATGAGCGAATCGGAATAAGCGAACGACCAGGTACCAGGAGGAAACAACAGCTCGTGAAACTGGACGAAGACAAAGTTCCAGGCGACCAGAATTAAAAGCACGATCGTGGTCAGAATTCCGGCTGTGAGCAAGCCCCCCCCCATAATAGCCCGGTACCCTTCAGAGCGCGTCGCCGGCCGCGCCAGCAAAAAAAACAGCCCGGCGGCGGCAACGGCCACCAGAATCCAAAGCAGTTGGCGGAAGAGATCGGCCAGCCGCTTGACATCAAACATATGGCCCAGCTCGCTTTCAGAGTACAGAGGCTGGTTGGTGCCCGGCAGGCGCAGGTCTCGCAGCAGATGAATCGCTTCCGAGGCCGGTTCCGGCCGCCGCAAATATGCTAACGTGGCATTGGCCAATTCCAGCCGTTCAGCCTGAGTGAAGCCGAAGCGGTCGGGCGGGATGCGCCGGTACTCGAAGTCAGGGTAACCGGGAGAGTTCCAGGAAATCATTAACCGCAAGGTGAACAGGGTCAAGAAAAATGGGGTGATGATGATCACCATCCATTTGACCACGGAAATCAATGTTTTATTGTCCAATTCAAGTCTCCTATCGACATCGCCGCTGTCATGGGCCGATTTCCAGACCAGGAAGCCCGGCCACCCCTTCTCTCAGTAAATAGCGGATGACCAGCGAGTCTACAATCGTTTCCACCGGGGCGCGCTCATCAGTGAAAATGACATCCCCAGCCACGGCCGGAACCAGATTGTCAGCGGCCGTTTGCAAGGCGGCGCGCAGCAATGGGTCGGCGTTTTCATCCAGCTGAGCCAGATTGAGCAACAGGTTATCAGCGGTCGTCGGTTGTACAGTAGCCACCAGGATCGTATTCAAAGCGCCGGGCACGTCAATGGCGTGAACAGCCGGGTATACTTCCAACAGCGTGGCCGTGATAGCATCCACCAGACGGCGATCCTCCGGCGCACGGCCGACATTGATGGCCAACACCCCCTCTTCGCTGAGACGCCCCTTTACCTCACGAAAAAATTCCCGCGTGGTTAGGTGCCAGGGGATGTAGGGCACTTTATAGGCGTCAAGGGTGATGACCTCGTAACGACCCGCCAGTTGATTAAGTTGGTAACGGCCGTCACCCACGATGATGCGGATATTGGCCTCATTCAAATCGAAATATTTTTGCCCCACCTGCACAATGGCCGGGTCTAACTCAATCCCGTCAATCGAAATCGGGCCAAAGACGCGCGTATACTGCTTGGCAATTGTGCCCCCAGCCAATCCAACTACAGCCAGACGCTGCACCGGCGACCGCTGGCGCGTGTCGCGCATGGCCCCCACGACGGCAGGGTCCTTAAAGTAAGGCGCTGCCAGCATGATACTCCACACCGAGACGCGGGGCACGTAACCCCCATCACAGTAGAAGGAGTGAAACGCCTGCCCCTCATTGAGCAACAAGTAGTTGCACTCCCCTTGCCTCACAACCTGAATGTAATTGTACGCTGATTCCGTCTCGAATAGCTGCCCATCGTACGCCTTAATGTTGCCTTGCGTCCAGGCCAGGATGACGGGTACAAGCACAAGGGATAGCAGCAATGCCGCCATGCCGGCGCGACGCCGGGTGCGCCACAATCCGGCCAGCCCAACCAGCAACAAAAGCACGCCGAAGATAACGGCCGTCAACCGTGAACCGGCCAATGGGATAGTGACCAATACCGGCAAGTAAGTTCCCAGCAAGCTGCCCCAGGTGGATACGGCATAGATGCGGCCGCTGATCCGCCCCGCCTCGCCCACCTCCCGCACCGCCAGCCGGATGGCGAAGGGAGAGATGCACCCCAACAACGTGACCGGCAGGGCCAGAGCGAGCACTACGCCCGCCAGCGAGCTGAGAATGGCATTTACATTAACAGCCGCCAGCGCCGAGGCGGCCGTCCGCAGGATCACGCTCGTCAACAGCAGAAAGAACGCGCTGCTGAAACCAGCCAGAGAAACCAGCCCATAAAACAAAGAAGCGTCCGGTCGCCGGTCAGCCAGGCGGCCGCCGAGGAAATATCCCATTGTCAGGAAAAGCAGCACCAGACCAATCACGTTGGCCCACACAATGTTGGAGGTGCCGTACACAGTCTGCAACATGCGGCTGGTGGTGAATTCCACCGCCAGCGTGCTCATGCCGGCGACAAAGACAGTAAAAAACAGGTAGGTACGGCCGGTTCGGGGTGAATGCATTCGTCAGGTTCCTGGTACGCGATAATTTTCTTGCAGGTTGAGGTTTAAGGTGAATGACCGGGAAGTAGAGGCTATCCTGGTCAGTCAGGCCCGTTCTACTCAAGCATAAACTGCCGCTTCATGGCCTCGGCCGACATTCGGCCCACATTCTGGAAAATGATGGTCAACGGCTGGTCATACACCGTGAAACTTTCGTCAAAGCGCCCCCAGTTTATGCCGGGCTGGGCGTCAAGATATGCCTGCACCTCAGGCGGGGGGTTCAAGCCAGGCCAGCCAAAATTGTCCGGTTTGAGGTGGAATCCCAGCAAATTGGGCGTTCGGCCGACGACAAAGACCGGCTCATATCCCAGACGGCCGTCGAACAACATCTGATGATACTGGCTGGAAATGGGGTATCGTTCGGGCAGGCGCGCCACCACCCCATACACCCGGTTGGAGGTCAGCACCAGGTAGTCGGCCCGCGCCAGCAAACCGAGATTATGTTCCAGTTTACTCTCATCATCACGGCCGCCGGTACCCGATAGCCAGGTGAGCTGCTCCCGCGAATACTCCGTCCGCTTCCGCAGTTTGCCGTCAACTTGCATGGTGCTCGGAAGCGAATCATCCCACTTCTCGTTCAAGATGAGCGATCGAGCCGGGATATTGGCATAAATCCAGCGTGAAGCCGACACCCAGGGATGAGGTTGACTGTACATGCGGACA
>JBHHTQ010000068.1:0-19575 GCA_046753445.1 Anaerolineae bacterium | reverse complement strand
AAACCCGACGTCAGGATTCATGGACAAGTTCATTTCATCCGTTCGCGGATCACCGCCGTGGCAGTCAGAGCAACTGACGCCTGCCTGGCCATGGACGCTTTCCTCCCATGCCTGAGCAATTTCTGCGTGCCCATCTTCCAGCAAGGCGTGACACTCAAAACAAGCGTCCCGATCTTCGGCCGCGGGATGGGCAATCGGGGTTGGGATGACGCCTGGATCGGGAATATGCCCCCCCGCTGCTGAATCAGAGGCGGCCGGCTTATGACAATCTAAACATTCCTCGTTGGTATAGGTCGCGTGGTCATCCGGGATGACATCCGCACCGCCAAACCCGTCTGAATGGCATATCAGGCAGTTAGAACGGCCGATTAATGAATGAAGGACATCACTTGATTCACCGTCAGTTGACGAACCATCGGCCGGCGTTGGCGTCCCTTTCCCTTGTGCCAAAACTGGTATCCAGGTGATACTTAATGAAGCGATGAACAGCAGCAAGGCTAAAACAATACTCCCCAGAGGCAAGAGACTTCTCAAGCGATTTAAGAAGACGTTCTTCGACATAATACTCCCCCATGACGTGAATAATTTTAGCTGAGCCATCCCCAGAGGGTCAGCCCGGCAATGCCTGCCAAAATGAGCACCCCCGTCACAATCGCAAACGGCCGCTTTCGCGGCGAGTTCTCCGGGTTCCCATCCATGAACGGAAGCAAGAACAACAGCGGTACGGCCGCCATCGGAGCCAGCACGCCGACTGTTCGCGGCACCAGCTTTAACATTTGATACAACGACAAGAAGTACCACTCCGGTTTAATGTGGGGGGGCGTTTCCAGTGGATTGGCTTGTTCCTCCAGGCCAGCCGGAAACAGTGAGGAAAGGATAATGAGTAGACCCAGGATAGCATACCAGGCAATGGCTTCTCCCACAACATAATGAGGAAAGAATGGTATCGTTTTCTCCTCATTTGAGTCGTCGTTCGATGCCCGTCGGCGGGGGTTTGCCAATCCCTGCTGGTGGATGAGAACCAGGTGGATGCCGAGGAGTAAGCCCAGGGTTAGGGGAAGCAGTAATGTATGAACACCGTAAAATCGGGTCAAGGTCGCGGCCGTGACATCCGTACCGCTCCTTAAAAATCGCAGCAGATACTCTCCAACCACCGGCACCGCGCCGGCAATTTCAGTGCCCACCGTCGTCGCCCAAAAGGCGCGCTGATCCCACGGTAGCAGGTAGCCGGTGAAGCCGAACCCCATCGTGATGGTCAATAACACGACGCCAACCACCCACGTGATTTCTCGAGGCTTCTTATACACCCCCTGAAAATAGACGCGGAGCAGGTGGAGCACGCAAAAGACAATCATCAGGTTGGCTCCCCAGGCATGTATGCTGCGAATCAGCCAGCCAAAATTGACATTGCTGGATATGAACAGAACGCTGTCATAAGCAGTGTCAGGTGTGGGTTGGTAGTAAAGGGTGAGCAGGCTCCCGGTGATGACTTGTTCAATAAACAAAAAGAGGGTAATTCCACCCAGATAAAAAGGTTTGCTCTCCTGTGGAATATAAACATGGAGCAAAGCCCTGGACAAGTCTCTCACCTGGAAGCGCTCATCCATCCAATTCACTATGCTTAGTACTAGATTGGTGCGAGGTTTAATCTGTTCACTCTTCATCTCATGCCTCCCCCACATAGATTTCATCCCCGTCAACCGAAACGGTCACGGCCGGTAAAGGCGTAGGCGGCGGCCCGGCGATCACAGCTCCTGTAACAGGATTGAATTGCCCGTCATGGCATGGACAGAGGATGATGTTGCGTGACTGATCCCAGGTACAAATGCATCCCAGGTGGGTGCAAATAGCGGAGAAAGCTCTCACGCCATGGTTGGTGTTGATGACAATGACAGGCTTATTGCCAACCGGCACTACTTTGCCCTTGCCGATTGGAATGTCCTTTGTGGTTCCCACCGGCACCCGCCCGCCCCCACTGGCGCTGCCAGCGGTCGGAGGGACGAGATAGCCGACAATTGGCGTGAACACACCAACCAGGGTGGAAAATACAGAAAAACCAAGCAGGTATTCCAGGATTTCGCGGCGGCCGCGATCCGGGGCTGTTTGATCCTCGATGCGATTGAATTCCATCACGCCTCCTCATCAGGTATGCGGGCACCGCAAGCCCGCCTAATATGCGAGTTCGTTTGCTTCCGCGGTCGGAGTGGTGGAACTGGAATGAACGCAGGGTTCAATTAGGATTTATGGAATGGATGCCCCCCATCCGCAATTGAGTGTGTCACGGTTTATAATAAAAGAAAGGAAAACCGTGACACCGCGAGGTTTGTCGGTTTATTCCGCTGATTTTATTTATGAGAATATACCGCCAAACACTGAGACCGCGAGACTGCGGATGTCGGGTTGGCTCTCCCTGACTCCCCTCGTGTACCTCGTACTTCTTTCACGGCCCTGGTATGGTTCCTGTCAGCGGTGTGTACGATTGCAGCATTGTTAAGAGGATGATTCCGTGGAATCAGCTCCCATCCCCAGGGCAGCCGGGCGAGGCACGACGATGCTCTCCCAGGACTCCCTTTCCTCCATGAAGCTTTGACAGCTATAAAGTGGACACACGAACTACGGCTGTGGAAATCAGAAAATGATTTTCATGTGTCCGGGATCGCTCTTGCCAGCGAAAAAGTTACCCGATTTCATTATAAAGAGTATCAGTCCCAGTGACAACTTTTTTCTGACTTTTAGATATGACCGCTTGCAGCGATGATTAGAACGGCAGGTCAATCCCCACGAGTTTCAGCCCGGCATAGATGAGCAGCAAGCCGACAACGGCCGTCCACGGTGCTTTCTGCAGTAATGCAATCAACAAGTCCCACGGCGTGGCCCCCCCCAGTGTTTGTGGCTGGGCGGAGGACGCCGGTTTGATGATCCCCAGCCAGACCAGGGTAGCAATAATCTCAAAAGCAAGGCCCACAATGATCAAGAGATAACCGAGTGCAAGTTCCATGGAAATTCCTCCTGTGGTTTTAACTGCGAGCTAAAATCGCCAATGACACACACTTATAATACACGACATTGTGCTATTCCCCTCATCCAGAGCTACCTGGACCATCGTTCGCCCAAATCTACTGCTATCTACACTCACCTGACCCGCGATATGCAATCCAGGGCTGCGGCCGCTTCGGTTGGACTCGCTCCCGGTGCTGTCTGGGCCATTGGGCGGGTTCAAACTCTTTCCCCGCTAAATAGAGGGGAGGCTGCGAAATTTCGCAGCCTCCCCTTATCAGTCATCTTGTTGACCCAATCCCACGTAGGGGTTAATTCAAATTCTCAAACAACCCGGCCGCGCCCATGCCGCCGCCGATGCACATGGTAACCATGCCGAACTGCACATCCCGCCGTTTCATCTCGTGGATAATCTGCACGGTCAGCTTGGCTCCGGTGCAGCCCAGCGGGTGCCCCAGCGCAATCGCGCCGCCGTTGACATTGGTGATTTCCTCATCGAAGCCCAGCTCGCGAATGACCGCCACCGCCTGAGCGGCGAATGCCTCGTTTAATTCGATCAGGCCGATGTCACCCAGGCTAATCCCGGTGCGTTTGAGCAGCCGGGGCACGGCCGCAACCGGGCCAATCCCCATCACTTCCGGCCGGACGCCACCCACGTTGAAGCCCGCAAACCGGGCCAGCGGTTTCAGTCCCAACGATTCCGCCTTCTTGCGCTCCATGATGAGCACCGCGGCCGCGCCGTCGCTCAGCGGGGAAGAATTGCCCGCCGTCACCGTGCCCTTCTTCTTAAACACTGGCCTTAGCCTGGCCAGCTTCTCCAGCGTCGTGCCGGGTCGTATGTGTTCATCCCGATCGAACGTGAAGGTGCGGCGCACCGGTCCATCCGGTCCGGGCGTGACCTCTTCCACCTCCACCGGCAGGATTTCTTCCTTGAACCGTTCCTCGGCGTAGGCGGCCACAGCCCGCTGGTGACTGCGCAGCGCAAATTCGTCCTGGGCCTGGCGGCTCACTTCAAACTCTTCCGCCACCTGCTCGGCCGTCAATCCCATATTCATGTACACTTCCGGCGCGTTCTCCACCATGTACGGGTTGGGATTGATGCGGAAGCCGGTCATGGGCACCAGGCTCATTGTCTCCGCGCCGCCGGCGATGATCACATCCGCGCCATTGGCGATGATGCGCTCGGCTGACATGGCAATCGTCTGCACACCGCTGGAGCAGAAGCGGTTGACCGTCAGGCCCGGCACCTCCACCGGCAGGCCGGCGCGCAGGGCAATGGTGCGGGCGAAGTTCAAGCCCTGCGCCCCTTCGGGCATAGCGCAGCCGATGACCACGTCGTCAATGTCGGCCGGATCCAATCCCTTCGCCTTCCGGAGCAGTTCCCGGATCACGGCCGCGGCCATTTCATCTGAACGCCAGTTGCGCGTGGTCCCTTTCTTCGACCGGCCCACGGCCGTTCTCACCCCAGCAACAATCACAGCTTCACGTGTCATCATTTATCTCCAATGATCAATGAACAATGAGTAATGAAAAAAACTACTCATTACTCATTGTTAATTGCTAATTGCTAATTCCGCAGCGGTTTTCCCGTCTGCAACATATGCATGATGCGGGCCTGCGTTTTCTCTTCGCCGAGCAGGGAGAGGAACGCTTCCCGCTCCAGGTCGAGGATGTACCAGGGATCTACCCAGGCCGGACCACTCAAATCGCCGCCCGTCATCACATAGGCCAGCTTCTTGCCCACAAATCGATCATACTCCGTGGCGTAGTTCGCCCAGACAAAGCTTTGCAGTCCCAGGTACAGGGCGTACAGGACATCCCGGCCGGCTGCGTACACTTTCTCCACTTCGGGCGGGCGCGCCCCGGCCGTCACCAACTGCAGCGCCTTGCGCTTGGCGGCCGCCAGACGATGGTCGCTGTTCATCACGATGGTGTCCGTATCCAGCAGGTAGCCAAGCGACCGGTCTTCCCATGCGCTGGTGCCTACCTGGGCTGTTGCCACCTGCTGGAACACATCCTGCATCACCGGCAGGACATCCGCGTTCTTGGTGCGCATGACCGGGTTCACTTTGCGCCGCAGCAGTTCTTTGCAGCCGCCTCCGGCCGGTATCAGGCCCACGCCCACCTCGACCAGGCCCATGTACGTTTCGTGGTCGGCCACGGCCGTCCATCCGGCCATGGTCATCTCCACCCCGCCGCCCAACACTCGCTGGTGGGGGGCCGTGACGACTGGCTTAGGGGCATGGCGCAGCTTAAAGGTTAATGTTTGCAGCGCCTTGACCATTTGCTCCAGCTGATCCCACATGCCCTGCTGCGCGGCCACGCCGATGGCGAAAATGTTGGCTCCCACACAGAAGTCCTGGCCGTTGTTACCGATAACCAGGGCGTCAAAGTCACTTTCCAGCCGGGCCAGCGCCTTATGACCCATATCAATGATGTCCTGGTCAATGGCGTTCAATTTGGAATGGAACTCATACAAAGCGACCCCGTCCCCCATGTCGAGCAGGCTGGCGCTCGTGTTGCGCTCAACTTCCTTGCCGGCTGTGAGTAAATCCTTGATCAGGATAACATTCTTGTCCGCTTCCCCCGGCTTGTACTGTTTTGAGGAGAAGTCATAGCAGCTTCCGTTCTTATAGAAGCTGTCATGCCCGGCGGCCAACATCTCCTTGACCCAGTCCGCGACTTCCAATCCGGCCGCTTCCATTTTTTCGGCCGTTTCTGCCACGCCCAGCATGTCCCAAATCTCAAACGGGCCGGCTTCATGAGCAAACCCCCACCGCATGGCGGCATCCACGTCGGCAAGACTGTAAGCGATTTCAGGCGTCACATGCCCGGCATAGGCAAGCATGTAATACAATGTGCCCCGCACATAGGTCGCCGCGCGATCATCATACTGCAAAAGCGCCCGCAGCCGTTCGCCCAGGTCTTCGATTTTCCGCACCGCCCCCACGGACTCAAAACGCACTTTCTGCGGCGCTTCATATTCCATCGTCTGCGGGTTCAGCGTCCAGAATTCCCGTTTTCCGTCCACGTACTGCTTCTTGTAGAAGCCCTGGCCGCTTTTGTTCCCCAGCCACCCGTTCTTCATCATTTGCCCCATGACGGCCGTGCTTTTCTCACCGCGAAGCACTTCCCGGTAAGGGTCATGGCTGACCGCCTCATACAGATTGTTGTTGACATGAGACATAATGTCCAGCCCCACCAGGTCCATCAAGCGGAATGTGGCCGTCTTCGGGTGTCCGATAAGCGGGCCGGTGATGGCGTCAATTTCGGCCACGGAATACCCGTGAGCAAAGGCGTACTCAATACCGTAGGAGGCGGCGATGGCGAAAAACCGGTTGCCGATGAAGTTGGGCGTATCCTTGCAAATGACCACCCCCTTCCCCAGCGTTTCGCTGCCGAAGCGCTTCATGAACTGTACCACGTCCGGTGCGGTGTCTTCTGTAGGAATGATCTCAAGCAACTTCAAATAACGGGGCGGGTTGAAGAAATGGGTGCCCAGGAAATGGGCCTTGAATTCGGCGGAGCAGTCGGCCGCGATTTGTCCGATGGGGATGCCGGATGTATTGCTGCTGACGATGCTGCCGGGCTTGCGTACCGCCTCTATTCGCTTCATCAACTGCTTCTTCGGCTCCAGTTGTTCGATGATGACTTCAATGATCCAGTCAGCTTCCCCGATTTTATCGAAGTCGTCTTCGGTATTGCCCAGGGTGATGAGGTCGCCCCGATCCTTCCTCGCCAGATGGGCCGGCCGCGCCTTGGTCATCCGTTGGTACAGACTCCTGATAATGCGGTTGCGGGCTGCAGGATCGTTCTTTTCCTCTTCGCTTAAATCGGGAGGTACAATGTCCAGCAAAACCACAGGAATGCCTATATTGGCCAGATGCGCTGCGATCCCACCTCCCATGGTGCCGGCTCCGATGATGGCTACCTTATCTATGCGAAATGACATCTAGCTCTCTCCTCGCTTATTAGCCTGCTAAGTAAATGCTGATGGGGGTATTGCAGGGACACAATACCTGATTATTTATTCGACCTGAATGGCTGCAGAAGTGTGAACAGCCAAAGTATAGCGTAAGACCCATTTTTAGAAAAAGCGGCGCTTACTTCAACTCGCGCCGGGTATACCCTAAAATGCTCCGGGCAATGATTAGTTGATTGATCTGGCGTGTGCCTTCGTAAATGTCGTTGATCTTGGCGTCGCGCATCCATTTTTCCACCAGCCACTCACGGGAATATCCCTTCGGGCCAAGCAGTTCGACCGCCTTCTGCGTGATCCAGGTGACGGATTCTCCCGCCCGGTATTTGCACATGCTGGCTTCCAGACGATTGCTCTGGCCATGGGCGATCTGGGTGGCTGCGCGCAGGGTCAGGAGCCAGGCCCCCTTGTACCGGGCTTCCATCTCCATCAAGTCCCGCTCAACGGCCGTCAATTCGTGGCGCGGTTTGGTGTAATCCACCACGATCCCTTCCTCCTCCAGCTTCTCCTGCGTGAATTCCAGCGCGGCGCGGGCGATACCCATCGCGCTGGCAGCGACGGCCGGGCGTGACGCGTCAAACGTCTTCATGGCTCCCTTAAACCCCTTCGTTCCGCTTTCCTTACGGCGCACTTCCGGGCTGCCCAAAATATGGTCGTAGGGGATGCGCACGTTGTCGAAGTGCAACGCCACCGTGTCACTGGCCCGGATGCCCAGCTTGTGCTCTTGCTTGGCAACGGAAACGCCGGGGGTGTTGCCTTCGACCACAAACGATTTAATGCCAGCCCGGCCAGCGCCGGGGTCTACTGTGGCCCACACCACGCAAATGCCGTCCGATTCCTTTAACGCCAGGGACCCGCTGGTGATGAAGATTTTCTCGCCGTTCAGCACCCATTCATTCGTTTCTTCATCCAACACGGCCGTGGTGCGCAGGGAGCTGTTGTCAGAGCCGGCGCCCGGTTCGGTGATGGCCATCGCCCCCCACTTCGGCTCGCCTTCGCTGAAGCGGCGCAGGAAGCGCAGTTGTTGTTCCGGCGTGCCCGCCGCCTGCACGGCCGAACTTCCCAGCATGGGGTGCGGCAGGCACAGGTATTGGCCCGCATCTCCCCAACTCAACTGCTCAATCATTAAGATGAATGCCAGGAAAGCATAATTGGGGCCGGAGCGCTCCGGAGCGGCGGCCGCGCCGCTCTCAATACGCTCAGCCAGCTTATCCATCTCCCGCTTCATCATTTCCCGCGTGAACGGCCACGTCATGTCAATGAACACTTTCGGCCGTTCATGCTCATGCTCATCCAGATACCGTGAATGGGGCCGCATTGCCTGCTCCGCGACCATTTTGACGAGTTGTTTCTGCTGTTCAATAAAAGAGGGTATTTCAAAGCTAATCATTTTGTGACTCCGCACTTATTTTCCGCTAGACAATCGTCAATCCGTCAAAGGAGGCAAAGCCGCGTGCGTTCCTCAACCATAACTCGACCGGATACTCGCGGATGTAACCGTAGCCACCCAATATCTGGACGGCGCGGTCAGCCACCCTCACCACCATTTCGTCAATGGATTGTTTCATGACGGCCGTTTCTCTGGTTGCGTCCTTCCCCTGGTCAAGCAGCCATGCCGCCTCCCAGACCAGGAGCCGCGCTTCGTCCACATCGGTCGCCATTTCCGCCAGCATAAAGGCGATTGATTGGCGGTGGGCGATTGGCTCGCCGAACTGGACGCGCTGTTTGGCGTAATCAAGCGCGTATTCGTAGCCTGCGCGGGCAACGCCGACGGCCGCCGCCCCCAGCGCCACCCGGCTGTGATCGAGGATCAGGCTGAAATCAATCCCCGCCTCGCCTCCAAGTTTGTTCTCTGCCGGGATACGGCAATCGACGAGGGTGATCTGGTACGTGGGCAAGGCGTGGATGCCCATCAGCTTGTCCCGTTCGCCCACGGCCAGGCCGGGCGCATCTGAGGGGACGAGGAACGCCTGGGTTGACTCGCCCTCATTGGCGTATACCAGGAAAAGCCCGGCTTCTTGCGCCAAGGGAACCACTGTTTTCGTTCCGTTCAAGACGTAGCTATCCCCATCACAAACGGCCGTGCTCTCCAGCCGGTACGGGTCAAAGCGCACTCTCGGTTCGGTGAGCGCGGCCGTGACGCCGGGCATGGCCTCTTCGCAAAACTGAGGCAGGAATATCGCTTTCTGCGCTTCGGTTCCCGCCAGCATCAGCGGAACCGCCACCAGGTTCGGGGTCATCACGGCCAACGAGACAGCTAGGTCTCCCCAGGCAAACGCCTCCGCCGCCAGCGTCCCGGTCACGGCCGAATATTCTCCGAACCCGCCATACGCCTCGGGAATGCCGGAGGGCAAGACGCCCAGCTCCCACCCGGAAGTAATCACATCAGCGGGGATGATGCCCTCTTCCTCCGCATCTCTATACACTTTTCGCACGCGATCTTTGTTGTAGCGCGCGATGGCGTCCAAGAGCATCTGCTGCTCTTCATCCGGTCTAAAGTCCAGCATGTTCTTCTCCTGTCATGATTTGTGCTGTACACGAACAAGCTTATCTGTCATTCTGGCCACGCGGGTCATTGCTTTCACGTCATGAACCCGAACAATGTCCGCCCCCCGGTCAATTCCGATGGCCACTGTGGCGGCCGTGCCTTCAACCCGGTCTCCCGGCGGCAAATCCAGCGCGTGGCCGATGAAGGATTTGCGTGAGGTGCCGATGAGGATCGGATACCCCATTTGTTTGAACCGGCCCAGTTCGCGGATCAACTGCCGGTTCTGGGAAAGCGTTTTGCCGAAGCCGATGCCGGGGTCAATGATGATTTGGGATTGGCGCACGCCGGCGGCCAGGGCCAACGCGATGCCTTCCTCCAGCTCCCGCATGATGTCGGCAAACAGATCATCATATTGAGCGCTCAGGTAACGGCCGCCGAGCCGCGCCTCCTGCACCACGCTGCCCGGTTTGCTCCGATTGTGCATGATGATAAGGGGACAGCCGGCCGCGGCCGCCACGGCCGCCATATCGGGATCCATCCTCAAACCCCACACATCATTGATCCAGTTGGCCCCGGCGACCAGCGCTTCCTGCGCTACCCGCGCCCGGTAGGTATCTATCGAGATGGGCACATCCACTACGGCGCGCACGGCTTTGATGATGGGCAGCACGCGGCGAAGCTCCTCCTCGGCCGTGACGGGTGTGCTGCCGGGCCGGGTGCTTTCACCGCCGATATCAAGGATGTCAGCCCCGTCGGCGACGAATTGCGTTGCCTGTAGCACGGCTTTCTCGACAACGGCATCAGCTTGCAAGAGGCCGTCGCCTGAAAAACTGTCGGGCGTGGCGTTGAGGATGCCCATGACATAGGTTCGCCGGCCCCACTCAAATGGTTCCATCAACGGCTTCCTCCCATAAGGGCGCTTTCTGACGGCGCACGGCCGTCAGGTCAACATTTCTCAGCATTTGGGAAACCGTCCGGCCTGTCAGCGGGTGCACCAGATTGGGGGCGATGTCCGCCAGGGGGGCCAGGACGAAGGCCCGTTCAGCGATATGAGGATGGGGGATAATCAACCGGTCATTATCAATAACCCGGTCGTCGTAAAAGAGGATGTCAATATCAATCAGGCGAGGCCCCCAACGCGTCGTCTTTTGCCGTCCCATCTGCGCTTCGATTTGCTTGATAAACGCCAGCAGCGTTTCCGGTTGAAGTTCAGCTTTGGCGGCCAGGCACAGGTTGAGGAAAGCGGGCTGTTCAGTCTCGCCCCAGGGATCTGTCTCGTACACGGGAGAAACGGCCGCGACTGCCACCCCCTCCCCCAGCATGCGGACTGCCCGCTGTAGGTTCAAGCGGCGCTGACCTAGATTCGTACCTAGACTCAAGTATACTTGGCTCATCGGCCCTACCTGAAAATCAGCTCAAAATGACGCGTTGCATCATGGATTGCATTTATAACACACTGCGTCATACGCGTCAATGAGGAATGCGGGCGTGAGAAAAACAGCAATGCTCGGTAAAATGGGACTATGCGCCGCGTTCTTTTTCTCCTCCTATTGGCCTTTGTTCCCGCCCTCGTCAATGTCTCCACTGCGACCGGGCAAGAGCGGCTTCTGGTGCACATGGTCCAACCGGGCGACACATGGACGGCGCTGGCATGGCGCTACAATCTGGGACCGGTCGAATTGGCGCAGGCCAGCCGGCGCATGAATCGCCAACGCCAGCCGGCTGCCGGCACTACGCTCCTGCTTCCTGACAAGGGGGAGGAACGGTTCGGCCGTATCGAGCGAACTTACGGCGGCCTGCTGGAACTTTCTCTCCGGTACGGCCTGTCGCCGTGGGCGCTGGCCGTCAGCAACGGCGTCAAACACCCGTTTCGGCCGCTTTTGTACCGCCCTGTTTTCATCCCTGGCGGGTCTGCCCCGCCCCGCGACTTACCCATTGGCTTCCACACATTGGAGCTGTCGCAGCTGCCGGCGCATCCGGGCGAAGGCGTGGCCATCCGCGCGACCACCAGCCCATCCCTGACCGTCTCGGTCACACTCGATGACATCCCCCTCGCGACCCTGTCACAAAACGGCCATCTGGTGGGAGTGGCAGGCACCGGCGCGTTTTTCAGCAGCGGCGCGCCGGAACTCACTGTGATCCCTGCCGGTGGCCCCCTTTGGCCCCAGCCGTGGCGCTTCGATGACCGGGATTGGGATTTTGAGCAAATCACGCTGACCGGATCGGCCGCGGCCATTGATTCCGCATCCATCGCCGCTGAGTATGAGCGGCTCTCCGCCCTCTGGGCGCAGGTGGAAACCGGGCCGTTGTGGGAAGGGGCGTTTCAATTCCCCATCACCTCTTATTTGGAGATTAGTTCCCATTACGGCGCGCGCCGTTCTTACAACGGAGGCCCCTACCGGAGCTACCACGAAGGGGTGGATTTCAGCGCGTATGGAGGCACGGCCGTCACGGCCGCGGCCGCGGGCCGGGTCGTCCTCGCCGAGCAGCTATACGTGCGTGGCAATGCCGTCATCATCGATCATGGGGTGGGCGTTTACACCGGTTACTACCACCTATCGAACCTGCTCGTGAGCCAGGGGCAGTTCGTCAACGGCGGAGATCCCATTGGCGCAGTCGGTTCAACCGGATTATCTACGGGCAACCACCTGCACTGGGACCTGCTCGTCGGCGGCGTATGGGTGGATGCGGCCGCCTGGCGGGCAGAAGGCACCGCCTGCTGGATTCTGGAAGGGCTGGGGCTGGTTTGTGATTCGTAGAATCAAGATCGGCCTGCCCCAAGCCTTCACGAAGCGCAGGTGCGGAAACCGGCGAAGATGTTGTTCCGGTCCGGCGTGTAGAAATTGCGCCAGGTGTTCCGAATCACGCGGGAACGAGTGACCCAACAACCGCCGCGCAGCACCTTTTGCTGTCCGAAGGAGGGGGCCGAGTAGGTCTCGTATGGATCAATCTCGAAGCCGGGATACGCATCGAAGGTATCGGCCGTCCATTCCCACACATTGCCGATCATCTGGCGGCAGCCGAAGGCGCTGTCCCCCTGCGGCAGGGCGCGCACATCCACCGGCCCCAGCGCGGCCGAATCGAGATTGGTGCGCGCCTGAGTGATTGATTCATCCCCCCAGGGGAACGGCCGTTTGACCGATGTAAAACTGCGGCCGTCTGCCGCCGGTTCCCCGCTGGCCGCTAACTCCCACTCCGCTTCCGTGGGCAGGCGACGACCAGCCCAAGCGCAGTAAGCATTCGCTTCGTAGAAGTTCACGTGCACCATGGGGGCGTACGGCCGCAGCGGGACGTATTCATCGAACCAGCGTATGCACCAGCTTTCGTCCGCCTCTCGTCGCCAGTACGCGGGCTGCTCTGCCCTGGCCTGCTTACGCCACGCCCATCCCTCGTCACTCCAATATTCGCGCGCTTGATAACCGCCCGCATCCACAAAAGCCTGGTACTGAGCCACGGTGACGGGCGTGGCCGAGATGCGGAAGGGGGCGATTTCTATTGGGTGCGCCCATTTCTCGTTATCCAGCACAAAGGGCATGTCGCGGGTGGCTCCCAGCATATACGTTCCGCCGGGAATGGCGACATCGTGCGGCTCAAAATCAAGGTCAATTTCCGGAGGAGCCGGGCGCGTGCGGCGGATGACCGGCTGGGGATAGGCCAATGTCTGGCGAATGTGCACCATCGTCTCGCTGTGCATATCTTCGTGATTAATCGCCAGGCGGTAGAAATACGCTTCTTCCTCAGTCAGGGTGCGGCCGTCCAACCGCTGGATACAGCGTCGCAGCACCTCATCCAGATAGGCGCGGGTTTCCCGCTCTGATGGGAAAGCCAGGTCCCAGCGTTCATCGTTGGGAATGTTAAATGAGTCATACAAATGGTCAGCGTCTGTACGAATCGGGTCGGCCTTGTCCAGATAACGCAAAATCCAACGCTCCTGAAACCAGCCGGCATGCCCCATCTCCCAGATAGGGGGTTCGATGATGCGCATTTTGCTGCCAAACATCTGCTCGTGGGTCAACCCGGACAACACTTCTAGTTCACGCTCTCTTGTGTCTAATAATGCCTGCGCCAGTTCACGCGCCTCACCGGTTAGATTCTTTGGGATTGTCATGCTCGTGTTCCTTTTTCACTCTGTCTTCATCAGACCAGGTATTGTACGCTGAACAACTGCTGCGGATCTGTCCATACTTTCGCCACGGTGAAGCCCGCCTGGGACGCCAAGGCGGCAAACTCTTTCAGGGCGTATTTATATGATGATTCCGTCCAGATGGTTTCTCCGGCGGCAAAGGAAATGACGCTCCCATTCAACAGCACCCGCTGTTCGCGCAGGCTGATCAGGTGCATCTCGATCCGCCCAGCCTGTTCATTGTAGATCGCTTGGTGGCGGAAGCCGTCCAGGTCAAAGTCGGTACCCAGCTCGTGATTAAGGCGGGCCAGCACATTGAGGTTGAACGCGGCCGTGATACCGGCGCTGTCGTTGTACGCATTATGCAAAATCGACCGCTCTTTTTTCAAGTCTACTCCGATGAGTAGTTCGCAGCGACGGCCGCAAATGGCGCGCATTCGCCGCAGAAAGGCGGCTGCGTCCGGCGGGTGGAAGTTCCCGATGGTCGAACCGGGGTAATAGATGACCTGCCGCGATACCGGCCGTGAGGGGGTGGGAATCTGGAACTCAGCTTCGTAGTCTGCACAGACAGGCAGGACCTCCAAATCGGGATAAGAGATGGCGATGCCGACCGCCGACCGCATTAGGTGTTCCCGCGAAATGTCAATGGGCACATATCCGGCCAAATCCGGCAGGTGATCGAGCAGCGTACGCGTCTTCCGGCTGCTGCCGCTGCCATATTCAATGAGCAGGCATCCCGGCCCCAATAGAGCCGCGATCTCCTCGATATAACGATCCATGATGCTCTGTTCCGTACGGGTCTGGTAATACTCTGGCAGGTCGCAGATTTGTTCAAACAGTTGCGATCCGCGCGCATCATAAAACAGCTTGCAGGGCAATTCTTTTTGCCCCTTTTTCAGACCGGCCAACACCTCTGAATAAAGGCCGTTGCTGGTTGGATGATAATCAGTTAACGATAAGGTTTTGAGCACAGTATTTCACTCCTCATAAAATGCACGGCCGTCGGGCAAATCAGGCACTTTGCTGCGCGCCACTTTGCGCGCAAATATGACCAACCCGGCCGTCAGGGCACTAGGGTTTGATCAAGGAATATATTCGACTTTGAGTGAAGGCTTTTCAGGAGGAGGGATTTCGGGTTGAGATGTGTTTGCGAAATGATCGTGGCCGTCAGCTAACAGGTGGTGAGTGGCCGGAAAGAGGGAGCGAAAACAGCACGTACACATACTTGGATCAGGTAATTTCTTGTTATGAATGGGGAAACTTGCCCCCAGCGCGGAGATCATCATCTACTCCTTGTCTAAATCAACTTAAAAAGTCTCTGATTTAAGATAGTGCAAAAGTGACGGACGGGAAGTAAGCGGTGTTACATGACGGGTTGCATAAACGACAGCGTGACATTTGGACCATTGAATCCGCCCATGCATCTTAGCTATGATTACTCCCAAGGTCTGTTGTTGGGACACGGGTATTATGAAGGACGCCGATCGGATTCAGATTCTATTCGATCACTTGGTAGTGCAAATGGAGGGTAATTGATGTCGCAGCCCATCATTACAGGGGAAACACAGCAGGCTCAAGAAGGGCAAGGCCTCGTCGAATACGGACTAATTCTGGTGCTTATTGCCTTGGTGGCCATGGGGGCGCTCGTGGGGTTAGGGAAAGGGACTAACATAGGCTTTACAAAAACGCTAGCGGCGTTCCAAGGAGAAGAGTCATCTCTTCTTCAAGATAAATTCGATGGTTCCGGCAATATGGAGTGGCAAAGTATCTTCGGTACATGGTCCATTATTGAGGGGCGAATGCAGGGAGGCGATCGCTACTGGACACTCATGCTATCGCCTGTGCCGGCAGATGATTACACGTACTCAGTAGATCTGCAGACTATCAACAGTAGAGGTGTCCAGTTTTGGGACGTTGCCCGCACAGTGTTCCGTTTTCAAGACACAAAAAACTACTACTCTTTGCTTGTAGATAGAAGGGGTACGATTGAACTGGCCAAAACACAGAATGGACGCTGGGTTTCATCGCTTGCCTGGGGACGTACTGGGGCCGACCCATTGGCTGAACACACTTTTAAGGTCAAGGTCACCGACAGCCGCATCCAGGCCTGGCTTGACGATCAGCAATATATTGATTTTGTCGATCCAGACCCAATTCCCACTGGAGGCGTGGGGATAGCAAATGATGCCTCTTTGACTGCATTCGATAATGTGGAAGTAATAATGGAGGTAAATGGTGGGTGATCTTTCAAATCATGCTGATTTTCGCGACGATCTCGAATCGGAGCTGCGCCGGGATTTTGTAAACAATAGTTGCTTGGATGAATTTAGGGGAGATGCAAGCACCCCTGAAATCAAACGGACCGGTGTGGACACACGGCGGATAGCAGCAAGAGCTGGGAGGAGGCTTGTTACTGCGCTGATTGTGCTCGTCGTTATTACGGCCGCCGCCTGGGGTGGTTGGTCCTTTTGGCAAAATAGACCCTCCCCACCACCGGGAACAGTGACCGGAGAAGTGTTGGATTTAACTGGTGAACCATTTTCTGGAGTCGTCATCTCAGTTGATGGAGCGGACGGGATTCAGATCGTTTCTGATGATAACGGCCGTTTCACATTCGACGATGTTCCCTCTGGAAATCGCCGCATCAGCATGGAAACACCGGACGAAAGAAGCGGAACTACTTTGCCGGTAACCGTTTTACCTAATGGGTTATTGGACCTGGGCACGATTAGAATCTTTCGTCCTCAGTAGCAACAACCATTATGACCGGTACAATTTCGTTTGGGGAACGGCCGTTTACCCGTGATGGTGATCTTCCTCATCTTTAAACAACGACTCGATAAAATCCAGCACGGCGTCATTAAATTCGTCCGGCTGCTCTAGATTCGGCAAATGACCGGCGTCCGGGATGACGACGAGGCGGGAATGGGGAATGGCGTCGTGCATCGCTTCTGCTTCGGCCAGGGGAATAATCTGATCCTCGGCCCCGTGAATAATCAGGATGGGAACCTCAATCTCGGCCAGTGTGGGTGTGGAATCGGGCCGTTCTTTCATCGCCTGGAGCGCACCCACCATCCCCTCCACCGAGGCGCCCATCATCATGTCTTTGACGTAGTCGACGAGCTCTTCGTCCTCATAAGAAGCGGGCGCCATCAGCTTGGGCAGCATGCCCTCAACAATCGGCGTGACCCCTTGGGCGCGGACGGTCTCGGCGGCTTTGTCCCGATTGGCCCGGCCTTCCTCGGAATCGGCCGCAGCGCGAGTGGCCGTCAAAATCAACCCGGCCACGCGCTCCGGGAAGCGGCGGTAAAATTCAAAGGCGATGTAGCCGCCCATGGAGAGGCCGCACACGATCACCGGCCGATCGATGCCCAAATGGTCGAGCAGCCCAGCAAGGTCATCGGCGAAAATAGCCATGCTGTACGGGCCGGGCACACCCTCAGAACGGCCGTGCCCCCGCAAATCCGGGGCAATCAGACGGGCCACATCATTCAGGTCTTGGAACTGCAGCTCCCACAGGGCGCTGTCCAGGGGAAAGCCGTGGATCAGCAGGAGCGTCGGCCCATCACAACTATCCTGGTATGCCATTGTAAAATCGTGCGTTTCATCATTCATCTCGGTTATCTCCATTGTAAAAAGCTGGAGCTAGAGACCGAAGCTAGAGGAGCATGGTTGTTCCCGCCCCAGTTCTACCCGCCAGCTATTTTCTTCATTGTTTGTGATGCGCTGCTGCGCTTGGCGACGCCGGGGTCCAGGCATCGCTCAAAAGCGGGCGCTTACGGCCAGCGCCCCCTGTAAGCGCCGTTTGTATTCCCCCCGCGAAATTTCAACCGCCCCAAAACGGCGTAAATGCGGCGTCATAAACTGCACATCCAGCAGTTGAAACTGCTGTTCCCGTAAATGGTCAACCAACCAAACCAAGGCCACTTTGCTGGCGTCACGACAGCGGCTGAACATGCTTTCGCCGGCGAACAGGCCCCGCACCGCAACGCCGTACAGGCCGCCAACCAGTTCCCCATCCAGCCAGGTCTCCACGCTGTGAGCGAAGCCAAGCTGGTGCAGGCGGGAATATGCGGCGATGATCGTCTCATCAATCCAGGTTTCCTCACGGCCGGGAGCCGGTTCAGCGCATGCCCGGATAACGGCCGCAAACGCCGTATCTGCCCGCACCTGAAAGCGGCCGCGGCGGATGGTGCGGGCCAGAGAGCGCGGGACATGAAACTGATCAAACGGCAAAATCGCCCGCGGATCCGGATCATACCAGACTATCTGCCCATCGTCGTGCGCCATGGGAAAGACGCCCTGGCAGTAGGCCGACAGGAGCAATTCCGGGGATAGGTCCATCCTCACAGTCCGGTGCAGGTGCAGGGCCAATAAAAAGGTTGACGCCGTGGGGATTTGGTCATAATCTCCCGTTCGGCGCATTCGCCGACACACTTAAAAGGATTAGCCCAATATCATGTATGATCTGACTCAATTACGGGAAATCGAATTTCCAATCAGTGACAATTATATCTACTTCAACCATGCCAGCATCTCTCCCATGCCCGCGCGCACGAAGCGGAAGATGCAGTGGGCGATTGGGCAGTTGGCCCGGCAGCCGTTTGATTTCTGGCGCAATGACGCCGCAATCATGATTGAGGCGTTTCACACCGAGATTGCCCGGTACATCCATGCTGAATCTCCCCAGGAAATTGCGCCGGTCGTGAGCACATCCACCGGGCTGAACGCGGTCGCCCAGGCCATCGAGTGGGAGCCGGGCGATAACCTGATCTTTTGCGAAATTGAGTTTCCTTCTAATGCATACCCGTGGATGAGCCTGGCCCGCGACGGCGTGGAAATCCGCCAGGCGCCGGCCGTTGACGGGGGGTTGCAGCTGGAGGAGTTAAAGCGGCTGGTCGATGCGCGCACCCGCCTGGTGAGTGTCAGTGCGATCCAGTTTTTCACCGGCCACCGGGCGGACCTGGCGGCAATTGGCGAATTCTGCCATCAGCGCGGCATCCTTTTTGTGGTGGACGCCATTCAGGCAATTGGGCATATCAAGCTGGATGTGCAGGCAATGCACATTGATGTACTGGTGACCGGCGGGCAGAAATCGCTGCTGGCGTCGCCGGGCAGCGGGTTTATGTATGTTTGTCACGGGCAGGCAGAAAAGATGCGGCCGCGCCTGATCGGCCCCAACGCTACCCGGGATTACCGGCATTGGCTCAGCTATGACCTGACGCCCCTTCCGGGCGCAGCCCGCTTCATGGCCGGTACCATCAATGTACCCGGCATGTACGGCGTGCTGGAAAGCATTCGCTTGCTGCAAGAATTGGGCGTAGATCGTATCGACCGGCACACCTCAGCGCTGGTCAAGCAAGCGGCCGACCTGCTCTCCGGCCAGGGGTATGTGGTGATCACCTCCTGCCAGGCGCATGGGCCGATTGTGACGTTTAGGACCGGCTTTGATGAGGAGAAAACGGACGCCCTGGTGACCTACTTGCAAGAGCAGCGGACGGCCGTGGTGAAACACCTGGACGCCGCCGGGACGCCTCACATCCGGCTTTCCTTCCATTGTTACAACACCGAGGAGGAGCTGGCCCGTTTCGGCCGTATTCTGGCCGGCTGGCAATAGGGGGGAGATCGCAACGGGTCAGCTTTTGTTAATTGATCATTGCTCATTGCTCATTGTTGTTTGATTGCATCTAGCGGACTGCGGACTCCTACCGCCCCCAGGTTGGCGACGTGAGTATAAATCATCGTCGTTTTCACATTTTTATGCCCCAACAGTTCCTGGATGGTGCGAATGTCGTAGCCTGCTTCCAGCAAGTGGGTGGCAAAACTATGGCGAAACACGTGCGGCGTCACCCGTTTATCTATCCCGGCTTGTTTGGCCGCTCGTTTGACGGCTCGCTGAATGACGCTTTCGTGCATGTGATACCGGCGCTGGACAGGTACCGTCGTCTCATGTTACTGGCGTCTTTGCTCCCGGAAGAAACAAGAGAA
>JBHHTQ010000067.1:0-19580 GCA_046753445.1 Anaerolineae bacterium | reverse complement strand
AAGGTCATCTGGTGCATGTCCATCACCAGAATGTCAGGATGGCTGCTGAACAGGTCAATGCCGGTTACTTTTTTGGCGCCTTTGCCGGCAATGTATTTCAGTTCGGCATGGTTGCGGCAGCCAATGCACAACACTTCTTTCTCCCGCAAATCTACCAGTTCGGCCAGCTTGTCCACCAGATAGACGGTGCGCGGTTGGAGCCGATTGTCGTTTTTACGGATGGTGCGCTGCAACTGGGTCTCCAGGTATGCGGCATAATCGGGCGCGTGCGGCCGCAGCCGCTCCCGCATCCGTTCCCCGTACCGCCACAGGTGCCAGCGATGGCGCAGCCGTTTCATTTGCCGATACATTCTGCGGGCAACGTTCATACCTCTCCGTCCGCGCCCTCGCTTTGCAACCGCCACAGCCGGGCGTATCGGCCATTCTCCCTCAGCAGGCACTCGTGCGATCCTGATTCCACAATACGCCCCCCTTCCAACACAAAAATCTGGCCAACGGCCGTCACCGTCGCCAGCCGATGCGCAATCACAATCACCGTCCGCTCCTGTCGAATACGCGCCAGCGCCGCCTGAATCAGCCGTTCCGATTCGCTGTCCAGCGCGCTCGTCGCCTCATCAAAAATCAAAAGCTGCGGGTTGCGGATGACGGCGCGGGCGATGGCGATCCGCTGCCGCTGCCCGCCCGACAAATTGGCGCCCCGGTTGCCCGCCATCGTCTCATACCTCTCAGGGAAACGGCCGATGAACTCATGCGCGTTAGCGATCTGCGCCGCCGCCCGCACCTCGGCG
Organism: Anaerolineae bacterium; assembly: GCA_046753445.1. Taxonomy (GTDB): domain Bacteria; phylum Chloroflexota; class Anaerolineae; order Promineifilales; family Promineifilaceae; genus JAHEEY01. Next base: position 18,792 of record JBHHTQ010000067.1, on the reverse strand, counting down.
TCCGTCGCCGACGGTTTGCCCAGGCGAATGTTATCGGCAATGGAGCGATTAAACAAAAAAGTATCCTGGTCAACCACCCCAATCACCCCCCGCCAATCAGCCAGCCGCAGATCGCGCAAATCCACCCCATCTACCAGGATACGGCCGTCCGTTGGATCATACAGTCGCAGCAGCAAATTAACCATCGACGTTTTCCCCGCTCCCGACGCGCCCACAAAAGCCACTGATTGCCCGCGCCGGATGGTAAACGAAACTCCATCCAGCGCCGGATCATCCCCCGGAGCGTAGCGCAAAGTCACATTCTCAAAGCGAATTTCCGACGACAGGCGGATAAACGGCTGCGTTCCCGCAGCCACCCGCTCTTCATCCCGTTTCGCCAGCATCCCCGCCACCCGATCTGCAAACGGCAGCGTGGCAGAAATAGTCGCCAAAAATCCATTCAGCGTAGAGACGCGAGGAAGCAGCCGGTACATGACAAAGACAAACATCCCCAACCGCGCCGGGGAAACGCCGCCGTCGCGCTGCGCCAGCCACGACCCAGCCAGTAAAAAAGCCGCCAGCCCCAAGACGGCCGCCCCCTCCACCAGCGGGTTCACCATCCCCGACCACATCGCCGCCAGCCGCCTCGCCCGCACCCCCTCATCAATCACCCGCGTCGTCTCCGCAACAGCAAAATCTGCCCGGTGAAACAGGTGAATCAGCCGAATCCCGGTGAGAAACTCCACCACCTGCTCGCTGATACCCACCCGCGAATCCACCAACCATTGGGAAAAACGGCGCACCCGGCGGATGATGCGGCGCATGGAAAGTGACAACAGTGCCAACCCGGCCAACACCCCCAGTGTAATCTGCCACGACAACCAAAAAAGCAGTGACACATAAGCCAAAACAACCAGCAGCAAACTCACCAGGTTACTGACGCTCATCAGCAGCCGCCCCACCTGCGTCACCTGATCCATATACACCGCCAGGTCGCCCGTCTTGTACCGGCTCACCTGGGCATAATCCATCTCCATAAAACAGTGAAACAAGCGGCGGCGCAAATCCCCCTCCGACCAGGCGGTGAGAAAAGCGGCGGCCGTTTTTCCCAACAACGTCAACCCGGTACGTATCAACTGCGCCGCTACCGCCACACCCACCAGCAGCAAAAACATCTGCTGCGGCGTCAGGCGAGCCTGATACCGCGCCAGCCACGCTCCCAACGTCCCTAACGAAACCAGCGCGCTCCCGGAAGCATCCGCAGACAACATCTCCAACGCCACGGTGAATAGCGCGTAAGACCCCCCTTCAAACAATGCAGCCAACAGGCTGGCGGCGAGCAGCAACAGCGCAAAAAAGCGAAACTTCCACAACAAGCCGCGCACCATCCGCGCCGACGCCTGTTCCCCACCGCTCAACAAACGGATCACATTACGAATCGAGTCGGGGATGAAATTCGGCCGCTTGCGACTATCGCTCTTGACGCGGCGGGTTAAATGGGAGCGAGAAGAGGAAGAAAATTTCATGGGTTGCCGGGAGGGGAACTGGCAAGCAGCTCACGTAGCCGCGCCGCCACCATCTCCATCGCCACCTTGTTCAGTCCCCCATGCGGGATGATCACATCGGCGTATCGCTTACTCGGCTCGACAAACTTCAGATGCATCGGCCGCACCGTCCCCAAATATTGTTCCACTACCGAGTCCAGCGTACGGCCGCGCTCCTGGATATCCCGTTGGAGCCGCCGTATGAAGCGCACATCCGCATCCGTATCCACAAACACTTTGATATCCATCAACTCGCGCAGCTTTCGCTTGGTGAAAATCAGGATACCATCCACCAGGATAATGGGACTTGGCTCCACCAAAACGGTCTCACTCGTCCGGCGATGAATGGTGAAATCATAAACCGGCACCTGCACAGAGTGGCCGTCCAGCAGCTGCTTGATGTGCCGGATCAGCAGTTTGGTTTCCAGTGAATCGGGGTGATCATAATTAAGATGTGCCCGCTCTTCAAGCGACAGATGCCCCATATCCCGATAATAAGCGTCATGCGGCAGATAGGCAACCTGCCCGGCACCCACCGCATCCAGAATCGCGCGGGCGACTGTGGTCTTGCCCGAAGCCGTTCCCCCGGTCACGCCAAATACAATGGGCTTCATCTCATCCACTCGCAGCTTTCCCGTCGTTTCCGCGTATGCAACACCCAGAACTCACGGAGCGCCGGGAAAATGCCGGCACAAAAATGCCCCGGTCGATCACCAGGGCAAGATTCACAACGCCAAGCCACCCATCGGACTTGAACCGATAACCTATCGCTTACGAAGCGATTGCTCTGCCAATTGAGCTAGGGTGGCGCATCATCGCAGCACACTAGGCAGTGCAACAGGCGGATTATAGCAAGCGGCCGTACGCTTGACAAACCGCGGAGCTACCGTCAATTCAAGTATCTCCAAGGGCAATGGGCCTGCCCGGATCCCGGCTCCACTCGCTCCATGAACCAACGTACAAACACCCCTCCTCCAGTCCGGCATGCACCATAGCCAGCAGATTAACGCAGGCGCTGACGCCAGAACCGCAGTAAAACACAGCTTTTGACGCGGTGGTTCTGCCCAGCAGTGATTTGAACAGGGGGCGAATCTCCTCCGGCTTCAGGTAACGGCCGTCCGTGGTCCAGTTCTGCTGATAAAAATGATTGACCGCGCCAGGGATATGCCCCGCCACCGGGTCAATGGGTTCCTCTTCCCCGCGATAACGTGCAGGCGCGCGCGAATCCACCAATAGTTCCACATCAACGACATCTTCAAGTTGAACCAGGCGATCCATACGAGGCGACCCGGTGAAGATTACCGGATCATTTTGCTCAACACCTGCCCTGGCCGGCAAGTCTGCCGCAGTCCACGCTTGCCATCCCCCATCCAGGACAGCCACGGCCGTATGCCCCATAAAACGCAGCATCCACCACAGCCGCGCCGCCACCATACCGTTGGCGCCATCATACGCCACTACCTGGCTGCGCTCGCTAATGCCCAGACGGCTGAACAACGCTGCCATGCCACCCGGCGTAGGCAGCGGGTGACGGCCGGAATCAGTCGCCGACACACCGCTCAAATCATGGTCAAGATGGGCATACACAGCCCCTGGCACATGGCTCTCCCGGTAAGCCGCCGCACCAGCCTCAGTATTGGCCAGGCTGAAACGGCAGTCAACAATGACCCAGGCCGGATCGTTCAGATTCTCTGCAAGCGTTTTCGCATCAATCAACGTGGAATACATCACATCCCCTATTGGCGTTGGCTTAAGGCTGCGGCGTCGGTACAGGCGTAGCCGTCACCAAAACGGGCGGCGTGGGCACAGACGGCCCCGGCGTGGGTGCAAGCCGGTTGGGTGTGGGGGTCGGAACCGGCACTGTGGGTGTGGGGGTAACCACCGTCGGGGTTGTAGGGGCAACAGTCGGCGTCGGGGCCAGCAGGCTTGGATCGGGCGCAAGGACAAGCAGGCGCGGTTCGCTGGCCGCCAGGCTGTTGCCTGTGCCATCCTCCAGTCTCACCTGCCACTGGTAATCGGCCGCATCGGTGACGAAGTCATACCCGGCCACAGTCAACTCATAACGGCTGCCCAAAACCGGCTGCGTTACTTCGCCCACCGGGACGGCCGTCCCTTCATGGACAAGATAAACCACAAATCGCTGATCAGCCCCCAGCGGCACCGGCCAGTTCCAACGATAACTCAACGCCTCGGTAATCAGCGCTTCGGCCCCTGATTCAGGCGTTTGCAGTCGGATGATCGGCTGCATCGGCGCGGTATAAGCATTTCCAAATTCGGCCGTCCAATACCACACATTCGGAGCCGTGTAATCCACCGTATACGCAACGCCCACATCAGTCGCATACCGGTTCAGGATGATACGCCGGTGCGCGGGACTGTTCACCCAAAATTCCACCGCCTGGTACGGATATTGGAATCCCCAGGCAGTTGCCTCACCCGCATAGCCGGCCCCATATCCGAATGTGAGAAGCCGTTCAACCGGCAGAGAACCATCCGATCCCTGATGGGCGGTATAAGCGTACGCCGCCATGTCATCGGTGTGCTGCTGCGCCGCCCCGCTGAGTTCAGTGACTTGATTAAGCGGAGGCAGCTGGAAAAAGGCGCGCGTCGCGTTGATGTAATAAAAGAGCCGTTCCGCCTCACTCATGCTAGGCGGCAGCTCGGCCGGCTGCAGCACGAAGGGTTGGTCCAACTCCACCGGTTCCAAATCCGCGCCCAACGGATCGTCCGGGCGAGTCGCCGAGATACGGTTGCCGGCGCTGTTAGACTGCACAATGAGGGGCAGGAAATTGGCCAGAATCCCGGGATCCACGTGAATCCAACGGCCGACCTCCGTCGCGCCAAAATCGTTGTTGGCCGACATCACGATGTAATAATCACCCGACTTCAAATAGGTGTGATTGACCCGTTCCCCTTCGTATGTACGGCCGTTCCCCATATCCCAGCGGAAGCGCCGGACGGAATCATCGCCAAAGGCCTGCCCGGCAATCGGTACGCCGCTTTCAGCGCTGTCCGGAATCACCATATCGGCCGTCGGCGGCACACCCACCGTGACCTGCCAGAACGCATCTGACTGGCCATATTGGTTCTCCAAGGCAAGGTGAACCTGGTAGGCGCCCGGAGCCACATACTGGTGGCTGGGACTCGCTACTTCGGCCGTCGCCCCATCTCCAAACTGCCAGAAGTAAGTGAGGGGCGGCTGACCGCCGCTCTCATCAATGAAGGTTACCATCTGTCCAACGCCTGGCGTATCATCGTCCGGAACGAAGCGGGCGGCTGGATGAGGTACAATAGTCAAGGCCAGGTCGCGCGTTGCCGTGGCTATCGGATTGGAAACGACCACGGAAACGTCGTAGATGCCGGCGGCTGGGAATACCACGACTGGTTCAGCCACATCCACCTGGCGGCCGTCGCCCAAATCCCAGACAAACGAGATCGGCCCGGAGCCGGAAACGTCTACCGACAATTGCACCGGTTGGCCAATGGCTACTTGCGGTGGGGCCAAAATTTGCTCGACACGGGGCGGCAAGCCTATCCACACATCGATGCTGGCAGCCCATTCATCGGCTCCCACCCTGAGAACGGCCGTGATGACCTGTTGCGGTTCATCCACGACGGCTGATTCCACGCGAAGGGGTATGCTCAGCTCCCGGACACCACCATCGGCCGTGACAATGGGCAGCCAGTTCAACCCGTTGGTTTGCAAATTAATTGAAGTTCCAGCCGGAAGAGTAGCCGCATCCAGGGCAATAATCCCCGGCAGTTGCAGCTCGACTTCAGGCGCTGCCATGTCTGGCGTCTGGTTCGTGAGGCGAATATCTAATTGGAGCGTCTCTCCGGGCGAGCTCACCGTAGGTGACAGCAAGAGTTCGAGCTGTATGGGGCTATCAATCTGGGCATAGCCGGAGAATGAAGTCAACGGATTGAACGCGGCCGTCTGTTTCCCAGGCCCAATTAGAGCCACAGAGCCAAACAGAAGCAGCATTGTGAGCAGCGGTCGAATTCTCACCATCATGATGCGAGCAGTTTATCAGATTAAAGATCGCCCTACAAGTTTGGCAACCACTCCATCCAGAATCAATCAGAGTCAATGCAGGAATAAAGAGAACGGCAGGCTGGAGGGTATTCCAGCCCGCCGCTCTTATGTGAAACTGATTACCTGAAAACGACCGCAGTCGTTTAGTTCCCGTTTGGAAAGAACGGGAAGTAAGTCTCAAATCCGTAACGGCCGTTGACACAGGCAATACTGTTTCCGGCAAAGGTAGTCCCTGACATCTCGGCACAGTTCTGCCATCTACCGGGCGTCGCCCCTTCAGCCGAGTAAGTGACCACCAGACTACCGCCTGGCGCCCTAAACACATCGACTTCGTAACTCCCGCTAGGGTATGATGGCGCCGGCGGGGTACCTGTAGGTGGATTGGTTCCATCATCATAGTAGGCGGTACCACCCAAAGTCCCGGTCTCGTTTTCAGCGCCGACGGTAAGGCCGGACCAGCCGCCCAGACCGATGCTTGGCCCATAGGTAAAGCTGATGTCGTCTGGTTGAGTGTACCCGATCCAGACCTGGAAGGTATTGGTGATGGTTTCACCCCAATGGGGGACGGCCTCCCACTCAACCACGATCCAGGAATCCACACCATTCGACAACACCTGCAACATCACCTGCCCCCCCGCACTTGGGTCGAGATCAGTCCAATATGGCGCCAACACATTGTTGGGCAGTGCGGGGTCCGGGAAGTTAGAGGGTACCGGCGTTGTAGATGTGCCACCCCCAACCTGGATATTGCCGTTCGAACCGATGCTGATCGTGCTATACGTCTGCCCCGCAAACTCAAACCCAGGCACACTCCAGGTCTCAACCGCGTCATCGCCGACTGTGACCGTAAACGGAGAGAAAGGCGCGAGCGAGACATATCCAAATGGGGATGCCAACGGATCTACGGTTGCGCCAAGCGAACCGGCTGCTAACGGAGTATTGGCAAACACACCATTACCCGCCTGAACCGCCCCAGTAATGGTGCCGGTAATCGCCAGCTGATCCGGCAGGCTGTCAGTCAACGCGATGACAGCGTTTTTGGGTGTTGTGTTCGTGGCCGTAATGGTGCATGTAGTCAGGTCTCCCATCCCGATGATGCTTGGCGCACAGCTTTTCTCCAGCGAAACGCCAGCCTGACCACGCACAAGCGTGACCGGCAGGTGTGCCTGATGCCCCTGGTTGCTGGTTAGATAGATCGTGGCATGCCGTACTTCACCCAAGGGGACATTGCGGGCATCAATAACAATATCAAAGGAGGCGTCTCCACCAGCCGGCAACGACAAGGAAGCCGGGACGGTGATATCCACATCAGGCGGGGCAGATACGGTAATCGCCCACGTGCTGTCTACCGACAGCTCGCTGTGCGCCGTCCGCTGGACGCTGATGCTGCCCGGCATCGCCGGCAAGTAAACGCTGGGATAGTTTACTGACCATAGATCATCTTTGTGGCTGAAGAAATCCAGCACCGGCACATTAAACGTCAAACCCGGATCTCCGGCAACGCTCAAGTTGACCCGCCCAGAGCCATAGTCAAACGGATCGGCCGCGGTCACCCCATCTTCTTTCGTAACCCCGGTTGTCCATGCCGTTGTCATAAGCGCAGATTTGATTTGTCCTGGTGTCCAATCAGGATGCAGGGCTTTCAATAACGCAGCGCTGCCGGCAATGTGTGGGCTGGACATGGAGGTGCCGGCAATTGCCTGGAACAACTCTCCCGGAGCGCCGCCGGCGACGCCTACAGGAAGTGGCGTATGGCCAGCCAGAATCTGCACACCTGGGGCCGTGATATCCGGCTTACTCACACCCAGCGACTGCCCTGGGCCGCCGCGAGAACTAAAGGAAGCCATTACATCTCCCTGACCCGATGCGGCCGCGCCGGCCGTAATGGTTCCGGTGACATTGGTGTGGTTGGCCATGAAGTCCAGCAATTGAGTGCCGGCATCATTCTGGATGTGGATTGAGGGGATGTAGTGGTTATCAGCAACCAGGCTCTGCAATACTGGATTGTAGAGCACCAAGCCGCCAGCGCCGCCGGCCGCCACGTTAAAGCTCTTGGCCACTCGTGCGATAACCCCTCTTTCACAAATCACAATCTCGCCATTTGTCCAGGTATCTGTAATGAAAGGAGATAAACAGAGGCCATCGCCAAAGTCAGATGCAAGCACCACTGGGCCTGCATGCCCACCTGTGATAGACACCCCTGTTAACGTTAACTGCTCAGTAACCGTAATCGTACCGGAGAGCGTACCTACGACCGTGAGCGAATTTTCAAAGGTGCGGTCGTGTGAACTGGCGCCAACACCCATCACCCAGGGCGCGTCGGCCGGAGAGCCAACTGTATCCGGGTCCGGGCCTGAATTGCCGGCTGAGGTGGCTACAAACACGCCGGCCGCATAAGCATCCAGGAAAGCCAACGCATCTACATCACTGTATGGATCAGAAGCGCCGCCGCCAATGGAATAGTTGATCACGTCTACCCCGTCAGCGACAGCCTGATTGATTGCTGCCGTAAGATCGGAAGTGTAGCATCCTGCATCTGCACAAGCCCGGTACATGGCGACATGAGCACGCGGCGCAATGCCCGACACGAGGCCCAGGTCTGAGCCTAAAATGCTTGCTGCAACGCCACCATTGCCAGCGGCCGTGCTGGAGGTATGGGTTCCATGACCATTGTCATCACGCGCCGAATCGAACTCATCTGGTAACAGGCCAGTGAAGAACTTATAGGTATCAATAAATGCCCCAGCGCCAACCAGCTTGTTCGTGCATGTAAAGGGTGTGTCATTGGCGTTCCACGCCGTATTGCCGAAATCACATGCAGATCCCGTCCACTTGGCCGGAGGAGCACTATAAGCATTCCCTGCCGGATCGGGATCAGAGAAAGAGGGGTGCTCAGGCCAGATACCCGTATCCACCACACCGACAATAATCCCTTCGCCGGCGCTGGCCTGCCCGCCTAAATCCGCCCATAAATCAGTGGCCCCAGTAAAGGAGGGGCTAGCATCCGTCAACGGCTGTTTGAGTTGATCCTGATAAACAGCTTTGACGCCGGGCAAACCCGCAATTTGATGCGCTTTACTGCTAGGAACAACGACAGAAACGCCACCCATCACAACATCATACCGATGCAGGACCTGAGCCTCTGGAATGGCTGCTAACAGATTCGCTTCGAAGGCGTCCAACTGCCGATGTACATAATTCAGATAAGCTTTGCTGGCATTGGTGGTCACATCAAGATAGTTGGCCCCTGTGGCAACAACACTTGTTGATGCAAGACCATTCACACCACCTTGATAAGACGCCAGTGATTCCACTGACAGGTCAACGATGAGACTCACCATTTCCCCTTTTGGCGTCTCAATCGTTGAGAGCAACTGCGGCCGTTCTGCAGCCACCTGTAGTTGCCCTTTCCTCCGCTCCGGAGCCGAAGCCAGCCCGGCCACTACCACACTCGTCATCACGGACAAAATCATGAATATGACTAAGATCCGAACAAACTTTCTCCTCATTGCAAAACCTCCTCGAAAAAACTTCCATAATTACGATATACGACATCCATCTTTACCGAATAATTTCATAGACCTCCTTTGGTGGTCTCCCCGAACCTGTTCAACCAACGAAGTACATACTTGTATTTTCTTTCAACAGGTATCGTGAGTATTTTCTGTATGTGGGCATGGTCACTATGACACATGCCAATATACAACCTTAAGTCAGTCAAGGTATAGGGGAACACAATTGTATTGGAGTTGGTGGTATTGGTTGTGGGGAAGTTGACGGCCGATTGCTTCAATGTTTGCTCGTGTAATCTCGGCTCGTTGTAGAAAATCGCTATGAGGGGCGACCTTCTAGCAACCTATCTATGCTGGATTCTATACGGGAATATTCTAAGAGGGATTCAACCCCTCGTCAACTCTGCCTGGAAGAAAAGAAATGGCTCCCCACAATGCGTAAGAAAAAGCACAGGAGATAAATCGCGGCAGGATTAAGCAGAATACCTGCTGCGATTTAACTCCATGATTTGGTTTTTTTATTCCTTCAGAAAGTTACGCAGCACCGTGTGCAGGATGCCGCCGTTCCGGTAATACTCCACCTCCACCGGCGTATCTACGCGGCAGATCGTGAAGAAAACGATTTCCGTCCCGTCCGCCTTCACCGCCTTCACAGTAATTTCCTGGCCCGGCTGCAAATCATCCGTCAAGTTCAAGGTAGAGTACACTTCCGTGCCATCCAGCCCCAACTTCGCCGGGTTCTCGCCCGGCTTAAACTGCAGCGGCAGCACTCCCATACCCACCAGATTGCTGCGGTGGATGCGCTCAAAACTTTCGGCGATGACCATTTTAATACCCAACAGCAGCGTCCCTTTGGCTGCCCAATCACGGGAACTGCCCATGCCGTAATCCTTGCCCGCCAGCACTACCAGCGGCGTATCATCTGCTTTATATTTGAGTGAAGCGTCGTAAATTGTGATCACTTCACCAGTGGGCAAGTATGTCGTCCAGCCCCCTTCTGTGCCGGGAGCCATCTGGTTGCGCAGGCGGATATTGGCAAAAGTCCCCCGCGTCATGACTCGATCATTGCCCCGCCGCGAGCCATAGGTATTGAACTCGAGCGGCTTCACGCCGTGCTCGCGCAGATACTGTGCCGCCGGGCTGTCGGCCGCGATGGAGCCAGCCGGGGAAATATGGTCTGTCGTGATGGAGTCACCTACCTTTATCAAAACACGGCCGTTCTCGATGTTGGTGATGGGGTCTACTTCCGGCGTCAAGGTAGTGAAGAAAGGGGGTTCCTGAATATAGGTTGATTTGGGGTTCCAATCGTAAATCTCGCCGCCGCTGATGGGGATTTGATTCCAGGTTTCATTGGCTGACAGGACATTGGCATACTGCTTACGGAACATCTCCGGAGTAAGTGCGGCCGCGACTGCCTCTTTGATCTCTTCATTCGTGGGCCAAACATCCCTTAAATAAACCAGCTGGCCATCCTTACCCGTACCCAGAGGGTCGTGGAACAAGTCAATATCGGTAGTTCCCGCCAGGGCATAAGCCACTACCAGAGGGGGAGAAGCCAGGTAGTTGGTTTTGGTCAGAGCATGCACCCGGCCCTCAAAGTTGCGGTTACCACTAAGAACGGCCGATACTGCCAGGTTGCCTTTCTGGATGGCCTTAGCCACCGGTTCAGGCAACGGGCCGGAATTTCCGATGCAGGTTGTGCAGCCAAAACCAACGATATGGTAGCCCAGCTTTTCCAGATAAGGGGTTAATCCTGCTTTGTTCAGGTAATCTTCGACGACGCGGGAGCCTGGGGCCAAACTGGTCTTAACATAGGGGGGGACGTTCAACCCTTTTTCCACCGCCTTTTTTGCCAGCAGGCCGGCCCCAATCATGACACTGGGGTTGGAGGTATTGGTGCAACTGGTGATGGCGGCGATCACGACTGCGCCGTGCGTGATTTCGGTTTCCTGGCCGTTAGCGACGACGGCCGTCCGTCCCAAATCCTCTTCCTTCAAACCGACCCCTTGCGGCCCGGCTGGAGCCAGCAAGGTCTTCTTATATTGCGTCTTCATGTCTACCACGCGAACACGGTCTTGCGGCCGTTTCGGACCTGCCAGACTGGGTTCCACCGTTCCCAGGTCCAGCTCGACCACATCGGTAAACTCCGGATCAGGTATCACGTCAGTGCGGAACAGGCCCTGCGCTTTTGTATATTGTTCCACCAGGGCAATTTGCTCCTCAGAGCGGCCGGTGAGGCGCATATAGTTAATCGTCTCCGCATCAATCGGGAAGAAGCCTACCGTCGCGCCATATTCAGGGCACATATTGGCCAGCGTCGCGCGATCTGGCAGGCTCATGCTGCTGAGACCGGGGCCAAAGTACTCGATAAACTTGCCCACAACCCCTTTTGCCCGCAGCAACTCCGTCACACGCAGCACCAGGTCAGTAGCCGTGGCTCCTTCCGGCAGGCTACCTACTAGCCTCACGCCGATAACTTCCGGTGTGAGCATGTAAATGGGCTGGCCCAACATGACCGCTTCCGCCTCAATGCCGCCCACACCCCAGCCCAGGATACCCAGGCCGTTAATCATGGTCGTGTGGGAATCAGTTCCCACCAGGCTGTCGGGATAGGCCACAGTACCATCATTGTCCGGCTTCGTCATCACCACTTTGCCCAGATACTCCAAGTTCACCTGATGAACAATGCCGGTTGCCGGGGGGACGACCAGGAAGTTCTCAAACGCCTTCTGCCCCCACTTGAGGAATTCATAACGCTCCCGGTTGCGCTCAAATTCGCGCTCGGCATTATACATAAGGGCGAAACGAGAACCGAAGCGGTCTACCTGAACCGAATGGTCAATGACCAGATCAACCGGTACCTGCGGATTGATTTGTTTGGGATCGCCACCCAGCCGGGCCATTGCCGAGCGCAGGGCAGCTAAATCAACCACGGCCGGAACGCCGGTGAAATCCTGTAGAATCACGCGACCCGGCTTAAAGGGAAGTTCGTCCTGGGCCGGGTTTTTAGCATCCCATGCCGCCAATTTTTCTACATCTTCAGGCATTACTTCGTACCCATCACAGGTGCGGAGCAACGCTTCCAACAGCACTTTAATGGAAAATGGCAATCGATCAATATCGCCGTATTTTGATAATCTATCAAGACGGTAATAGGCCAGGTTGGTGCCAGGCAAATTGTCGCGCGCGCCAAAATGGTCAAAGAGTCGTTTCATCGTGCACCTCGATTTTTTATGGATGGCCACCGAATTATCGCATAAGCGCGAGAAGTCGTTCGTATGACAGGCAACATAGCGGTTCTTTTGTTTTGCGTATTATAGCGCAGTTGGGAGAAGTGGAAACGGCGGAAGTGCCAGCCGCTTGCAAAGGTTGTGAATTGATCATATCGTATTGGGAATCCAAATATGGAGGTTTCCGCATGGTTTCGGCTCTTGTCCTGTTGAACATTGACCGGGGAAAAGTGAACGAAGTTGGCCAGACATTGGCCAAACTAACCGGCGTCACGGAAGTGTACTCTGTGGCCGGCCGTTATGATCTGGTTGCAGTTATTCGCGTGAAAGACAATGACAGCCTGGCGGCGCTGGTCACAGAGCAAATGCTCAATATAGACGGCATCATCAACAGCGAAACCCTCATCGCTTTTCGGGTCTACTCTCGCCACGATCTTGAAAGTATGTTCTCCATTGGCATTGCGTAAACGCCACCATTATTGACATTTGGGAGACGGCCGCCGATCGCTGGCAATCCCCCATCAAGATTCAAGATGAACAGCGAGGCGCGTTTCTTCAAGTACCAGGCGCTGGGCAATGACATGGTCGTGATTGATCCGGCCCGGTGCAGCATCAAACTAACCCCAGCAGCGATTCGTCTTATTTGCGACCGGCACCTGGGTTCCGGTGCGGACGGTATCTGTTACGGCCCGTTAACGGAGGGTGGCAGCGAGTACGCCATGCGCTTCTTCAACCCGGATGGCACGGAAGCGGAGAAAAGTGGCAACGGTCTGCGCATTTTTGCCCGCTATTTGTGGGACGCCGGTTATGTGGACGGCCGTTCCTTCACCATCACAATCCAGGGCGCGGCAATCCCGGTGAATATCCTCGACGACAGCGCCCAGACAATTACCCTGGGTATGGGCCGGCTCCATTTTGACAGCCGTCACATCCCGGTTGCCGGGCCAACGCGGGAAGTGGTTGAAGAGAACATGATGTTTGGCCGGGAGACGCAAACCGTCACGGCTGTGTCCATCGGCAATCCCCACTGCGTCATCTTCACCGATGACCTGGCCCCCATTCGTACACTCGGCCCAATAGTTGAAACCGCACCCCAGTTTCCCCGCCGGATCAACGTACAACTGGCGCGTGTCCTAGACGAACATACCCTGGAAATCGCCATTTGGGAACGGGGGGCCGGCTACACGCTGGCGTCAGGAACTTCTTGCAGTGCGGCCGCAGGCGCGGCCGTGAAAACGGGCCGATGCCGCAGCCCAATCAAGGTTGTGATGGCTGGCGGCACGGCGACTGTCGCCATTGATGAGCAGTGGCGGGTAAAATTGACCGGGGCGGTGTCGGCCGTCTACCAGGGGGTCTTTGCCCCCGACCTGCTGCATCAGCTGCGTATTGCTGAATAAAACTACCGGTCGTCGGATACCGGCGGCGGCACGCGCTCCATCTGAAACGTGTCGCTGACCCGCGTATAACCCGCCCCCTCTTTGGTCTCTTCGTTGGTGAGATTGACCACGAACTCCGGCACTTGCTCGATGTTGCGCCACGTATCCTTTTTGCGCCCATCTGGATGGACGCCGGGGCAAAAGAGCAAGGTCATCGGCTGGGGGCAAACGGCCGTGAAGTAAGAGAACGGGGCCAGGTTCAAATGTCCTGCTCCATCCATACTGCTCACCCAGGCGATAGGCCGGGGCAAAACACTGCCCGTCACCAGTTTATATTTTTCTTTCCGGCTGAGATCATTTGGATTGAGAATCATCGTCACACCTCACGACAACAAACGCATAGGCCATTTGCCCGCTTTTCCAGTGAGATACGCCTGCCTCCGCCGGGCAAAATCACTGTCCAGCACAGAAAGCGGCCGCGGCCGGCCATCCACCAGCACATCGGGATCAATGGTGCGCAACTTGGTACTGACCCAAAAAGTCGGCGACCCCTCATCCCAAACGAAGCGGGCATCGGGCCGGATAAGATTCAACTGCGCCTGGAGTCTGGGATCCCTACCAGCATGCAGTTTGGCCCACAGGTGCTGGTCTGTGCCCCAGAAATCCGCTTCAGACACAACCCCTACGTCGAGGCCAATCTTGATTGCCTGTGCCGTCAGCTCGTACACGCCAACCTCGTCAAAGTTGGCCCAACTGGCATCATCGGCAGCCAGGTATGTGTTTCCCAGCCATCGGGCCACGTCCAGATCATCCACCACGATACGGCCGTCATGCACCACAAGGTGGCCCAGGACGCTTCGGACTTCGGCCTCGGTCGCCAATCCCAGAGCTAAACTGTCGCGCAGAAAATAATCCAGCCTATCCGCGCATAGGCGTGGCGATGGTTGTTCCAGCAGCGGGAACCGGGACTCTTCCAAAAAGTCACGCCAATCATAACCGTAATGGCGCAAAAGGTCGGGCAGTTCCGTACGAGAGAGATACTCCTCCTTCTTCTCGTCGTGGTAGCTCTGGCTGTCATGCCCATCCACAACATAGTCAATCACATGACTGAAGGCCGTGTGGCTGATGTCATGAAGCAGCGCAGCAATACGCTCTTCGACTGACGCCCTCAGACGGCTGACCAGGATCATGACGCCCAGTGAATGGTCAAAGCGTGTGATGGGAGCGGTGATGCCAATCAGCCCGCTGATTCCGTGCTGCAAAATTTGGGTCAATCGCTGCACCGCCGGTGATTCAATCAGGGCCAATAAAACCGGCTCAATGATGTCCGCCGGGCCGTATACCGGGTCTTCAACTCTCATCTACTTCTCCAGACCATGAAACGCTCCGGGCCTTCTCGCGCTTCGCGTTCCGGGCCGGTTCTGGTACTATTATACCTGTGACCGGGAAACAGTCTCCGAGGATCATGCGACGAATTGGAATCATTACCCTGATTGTGCTGGTTTTGGTCGGATGCCGGGAAAAGCCAGCGCCGACGCCTTTCCCGACAGCCGCCCCCAGCCTGCCCGATCAATCTGGTGTGGGCGCCCCCACCCAATTGAACCGCACCAGCGAGACAACACCGGTAACTGTGTCTGAACTGGCCGCCAACCCGGTCCAGTATGATGGAGCCGTGCTGGAAGTGACAGGGCAATACGGCCGTCTCCCCCCGCTTTCATGCGCGACCGGCACACACGCCTCTCCGGCCACATGGCAATTGTCTGACGGGGAGGGAGTGATCCTGGTTGGCGGCCTGGATTCCCAGTTGCGCTCCCTGGCTCCCGACGGCCTCACCCTCACCGTGGTCGGAGTGTGGCAGCATTGGATGGGACCGGTAGGTTGTGGGGACACGGCCGCCGCCCAAGATATTTGGTACCTGGCCGTGTATCGCATCCTTTCCCCCAGCCCAGTGACCAACGCCACGCTGACCCCAGCGTCGGCCTCCGGCACGGCTGTCGCCCAACTCAGCCCGACCAGCGGCGCAGGATCAGGAGCCGGTGCTCTGCCTCCCGCGCCCCCTCCGCCGAACAGCACCCCAACCAAAGCAGGCGTCGCCCCCGCCCCCACTCTCAGAGCCACAGCTCCCCCATCAGCCACGGCCGCGGCCGGCAGCACATTCACGCCTACGCCAACTGACTTTGCCGGCACACTCACCATAACACCAACGCCTTTCACGAGCACACCCGCCGCGGGCACGCCCACAGAAACCCCATCACCACCAGGTAATGCCACGGCCACGCCAACTCCAAGCGGGATGACCGTGACGCCTTCCCCCACGCCGATCACACCCACACCGGCAAACACGCGGGTCAATTTCACCGAGAAACAGCTTGGCAGCCTTGACAGCGAGGAGCTGGTGTCTGCGCATCTGCCGGTGGACGAACTGCACAGTTGGACATTTTCAGTCGCCGCCAGCGATACAATCACCGTCAGCGCGGCCGCAACAGGCAATGCTGATATTTTGCTCAGCGTCGTTGGGCCGGGCGGGATCACTCTACGCAGCCAGAACGCGGCCGGGCCGGGCCTGGTGGAAATCATGACCGAACTACCCCTCCCCTCCGCCGGTGATTATCAGATACAGATTCGTTCCGCCAACGGGCTGGCAGGCGATTACGCCTTGATGGTGACAGACAGCGGCTCCTACAATTTCGTCTTCCGTGACCTGATCAACTACGGCGATTCCCGTTCTGCGCTGATGACGGCCGAAAGCGACCATTTCTGGTTCTTCGCCGGAAATCAGGGAGAGGTCATCACCATCGCCATCTTACCGACCGACAACAGTGACTTGTTTATGGAATTATACGGAGCCGATGCCATCCGGGTGAGTGACTTCATAGACGACGGGAACAGCGGGGAGCCGGAGCAGCTCACGGCGTTCACCTTGCCCGACACCGGCATCTACTCCATTCATGTGGGTGAATTCAATTTTGAACAAGCGGGCTACCTGATTACGGTCACCAGGAACTAACCAGGGGGCCATCCCCTCTCCTATGCCTGAGCGCATCTTCTTGGGCGTCTGTTAACCTCGCTCATAGATGGTTGTGTTATCCTCAACCCATGACTTCTTTTCGCATTTTCCTGATCGCCGATGATCCGCTGGCGCGCGCTGGCCTGGCCGCTCTCGTAAGCGAGATGCTCGACTGCCAGGTGGTTGGCCAAAGCAGCAGCGAGGATCTCGATGAGGGATTGGACGAGGACCTCATTTCTGAGCGGCCGGATGTCATTATTTGGGATCGCGGTTGGGAGGCAGAAGCGCCGACATTTGACCTGCGTGACCTGGAAGCGCCTGTGGTCATGCTCGTAGCTGATGAGTCTGGTGCCGCCGAAGCATGGGCCGCCGGCGGACGGGTGTTACTGCGCCGCGATGGCGATCCGGAAAAGGTATTGGCGGCCGTGCGTGCGGCCGCAGCCAATCTGATCGTCATTGACACGAAGCTGGCCGAAGCTATCTTGCCCGCCCCGCTTCTGGCCACGGACGCTCCTCCGGCAGAATTGACGCCGCGGGAAGTGGAAGTGCTGCACCTGGTAGCAGAGGGATTGACCAACAAAGCCATCGCTCGCCAGCTTGGAATCAGCGCCCACACCGTCAAGTTTCATGTGAACGCCGCCATGACCAAGCTGGGCGCACAGAGCCGTACCGAGGCGGTTGTGCGGGCCACCAAATTCGGCTTCATTACCCTTTAGCGCCCCATTCTCAACCCGGTCAATACCTTTCCGGGCCAGCTGCCGCCCCGGTCATTCTTCCAGGGTTTCCCCCGCCAGACGGCCGATGCGGCCGCCGCCCCCATCCTTTACCATGTCCCTTAGCCCGACAACTGGAGGATTGATTAGATGAATACACTCTTGAATGATTTTTCAACCGCGCTGGCTGATGCGGTTGCCGGGGCAGATGAGGCTGTTGTCCGCGTGGAAGCACGGCGTCGTTTGCCGGCCACCGGCATCGTTTGGTCCGGCGACGGCGTGATCATCACTGCTAACCATGTTGTCCGTCATGACGAGCACATCAATATCGGCCTGGGAAACAGGGAACAGGTAAAAGCCCGGTTGATCGGCCGCGATCCGACCACAGATGTCGCCGTATTGCAGGCTGACGTCGGGGGGCTGTCTCCGCTAGTTGAAGCAGGCAAAGCGGATCTGGCGGTGGGACAATTCACTCTGGCGCTCGGTCGTCCCGGCAGACATGTCCAGGCCACATTGGGCATCATCAGCGCGCTGGGCGAACAATGGCGCACCCGTATGGGCGGCCCGATAGACCACTACATCCACACCGATGTGGTGATGTATCCGGGCTTTTCCGGCGGCCCCCTCGTAGACGCCAACGGCCGTCTGGTGGGCATGAACACGTCGGCCGCGCACCCCGGCGTCAGCCTAGCGATCCCAACCATGACTCTGGCGCGGGTAGCCGAATCGCTGCTGGCGCACGGTCACATCCGGCGCGGCTACCTGGGCGTCAGCACGCAGCGCGCGCGGCTGCCGGAAGCAGTGCGAGAAGCAGTGGGGCAAAAATCGGGGCTGCTAATTGTCTCGGTGGAGCCGGGCAGCCCGGCCGAAAAAGGGGGATTAACGCTGGGGGATACCATCGTGGCCCTGGCAGATCAGCCAGTACGACGACATGATGACTTGCTGGCGCTGCTAACCAGTGAACGCGTGGGGCAGGCCACGCCGGTGAAGATCGTACGCGGAGGTCAGGTGCAAACGCTTGAGGTCACCCTCAGCGAACGGCCGAAGCAGCGCACGAAGCGGCACAGGCGATAACAGGAATACGGGCAGCCTGAAAGCAGTTGTTCACCAACGGCTGAAGCGCTGCTCCTTCCACGGGTCTGCCTCGTTGTGATAGCCGGCCCGTTCCCAAAAACCAAGCTGGTCCTCAGCGCGGAATTCAAGCCCTCGCAGCCATTTCCCCCCCTTCCACAGGTATGCTGACTTGTTTTCGCTGCGGTCGGCAAACGTGCCGATAAGGCCGCGCAGCGGATATCCATGATCTGGAGTCAGCGGTTTGCCGGCATAATGAGTAACCAGCAAAAAATTCCCTTGAAGGACCAGCTCAATGGGCGTGTTTGTGGTGTAGCCATACTC
>JBHHTQ010000066.1:0-20248 GCA_046753445.1 Anaerolineae bacterium | reverse complement strand
TTCTACTGTATTTCATCGGACGATCTGTCTCACTTCATTGTGGCACATAGGGCGGGCGATTTGCGCCTGGCTCATTTCGCCTGCCTCGAGCAACCGCACCCCTTCCGCACGCCGCTCAGCCATTTGTTCTCGTGTGAGTTTCTTCGGTCGCCATGTCATACGACTATCTTAACCGATTTTTATGAATATCAATAGTACAGAATTCAGAACAATGCTGGCTGAAGTAGCTCGAGGAATGGGCATTCCCTTTGAAATTTTATATGGAACACTTTATGCTGAAATGGCTTTAGATACTAGCAATTTCCTGAGACTGCGCTCAGAAAATAAAGCCCTTGCGGGCAAATGATAAACCAGTAAAGTTCCTTCAACAAAAGGTTGAAGGAGCAAAATAGATGATGGATAACTTGAGCCAAACCTACGCCGAACTGCTTGATGGAGTTTATGATTGCCCTGACCGCATCGTTCTGAATGCCTATTTCCGAGCGGGACACATTCCGGGAGGTTTTCGCCTGTGGTGGCGCGACTTGCATGGGAGCGATGAGAATCTGGATAATGAGCATTTGATGCGAATGGCGGGACGCTTCAGCCGTCGTGTACGTGCCTATGGTCAAAAACATGGGATACCTGTCATAGATTGCAAAAAAGGCATTCGCAAACATCAGATTGCTCAGGATCATTTGCCACAAGACCCAACTGACACCGCTGCCAGGGGATACCACCAAAGACAGCCCGCCGCGCCTCTTTCAACCCGGCATGCGCGTCGCTGATGATCAGTTCCACGCCACAGAGACCACGGGCGACCAGGCTTTGCAGAAAGGTGCGCCAATGGACTTCATGCTCACCCAGGGCCACCGACACCCCTAGAATGATGCGTTTGCCTTCTGTAGTCAGCCCCACCGCCTTGAGCACTGCCGCATCACGTACCTGACCGGCCTGGCGCACCTTTTCGTAGTGGGCATCCAGCCAGAGGTATTGGCTGCGGTCTAACGGCCGTTGTCGCCATGCTTCGAGTTGCTCGTCCAACAGCGCCGCCGCCTGGCTCACCTGGGTCGAAGAGACATCAAAGCCGCACAGCTTTTCGGTGATGGCAGCCACTTTGCGGGTGGAGACGCCCTGCACGTACATCTCGGCCAGCGCCAGCTTCAAGGCTCGCTCGGAGCGCAGTCCTTTTTCCAGCGCGTTGGGATAAAAGCCGCCTTCGCGCACCTGGGGCACGTCAAAGGTGATTTTGCCCAGCCGTGTCGCCACCGTTTTGGGCTTGTAGCCATTGGCATGGCCCCGGCGCTGGTCAGACCGCTCGTAGGGGCCGGCCTGGAGAAACCGTTGTCGTTCCAGGCGCATGGCGGTGTTGACCAGTGTCTGGATCAGCGATGGCAGCACGTCCAGCCCTTGCTCGGCGATTGATTCGAGGAATTCTTCTGGTAAAGTACTATCAAGGTCGTAGGTCATTGTGTCACTCCTTCAGATGTGGTTTTGTCGACACCTGAGGATACATAATGGCCTATCGACCATCAAACCAAATTTACAGAAACTAATTTACACTACCTAAGGACGGCCGTTAGAATTGTGAATTGTGAATGGGTAATTGCGAATGGTGAAGAAACGGCCGTATCTTTGCAAATGCTTTAGTTTCAGCTCACGATCGCTTATACTTTGGTAAAATACAACAAAACGGAAGATGAGGTGCTGATATGGTTGTCATGGCGAATCCACCCAAAATGGTATACGATGATTCTGGTCGTTTAGTTGAAGTAATTTTAACTGCCGAAGATTTTATTGCGTATTTACGAACTATAGCAGAACGAACGGATTGGGAATCCTTGCCAGTTGCACTGCAAGACAGCATTGATCGGATGCTGATTGATGAGGTGCGTGATGAAAAGGAAACGGCCGTTGATTTGTTGTCAGCTTTAGCCGAACACGATGATGACGCATGACCTACGAAGTGAAAATTACTGCAACTGCGCTAAAAGAACGCAAGCGAATCGATCCATCCAGTCGCAAACGAATCGATAATGCTCTAAAAAAGTTGATTGAAAATCCACGACCTCCCAAGTCAAGAAAATTGGCTGGTAGACAGCTTGATTGGCGTGTTCGGGTTGGAGATTATCGTATTTTATACGAAATTGATGATGATAAAGCATTAGTCACAGTGTGGCGCATCGCCCATCGGCGTGAAGCGTATCGATAACATAATCAGCTTTCTACAATTTGTGGTACAGCAAACCAGTCAGGAAATTCCACGGCCGTTTCCAATTCCAACGTCATGATTCGGGAAACGTTGGCGGACGGCTCCGCCTACATTAGGATGGAGTTTAGGACCGGAGGATCTTACACCTTTTGGTTCAGTCAGAGCAGTTGGTGGGTGGATATTACTTGGTGAATCACCAGAAGATGATAATGTGAGATTGCTTATAGGGCAGGGAAATTCTCCAACATCTGATGATTTTCAAAGATATTTGCCTGGGCCGGGTGCTGGAGGAGGAGGCGGATCGATCGCAGGGGCTGACGTATCATTTTCTTCTCCTTGGAGTAATGAAAATGGTACTGGAAGTGCAGCCCTTGAGGTTGGTGTTTACAGTCCGCAAATTGGTGGCGGGGGTGGGTATACATGGACTACACAACAAATAATAGACTTTTTTACCCGGGTCTTTGAGGAAAAACAATAATGGATAAGGATATATTATTACTACTCGTTTGGGGTATTCTACTTATCTATCTGGTCTGTCTGAATCTACTTGTTTGGTTTGATTATTCACACTATTTAGACTTGATTAAACGTTTACGTCAAACTCGATTAGCTCGTGTTTTTCCCTTTTCCAAATATTTTGAAAACAGGCTGGATACATCTTGGTCCAAATGGTCTGCTAGGCTATATGCACTGCTTGCATTATTGTTGTGTTCGATCCCATTATATTTAGGATTAAATGCTATTTGGTAAACAATGGCCTTCGCAAAACGGCGTGAATAGAGTGACTCTCCCCACCACGCTGCGTTATGCATCAAACTGGCATTCTCCTTGCTGTTGTCCCTATAGGGGCGTGGTCTTTCCTAATTCAAATAGGGATGGCTTGGTATGACCTGACATTCGATTCCGTTTCTGCACGTTAACATAGGTGGGGAACGGCCGTGTCGAACAATGAATAACGAATTGCGAATAATGAATGGTGAATGCACGGCCGTTCATCCTTCATCCTTGGGGAAAACGGCCGTCCCCCGTTGATTGTTATCCGTTGACTGTTGATTGTTTAAAACGGCCGTGCTGCTGCCGCCTTTTCTAGCTATAATCTCCCCTGTCGCACATACACATAATCGGGGGCAGGCAACGGCCGTTTCCGTTGACTGTTGCGGGTCGTGAAGCCTTACGTCGCAAAGTTGTGGCCGAGTGATGGTTAGGAAAGTTTAGCTTTCTTAAGTAGGGTTGCATTAAAAGCCACGATGATGGATGAGCCGCTCATTGCCAGCGCGCCGATTTCCGGGCGCAGGGTGACGCCCAGGTTCGCAAATAAACCGGCGGCGATGGGAATGGCGGTAACGTTGTAACCGGCCGCCCAGGCCAAGTTTTGTTTCATCTTGCGCAGGGTGGCCCGGCTGATTTCCACGGCCGTCACCACATCCAGCGGGTCCGATTTCATCAAAACCACGTCGGCCGTCTCCACCGCCACGTCCGTGCCCGCGCCGATGGCGATACCCACGTCTGCCTGCGCCAGCGCCGGAGCGTCGTTGATGCCGTCGCCAACCATGGCCACTTTTTTGTCCTGGGCTTGTAGCGCCTGCACTTTGGCTGCCTTGTCGCCGGGCAGCACCTCGGCAATGACGGTTTCGATGCCCAGTTCGGCGGCCACCTGGCGGGCGGTAGCTTCGTTGTCGCCGGTGAGCATGACCGGTTCGATGTCCAGCTCTTTTAGAGCGGCGATAGCGGTTTGGGCCGACGGCCGTATCGCGTCCGCAATCCCAATCAGCCCGGCCATCGCCCCATCCACGGCCATGTGGACGACGGTGCGCCCGGCGGCGGCCATCGCCCCGGCTTTGTCGGCCAACCCGTTGAGGGCAATCCCCTCTTTGTCCATCAGACGCCGATTGCCAAGGAGGACGGTACGGCCGTTCACCATCGCCTTCAGCCCGTGTCCCGGAACCGCCTCAAAACCCTCTGCCTGCGCCTCACCAACGCCCTTTTCCCCGGCCGCCTTGATGATTGCCTGCGCCAGCGGGTGTTCCGAACCGGCTTCAGCGGCAGCAGCCAGTTCCAACAATTCTGTTTCATTGACCGGATTTCCGGCCGTGAAGAGTTCCACAACCTGCGGTTCACCCACCGTCAACGTGCCGGTTTTGTCGAAGACGACGGCCTGCAAATGGGCCGGGCCTTCCAGCGCCTCCGCGTTTTTGAAGAGGATGCCGTGTTCCGCGCCCAGGCCGGTGCCCACCATAACGGCCGTTGGCGTGGCCAGCCCCAGCGCGTCCGGGCAGGTGATGACGACGACGGTGATGGCGAAGGTGAGGGCGCGAATCAAGCCGGCGTCGCCCACGAAGAACCAGAGAATGAAAGTAAGCAGCCCGGCGCCGATGGCGACCAGCACCAGGTAATGGGCAGCGCGGTCGGCCAGCCGCTGCGCCGGGGCTTTGCTGCTTTGCGCCGCCTGCACCAGCTTGACGATTTGCGCCAGCGTGGTGTCTGCACCCACTTTGGTTGCCCGGAATTTGAAGCTGCCGGTCTGGTTGATGGTGGCGCTGATCACCTCGTCGCCCACCGCTTTGGGGACGGGGCGGCTCTCGCCGGTGAGCGCGCTCTCATTGACGTTGGACGACCCTTCCACGACCACGCCGTCCACCGGGATTTTGTCGCCGGGGCGGATGATGACAATGTCGCCCGCCTGCACGTCATCGGTGGGGATTTCGATCTCCTGCCCATCTCGCTCCACTCGCGCCAGCGGCGGGGCCAGGGTTAACAGCTTTTCGATGGCCTGGTTGGTGCCGGAGCGGGCGCGCATCTCCATCCAGTGGCCGAAGAGGACGAAGGTGACGAGCATAGCCGCCGCTTCGTAGAAGACCTCGCCGTCGAACAGGAAGGTGGCGGCGACGCTGAACAGGTAGCCCGCCAGGACGCTCAGGCTGACGAGGACGCTCATGTTGAGGACGCCCGCTTTCAGCCCGTTACGGGCGCCGGTGAAGAACGGCCGTGCCCCGTACAGCACAATCGGCGTCGTCAGCACAAAACCGAGCAGCTCTTCACTCATGCCAAAGGGCAGGGGCAGGTGGATGTTGAAGAAGCGGGTGAAGAGCGGCGAGTAGAGGAAGACGGGGATGGTGAGGATGAGGGAGATGAAGAAGCGGCGGCGCATGTCGCGGGCCATGTCGGCCATCGTCATCCCGGCGTGGCCGCCGTGGGCGGCGTGATCCATCGCCTCACCCATTTCTTCATGGGCAATCTCGTGCACCGCATGTTCGTCGTGGGCCATCGCCGGCCGGCTGTGAACAGTGTGGCCGCCGTGATGCAAGGGCAACGCTTCGCCGTGGCAGGCCAGCCCGCAGTCGGCGATGATTTTTTCCATGTCGGGGATGCTGGTCTGGGTGTCGTCGTAGTGGACGGCCGTCGTCCCATTCACGGCGTTGGTCTGGACGTGGTGGACGCCGGGCAGGGCCAGCAACTTGTTCTCAATCCCCTGCGCGCACAAGGGGTCTTTCATGGTGCAGATTTGGAGGGTGGTTTCTTTCATGGGTACTCCTATCGGAGGTGTGTCCTGTTACTCTCTCACTTGCTGACTCATTTGCCATTGAATCTGGCGAATGTCATCGGGCCAGTGGCTTTTGATGTAGGTGAGGACGGCCGTCATCTGCGCTTCGGTCAGGGTTTCAGCAAAAGCAGGCATATTGCTGCTGCCGCCGATGTTCATCCCTTCAAAACGGCTGCCGCCGCGGCGGATGGCGTCCATTAACTGGTCGTCCGGGTGATGCCAGGTGTGGCCTGTTTCATCGTGGGGCGGGCTGCGGAAGGAGCCGTCCGGGTTCTGCATTTTCCAATCGGCTTCGCCTTCCAGGTCGGCCCCGTGACATTCGGCACAGTTGTCGGCGTAGATTTGGGCGCCCAGGACGATTTCGTCCGGATCGAGGGTGGGCAGAGTCGTTTCATTTGCAGCAGCTGGCGTGGGGGGAACAACCGTTGGCGTTGGCTGGGCGGCGCAGGCTGCTAAAAATCCGAGGGCGAGAATCAGCAGTCGTATCATGTCAGCCTCAGTGTAGAGAGAATCGAAGTCGCCTGCCAGCG
This sequence comes from Anaerolineae bacterium, assembly GCA_046753445.1. Classification (GTDB taxonomy): domain Bacteria; phylum Chloroflexota; class Anaerolineae; order Promineifilales; family Promineifilaceae; genus JAHEEY01. The sequence continues at coordinate 13,986 of JBHHTQ010000066.1, read as the reverse complement.
TCATTTCGCCTGAACGGGATAGGCCATTTGGCGGGGAAAGGGAGAACAGTTAACAGATAACAGCCAACGATTAACGGTACGAAGACGTCTGGATGAGAGTGAAGGCATGTCGTAAGGCCCGGGTATCTGGATGGCGTGGCCCTAAGGACATTTCGTAAACAGGTAGAGCGCGGGCCAGATACGGCCGTGCCCCGGCTTCATCTCCCATCTGCAGCAACAGCATCCCCAAACGGCAAAGCGCCTGGCCGGTGGCCGGGTGCTCCGGGCCGTAGGTGCTCTCGTAAGCGCGTAGTGCCCGTTCATAAAATGGCCGCGCGCCGGCGCAATCATCCAGGGCACAATGGAGATGCCCCAGATTGTTGAGCGTGCGCGCCGTTGCCGGATGATTCTGTCCTAAAACGCGACAGCGAATGGCGAGCGCCTGTTCCAGATACGGCCGTGCTTCCGCCCAATCTCCAATCCGGCAATGAAGCGCGCCCAGGTTATTGAGCGCGTGCAGGGTATCGGGGTGCGTTCGCCCCAATTTATTTTGCCAGATCGCCAGGGCGCGTTCAAAACTGGCCCGCGCCCTGGAAAAATCTCCCAAATCGGACCATAGCTGGCCCAGGTTATTCAGCCCGGCTGCAACCTCCGGGTGATCTGCTCCGTAGGCTTCCTGCCAGATGGATAAAGCACGTTCCAGGTACGGCCGTGCCCGGTTATATTCCCCCATCTCTTTGTGAAGGATGCCCAAATTGTTCAAGGCAACGGCCGTATGAGGATGGTCTGGCCCGGCAACTTTTTGCCAGATGTCCAGCGCCTGCCGGTAGTACAGCCTGGCTCCGCCCAGGTTACCCATTTCCTTGAGCAAAGCGCCCAGGTTATTGAGTCCGGCAGCCACGTCAGGATGCTCCAGCCCCAATGATTGCTCCCAAATGACCAGCGCTCGTTCAAAGTGTGGCAACGCTCCGGCCAAATCCCCCGCCTGTTTGCGCAGGTAGCCCAGGTTGTTGTGAATTTGAGCCGTTTCGGGATGGCAAGGGCCGCGTACCTTTTCCCAGAGGAGCAAGGCGCGGGCCAGATACGGCCGTGACGCCACCATCCCCGCTACCCTATCTAGCAGCGACGCCAGGCTGTCCAGGTGGAAAAAGGAGCCGATTGGCTCCTTCTTCCATGCATGGTTCCTGCTTCCCGTCGCAGTCCAATCACTCATGATGATGGTCTTCGCCCAGCGTATGCAAGTAACTGATTACCTGCCAGCGTTGATCTTCGGTTAAAATATCGGCCCAGGCGGGCATGGCTGAATTGAATGGTTCTATGGCCCCGCCCATCGTCACCCGCCAAAAGAGGTAATCGTCACCGGCCATACTGATCATCATGCCGTCCGCCAGATCGGCCGGTTTCGGATCCAGGCCGACAGCCGCCGGGCCATCCCCTTCGCCGGTTTCGCCGTGGCAGGGAACGCAATTTGTGGCATAAATTTCCTGCCCGGTTGCCAGAGCGGCCTCATCCCCGGCAAATGGATTGGTCAGACCGGCGAATGTGTCCGGCGTTTCCACATGCACGTGGGGCATACTGTCGTCGTGCCCCTCATCGTCCATATCCTCATCGTGATGGGAACCGTCGGCGTGGGGGCTTTCATCCGTGTGGGCGTCCGCTTCACCGGCGTGTTCTGCCTCTTCAACAACCGTTTGGGTTTCCGCTTCGGCCGTTGCCGCGCCGCAGGCAGTCAACAAAAGGGCTGCCAGTAACAAAATAACAATGGTTGCCAATGTTTTGGGAGTCTTCATCCTGGTTATCCTCCGGTGTGACCGGCCATTGTCACAGGCCGGACGCTTTAGATTTGTATAGATATAGGATAATCAGTCGGGTGGGTCGAGCGGTAGTGTCCTTGCTCACGACTGGCCGGGACACGCGCCCTTTTAATTGGGAGGACAATCGGGACATTTGTCCCGTGTAGCTGGAGCCAGAGTGAGAGCAAGAGGTAATACGGACCCGACCCTCTCGCTCTAGCTCTCGCTAACGCTTCTCCCCTCGTCCGGTTTAACCAACCCTTCCCGCATGGCGTAAAGGGCGGCCTGGGTGCGGTTTTTGAGATGGAGCTGGCGAAAGATGAGGGAAAGACGGTTGCGAATGGTCTTTTCGGAGAGATGGAGCTGGTCGGCAATTTCCTGATTGCTCAATCCCCCGGCCAGCAGGCGTAGAATTTCCACGTCCCGTTCCGCCAACGGCTCCGTTTCTGGCTTGCCGGCCTTGGGACGGCGAAATTCGGCCAGGACGCGGCCGGCGATGGCCGGATCTATGACGGCTTCGCCCCCGGCCACAGCGCGGACGGCCGTTAACAATTCATCCAGTTCCACTTCTTTCAGCAGATAGCCGCTGGCCCCGGCTTTGATAGCCTCAAACACGTAATCGTCGCGCCGGTACATGGTAAGGATGATGACGCCGGTTTGGGGCAGCCGGGCCGTGATTTTCCGGGCCGCTTCGACGCCATCCATTTCCGGCATGTTGATGTCCATCAGGACAACGTTGGGTTGGTGCTGGCGGGTCAGCTCCAGGGCTTCACGGCCGTTTCCCGCCTGAGCCACGACGGTCATGTCCGGCTGGGCCTGTAGTACCTGGGCCATCCCCTGTCGTAGCACGTTGTGGTCGTCGGCCAGGATGATACGGATGGGGTCAGGCATGGGTTCCTCCCGGTAGGGGCAGGTTGGCGGAGATGGTTGTGCCCGCCCCTGGCTGGCTTTCCAGGCGGAACTCGCCGCCAACGGCCGCCACCCGCGCTTTCATCTGACCCAATCCCAGGCCGTTACCGTTTATCGCCTCCGGGTCAAACCCCCGGCCATTGTCGCGCACGGTGAGGATGAGGGTACGGCCGTCTCCCGCCGGACACAGGCTGATCCATACCTGAGACGCCTCGGCGTGTTTAGCTACATTGTTTAGCGATTCCTGCACCAGCCGAAACAAGGTCGGTTCCAGTCGCTGGGCGATGGCGCACGCTTCTGCGATAGCTACCTCAGCCTGCCAGCCCACTTGTTCGGCGAACCCGGCCACGAACTGGCGCAAGGCTGGCAAAAAGCCGCCGTCAGCCCAACTGAGCGGACGTAAAGCGAAAATGGTGCGCCGTACTTCGCGGATGACCTGGCGCGCCTTCTGCCCCAAATCGCGCAAATCGGCCTCTGCCTGTTCCGGGCTTTGACTGATTTGCTGGCGGGCCAGGTCCGCTTTTAAGGCTAGAAAATACAAGGTTTGGGCCACGCCGTCGTGCAGGTCGCGGGCGATGCGGGCCCGTTCTTCTTCCAACACCGCTTCCCGCTCGCGCCGGGCGGTAACGTCGCGCATGATGATCAGGCTGACGGGCATTCCCACATCACCGGCCGTCAATTGAGTCTGGGTCAGGTCTACGGTAATAGATCGGCCGTCTTGGGCGCGGGCGGCCGTTTCAAAGTTTTGCACCGTGCCTTGTTGCTGCAATTGAGTGGCTTCCGGCAGCAGCAACGATAACGGTTGGCCGACAATTTCCTTCGCCGAATAGCCAAACAGCCGCGCCGCGCCCTGATTCCAGGAAGCAATGTTTCCCTGTCTATCCAGGCTGAGAATGGCGTCGGCGGAGACGGCCGTCAGGCTGGCGATTTGTTGCGTCCGCGCCTGCACCTGTCGTTCTAGACGTTTTTGTTCGATCAACCGCCGTTCTACCCAGACCAGCGTGAACCAGCTCACTGCCGGGCCAACCAGGCTGTAAAAACCGATTTCCACCGCATAGTGGATTGGATGGCCATAATTTTCTGCCAGCCTGCGGGCCACTTGCAGTTGGTATAGAACGACAACAACGGCCAGCAGCGGCGGCAGGACGTAACGCAGCCAATGGACTCGTTCAATCAAAGAGAGCTTTTGCCAGGTAAATCGAGTCATTTTTCACCGTTTTCTTTGGCTTGAACCGGAAGTGTCACCATCAATCGGGCCCCTTCTCCCGGCTCCGATTCAATCGTCAGTTTGGCCCCGATTAACTCCGCCCGCTCGTGCATGCCCAACAGGCCGTAATGGCCGGCCGGCGTCATCTCGGCCGGGCTGTCGGGAACCTGGAAGCCACGGCCGTTATCTTTAATTGTCAGCGTTACCTCATCCGGCGCAAAACAAAGCCGGAGCGACGCCGCGCTGGCCTGCGCATGGCGAGTCACATTGCTCAATCCTTCCTGGGCAATGCGGTAGAGCGATAATTCCACCTCGGGCAGCAGGCGGCGCGACGCTCCCTCTGCGTCAAAAGCGACCGCGATGCCTGTCTCCTGGCTCACATCTCGGGCCAGCATGCCTAACGCGGCTGTCAGTCCTAAATCCTCCAGGTAAATGGGACGCAGGGCGCGAATGAAGCGGCGTACGCCGGCTATCATCGTTGTCGCCATTTGTTCCATTTCGGCCAGCCGCGACTGGATGTCGGAATCAGTTGTTTTCAACTGCGCCAGTTGCAGCCGCTGGTTGAGGCCGATGAGCGACTGGATGGTGTCATCGTGCAGTTCGCGCGCCAGCCGCCGCCGTTCATCCTCCTGCCCGGTGGTGACTGCGCCCAAGTAGCCGCGCAGCCCCTGCTGGGCAGCCTGTACTTTTTGGGCCATGTGCGCCAGTTCTGTTTGCAGGCGGCGAATTTCCTCGATGCCGCCAACCGGTTCGGCGATGGCCTCAAAATCGCCCCATGCCAGGCGGGTGGCTTGCTCTTCTAAATTTTGTAGGGGTTGGACAACCTGGCGCAAACCGAACCAGAGGGCAACGGCGGCGATAAGAATGGCCGGGGCCAGGATGATGGGCGAGAAAGCGGATGCCCTCAGCAGCGGATCGGTCACGTCCTGCCACGGTTCTTCGATGACCAAAGCCCAATTGACGGGTGTGACCGGACTGAAGGCAATCACCTGTTCCTGGTCGCCATCTTCCAGGTAGGTGGCGCCGCTGTCGCCACGCAAGGCGTCGCGCACGCCGGGAAAATGGGTGACGGCCGTATCGCCATCGGAGAGCGCTCCCAATTCATACAGGATATTACCACTGGCATCAGATAAAAGGATGGCAGCCGGTTCGTTTGGATCAACGATGTTCCCCAACACATCCCGTCCCAGACTGTCTGGGAAAAAAGCACCGACAGTAAGCAGGCCGTCATCAGGCTGGGCGGCCACCAGCATAATATGGCCGCCATTGATTTCATCGGTGAATACGGGGAGGAATTGGGCGACGGCCGTCGGCGTCAGGGCGTTTATTTGCTCAAGGGCCGGATCGCTTTGCCAGAAAACGGCCGTCCCTGGTAAAGCGGCCAGCAAATGCCCATCTTCGCCATAGACGGCAAACCCGCCTTCAAAATCATGCTGCAAAAAAGCTGACTCGTCTAAAGCCGCTTGCAGATCATCTGCGACTGCGATGCGTAACGACAATCCCCGCACAGCGGCCGAGCGATGATTTAACTGCTCACGGATGGCGGCTGCGGCCGCCCGCACCGCGCGCTCATCCCTTTCGCCCACCAGGCTGCGCATGGCTCGCTGGTGCAAGGAGAGGCTGGCAAAGGAAATAGCCAGCAGCAGAATCATAACCGGCACAACGGTGAGCGCCAGTAGTTGCAAAGGAAGGCCGCGTAGGCGTCGGATCATCGTTTGGTATTCAGTAATCGGTGATCAGGGATCAGTAATCGGTGGACAACTGTCAAACCCTTTTTCACTGAACACTGCTCACTGTTCACTGTCTACGGTAATCAGTCCTAACGACACCGCCCGCATCACTGCTTCGGTGCGGCTGCTGGCCTGGAGTTTGTTGTAGCATTTAGCCAGATGCCCTTGCACCGTCCGGTCACTGATACCCAATTGCACACCAATGGCTTTGTTGGTGTACCCTTTCCCCGCCAGCGCCAGCACCTCGGTTTCCCGGTCAGTCAATGGTTCATAATCCGGTGTTTTTTGTTGGCTGGTGATGTGCTGCATCAGCTTAAGGGCGATGGTGGGGTCCAGGGCAGATTTACCTTCGTGAACATCGCGCACAGCCTGAACGATGGCGGCAGGTGTGGCCGTTTTCAATACATAGCCATTGGCGCCAGCTTCCAAAACAGCTATGACATAAGGGTCATCGTCATACGCCGTCAAGATTAAGACCCCTACCTGGCGGGCATTGGCCCGCACCCAGCGCGTGATTTCAATGCCAGTTGCTTTTGGCATTTGGATGTCCAAAACAGCCACGTCGGGCTGATGTTCGCTGATAAGCGACCGCGCCATCTCGCCATCATCTGCTTCGGCGACCACTTCAATATCGGGCGTGTGATCAAAAAATTGGCGAATCCCGGCGCGGACCACGGCATGGTCGTCAGCAAGGAGAACGCGAATAGGTTTTTCCATTAGATACCCCTTCAATTGTGAATTTGATGTGGCGAGGACCTGAACTCACAAAGTAAGGTTAGCTTTATTGAATTTTGTTTTAATTTGACGAGCAGTTTGGGAAAATTCTTGTTGGAGAAGAGGGAAAAAGAACCAGACCACGCCTAAGCCAAACAAGATACCGGTCAGCAGGCGTATCCAGGAATTGAATGAACCCAATGCATCGCCAGCATAAAAGGTATCTGCAAACGTGTGGTTGGTCAAGGTGGCTAACCAGGGATTGGTTTCCCGAAAACCGAGGCCGATACCGCCGACCAGATCGCTGATCATGTGGGTGACGCCGTCCAAGGCCATTGGCAGGAGGAACAGTCCTAATCCCCAAATAGGCAAGGTTGGGAGTCGTTTGCGGAAGGGCCAATAAAGCGTACCCCAAAAGATGATGCTGGTGTACATGTAGACCATACGATCAGACCATGCTACTTTCCAACCTGAGGCGGCGTTGCCGATAAACTGGCGCAGGATAATGGGATCGTTGGTGTTTTGCCAGACGGTCTGAATTTCACTCAAGCTGAGCATGGGCTTTGAGCCGAAAAGGAAGAAGGAACGCTGCGGCATCTGGTGGCATTGGAAGGTGTAGAGCAGGTAGATGGCTTTCCCGGCCGTTTCCCAGCCCAGGGCCATGAAAAGGGGCGCCAGCCAGGGCAGGCCAACCCAGATGCTGACGGTGAAGAGGACAACCCACAGCCAACGGCGGCTTAGCCAGTAAACGGCGCGATTGAGACGGATGGCCCAGGTACGGCCGTGTGTCGTTGTTGCCGGTGCAAACACGAAAAAAATTGTGAATTGTGAATGAACCGTTCACTATTAACAATTCACAATTCACCATTGACAATTAATGATGATGGTGGCCGCTGTGGGCGTCGCCGCCCAGGTACTTTTCCGGGTCCTTGTCAAAGGCGGCTTTACAGCCTGGGGCGCAGAAGTAATAAGTTTTGCCATTGTATTCCGATGTGGCGGCAGCGCTCTTTTCATCAACATCCATGCCGCAAACAGGGTCTTTTGCCATTTGTTTTACCTCCAGGAAACATGATTCGTGACACGTGATTCGTGACACTTTTAAATAGTTGACACCGCTTATCATACGCCGGTTAACGCAAATGGGGAAGGGCTGAAACCCGTATGGCGGCGTAGGCCATTTGGCGGGGTGGATCAGGGGGCGACGGCCGTCATTGCTGCTGCCAATTGTTCGCTGGTTTGGGGGCCAATAAACCGGGCGGTTTCCTGGCCGCTGGCATCAATCACCACAAAGGACGGGTGTCCGCGGAAGCCGTAGCTGAGCATGAGCCGGTCATTTTCAAGTTGGACGGCGTTTAAGCGGATGACGGTAACCTGCCCTTGAAATTCGTTCTCCAGCCCATTCACGATGGGCATCATCTCTTGTCAAGGCGCTCAGTTGTCGGTGTAGAACATGATGAGGGCGGGGCCAGAAACGGCCGTTTTTCCCACATCTCCTCTGGCACAACCGGCCAATGCCGCCATCCCCAGAGCCAACAGTCCAATTATCCAGATTTTTCTCATGAACACCTCTATCTCTCTTTTTCCCATCTTACGCTAGAAGTTCCGGCAGGGCATGGGCCATTTGGCGGATGCAAAATGTCACCACAGATATGACAAATGTCATGTTTTTCGAGTGATAGGCCATTTGGCTCTCTCAGAAATGGGCCGGTTTCGCTATGTTTAGGGCAGAAATGATTGGAGGTTTTGAATGGGCATGACGAAGACAAAACGAATTCTTTGGCCCCTGGGCGCAGGCTTAACCGGATCGGCATTTTTAACGGCCGTCTACTTTGGCCTGGTCTCCTGGGTCGAAAGCCCGCAGCATGCCCTGGAGTTGTTCTGGGAAGATCGCTGGATCGTTTTGCCTATCATACTTGGCTTTGGGGTACAGGCAGCTCTTTACATCATCTTGAAAAAGCGGCTGTTTGCGCCCGTGTCCCATACCGGCCCCAGTGGCGCGCTAACCGGCGCCAGCGGCGGCATGTCCACAGCGGCCATGGTAGCCTGCTGCGCCCATCATGTCACCGACGTTCTTCCCATTTTGGGGCTGACGGCCGCCGCTACCTTTCTGGCAGAATACCGGATTGCTTTCATGCTGGTTGGGTTAGGAATGACGTTGGCGGGCATCATCGTCATGTTGGTCATCCTCTTCAAAGAAAGACGCAAAGCATTGCAAATGCTGACATTGACAACGGAGTTTGTGACAACGGAGGTTGTATGAAATTGAGAATGTTATTACTAGTCGGGATGACGGCCGTTCTTTTTGTTTTGGCCGGGTGTCAGACTTCTGCGGACGAAACGGCTCCTGAAACGCTGCTTCCTTCTGCCCCGGCGGTAGATGCAGCCCAGCCAGACGCCGACCCGGATGGTCAAACACAAGTTGATGAACAAGGGGCGGTTGCAGTCGGCGTCACTCCATTGAATTTGAGCCATCACGACCAAACTTTAGATTTTGAAATCGCCATGAATACCCATTCGGTGGATTTGAGTATGGATTTGGCCGAACTGGCCGTTTTGGCCACCGATGACGGCCAGCAAGTGGCGGCTGTCTCCTGGGCGCCTTCGATGGGCGGCGGCCACCATGTGTCCGGCCTGCTTCAGTTCCCGGCCAACCCGGACGGCCGTCACCTGCTCGAAGACGCCCATTCCTTGACGTTGAGCATACAAAATGTTGACGCGCCGAACCGCGAATTCACCTGGCAGTTAACCCAATAGTACGTTAGGAGGTAATCCCATGGGACATACACATTCAATTAAGACGAATCGAAAAGCACGGAGAAAAGAAGCCCGGCGCAAGGCAAAACAAAAGAAAACTATCACCATCGCCCTGGTAGTCATTGGCTTGCTGTTGATCGGGTGGGGCGTTTACGCCAGTTTCGCCGGAAGCCAAACCAATGCTGAAGCAATGGTCTATTCTGAGGCAGATGTGGTGTACGACCAGCCTATTCATGCCATCCACGAAATGAACGAAGGCCCGCCCATTCCCTTTTTACCCCGCGGCGGCGCCCAACCAGCCATTCAAGTGCCGGAATCTTCCTACAATTTTGGCAGCATTGGCCCGAAAGATGTGGTTGAACGCACCTTTATCGTCCGCAATACCGGAGAAGCGCCGCTGACAATCAGCCGGGCGTATACCACCTGCGGCTGCACCACGGCGGAAATCACGGCCAGCGTCATCCCGCCGGGCAAGGTGGCCGAAGTAACCATCATCTTTGATGCAGGTTTCCACGCCGAAGCTGTCGGGCAAACGGTGCGGCGCGGTCTGATCATCGAAAACAACGACCCACGTCAATCCAAGGCGGAAATCTGGATTCAGGCCAGCGTACGCAACAGCTAGAGGTTGGGGCTAGAGCGAGAGGACAGCGTAATGAAACGAATGACAAAGGGTTTTTCATTAACATTGGTCGCCTTGTTGTTAGTGAGTGTGGTGACGGCCGGATGCGGCAGCCAATCGCAGGCGGCCCATCGTTTTGAAATGGCGACGCTGGATGAAATGCCGGAACAGGTGCAAAACGCGCCCACGGCCGTTCAGGAAGCATACCAATTCGCCGTCGCCAACCCGGAAGTGGCCACAAAAATTCCCTGTTACTGCGGCTGTGGCGGCATGGGGCACACCTCCAACTACACTTGCTTTGTTGCTGGCGAGAATGAGGATGGCACGTTGGCTTTTGACGACCATGCGCTGGGCTGCTCCATCTGTGTAGACATTGCTCAGGACACGATGCGGCTGCTGGATGAGGGCAAGTCGGTGGATGAAATTTTCACATTTGTAGACAACACGTATTCCCGCTTTGGCCCACCGACGCCGTTGGAACAATCAACAATCAACGAATAACAATCACCGGGTAACGAAGAGATGAATGCAGAAACTGCCGTTCTCCCCCGCAAACGATTGAGTATCAAACATGGCTCGTGGCTTTTGTTTGGCTTGCTGGCACTGGCTATGATATTTGCGCCGCTGCCGGGAGGCACGGCCGTTTCCACCAGCCACACCATCCGTTTGGATGCACGCAGCTTTGCCTTCAGCCCGTCCACCGTCCAGGTCAATCCCGGCGATGAAGTGGCAATTGAGCTGACAGCGGCGGATGTGGCGCATGGGTTGTACCTGGATGGGTACGATGTGGAATTGATGGCGGAACCGGGGCAAACGGCCGTCCTCACCTTCACCGCCGACAAACCGGGAACTTTTCGCTTTCGCTGTTCCGTCACCTGTGGCGCCCTGCACCCCTTCATGATTGGCAAACTGCGTGTGGGGACGAATGCCTTGTTTTGGCGCGGGGCAGCGCTGGCTTTGTTAGTCATTGTCTTTGACGGCCTGTTTCTGAAACGTGAAACGGAAAACGGGAGGAGCGCCAAATGAACGTATCGCGCATCACGCATCACGTTTCACGAGAAAACACGCTGCGGGCTGACCTGACCCGCATCCCCCTCATCAAAACCCTGCTGGTTAACCGCTGGCCGCAGTTCATCTTGCGCGCCATTGCACTGGCCGGGTTTGTGCTGGCGATTTTGGCCGGGTGGCTGGGGACGCCGGCGGGCAGCCGCAACTTTGCCATCGTTTTTGTTTGGATTGCCTGGTGGGCGCTGTTGATTTTAACGGCCGTTCCCCTTTTCGGTCGCGGCTGGTGCGCCATCTGCCCCATCCCCATGGCCGGAGAATGGCTGCAAAATGGGGCGCTGCTGGGACCCAGACTCCGTAATCCGAAATCGGTAATCCGACATCGCCTGCGCCAATGGCCCCGGCGCTTCCGCAACATCTGGCTGCAAAATGCCGGCTTTATGCTGCTGGCCTTGTTCAGCGCCGTTGTCCTCACCCAGCCCAAAGTAACGGCCGTCATCCTGGCCGCCTTCTTGTTACTCGCCGTGGGAACGGCATTGCTGTTTGAACGGCGCGCTTTTTGCCGCTATCTCTGCCCGGTGGGGGGCTTTATTGGCCTCTATTCACAGGCAGCGCCGCTGGAAGTGCGGGTGCGGGATACGGCCGTATGCGCCAGCCACACGACCAAGACCTGCTACACCGGCAGCGAGGATGGCTACGGCTGCCCCTGGGGCGTCTTCCCCGGCGGGCTGGTCAAGAACACCAACTGCGGCCTCTGCCTGGAATGTTTACGCACCTGTCCCCGTGACAACATCGCCATCCAGTTCCGCCCGGCGGGGGCCGATTTGACGGTGGCGCGGGGGCGCAGGCTGGACGAGGCGTTCAAGGCCTTCATCATGCTGGGCAGTGCGATGGTTTATGCGGCCGTTATGCTTGGCCCCTGGGGTTGGCTGAAAACGACGGCTTACAGCATTGGCACGGCCGCGTGGTGGGGGTATGCGGTCGTATTCCTGACGGCCGCTCTTCTGCTGCTGCCCGGTTTGTTCTGGCTGGCCGTATGGGTGGGGTCGCCACAGCGCCAAAACCGGCGGGGGCTGCGGCAGCGATTCACGGCCCATGCTTATGCGCTGGTTCCGCTGGGGCTGGCAGCCTGGATCGCCTTCAGCCTTTCATTTGTTTTTGCCAATGCTTCCTACATCTGGCCGGTGGTGTCTGACCCGCTGGGCTGGGGCTGGGATTTGCTGGGTACGGCCGTTACCCCCTGGACGCCGTACCTGAGCCGGTTGGTACCGGTTTTGCAAATGGCCGTTTTGGTGGGCGGGCTGGCCTGGACGGCGAACACGGCGCGGCAGATTGCGGCAGAGAAACGGGGCGAAACGGCCGTACCCGTCATGGCTTATTCATTTTTTATCACGGTGGGTTTGTTATGGCTGCTGGTTGGTTGAAGCAAGAATGGACAGCTCGCATCTTTATGGCGCTGCTGCTAATTGGCCTACCGGTGGGGATTCTGGCGGCGCGCTGGGGGGAGACGGCCGTTACCATTCACGCTGTCATGCCCGAAAAAGGGGGTTTCCTGCCCGACGCCATCACCGCCGAGGCGGGCAAACCGTTCACCCTGCGCCTCACTTCCGACGATGTGCTGCACGGCTTCGCCGTTGGCCAAAGTGATTTTCCGGCGGTGGAGATTAAGCCAGGGCAAATGACGGAAGTGACGCTGACATTTGATAAGCCGGGGACGTACACCTATTACTGCACAGTCTGGTGCGGCCCCAACCATTGGCGGATGCGGGGCACGATTGAGGTGACGGGGGAAGGTGAGATGCCCTTAACTGCGCCACAGCCACCGCTTTATGTGACATTGGGGCTGGATATTGACGCGCCTCATCCGGCGGAGGTGGTTCCGGCGCAAATGCCTGCTGCGGCGTTGGGAACGGCCGTGCCGCCCCAATTCCTGAGCCGAGACCTATATCTGACCCAATCGCCGGCGGCTGTGTGGCAAACGCTCCGCGCTGCGCCGGAATTGGCCGGTTTTGATGACGCGGCCTTGTGGAACATGGTGGCCTTTATCTGGCAAAGCCAGGCGACTGATGAGCAGCGGCAAATTGGCGCGGCTTTGTATGCCCAAAATTGTGCCGCCTGTCACGGCCGTACCGGGCAGGGCGACGGCGTGTTTGGGCAGGCATTTGACCAGGCGACCGACTTTACCGATGCCCAAACGATGCTGGGTGCGAGTACGGCCGTACTTGATGGCAAAATCCGGCGCGGTGGCATGGGAACCGGCATGCCCTATTGGGGCGCCATTTTTACCGATGAAGAGATTGATGCCTTGATTGCTTACTTGTGGACATTTCAATTTTTGGTAAACGGTAATCAGTGAACGGTAATCCGATTACTGATTACAAAGGAAACTAATGCGAAAAACAACGTTACTTTTAATACTTATCATCGCCGCCTCACTGCTGGCGGCGTGTGGAGGAAAACAGCCCCAAATCAACATTGAACCCATTGAAACCGATTGGGGACATGTGGTCAATGGCGACATCCTCAGTCGTGATGTCGTTGTGCATAATGACGGCGCCGCGCCGCTGGTCGTGGAATCCGTTTCCACCTCGTGCAGCTGCACCTCCGCCGAGTTGACGCCCATGACCATTGAGCCGGGCGGCGCGGGCATGCTGCACATCGAATTTGATTCCGGCGCGCACGGCCCAGACTTGACCGGCGAATTGGTGCGGCAGGTGTTTGTCACATCCAACGACCCGGAACAGCCGGAAGCTCAAATCGAGTTTTCCGTTTTTGTGGACCCCAAGAGTTCGTAGGGCAGGCATTATGAAACGACGCCAACAAATCGGTCCGGCTTTGGTTATCACGCTTGGCGTTATCTTAATCGCCGGCGGGCTGGCGTACCGCGAGTTTTTGCGGGCGATTGAGCAGCCAACGGCGGCGGCGCTGCCGGATTCTTTGGCTGGATTGCCGCAGGCGGAAACTAGCTATGGCCCAGATGCGGTTGCTATGGTGACCAATTTGCATGGCAAGCAGTTTCCGCTTTCGTCGGGTGCATATGGCATGTATGGCGAACACGGCCGTATGGCCATGTTGTGGGTCGCCGGAACGCCCGCCAAAGCGATGGCCGCCCGCATGGTAGATGAGATGGAAGAGGCCATTGCCAGAGGGGACTCGCCTTTTATGCCAACGGGTACGCGAGAGGAGAACGGCCGTACCCTCTATGAACTTACCGGCATGGGGCAGCAGCACACTTACTTTCAATCCGGTTCCCTCGTCGTCTGGCTGGCCGCAGAT
>JBHHTQ010000065.1:0-20370 GCA_046753445.1 Anaerolineae bacterium | reverse complement strand
CGGCCGTTGTCTGGTTCATCTGCAAACCGCCGCCAAAGCCTGCTTGGTTGCCTTGCACGGTGACGCTGTTCAGGGATAGGGTGGCGTTGTTGGCCCACAAGCTGCCGCCGTCTCCGTTTGGGACCGTATTGGACAAAACAGAGGAATTGGTGATGGTAAGAACAGCGCCGAAATCAAGGTGAAAGCCGCCGCCTTGTCCACTGACGGCCGTGTTGCTGATAATTGTGCTGCCGCCATTCAGGCTTAATCCGCCGCCGGACGGCGCGCTGTTGCCCTGCATTTCGACGTTATTCAGACTGACGATACCGCTGCCTGCGATGCCGCCGCCTGAAGTGCTGGCTGAATTATTCAGAAGCGAGGAATTGACGACAGAGACGTTGACGTTGTTTCCCTCGTACCAGATGCCGCCGCCTCCGCCGCCGGTGGTCGCATTGTTCTGAATGATGGTAGCGCTGATAACCACGGTTGCCCCATTGATTAGAAACCCACCGCCAACATCAGAGGTGTGGTTTGCACCCTGGATGGTGAAACCTTCGACTGTGGTGTTTGCTCCGGGGGTGATATTGACCACGCTGGCGTCCGCGCCGTTGGCGTCAATGACAGTGAGGTTGGCGGCAATGTCGCGCGTCCAGCCGGCCGCTTCGTAGCCGCCTTTTAGCGTGAGCGTGACGCCGATGCCGATGGTTTCGGTGTAGGTTCCTTGGGCAACGCGGATTTCGTCACCGGGTGGGGATTGGGTGATGGCGTGTTGAATGGTGGCACAGGGTGAGGAAGCATTGCTGCACGCATTGGCCACATCGCTGCCGCCGTTGCCGTCTACGAAGCGGATGGTAACGGCCGGGGCTGCATGTGCTTCCATTCCCCAAAAGAGGTGTATCAACAATAGTCCACCGGCTAAGGCGGGGAGAAAGGAATAAAATATGAGCCGCTGGGCGCGGTTGCGGGGGGAAGCGGGTACAGGCATGATCATCTCTCCTTATGGCCGGGCATACCGGCGGGCTGGTTGCGGCCGTCTCCCCCGATTTGGGAACAGCCTGCGAAACATGAAATTAACGCCAGCTTACAGGAGATGATCTGCCAGGGGATGCCATTGTCTGCCAATTTTGTGACAAGAGGGGGGAGTAATGAATTGTGAATGGTTATTTGTGAATGGTTAATTGTCCCAGCACGGCCGTCACCGCTTCAATCGCCGCTTTTCGTTCCCGGTAAAAGGTGCGCTCCGAGAGGTTAAGGCGCAGGTAAATTGGCCGGTTGGGCTGCTCCTTCACGTATTTGTGGTGGAGGATGTACCAGTTTCGCCATTGGCTGTCGTTTTGGTTGACAGCACGACTGTGCCGTAGCTGCTCTATCGCCGATGTCAGGAGATCATGCAGCGCTTTGCCCCGGTTGGTGCCAGTGGGCGGCAAGTTGTTTTGGGCCAGATGACGCTGCACCAGGTCGGATTGAGCCAGAGGATTGTCAGCCAGCCGGGCGGGGTTCCACAAATTTTCCAGCGCCATTGCTACGTCGGTTGTCTGGATAGGAGAGAGGGGAAGGGGGGAAACGGCCGTCCGCTCCCCTACAAACTGGCGAAAGGCGCGTCCGGCCGTCAGGTAATGGCCGGCAGCAGCGGGGTGTGCCAGATCAGTCAGCCAGCTTTGGCGCACGGCCGTTTCTGCATGTTCCCAGGCATAGGCAAAGTGGTCAGCCGCTTCCCGGTAAAATTGGGCTTCTATCTGATCAAGATCTGCCGTTTTACTGCGACGGTATGCATCCAACAGGTAAAAGCAGGCGATCTGGAGAAAAAAGGGTTGTGCCCCAACCAGATCAAGCACCCAGTCCGCATCGGCCGCCAGGGGATACCCAGCGTGTTGAGAAGGAATAGTGATGAGATCGCGGGCTGCGTTTTCATCCAGAGCGTCTAATGAGATGACGGCGAAGATGTTGAAGAAGGGGGAATCCACGATTTCGGTGTGGCACAGATCGGCCAGCCGCCGGTGAGAGACAACCATCAGGCACAGGTTGTAATTGTTGGCCATGTAACGCAAGAAGCTGAAGAATGCAATATCCAACTGCTCGTTCAGGGTGATGCAGTCAAATTCATCCAGCAAAAAAACAACGGTGAAGCCTTGCTGGTTTAACTGGAAGATGGCTTCTTCAAAAACGTTAGGGGAGACATTGCTATCGAGCGGTAGACGGACGCGGCCGTTTCCCTGCCGTGACAGCTGCTGCAACAAATGGCCCAGCAAAGCGGACGGCTCCCTGTAGATACTGCCCTGTAAATCAATGTGAACAAACAGATAAGCGGAGAAATCGTAGTGTGAAATGCGGGCTTGCACATCCGGTAGTGCAGCACAATACAGGAGAGAGGATTTACCGATACGCCGGTCGCCAATGATGGACACGCTCTGCCCATTGGCCAGTAAGGCGAACAGGCGGCTCAATGTGTTCGTCCGCCCAAAGAACATATGGGGATCGCGAACAGCGTTCCGGTACGTATACGGATTAATCAAATTGAAACTCGAGCCTCGTGAAATCATTGCGCGATGAAGGACGATTATGCCGTCACGGTGGCCTTAAACAAGTCCAATACCTATACCATATTGTCGATGGTCGATGGCGAATTGTCAATTTTCTTGGCATTGCGAATGAAGGCGCGCACCAGATCAGGATTTTTTTTGCCGGGGTAAGCCTCAACGCCGCTGGCGACGTCCACGGCAAACGGCCGTACCTGACGCACGGCCGCGGCCACATTCTCGGCCGTAAGCCCGCCGGCCAGCATCAGGCCGGGGATGTCACGGGCAAGTCGGGCGCTGATGGCCCAATCCCCGGTCTCGCCTGTACCGCCGCGCAGGGTGGGGTGGTAGGTGTCAATGAGGAGGGAGGGAGGGGGAAGGGGTGATTGGTGATTGGTAATTGGTAATTGGTAATTGGTAATTGATAATTGAGATTGGTCTGACTTCCATTGAGGGGAGAGGTACCATTCCGCTTCTGCTTCGGCTACGGAGAGGGAGGCGGGGCGCAGGGCTTTGTAGGCCCGGCCGAAAATGGGGGAGCGCTCATCGCCAACCATGAACGGCACTTCATCTCCGCTCAACTGGACCAGGTCCAGGCGGCATTGATCCAGAATGCGGACAATCGCTTCGGCCGTTTCGTTGACGAATACGCCAACCAACAACGGGCAGTCAGTCCGGCTGCGTAAGACGGCCGTAATATCCCGGGCTGCTTCCGGCTCGATGGCACGCTTACTGGGCGGGTAAAAGATAAAGCCCAGGTAATCCGCCCCGGCGTCGGCCGCCATCTGTGCATCTTCCAGGTTCGTGATGCCGCAAATTTTTACGTGCATGCCGGGCGGCCGTTCCCCAATGTCATGACTCCTTGTGTCATTCAGCGGGCTGCCTGGGTGAACTTACTCAACAAAGATTTCGACGCGCTCGCCATCTTCGTCATCGGTGATGTCCAGGATTTTCCCTTGTTGGCCGCTGCGGACGGCCGCCATAATTTCTTCGTACTCAACTCCCTCGATTTCCGGGGCAAAGCGCGCCCCCATCTTGATGCCCACTTTCACCAGGCCCATGGGGATGTTGACGTTGACCTTGTTACGCCCGGTGCTCATATCCGTCACGCGGACGCGGAACCAGCGGGGCGCGCTGGCCCCTTTGAGCGGGCTGGATTTCTTGCCCTGGCTGTTCTTTTCCAATGCGCGCAGCAGGTCCGCGCCTTCGCTGGCGCTGATTTTGCCTTCCTCGATCATCTTCAGAATTTGCATCCGCTCTTCTGTTGTAGCCATCACAAGACTCCTCTGGTAAGGGGTGGCCCTTACTGAGTGATTGCCAGGCGCATGTGCAGTAACGTCCGCCTGGGTCGAAAGTTTGCTTCTTTGAGTAGCCGGTTCACCACGGTATCATCGGCCGGATGCACCAGACTCACATCCCGCTGCGGCAAATAGAGATGGAGACGGCGCAGCGCCTTGGCCAGCAGCGGCCGTTCCAGTTGCCCGCGCCAATCGGGGTGTACGCGGAGACGGACCTGGTGCGGTCTGGCCCACTCACTCCAGATGGCGATCATGGAGGATAATTTCGAGCCAGCGACGGCCGTGACCCATGTTTCTGCATGGCGGCCGTTAATGGCGTCAGAAAGCCTGCGCCAGATGTTGTGCTTGTACGTATCCGCCGCCAGCGGGTCAGGCCAGTTTAGCTCCGGCGGCATGGCCAGTTGATCCAGTTGGTACGCGGCGCGCCACTCTCTCTGATGCAGCTCCCGGATAAATGGCGCATCGTTGGCGGAGACCTCAAGTTCCCTCAACCGAAAGGCGGGCACAAACCACGTGGTGACGCTTCCCAGAGATTGGAAGTGGAGCGAGCGATACAGGCTGATGGCCGCTTCGTTGTCGTGGACGACTTGCAATAACACTTCACGCCCTTGCCGCTCCTGCACCATGCCTAACAGGGAGTGCACCAAGGCGCGGGCAATGCCCCTCCGGCGGAAATCAGGATGGACGGCGACGTTGACGATTAGAAAGCGGCCAGGCGTTTGGGAGGTGATCAAAGTGGCGTTGCCTACAATGCGGCCGTTTACCTCCCAGACATACCCCAGGCCCAGCTTGGCCGCCACCGGGTGTAACCGCCAGAGGAAGGCGGGTTGGGAAAGGCTGCCGGCCAGAAGCTGGTCTCCCAGATTGCCCATGGGGCGGCCGAAGACCAGTTCCAGCAATCTGATGACCTGCGGGATGTCGCGGTTCAAGTCTGTTGGGCGCGGCCCGTTGCCGGACGCGGCCCGAACGGGAACAGTAATGACCATCGTCATGGCCTGTATTATCCGCTAATCCTTCAAGGCATCCAACAAAGTCGCTGCTTCATCCGGGCTGATGATGCCCTTTTCAACCATCTGAAGAATCTTGAGCTGTTCTTCATGTGAAGCTTTCCGTTCAGGCGGCTTGGCGGAAGTGGGGCGGGGACCTGAGCCAGCCTGCCAGCGCGCCCTGCTCATGCTTTTTTCGGCGCGTCGCATGGCCCGTTCTACCTCGGCTGTCGCCCGGGCAAGATGCTCACTCACCTGGGAGCTGATCTTTGCCCCAAATCCGTGCAGGTCAAAACCGAACTCAAACTCCGCCTCTTTCACCTGATCATTCTCCCACTTTTCGTTAATCATGCGCACGTCCTTTAACACAATGTGTCTCCCGGCCGTCAGGAAGAGGGTGGTTTCCCCGTCACCAAGCCGGCCGGTGAGCGTGTTGCCGTTCTCAGCGGTATCTTCCAACTGAAGCCGGTTGGTGATGGATGGGGCTGTGGCGGTGAGGTTGAGAGGTTCGCCGGTGGGCCATTTGACAATGATGTCCCCCTGAGCCGTGAATGAATGTTTGCCGGGGCGCAGCCCACCTCGCAGACGGATGTCGCCCTGGATGTTCGCCAATTTTGTGACGCCGCCGAGATTGCGCAGATTGGCGTCCCGCTGGCCTGTGGTGATGTCAAGGTCGCCGCTGACCGTGTTTAGACTGATGTCGCCGGATACTTTGTTCAGTGTGATGCTGCCGTTGATGAATCGGGCTGCCATGTCACCATAGACGTGATCCAGAATGATTTGGCCGACGTTGCGCATAGCGATGTCCCCGTTTACACGGCCGATCATCATTGAGCCGTCCAGATTCTTCGCCGACAGGTCACCGAGTACGCTGTCCACTTCCACGCTGCCTAAACCGGACAGGATGAGGTCCCCGTTGACTGCTTTCAAGGCGCAGCTGCCGCTAACGTGTTTGATGACCACGTCGCCGAGGGCTTTGGCGACGGATACCGCGGCCGCGGCCGGCACCATGAGTTTTAGCTTGTCGCTGCTGCTGATAGACAACCCGGTTTCCGTTTCCACTGCCTGAAAATTATTGCCTTTCACCAGGACGGCCGGGTCTGCCCAACTGCGAATCACCAGGTCGCCCTGGCATTGCGTGATCGTGATTTGCGGTGCTTTGCCGCTCTCAAATCGTTGTTGCTCCATGGGGAAATCCTCCAGATAACCTTATTTACCACGGCGCAGTAGATTCAATGCTTCCTCGGCCGTGATTTTGCCTGCACTTAACTCGGATAAGATAGCGCGCCGTGCCTCATCTGAGATTGGCTCCTGTTCCTGTTCCCCGATGTCGTATCCCATCGCGCGAATGACTTCCGTCAATCTGGCGCGCACGGTCGGGTAGGAGAGTCCGATCTCTTGCTCCACGCGCTTGATCTTCCCTTCGCAGCGGACAAACGTCTCCACGAATTCCAACTGCGTGGGAGTAAGGTGGTAAAGACGGCCGAGGGTATAATTTCCTTCTAATGCGGTGTCGCAGTTGCGACATTGGAGCCGCGTGACATGGAGTGTGTCATGGCATATCGGGCACCGGCCAATAACTGGGTTCACTGATTTTCCACTCCCCTATGAATCAAATTGAAGATTCAATTCGCGATTCACCTAATCGCGCTACTGTAACCGTTCAGTTGGGTAAATGACAATATGTGGCGGTTAAACAATTGTCAAAACCCATATATGGCGGTGGAAAATTCCGATCATGTCAGAATTCGTGAATTTGGTTAAGACATGACCGCCATATTTTGGCATTATCTTTTGATAACTACCACATATGTGCATAAAAACCAACTGAACGCTTACCGCGCTACTTTAGAATTGTTACCAACCGAGTTAATATAATTAACAATCACGTTAGAAATATTAACAATTAGTTGAATAATAATATAATATAGGCGAGGTGTCAATACATTTTTGGTGGGGAAGCGGCCGCAGCGTGAGCGCGACCCTGTGGGAAAGCAGCTACCAGTACGACCCGGCGGGGAACATCACCAGCATCGCCACCCTGGCCAATGGGGAGAGCGACGCGAAGAGCTTCAGCTACGATGCCAACGGCAATATGACGACGCGCAACGACAGGACGGGCAGCTACAGCCAGACGTGGGATGTGGAGAACCGGCTGGTGCAGGTGACAGACAATGGCGGCGGCGTCACCACGTTCACCTACGATGCCAGCGGCAACCGGGTCAAAACTGTCAAGCCGGACGGCCGCATCACCTACACCCCCTTCCCTCACTACGAGGAGACGATAGCCGGGGCCACCACCACCCGCGTCACCTACATGCTGGGCGGGCAGATGATTGCTGTACGCGTCAGCGGCGACCCTGACCCGGCGAACAACGGCCGCTTCTACCTGTACGCCGACCATTTAGGCAGCGTCAGCGCCATGAGCGACGAGAACGGGTAGCTTGTGCCCGGCAGCCTGGCCTGCTACTCCCCCTTTGGCGACTGGCGCACCGAACCAACCGCCGGGCTGACCGACCGGTGTTTTACCGGAAACAAAAGCAACCACCTGGGCAACGGCGCGGACGACCTGGGGCTGATTTACATGAATACGCGGGCGCCGCGCCCATCCGGCCACTTGTGGCGCAGGTGAGCCGGCAGCTCGTCATAGACAGGCGGCCACTGTTCCCGCCAGCGGCGTAGCGGTTTGGCATGGTCAAGCGCCCCCGGTCGCTGCCGGATGAGGGACAGGTAATGGAGCGGGTTGATGATTTCTTCCTGGCGGTCGTAACAGCGGGGATGGACGGCAATGGGGTCTGTCTCTGTTCATGATGTCGTCGCCCTTACCCCCATCCACCTGGGCGTCGGTACCCGGGTCGAACTCCAAAGGCGAGTCGAGCGGTGGTTGGCGCAACAGTTTGCGCACCTGCCCCACGTAATGACGGACGGTGGACTCTGCCCCTTGATACCCTTCTTTCTGGATTTCTCTGAATATCATGGGCGCTGTCCAGCGCTGTTTGCGGGGCAGGGTTTGGCTTTGGGCCAATAGTTCCTGGATGCGTTCTTTGTAGAGGCCAAGCTTGTGTGCCCGTTTAGGCTGTCGCCGCTTGTAGACCGGGGAGGCTTCCAGGTCGAGCATACGGCTGATGGTGCGCCGCGCATGACCCGTCTCCCGCGCGATTTCCCGAATACTTTTCCCTTCCACATAGTAAGCCCGACGTATCTGTTCCCATTGTTTCACTGTCAACATCTCCTAACCTCCATCGTCATGATGAGACTATGATAATGGTGGGCGAGGTGGTGACATTTTTAACGGCCGTCTATCTTGCCGGGTGGTGCATTTTTAAAATATCGTAAACACAAAAAATAAAAACCGTGACACACTTATACTTGGTCAAATTTGCGCAACCCTGGCGTCCATGGGATCATCAAGCACCTAATGTCCAATACCGTTTTCGGGAGGTGGTTCTTTGCTCCTATACCTTACGCATGGCATGATTCTGGGTAGCGCGGCCGCGGCCCAGCCTGGCCCTTTTCAGGCATATCTGCTGTCCCATACGTTGAAACATGGGGGAAAACGGACATTAGTGGCTGCGTTGGCGCCTTTGATCAGCGATGGGCCAATTATCGCCCTGATGTTGTTTGTCCTGACCCAGACGCCGCTCTGGCTGCTGCGTTTGGTGCAGTTTGCCGGCGGGTTGTTTCTGTTGTATCTGGCGCGCGAGGCGTACCTGGCCTACCGTACGGCTGATTTCGCTGACCTGAATAGGGCGCAGACGCCGTCACATGGGCTTCTGAAAGCGGCCGTGATGAATGCGCTCAATCCCAACCCGTACATTTTCTGGGGCACGGTGGCCGGTCCCTTGTTGTTAGAGGGATGGCAGCAGTCGCCCCTGGCCGGATTTGGTTTCTTGTTGGGCTTTTATGCCATGTTGGTGGGCGGATTCGCTGGTTTTGTTCTCCTCTTTGCCACGGCCGGCCGGCTCGATGCCCGTATCGGCCGCACGTTAAGCGGGCTTTCGGCCGCGGCGTTATTCTTGTTTGGGTTGTACCAACTGGCTGCGGTGATTCGCAGCCTGTCGGGAGCGTGATAAGCGATGCTGACTTACATCATAAGCGTCTGTCAATAAATTCCTCGTTTTGAGATTGGAGACCGGGCCTATCCTTGACGAAATGGAGGCACAAAGTGGTTGATAAGCATGGGAAATTGGAATTAAGAAGTCGCCAGGTAGGCCCCTGGCCGATGAACACATACGCTCTGGTATGTCCTGCGACCCGGCAAAGCGTCTTGTTCGATCCTGGTGCCGATCCTGATGTGCTGATGGAGATGCTGGCGGGCAGCGAACCAGCGGCCATCTTGCTCACTCACACGCACCCCGACCACGTGGGCGCGCTGGAGGAAATGCGTTCCCGTCTGGGCGTGCCGTTGATGGCCCACCCCGGCCCTCACTTTCAGGATATGGCGCTTGGCGCCGACCGGTGGCTCCGTCACGGGGACACTGTGAGCGTCGGCGAGTTCGATCTGCGCGTATTTTATGCGCCCGGACACATCGACGATCAGATTTGCTTTGCTTTTGCCAATGATCATCGAGTTATTGTGGGAGATACCATCTTCGATGGCGGGCCGGGAAAGACCTGGTCGTCGGCCGCTTTTCGCCAGACGCTCAAGACGCTGCGCGAGGTCGTGCTTGCCTGGCCTGATGACACGATTTGCTATCCCGGGCACGGTGACTATTTCCGACTGGGAGACAGACGTGCCAAGATTGAAGCATTCCTTGCCAAAGATCATGGGGCGTTCTTCGGGGATGCGACCTGGGATATTTAACCTAGACGTTTGTTTGTCTATCTGATTGTGGAGGATGGGGATGGAAATCGTAGAGAACCTGGAGCAGTGGCGAGCGGCATTTCGCGATGGTTGGTTTGCCCATTACAAAAAGACGGGGGAGCTGTACTGGCGGATTTATGCCAGACCCAGGAATAGAACGGCCCCGTCAGGCCCTGCCGTCGATCTCGCCCGAAGCCGCTTGATGCTTATTTCCACAGCGGGAGGGCATTTGAAAGATAGCCAGGAACCCTTCGATGCAGCCAGCAAGCTTGGCGACTACACAATCCGCTTATTCCCCCATACTACACCATTTGAAGCCATCGCCTATGCCCACGACCATTACGACCACGCGGCCGTTAATGCTGACCCGCAGGTGCTGTTACCTCTGCAACATCTGCGGGACATGGTGAGCGAAGGGAAGATTGGGGAACTGGCTCCCTCTGTCGCTAGTTTCAGTGGTTACCAGCCGGATGTCGGCCGTGTCTTAGAGGAAACGATCCCTGCGATCCTGGAAGTCGCACGGAAGGAAGAGGTACAGGCGGCCTTGCTGGTACCCGCCTGACCGATATGCATTCAGTCCGTTGGACTGATCGCCCGCGCTCTGGAACTAAACGGAATCGCCGCCACGCTGACAAGTTGGCACGGCGGGCTGGCCCGCATTGTGGCCCCGCCCAGAGCTACGATCAGTAAGCTGAATCGAGGGAGAACGCTGGGCGCGCCGCATGACACCGCTCAACAACGACGAGTGCTGGAAACCACATTATCGTTGTTGGCCCTTGATGCGCCGGTGAAACCGGTTGTGCTTGAAGAAAGCTAAACGCCGAAATCTCAGAACAAAATGGAAGCCAGCTCCCGGCGATAGTTCTGGGTCAGGGTGTCGTTGTCGCCAAGCAGTTCAAAAATGCCCAACACGACCTCTTTCGCTTCACCATCCCGGTACCGCTTGTCGTAACGCAGCACATCGATAAGTCCGTCAAGCGCGGCGGCAAAGTTGCCGCGGGTCAGTAGATAGGCCGCATGTTGGTATTGGGCCTCCACCGGTGAAACATCTCCTTCATCGGGGACGCCTTCAGCGGCCGATTCAGCAAGGCATAAATAACGGGCCAACGGGAGCAGTCTGAGCGCTTGCTGATACTCGCGGCCGTCGTGCAAGCTTTCCAGATATTGTTTCGCCTCACAGCCGCGCCCTTGCGCTAACAGCGCACGGGCCAGATTGACCATCGCACCCCCATGGCCAGGATGCTCGCGCAGCACTTCCCGGTACAGCGCTTCAGCATCATGCCAGCGGCGGATGACCATCAGGCTGTTTGCCTGGCTGAGCAGTTGACCACCCTGGGAGGGGGCCACTTTCTTGATGAACTCCCGCACGCGCTTCTCCGGTTGCGCGCCAACGAACTCGGCGACGATTTCCCCGTTGCGGAATGCTTTGACCGCAGGGATGCCTTGTACGCGGTAACGCATCGAGAGAATGGGATTGTTATCGGCGTTGACCTTCGCCAGAATGAAATCGTAGGTGGGATCGGCCGCCAGCTTTTCCAGAATCGGCCCCAACATTCGGCAGGGGCCACACCACGGAGCCCAGAAATCAACGACCACGGGGGTCTCGAAAGATTTCTGTATGACTTCTGATTCGAAATCAGCCTCATTCACCTCGATAATATTGGTTGCACCAGCCATTGAGTAACCTCGCTGTTACTTCGCGTTTAAGTGTTTGGCGGCGTCACGGATTTCCTTTCCTAAATGATAAACCGTGACTCACTTACCTGACAATCTTATTGGACGAGATTTTAAAATGCGTGTATCAACAAAACCTAAGAGAGCGGCGCCGGCTAAGCGGCTGTTCCAATCGCACGTAAGGCAATCCCAAACAAGAAGAGTGTACAAAGGGCTAGAACCCATTGCCCTCGATTGGAATCATCCCCTTTGAGCCAGACGAAATAGACGAAAGGAAGAAACACCACCGCAAATGCGCCATACAGCACATGCATTTCCGGCCGTCCGACGCTGCCGAGTAGGCCATTCAGCCAAAGCAGCCCGCCCAGGATACCCTGTGTGATATAGAGCGCCTGGCCGATGACCAGCGTGCCCAGGTAGTTGCCGTCTACGCCCTGGCGGCGAATGGCGCGGTAGAGACCCCACAATCCTGTGATCAAGAAGAATAACCACACAGTATTGGAGAGCAATTCATGCACAGTTACGATTGTTGTCATTTCAAATCTCCCTCGTGATAGACGAGCGGGGCTGAGTGTATCGAGGGGAAAGCCCCTTGTCAATCAGTGCTTGAGTAACCGAAATCTGGCGTTCATCATGCCAGAGAAGACGACATTTTTTGAGGCAATGCGCCTGCATGTCTCGAATAAGCGTTTTGAGTATAATTCCGCTCATGGCTTCCCTATTGTCTAAACTGAAAACATTGTTCAAGGCTTCTCTGCATGAAGCGGCCGACAGGGCTTTGCAGAAGAGCGATCTGGCCGTGTATGATGAGTATATTCGCAAGGCAGAACGCGAGGTAAACGAGTTCAAGCGTTCCATTGCCCCTATGTTTGCGCAGGTCAAGGCGTCAAGGCGCAGGCGTGAGGCGTTGGCCGATAAGGCGGCCCGTCTTGATTTGATGGTTGACGAATTCTTAAAGGCGGGCCAGCAGACAGAAGCCCTGGTGACCCAAAAACAGTTCAGTTCGACCATGGAATTGATCAAGACCTATGATGCGTCGCTCAAGCGGCAGGCAGCGGCGGCCGAGAAGCTCGACGATATTCGCGTAAAGTTAGAGGGGAGGTTGGCGATTGCCAGGCAGGAGCGTGAGGAGTTGGGCTTCTTGCTACAATTGGCGAAGTCAAAAGAGTTGTCCACGAAAGCGATGCGTTCGTTAGATGCTCTCGTCGGGCAGGCAGACGGCGAAGTGGCGCAGGCGGCCGAAAATATCCGCCGCCGTCTCGATCATGCAGATGCTGCCTGGGAAGTGCAGACCAGCAGCCTGGATGCCCAATTAACTGACGCGATGCAGAGCCTGGAAGTGGAGGCTGAACTGGCGGCGCGAATGGAGCGTCTGGGGATTTCGTGACAAGGTGATGATGTGACAAGGTGACAAGGTGATGGGGTACTGCCACCTGCCACAAACAATATGAAAACCGCACTTGTTCACGACTGGCTCAATCAATTCGGGGGCGCTGAAGATGTCCTCGAATCACTCGTCACGCTGTATCCGGAGGCTCCTATTTTCACCTCCCTTTACTGGCGTGAGGCAATGCCGGAATCGTGGCAAGGGTGGGATGTCCATACTTCCTTCATTGACCGCCTTCCATTGGCTCGCCGCAAGCAGCAGTGGTACTTTCCGTTGTACCCGTTTGCGTTTGAGCAGTTTGATTTTCGTGGTTATGACCTGGTGATTAGCAACAAAAGCGGCTTTTGTCACGGTATCCTCACCGGACCGAAAACGATGCACATTTGCTATTGCCTGACGCCGACGCGGTATGTGTGGCGATATCACCAGTATGCTGAACAGGAGAACCTGGGATGGTTGACGCGTAAGGCGCTGGCGCCGTTTTTGACGTTTTTGCGTCAGTGGGACCGGCTGGCAGCGGACCGTGTGGATTATTTCATCGCCATCTCACAAGAGGTACGTAGGCGAATCGCCAAGGTATACCGGAGGGATTCGATTATCATTCACCCACCGGTGGATACGAGCCGATTTGAACCGTCAAGCCGGGTTGATGATTATTACCTGATCGTTGGGCGGTTGGTTCCGTACCGTCGGATTGATCTGCTGATTGAGGCTTTTAACCGGATGCAGCGGCCGTTGCTCATTGCCGGAAACGGCCGTGACCGGGAACGATTGGAGGCGATGGCCGGGCCAACTGTACAGTTCCTCGGCTATGTGCCGGATGAAGCGCTGCCGGATTTGCTGGCTCGCTGCCGCGCCTTCGTGTGGCCGGGAGAAGAGGATTTCGGTATCGCTCCCATTCAGGCGATGGCTGCGGGTAGGCCGGTTATCGCTTATGCCAGAGGTGGCGCGCTGGAAACGGTGAGGCATGGCGAAACCGGTTACCTGTTTGCTGAACAATCGGTTGCTGCTATCATCGAAGCGGTGGAAACATTCGATCCGGGTGCCTTGGACAGCGAGCGCATTCGCAGACACGCAGCCGGATTTGATACGGCCGTCTTCAAGCAGAAGATGAGGGCCTTGATCGAGCAAAAGCTCGCATGTAAAGAATCAGGACAGTGATAATGGCATTACGTCAATACTGGAAGCTGTTCTTACGTCGCTGGCCGCTGGTGGTGGTTCCGGTCGTGATCGTGCTGGGCGTGGGGCTGGCAACCTACCAGGCGCCTCCGCCACTCTATAATGTGGGCGTGCGCTTCATCATTGGCCAGGAACCGGCGGCCGATGCCGCTCGTTCCGACCAGGAACGATACTATAACTGGACGGCTTCCGAGTACATCGTCAATGGCTTGAACGACTGGGTGCGCGGAAACCGCTTTGCCGCATTGGTTAGCCAGGAACTGGCGCAGAAGGGGCTAGAAGTGCCCTCCGGCGTCATCCAGGGAAGCCTTGCAGCGGACAATGCGCGTAGTATGCTGACTATTTCACTATCGCATAGTGACCCGGATGTGTTGGCAGCGATGATAGAAGCTGTGGCTACGGTGTTGACTGAACAGAATGCGAAGGCCCTGCCGCAGCTAGGGGGTAAGACGGCCGTACTGGTGCAAATAGACGAGCCTGTCATCAATCAACTGCCTGCCGGGATTCGCGGCCAGCTTGACTTGCCTTTGCGCGTGGGCCTGGCGTTGGTGGCCGGCCTGGCTCTGGCGTTATTAGTAGAGTATTTAGACCCCACCATTCGCGACCGGGATGAGTTAGAGGCGATGGGCCTAAACGTGTTGGGCGAGGTTCCCAAGCGCTAGAGAGGAAAAGACAAAGTGGAACTGAACGATTATCTTCGCATTTTGCGGCAGCGAGGCTGGTTGATTATCTTGTTGTCAATTTTGACAGCTGCGGCCGCGTTTGGCTTCAGCAAGATGCAGACAGAAGTGTATGAATCCACCTTACGGCTTTTGGTGCTGCCGTCGCGCACAGATTTTGGCCAGGCGCAGGCGGCCAAAGAACTGCTGCGCAGCTATGAGCAGTGGCTACACAGCCGCTATCGTGCTCAAGATGTCATCAATGAACTACAGCTGGATATGACGGCCGGTAGTTTGCTCAGTGATGTTAAGGTGTCTTCTGATAATTCTAGCTTTGTCATTCAACTGGCTGTGGAAAACACCGATCCTGATCTGGCGAATGACATCGCTCGCACCTGGGGGATGCGCTTGATTCAGTGGCAGACTCAGAACAATGACAAGCTGCGCAAGGAAGACCGGATTACGATTGAATTCCTGGATGATCCGCAGGCGACGCTGGATCGACCGAAGTGGAAAATCAACACGGCCGCAGGCGCTGTCTTTGGCGCATTGCTGGGCGTGATTGTGGTTTTCTTGCTGGAGTGGATTGAGTCAGGCGTGGTGCGGCGGACTGAAGACATCGAGCGGTATTTAGAGATTCCCGTCATCGGCACCATTCCCGGCCAATAGACGGGACAAATCCATCAAGAACAGGCCCGGCGAGAGTGTCTGGGCTTTTGCCAACATCCAATGGACGTAGACCAATGAACCTGATTACCTTGACTGACCCCAGATCCCCTGTGAGTGAAGCGTACCGAACGCTGCGAACGAACCTATCGTTTTACAGCCTGGATAATCCAATCCGCAGCCTGGTGGTCACTTCACCAGCGGTGGGTGAGGGGAAGAGCACGACGGTGGCCAATCTAGCGGTGACTATGGCCCAGAGTGGCCGGCGCACCATCCTGGTGGACTGTGACCTGCGGCGGCCCTTATTGCATGAGTTGCTAGACCTAAAGGCGGAACCCGGTCTGACAAATGTGGTCTTGGGCGAAGAGAAGGAGTTGCCCTTGCAGCAGACGAGTGTGGAGAATCTGTGGCTGCTGGCCTGTGGCCCTAAGCCGCCGAATCCCGCTGACCTGTTGGGCACAAAACGGATGGACCAAATCATTGCTTCGCTGGCGGAGTCGGCCGACATTGTGTTGTTTGATGCACCACCTGTGATTGCGGTGACGGACGCGGCCGTGCTGGGGGCGAAGGTGGATGGGGTGATGTTGGTGATCAGCGCAGGCAAGACCCGCCGCGAACATGCGGAAAGGGCCAAAGAGATGCTGGAGAAGGCGCATGTGCGCATTATCGGCACGACGCTCACCAATGCGCCTCGGGATAGCATGGTAGGTGACTACTACGGTTGATGTGCTTGTGCCATGTAAACAGAACCGTTTATGGATGGTAACGGGCGCTACGTTAACTGGCGCTCTTCTGCGATTGTATCGCATTGATCATCAAAGCTTATGGCTGGACGAATTGTTCAGCGTTTTTCTCGCCCGGCGGGGCTGGGCAGATATTGTAGCCGGCACCGCCCAAGACAGTCTGCCCCCGCTCTATTATTTTTTACTGCATCCGGCCATCTCATCAGGTGCAAATGACCTGCTCGTACGCTTGGGCGCGGCGTTTTTCTCCATATTGACCATCCCGCTCCTCTATTCATTAGCCATTACCTTATTTGACGTTCAGACTGCTCTGGCAAGCGCGTGGCTGTTGGCGTTGAATCCGTTTCATATTTTGTTTGCTCAAGAAGCGCGGATGTACACATTGCTGGCGCTTTTTAGTGTGGCTGCCTCCTTTTTTTTCTGGCGAGCCTGGATACAAGACCGCCCCCGAGATTGGGTTCTTTTTTCTGCCGCCACTGCATTAGCGTTTTACACGCACACGTTAGCATTTCTCAATTTGTTGGCGTTAGATTTGTTTGCCTTGAGCCAGGTATCCCATCTCAAGCGGAGATGGCGAACGTTATTGGTTGCGAATACGGCCGTGGGCATTTTGTATTTACCATGGATGGTTGCTGTTGCCCGGCAATTGACCCATGTAGCCACTGAATTTTCCGCCGGTAACCGTTCTCCCTTATCGTTAGTCAGCGCAATTTACCTCTTTTTGTTTGGTCAATCTTTGCCGGCCTGGGCTATGCCGATTGCTTTAGCCATTGGTTTGACTTTGCTGGCGTTCATCCTCCTGGCTGTCCGCTACCATTCGTCTGCACTTGCAACGTATCGGCCGCTATGGTTCGCGGCTTTTGTTTTTTTTGTACCGGTACTGGGGCTGTATTTGATTTCCCTGGCGCAACCGCTGTTTGTTGAGCGCCGATTGTTACCCGCCTCGCTGGGTTTGTTGTTGTTATTGGCTTGGGGCATCGCTCACGCCCGACCTCGGCGCTTAAACAAGATTCTTGGGGTGGCGCTTGTTTCCATGATGCTTGTCACATTACCGAACTACTACTTTAATCCGGCGGTTCAGAAAATTCCAATGCGAGAGGTTGCGGAACGGGTCGCGGCGCAATGGCAGCCAGGCGATGTCATCATTCACACCTCGGACACTTCAGCGTTAGCTTTTGCTTACTATAGACCAGAACTGCCTGGTTTCTTTCTTGCCGGTGATCCAGATTATGAAAACCTAACCAACCGAGGGCGGGCGCAGCGTATTGCCGGGTTGAATCCGGTATTGAGGGAATCTGTTGTTACTGGTGCCCGGCAAGTCTGGCTCATCGTTACACTTGACCATCAAGTTGATTATCAACGAGCCCGTGTGGCTGAATTTGACACTCATTGCCGACGAGTTGATCATCAAAACATATCTGGTGTGGACGTGTTACTTTATCATGTGTCGGAAGGTTGCTCCCAGTGACTGGTCGTAGACAAAGTGAGTGATGATGATACGGTCCTATTGGTCTCGGTTGTACCTGGTGATGAGAGCGTTCATCCGAAAAATAAAACAGGGGCCGTTCTCCCACTTGTTGTTCATGTTACTCCTTTTATCTCTGCTAACCTGGATTACTTTTAAGCCCCTAGTTTTTACCAATAGTGATGTTGGCCTTCGCTTTATTCAAATTCGTTCGTTAATCGCTCAACGATGGCAAACGTTGGCCATTCCATACCCTACTGAAATTGATCCAGAGTTTAAGTATGTGCCTTATTATTACGCTTATTCGCTCGTAAATGGCCGCCTGTATTTTAATATCAGTCCCTTTTTCCCGTTTTTGGTTTCGTTTTTATATGCTGCCATGGGAGCACCTGGCCTAGTTGTTGTTCCCGTAGCCGGGGGTGTATTAACCGCGTGGGGTATGTACAAATTGGCGCGTCTCAGCCAGTTGGAACGGCCGTTGTTGCTGATGTGGGGGACTGTTTTCGCAACACCTCTTCTCTTTTACACGGCGCAGTTGTGGGATCATACGTTGGGAACGGGCCTAGCGATATCAGGGATGGCGTTAGCGGCTCAGGGAATGAAAGGAAAAGAGAGGCATGTGGCGGTTATCGGCGGCATTCTCCTAGGCTTGTCCCTGGGCCAGCGGCCGGAACTATATCTGTTTGTAATTGCGCTGGGTGTGGCTTGGCTGTGGATCAATTGGCGCGAACGGCCGATGATATTCGCTTTGCTTGCCGGGGGTATTTTTGGGGTGCTGCCTATCTGGTTGTTCCAGGCGCGCTGGGTAGGACACCCACTGGGGATGGCTACAGCAACTAACTTGCTTGGATACGGCCGTCCGGAGGTGTATCCAATCGAGCTGGACGGGTATCCTCGTTCAGTAGTAGTTGGTCATTTTTTGTTTCACATCCAGGCACGTGATCTCGTTACCTTTAGTGCAACCATAGCTGCGCTAATTGGAATCTTGTTGCTGGTTTTTGTGTTGCGCGTTGCCAGTTTCCAGAAAAAGTCTGTTTTTCTGTTAGCGGCGGCTTGTGCCTGTTGGGGGTATACAATCTGGGCCGCGATCGCGTTGACAAACATGGTTACTGGCCTTGTATCAACCTTTCCCTTATTGGGGTTTAGTCTGGCATTTGTTGGTGTTGATCCAGAGGAGCCGGAAAGGCATCTGATTTACCGATTTGTGTGGAACACTACCCTACTTTACCTGGTGGGTATGCTTTTATTCTGGCCTGCTTTTGGCGCAAAAATATGGGGGTCCCGCTATTTGCTTTCTTCCTATCCACTTTTGCTCTACTTGGCGTTCTATGCTGCTGTCGCCCATTGTCAGCACATACCTCCTTCGTTGCATACTACTTTAAGGGCAATTTTCTCCCTGCTTCTTGTGGTTTCTATCGGACTGCAATTGATGGGATGGCGGTTTAACTACGTGACTGTGAGGGCGTTAGCAGTGGAGCGGGACACTGTTCAGTCTTTGCCGGCGGATGTGGTATTGACCAATGTTCCCTTTTGGGCGCCATTGGTGAGTTCCATTGATGATAAACTATTTTTCTACACCCCGTCTGAAGTTGACGCGGAATTGCTGCTTCCGCAGTTGTATGCTCATCATGTACGGCGCATTGCGGTTGTTTCATTAGAATCAGAGCCGTTGTCGCTCCCGAATGAAATTGACGGTTTAACCATTACACAAATTGGACCGCTGGTTTACCAACTACAGGTGGCAGACTGATGCAGCACCGGACAGAGGTCAGAGAGATGAGTAACCGCCCGTTGCTTTCGGTGATAATACCTCTTTACAATGAATCACAGATTATTGGTAGACTGTTAAATTCTTTGGTGAACGTGCTGGATCAGGAATTGGATAACGCTTATGAAATCATTGTGATAGATGACGGGTCCACTGATGATTCGGCGGTACAGGTGGAGAAGCAAACATATTCCCAAGTACGCATTTGCCAGCACCCTTACAACATGGGCAACGGCGCGGCCGTTAAAACGGGCATCCGGGCGGCGCGCGGGGCATGGATTTTACTGATGGATGCCGACGGCCAACACCGCCCGGTCAACATCCCCCGCTTGTGGGCGCTGCGCGACCGCTTTGACATGGTCGTGGGCGCACGAACAAAAGGGTCGGCAACGGCCGTTCACCGGGACATTGCCAACGCCATCTACAACCGCTTTGCCAGCTACGTCTGCGGCCGGCGCATCGAAGACCTCACCTCCGGCTTCCGCCTCATCCGCACCGATCTGGCAAAAGAACTGGTCTTCCTCCTGCCCAACACCTTCTCTTACCCCACCACTATTACCCTGGCCATCGTCCGCAGCGGTTACAGCCTGGCCTATGTGCCCATCGCCACCGCCAAACGGCAGGGCAAAAGCAAAATCAAGTTGCTGCGCGATGGCTCCCGCTTCTTTATGATATTGTTCAAAATCGCCACCCTCTTCTCCCCGCTCAAAATTTTTGTGCCGGTCAGCATTTTCACCTTTTTGCTGGGCGTGGGCTACGGCGGCTTCAAGGTGCTGTTTCTGGGCACGCGCTACGGCCCTACATCGGCCATGCTGATGACGATTGCTGTTGTCATTTTTCTCATTGGTCTGGTGTCGGAACAGATTACTTACCTGCGCTATGATGACCGGCGGGGCGGGCAATGAAGCGGCTGCTGCTCGTCTCCACCTCGTTTCCGGATGCGGCATACCAGGCCGGGCAGGAAGCGGCCGGCCAGTTTGTCTATGATTTTGCGGCGGAACTGGCGCGGTATATGGCGGTTACGGCCGTTGTCCCTGCCAGCCAATCCCGTATTGAGCAGGACGGCAATCTCACCATCCACCGCTTCCGTGTGCCGGCACTGCCCCTTTCTTTGCTTAAGCCCACCCGTCCCGCTGACTGGCCGAAAATTTGGCAGACGTTACGCGCCGGGGAAACGGCCGTTGCCCACGCCGCTGCCACCCAATCTCATCCACCCGACCACATCTTCGCCCTTTGGGCTGTGCCT
>JBHHTQ010000064.1:0-20739 GCA_046753445.1 Anaerolineae bacterium | reverse complement strand
GAAGGCGGCCTTACCGTCGGCGCCGGCGTCATCACTGAGATTTTGGACTAAGAATAGTTAGGGGCGTTGCTCGATTTACCAAAGCAACGCCCCGATTTTCGAGGCGACCAATGGCTAAGCAAAAGATCCGCATTCGCTTGAAGGCTTACGATCATCGGGTTCTGGACCAATCCGCGAAACGTATCGTGGGCACGGCCGAACGTACCGGCGCGCGTGTTGTCGGTCCTGTTCCGCTGCCCACCCGGATTGAACGGTTTACCGTGCGGCGTAGCACCTTCATTGACAAGGATTCACACGAGCATTTTGAAATCCGGACGCATAAGCGCCTGATTGATGTCATTAACCCTGACTCAAAGACGATTGATACGCTGATGCGGTTGAATTTGCCGGCCGGTGTAGATATCGAGATTTCGATCTAAGCCTGGAGACGATAGGCTGGGTGGATGAAATGGGAAACAGATTCCCGTGCTTCAGCCCCTGGTCTCCAGCAGGGATGATGCAGCATGCACCTGGTGGCTGACAGTCCTGGGAGGAAATAGTGAAAGGTTTACTGGGTATTAAACTGGGCATGACCCAGATTTTTAATGAGCAAGGTGCCGTCATGCCTGTGACGATCATTCAGGCCGGTCCTTGCTACGTTACGCAAATCAAGACAGAAGACAGCGACGGGTATAATGCTGTCCAGCTGGGTTTTGAAGAGGTCAAGGAAAAACGCTTGACCCGTGGTCAGCAAGGCCATTTGGGCCTCCTCGGGGCTGACGAGAAACACCCCCGGCGTACAAAGAACAAAGGCGTTCCCCCCCTGCGCCATCTGCGCGAGTTCCGCACGCGGAAAACGGCCGAATTTCAGATTGGCCAGAAACTCACAGTGGAGCAGTTTGAGGTGGGTGAGCGCGTGGATGTGACCGGAAAGAGCAAAGGACGTGGGTTTGCCGGCGTGGTCAAGCGATACGGCTTTGGCGGCGGCATCAAGACCCATGGCCAGTCAGACCGTCATCGCGCCCCTGGCTCCATCGGCGCGACGTCGGGAACCGCTCATGTTTTCAAGGGCAAACGGATGGCCGGGCGGATGGGCAATGAGCGCTTTACGGCGCAAAATCTCGAAGTTGTCCAGATTGATGCAGAACGGAATTTGCTGGCGGTAAAGGGTGCGGTTCCCGGGGCGAAGGGTGGCTTCGTCATGATCCGGGTCGCTGCTAAGAGCTAGCGGAGGCGATGTGATGAAAGTACCAGTTTATGATTTGGCTGGCGAGGAAGTCAGCAGCGTCGATCTTCCCGCTAGCGTGTTTGAGGCCAATATCAACCGAGACCTGATGCATCAGGCATTGGTTCGGCAGATGGCTAACGCGCGTCAGGGCACGCATAATACCAAAGGGCGTTCTGAAGTCCGGTTGTCGACGGCGAAAATTTACCGTCAGAAAGGCACTGGTAATGCGCGCCACGGCAGCCGTCGCGCCCCTGTTTTTGTCGGCGGCGGCGTGGCCCACGGGCCTAAGCCGCGCAAGTATACAAAGGAGATGCCGCGGAAAATGAGACGGGCTGCGCTTCGCTCGGCGCTCAGCGTGAAGGCGAGCAATGGGGATATCGTCCTGCTAAACGATATTAACCTGGATCAACCCAAGACCCGCACCATGGTGACTTTAATGGAGCGTCTGGTCGGGGATGAAAGCGCCCTTTTGTTGATGGCGGATCGCAACGAAGCGGTGGAACTTTCCACCCGCAACGTGCCTGAACTTAAAACATTGCGGGCTAGCTATCTCAACATTCGCGACCTGCTGGGCCACGACAAGATTGTCATGCCCCTATCTGCGCTGGATGTGATTGCCGGCTTCCTTGCTTCTGAAGAGGATGGCTTCTGGCAGTTTGAGAGCAGCGAGGAGGAGGAGTAATGCAGATTCATTGGCGAGAGATTATCAGACGGCCGCTCATCACCGAGAAAAGCAGCTATCTGTCTGACTTGTACAATCAATACTGCTTCGTGGTAGATTCTCGGGCGAACAAGATGCAAATCAAACAGGCTGTAGAATTGGCCTGGCCCGAGGTGACTGTAGAAAAAGTGCGTGTTGCCAACATGCCCGCCAAGCGGGCGCGGCGCTGGCGCCGGGTGACTGTACGTAAATCCGGCTGGAAGAAAGCGATTGTCACGCTGGCGCCTGGTGACAGCATTGACTTGTTTGAAGGAGTTTGATGATTATCAATTGACCCTGGTCCTTTGATGATTGTTGATTTCTGAGCAGGGACGAGGATATTCAGTAAGCGGGGTGATGTTCCTGCTGATTGGAGAGTCCAGCGTCCGTCTCTGGAGGAATTATGCCGATTAAGATTTTCAAACCGACGTCTCCGGGTCGCCGCGACATGAGCGGGCAGACCTTTGAGGAGATCACGCGTTCGCGTCCGGAACGTTCGTTGGTGCGTGGTCTGCGCAAGCGGGGTGGACGAAACTTCCGCGGCAAGATCACTGTGCGCCATCGCGGCGGCGGGCACAAACGCCGCTATCGCCAGATTGATTTCCGCCGCGAAAAATTTGGCATTCCCGCCCGGGTAGCCTCGATTGAGTATGACCCGAATCGGTCTGCCCGAATTGCGCTGCTTGTTTACAAGGACGGAGAGAAGCGATACATCATTGCGCCGCTTGGCTTGCAGGTTGGTGATGAGGTCATGAGCGGTCCGAATGCGGAAATACGGTCGGGGAATGCACTGCCGCTGCGCAGCATCCCGCTGGGTACGCAGGTGCACAATGTGGAACTGCAAGTGGGCAAAGGCGCTCAATTGGTTCGTTCAGCCGGCACTTCGGCGCAGCTTATGTCTAAGGATCATCCGATCTATGCGCTGCTGCGATTGCCATCCGGTGAAGAAAGATACGTCCCTCAGGATTGCCTGGCTACAGTAGGCCAGGTGGGGAATGTTGAGCATGGCAACATCAAGTTGGGGAAGGCTGGCCGCAAGCGTCATCGGGGTATTCGCCCGACCGTCCGTGGTTCGGCAATGAACCCGAATGACCACCCGCATGGTGGCGGCGAGGGGCGTTCGCCGATTGGTATGCCTGGGCCAAAGACCCCATGGGGACAGCCGGCACAGGGGAGACGCACGCGCCGTAATAAGGCAACGGACAAGTTTATCTTCCGTCGCCGGTCGAAGAAGCGTCGGTAGGAGGTAGAGGATGTCACGTTCGCTAAAGAAAGGGCCTTTTGTCAGCCCGAAGTTACTGAAGAAGGTAGAGGACCTGAACGCTACCAAGAGCCGACAGGTCATCCGTACCTGGTCACGTGCCAGTACTATTTTCCCGCAGATGGTGGGACATACGATTGCGGTGTATGACGGCCGTCGGCATGTACCCATCTATATCACGGAGAACATGGTCGGGCACAAGCTGGGCGAATTTGCGCCCACCCGGACTTATCGCGGTCACATCTCCAGAGCTGAGAAGAAGGGGCGTCGTTAATCATGGCTGAGGCATTTGAAGTAAAAGCAAAAGCCCGGTTCGTGCCCATTTCGCCGCGCAAAGTGCGTCTGGTTGTTGACGCCGTCCGGGGAAAAGATGCTCAAGAGGCGTTGGACATCTTGCGGTTCATGCCGCAGCGAGCGGCCGAGCATGTGTACAAGCTGGTCGAATCCGCAGTGGCCAACGCAGAACAAAACTTTGGCCTGGAGATTGATGAGTTGTACGTGAGCCGTATCTTTGCGGATGAAGGGCCACGCCATCGTAAAGCGCCCCACGGCGGGCGCTTTGCCGGCCGCGGCCGGTTCAGACCCATCGTTCGCCGCTCATCGCACATCACGGTTGTCCTGGCTGAGCGTGAAGTGGTGGAATATGGTGATTTCTAGCCGCCTGGCGTGACTAGAATTCATTCGGAGGAATAACATTGGGACGCAAAGTACATCCTATCGGATTCCGTTTGAAGAGTATCCGGGACTGGAATACGCGCTGGTATGCTGAAGGGGCGAAATATCGGGATCGGCTCCAGGAAGATTTCGCCATTCGCCGTCGGCTCAAAGAATTGATGCCCTCGGCAGGTATCTCGTGGTTGGAGATCGAACGGTACCCTAAGCAGGTGCAGGTGACGATTCATACGGCTAAGCCGGGTATCGTGATCGGCCGCAAAGGGGCTTCGGTCAAGAATTTGCGCAGCGAGTTGCGGAAATTGACGGGTAAGGCTGTGAAAATCGAGGTTGAGGAGATTTCCCAACCGGATACCGATGCGCAACTGATTGCTGAAAATGTTGCCAGCCAGCTAAAGCGCCGTATTTCGCACGGCCGTGCCATGAAGCGAGCCGTTCAGCAGGCGATGCGTCAGGGCGTGGAAGGGATACGCATTGAGGTCGGCGGTCGTTTGGGCGGCTCTGAAATGGCACGCAAAGAGAAGGTGTGGGACGGCCGTGTGCCGCGCAACACCATCCGCGCTGACCTCGATTATGGTTTTGCTGAAGCGCGGACCACATTTGGCCAGATTGGCGTCAAAGTGTGGGTTTACAAAGGCGAAGTACTACCCCAGAGGGTAGAGGCGACGGACGTCTACGTCAGCGAGTAGCTGCCAGACGCCGACAACGATCGCGGAGATTAAGTTATGTTAATGCCAAAACGCGTGAAATACCGCAAACAATTTCGCGGCCGCATGCGAGGCAAAGCGAAGGGTGGGACGACCCTGCTCAACGGTGAGTTCGGCATCCAGGCTATGGAACCGGGTTGGATTACCAGCCGCCAGATTGAAGCCATCCGCCGCACCATCGTCCGGCATATGCGCCGGCGCGGCAAATATTGGATTCGCATTTTCCCGGACAAGCCGGTAACAGCCAAACCGGCTGAAACCCGCATGGGGAAGGGCAAGGGTTCAGTTGATCATTGGGTTGCCGTCGTCAAGCCGGGCCGGGTCATCTTTGAGATCGCGGGTGTGCCGGAAGAAGTGGCGCGCGAAGCCCTGCGTCTCGCCAGCTACAAGCTGCCGATCAAATCGCAGATTATTTCACGGGAGGATCGACTGTAATGGCTAATATCGTTGAACTACGTGAAATGAGTGGTGAGAAACTGGAAGAAATGCTGGAAAACGCGCGCGAAGAAATGTTCAACCTGCGTTTTCAAAATGCATCCGCCCGGTTGGAGAATTATGCCCGGCTGCGGCAAGTTCGGCGCGAAATCGCACAATTAGAGACGGTTCTCCACATGCGCCAGTTAGCCAAGGACACAGCCCTGGCTGAGCCTGAGATTCAAGCTGCGTTGGCAGACAAAGATTGGCGTGTGACCGCTCGCTTTAGTTATGAAGACAGCGCCTGGAAAGTTGATTTTTTGGATGAAGATGGTCTTGAGTTGGTTACTGCGTTGGTTGACCTGAATAAGGCACAGCCGCGCGGGCGCAGGGCGCGTCGTACGGCGAAGCCGCCGCGCCTGATCACCAGTTACGAGATTGTTGGGTAGGTGAGAGATGAGAGAGCAACGTAAGCGGCTGGTAGGCGTCGTCACCAGTGACAAGATGGATAAGACGGTCGTGGTTGCTGTAGCCACAACGAAACGCCACCCTAAATATGGCAAGGTCTTGCGCCTGGTGAAGAAATACATGGCCCACGACGAAAGCAACGAATGCCGGATTGGCGACCGGGTTCAAATTATTGAGTCAAAGCCGATAAGCCGGCAAAAGCGCTGGGCAGTCGTTTCTGTTCTGGAACGTGCAGCTGAGGTGCAGTCATGATTCAACGAGAATCCCGTCTGAATGTGGCAGATAATTCGGGCGCCCGTGAAATCCTGGTGATTCAGGTCATGGGTGGGTCCTCGCGCCGTTATGGCAGCGTCGGTGATGTGGTTACCGCCACGGTTAAGAAAGCCGTGCCGAACTCGGCCGTTAAGAAGGGAACCGTTGTCAAAGCGGTGATCGTTCGGGCAAAAAAAGAGTTGAAGCGCGAGGATGGCAGCCATATTCGGTTTGACGACAATGCGGCCGTCATTTTGAGTGGCGACACCCGCCAGCCTGTCGGGACCCGTATCTTTGGCCCCGTGGCCCGCGAATTACGGGCGAAAGGGTTTGGCCGTATCCTGTCGTTAGCCCCAGAGGCGCTCTAACGCCGGGGCGACAGTGTCGTTACGCGGATTGAGCTAGAGGTGACAATGCGTATTAAAGTCGGTGACGAAGTGCAAGTGATTGCCGGAAACTACAAAGGCGCACGAGGCATGGTTCAACGAGTTCTGGAAAAACGGGATCGCATTGTGGTTTCGGGTGTGAACATGGTGAAGAAGCACCAAAAACCACAAGCTGCGGGCGGCCGTTCACAGGCCCAGGGCGGCATCATTGAATTTGAGGCCCCCATTCACGTATCTAACGTGATGTTGATTTGTCCGGAGACGGATGAACCCACTCGTGTCGGCGTCCGGCGCGATGAAGATGGACGACCCATCAGGTATGCGAAGAGGAGTGGAGAGGATATTGACTGAGTCGCTCAACTGACTTGGTCGAGACCAGAGATGGGCCAGGTCGCCTGGGACGGCGTTGCCCTTGACCTCTCCACAAGGGCGGTTGAACATTCGTGAGACGGCCGTCTGCGAACCTGCTACTCAACTCGGAGGAATTAGAATGGCATTCATGCCGCTGAAAGAACAATACAAAACCGAAATAACTTCCACGTTGATGAAAGATTTCGGTTATCTTAATGTGATGCAGGTGCCCAGAATCACCAAGATCGTGGTCAATGTTGGGCTGGGTGAAGCCCTGGACAATGCCAAGGCTGTTGATTTTGCCACCAATGACATCACACGTATTACCGGCCAGAAGCCCGTGGTGACCAGGGCGAAGAAGTCCATCGCCAGCTTCAAATTACGAGAAGGCCGGGCCATTGGCGTGAAGGTAACGCTCCGTGGCGAACGGATGTGGAGCTTTCTGACCAGATTGATTCATGTTGCCCTGCCGCGTACGCGTGACTTCCAGGGCATCTCACCGGATTCATTTGACGGCCGTGGGAACTACACCCTGGGCCTTCGCGAGCAATTGATTTTCCCGGAAATAGATTACGACAGCATCGACAAGCTGCGCGGGATGGAAGTAACGATTGTCACGACGGCGCAAACAGACGAAGAAGGCCGCCGGTTATTGGCCCTGTTGGGCATGCCGTTTAAGAGCAATTAGCGTCAGCATCCAGATAGATGCTGGCTTTGCAGGCAGGAGAAAAAGATGGCGAAGAAATCTATGATCGCACGCGAAACAAAGCGCAAGTACACAGTGCGGGTACGCAATCGGTGCAAGCTCTGTGGGCGTCCACGGGGTTACATCCGACGGTTCGGGCTTTGCCGAATTTGCTTCCGTGAGCAGGCACTTAAGGGTAATATTCCCGGTGTCGTCAAATCCAGTTGGTAGGGGTGCATTATGTCAATGAGTGATCCAATTGCAGATATGCTGACACGCGTACGTAATGCGTTAATGCGCCAACATCCGACGGTATCCATGCCTCATTCCAAGGTGAAGCAAGCGATTGCCGATGTGCTTAAGGATGAGGGATATATTGAGGACTTTACGGTCTTGCCGGAAGAACCCCAGGCTGTGATGCAAATTCAGCTCAAATACATTGGTAACCGGCGAAATCGCCGACCGGTGATTAGTGGCCTGGAACGAGTGA
This sequence comes from Anaerolineae bacterium, assembly GCA_046753445.1. Taxonomy (GTDB): domain Bacteria; phylum Chloroflexota; class Anaerolineae; order Promineifilales; family Promineifilaceae; genus JAHEEY01. The sequence continues at coordinate 13,146 of JBHHTQ010000064.1, read as the reverse complement.
GTAAACCTGGCCGGCGCATCTATGTAGACCGGAACGAGATACCCTGGGTGTTGAGCGGTATGGGCATTGCAATTCTTACCACGTCGAAGGGCGTGATGACTGGACAAAAGGCGCGCCGTGCAGGTGTTGGCGGCGAAGTCATCTGTAAGGTCTGGTAACCCGGAGGTATGGCATGTCGCGCATAGGAAGATTGCCAATTCAAGTGCCGCAAGGCGTGAAAGTAGAAATTAAAGGAAGCACGGTTTCTGTGACCGGACCTAAGGGTAAGCTGTCTCAGACCTTTACCAGTGACATGAGCATTGAGCTAAATGATGGGGTATTGATTGTTAAACGCCCCAGCGATTCGCGGCAGCATCGAGCATTACATGGCTTGACGCGCGCGCTGCTCAATAACATGGTTGTTGGGGTCAGCAAGGGATTTACCCGTGTGCTGGAGATCGAAGGCGTCGGTTACCGGGCAACCATGGATGGGAATGACCTGGTGCTTAGCGTGGGTTATTCGCACCCGGTCCGGTTTTCTCCGCCTAAGGATGTTCAGTTTGCCGTAGAAAACCGGAGTAAGACAGTGATTGTCAGCGGAATTGACAAGCAGGTAGTTGGAGAAATCTCGGCTCAGATACGTAAGACGAGGCTGCCGGAACCTTACAAGGGTAAGGGAATTCGCTATGCAGGTGAGCATATTCGTCGCAAGGCCGGGAAGGCTGGCAAGGTATAAGGCACGAAGAAGGTATAGCTATGACTAGGAAAACGCAACTGGCACGAAAAAGGCGCCATCGCCGCATCCGAATGAAAATTTCGGGGACAGCTGAGCGGCCGCGCCTGAATGTCTATCGTAGCTTGAACCACATTTACGCCCAGGTGATAAACGATGAGTCTGGCCGGACGCTGGTGTCTGCTTCAACGTTAGACCCGCAACTGGCGGATGAACTGAAGGGTAAAGCCAAGGCGGAGCAGGCTGTTGTCGTGGGTAAGACAGTGGCGGAGCGCGCGAAGGCGATTGGTGTGGAGCAGGTAGTGTTTGACCGTGGCGGATATTTGTATCACGGCCGCGTCAAAGCATTGGCGGAAGGTGCGCGTGAGGGCGGCCTGAAGTTCTAAGGGCGAGTAGGAGAATGTGATGGGTCACAGACGACAGGGTTATCGCGGCCAAGATCGCGACGAATTTGACGAACGCATCATTGATATCACGCGCGTGGCCAAGGTGGTTAAGGGCGGCCGTCGCTTCGCCTTTCGCGTTTCAGTTGTGGTTGGCGACAACCGGGGCCGGGTTAGCGTGGGTGTTGGCAAAGCACGTTCAGTGCCGGACGCCATTCGCAAGGCATTGGATGCAGCGCGGAAGACAATGGAACCGGTGGCAATGGTCGGGAATACCATCCCGCACGAAATCATCGGCGTCCATGGGTCGGCGCGGGTTTTGCTGAAGCCGGCTTCGCCGGGGACCGGCGTTATCGCCGGCGGCGGGGTGCGCTCCGTTGTAGAGGCGGCTGGTTACCGGGACATTCTGTCCAAGTCGCTGGGCAGCGCCAACGCGCTGAATGTATTGATGGCGACCATGGATGGCCTCCGCCGGCTCCGGCGTGTGGAAGATGTCGCGGCCGATCGCGGTAAAGATGTCGCGGACGTGATGCCATTTTGGAGTCGAAAGTGATGGCGAAGTTGCGAATTACTTACAAAAAGAGTGCGATTGGGTATCACGAGCGCCAGAAGGGCACTATTAAGGCCCTTGGCCTGCGCAAGCTCAATCAGACTGTGGAGCATGAAGACACGGCCGTAATCCGGGGCATGATCAACAAGGTCAGCCACCTGGTTGCTGTGGAAGAGGTAAAGTAACATGAAATTACACGATCTGCGTCCCAATCCGGGGGCAAAAAAGAAGCGCAAGCGAGTGGGTCGTGGTATTTCGGCCGGGCAGGGCAAAACAGCCGGTCGTGGTACCAAGGGGCAAAACGCACGCAGCGGCGGCGGCAAAGGCATCTACTTTGAAGGTGGCCAGTTGCCATTGGCGCGCCGCCTGCCATACAAGCGCGGGTTCACCAACATCCGCAAAATCTACTACAAGCCGGTCAATTTGAAGCAGCTGGCAGAGTTCGATTTTGAAGGTATCGAGGCAATTAATCCGGCGGTCATGGCGGCCGCGGGACTCATCAAGCACGAGTCAGATCCAGTGGTCGTGCTGGGTGATGGTGATATTCACGTTGCCTTGTTCATTAAGGCGCACCGCTTTTCGGCGTCGGCAAAAGCAAAGATTGAAGCAGCCGGCGGTACGGTAGAAGTGCTTCCCCTTACATAAGCCGGGTGCGGGCTTGGTACACTACCTAAAACCAAGTCTTAACTGCGGAGGAATGTGATGTTCGAATCAGTACGTACTGCCTTTTCATTGCCCGACTTGCGGCGCCGTATTTTGTTCACCATCGGCATGTTGATTGTCTACCGATTGGTGGCAAATATTCCTGTCCCTGGTGTGAACCTGCAAGCGTGGATTGCATTCACCAGCCAGCAGAGCGGTAACCAGGTCATTGATTTCCTGGACCTCCTTTCTGGTGGCGCTGTACGCAACTTCTCGGTGATGGCCATGGGAGTGTATCCCTACATCACCGCTTCGATTATTATCCAGTTGGTTACGCCCATTATCCCCCAGTTGGAAGAATTGGCTTCTGAAGGGGAATCCGGCCGTAACAAGATCAACCGGATCACTTATTACATGACAGTGCCTCTGGCGCTGTTGCAAGCAGTTGGCCAGATTCGTCTGGTTGGTTTCAGCCTGACGGCCGGATTGGACACCATCATGCCCAACTTCGGCTTTGGCCCCACCGAGCTGCTGCCAACGATTACCACGTTGATGGCGATGGCCGGCGGTACCATGTTTGCTATCTGGCTGGGCGAACTCATCACCGAGGATGGTATCGGTCAGGGTATTTCACTGATCATTTTTGGCGGCATCATTTCCCGGATTCTGCCGAACCTGGCGCGAATTTTCTCCCTGGATGATACAACAGCCCGCATTTTCAGCGGCCTGGCTTTCGTGGTGATTACCGTGCTGACTGTGTTGGTCATTGTGGTCATTCAGGAAGGACAAAGGCGAATACCCGTCCAATACGGCCGTCGAGTGCGAGGGCGGAAAGTGTATCAGGGACAGAGCAGCTATATCCCGCTCAAGGTAAATACGGCCGGGATGATCCCTATCATCTTCGCTCAATCCATTCTGACTTTCCCGCCGTTGATCGCCAATTTCTTTGTCTCCGGCAGCGGCAGCTTTATAGACACGTTTGCCCGGGCTGTGAGCAGCTTTGGAGCGCAGCAGGACCCACTGGTGGCTCCCTGGCAATTTTTCCTCTACTGGTTCTTTTACTTCATTCTGGTCGTTGGGTTCACCTTCTTCTACACAGATGTAATGGTGCAGCAGCAAAATCTGCCGCAGACCCTGCAACGGCAAGGCGGGTTTATCCCCGGCATCCGGCCGGGAAAACGAACTGAGTCATATATTATGTCCGTTGTGCGGCGCATCACCTTTGCCGGCGCGTTCTTCCTGGGCATCATCGCCATCCTCCCTGGGATTATGCAGTTCCTGGGCGTGACGCTGCGAATTAACGGCATTGAACAGAGTGTGCTGGTCATCAGCGGTTCTGGGCTGATTATCGTCGTAGGCGTTGTCATTGATACGATGCGCCAGTTGGAAGCTCAATTGCTAATGCGCCATTATGAAGGTTTCATCAAATGATGTTTGTCGTGTTGATGGGAGGGCCTGGAGCTGGTAAAGGCACGCAGGCCAAACGCCTGCAGGATGCCCTAGGGATTCCTCAGGTTGCCACGGGTGACCTGTTTCGCGAGAACCTGAAAAATGAGACGGAATTAGGCAGGCTGGCGAAGACTTATATGGATGCCGGCGAGTTGGTTCCAGATGAAGTGACTGTCGCGATGGTCAAAGACCGGCTGTCGCGAGAGGATTGCGGGCAGGGTGCGCTGCTGGACGGGTTCCCGCGTACGCTGTCGCAAGCGGCCGCGTTGGACAATCTACTGGCGGAAATGGGCGCGAAAGTAACCGTCGTTCCTTACATCCACGTAGATCGGGGCGTGCTGCTGCAACGCCTGGCGGGCCGTTGGACTTGCACTCAGTGCGGGCACGTGTACCATACGTTGTTCAGCCCGCCTAAAGTAACCGGGGTCTGTGACCTTGACGGCAGCCCATTGTATCAACGGGCTGACGATACAGAAGAGACCCAAAAGCGCCGGATTGAGGTTTATTTTGAACAGACAGCGCCTTTGCTCGATCATTATCGGGACAGGGAGTTGCTGGTTGAGATCGATGGAGAACAGGCTATTGAGGCAGTGCAGGGCGATCTGGTTACCGCGATCCAAAGCGCCGCTTGAGTGGAAACGAGTAGAGCAACGAGGAGTATGAAATCATGAAAGTATCAGCATCTGTTAAGCGTCGTTGCCCAAAATGTAAGATTATCAAACGCAAAGGTGTTGTGCGCGTGATTTGTGTAGACCCAAATCATAAGCAACGCCAGGGTTAGCGCGAAGTGATGTGCAAGCAGCCTGCCCGGCCGTTTTATCGGGTGCTGTTTGCCAGACACTGGAGTTGGAGGAAACATGGCACGAATCGCCGGTGTGGACGTACCCCGCAACAAGCGGGTTGAAATTAGTTTAACTTATATCTATGGCATAGGTCGTACGACGAGCCAGAAGATTCTGGCAGAGGCGGGTGTGGATCCGAATACCCGCGTGCGAGACCTGTCTGAGGCAGAGGTCGGGCGCTTGCGCCAGATCATTGATCGCAATCTCATCGTCGAGGGTGACTTACGGCGTGAAATTGCGATGAACATCAAGCGCCTGACAGAGATTGGCTGCTACCGTGGCCTGCGCCACCGTCGCCATTTGCCTGTGCATGGTCAGCGAACGAAGACCAATGCGCGCACGCGCAAAGGGCCGAAAAAGACAGTTGCCGGCCGCGGCCGGCGCAAGGGTGGTAAGTAGGCGTATTGACCGTTCGGTACGGACTTGCTGGGTCTGGTTCAATGAAGTTGCTGTGCACACCGGCCCTGCCAGGTAGGAGATAAGATGGGACGTAGAAGACAATCACAGTCACGCAAGAAAGTTAAGAAGATGGTGCCTCAAGGCCAGGCACACATCCATGCGACCTTCAACAATACAATCGTCACGATCACGGACAAGCAGGGGAACACGGTTTCCTGGGCTAGCGCGGGCAATGCCGGCTTTAAGGGGTCGCGTAAAAGCACACCTTATGCGGCCCGGCTGGCAGGAACCAGTGCGGCCAAAGGCGCCCAAGATCATGGCATGCAGGAAGTTGAGGTTATTGTAAAAGGGCCAGGCCCCGGCCGTGAGGCAGCGATTCGAGCAATTCAGGCATCTGGCCTGAAAGTGAAGAGTATTCGCGACATCACGCCTGTGCCGCACAATGGCTGCCGGCCGCCAAAGAAGCGCCGCGTCTAATGTGAATTGCCCGTATAAAAGGGCATGCGTATCGAGAGGGATGAAAGGTTGCCACACCTGTAAACCTCTCTCAACATATTGATTTAATCGGAGGTTAAGTTGGCAAGGTACACTGGACCAGTATGCAGGCTTTGTCGCCGTGAAGGCGAGAAGCTGTTTCTGAAAGGGTCACGTTGTATGACCCAAAAGTGCTCATTTGAGCGTCGCTCTTATCCGCCCGGACAGCATGGGCGAGAAAAGCAGTTCCGGCGCGGCCGTGCGTCGGACTATTTATTGCAGTTGCGTGAGAAGCAGAAAGCACGGCGAATTTACGGCGTGATGGAGCGGCAGTTTAGCCGTTACTTCGTTCGCGCCGAACGGCGGTCCGGTCTGACCGGGCACAATCTGCTCACGCTCCTGGAAAGCCGGCTGGATAACGTCGTTTACCGGTTGGGGATGGCCAGTTCGCGGGCGCAGGCGCGCCAGATTGTGAGCCATGGTCATTTCCTGTTGAACGGTCGGAGGACGGACGTCCCTTCTGCGTTGGTTTCTGTGGGCGACATGATTACTGTGCGGCCGGAAAGCAGCCGGAAGCCCTATTTTAAGGCGTTGCGGCAAGAATTAGACGACCGTCAGGTTCCGCGATGGCTCTCAGTGGATACTGAGAATCTGTCGGGTCAAATGTTGAGCTTACCGGCTCGTGAAGACATTGACGTCACTCTCAACGAACAGTTGATCGTTGAGTATTACTCCCGCTAATCGTGATGATTGAGTATATATGCTTGGGGAGGTCTAGGCGTGGCTATTAGCAATCTAATCTTGCCAAAAATTGAAAGTACTGCCATGACACACGAATATGGCAAGTTTGTCGTCGGGCCCCTGGAACGGGGTTATGGAACGACGATTGGGAATACATTACGGCGTGTGTTACTGGCTTCGTTGCCTGGTGCGGCCGTGACCTCTATCCGGGTCACTGATGTACCGCATGAGTTCTCGGCTATTCCGCATGTGCGCGAGGATATGATGCAGCTCATCCTCCATGTGAAGCAGATCCGTCTGAAGTTGCATGGCACGGACATGGCTCGGTTGCGTTTGGAAGTGCAGGGTGCAGGAACGGTGACGGCCGCGGACATTCAGGTGCCGCCGGAAGTTGAGATTATCAACCCGGATTTATACCTGTTTACGGTTGACTCCGACGAAGCATTTCTGGAAATTGAAATGACGGCCGAGACCGGGCGTGGGTATTCTCCCGCGGAGGAACGTGGGCGGCTGCCAATCGGCGAGCTGCCGGTGGACGCCATCTTCAGCCCGATTCGCCGGGTGGGGTACGAAGTGGAAAAGACGCGTGTGGGCCAGGTGGCCGACTACGATCGCGTCGTCATGCAGATTTGGACAGACGGCACCATCCGCCCCGAAGAGGCGCTGGCGCAGTCTGCCCAGATTATGACCCAATATCTTCGCCCCATTGCCGGCGTAAGCGAAGAGACGTTCCAGCTTGTTGAGGAAGAAGAAGAGGAAGAAGGCACGATCCCGAACGAGATCTACGACACGCCCATCGAACAGTTGGATTTGAGCGTGCGCGTCTTCAACTCCCTGAAACGCACCGGCATTACCAAGGTCGGTGAAATGCTCGACATGTTGGAGCGGGGCGAAGAAACGATGTTGGCCATCCGCAATTTCGGAGAGAAATCGCTGGACGAGTTGAAGCACCAGCTTCGCGTCAAGGGTTTTCTCCAGGATGAAGAAGGGGAAGCGGCAGCCAACGCTTGATTCCGCGACAGGGTTTGCGGATATCTGAATAGTTCCTTACGGAACGACGAGACCTCGCGATTTACTGCGAGGAGAGTCATTGAGAGAAAAGAGTTAGGGCCTGGGCCGGTGATAAGCATGGCGCCTTGCCCGCGACTTCTGACTTGGACTGAATGAGGAATTCGAAATGCGACATCGAGTAAAGGGCCGGAGACTCGGCCGCGATGCGTCTCATCGCAAAGCGCTGCGCAAAAACATGATTGCCGACCTGATCTGTAATGAACAGATTATGACGACGGAAGCGAAAGCGCGCATGCTGCGGCCGGAAGCAGAACGAATGATCACGCTGGCAAAGCGGGGTCTGGCCAGGGGTGAAGAAAACCCGGCCGTTGAGGTGCAAGCACGGCGGCAAGCGGCCGCCAGACTGCCCCATTACCGCGCCGTTGAGGATGAAGACGGGAACATTGAAGAAGTGGATGTGGTCAAAAAGCTGTTCGACGAAATCGCACCTCGCTTTGCTGAGCGGCCGGGCGGGTATACGCGCATCGTGAAAATCGGTAAGCGCCCCGGTGATAACGCTGATATGGCGATCTTGATGATGGTCGAGGAGGAGTAACAGGCGTTGCGATACTGCGCCCTGGTCGAATATGATGGCGCCGCTTACTTTGGTTTCCAACGTCAGCGTGCAGATCAGCCCACGATCCAGGGAGAATTAGAGAAAGCAGTATCACACCTGGCGCAAACGCCGACGGCCGTAATTGGGGCAGGCCGCACCGACAGAGGTGTTCATGCCCTGGGGCAGGTTGTTGCCTTCGATTTAGCGTGGCGTCATGGCGCGAAGGCTCTGTTGAGAGCCATTAACGCCACATTACCAGATGATATTGTCATCCGGCAGTTGCGAGAAGCGGCCGATGACTTCCACCCGCGCTTTGATGCTCGGCGCAGGAGTTATGAGTATCACATTTACAATGCTGTTATTCGCAGCCCTATAAAGCGGTTACGAAGCTGGCATGTGCGCCAGCCCCTGGATGTGACGAGCATGAACCAGGCGGCAAAGCAGATTGTGGGAGTTCACGACTTCGTCACTTTCGGCCAGCCTCCGCAGGGTGATAATACCGTGCGGGAAGTGTTTGTCGCTGAATGGCAGCGACATGACGATTGTCTTATCTTTCGTATCCAGGCAAACGCCTTTCTTCAACGGATGGTGCGCAGCCTGGTGGGCAGCCTGAAGGCTGTCGGCGAAGGGAGTTGGTCCGTCGCAGATTTCGCGGCCGCTTTTCAGGCGTGTGACCGGGGCCAATCGGCAACGGTAGCGCCGCCGCATGGTCTGTATCTGGTTGCGATAACTTACGATGAACTGGGATTGGAAACGGCAGATTCGGTACGATCTCCGGTCTCGAATCTCTTAACTGGTCAGGAGAAAACGGTATGAAAACATATGTCACAAAACCGGCAGATGTAGAACGGCGCTGGTATGTGGTGGATGCTGAAGGGCAAACACTCGGACGCCTGGCGACACAAATTGCTACGATTCTGCGTGGCAAGCACAAGCCCATCTACAGCCCGTCTGTGGACTGCGGCGATTATGTGATTGTGGTGAATGCAGAGAAAATCCAGGTGACTGGCAGACGGCTGGACCAAAAGGTATATTACCGGCATTCTGGTTATCCGGGCGGGCTAAAAGAGATTACCTTGCGCCGCCAACTGGAAAGGCATCCCACCCGGGTGATTGAGGCGGCCGTCCGAGGTATGCTCCCTAAGACGAAACTGGGCCGCAAGATGATGAAGAAGCTCAAGGCCTATGCCGGCCCTGAGCATCCCCACCAGGCTCAGCAGCCTGTCGCGTTGGAGCTTTAGGAGACACTGATGGCAGAAGTAAGACGATATTACGAGGGTATTGGCCGGCGTAAGCGCGCCTCGGCGCGGGTCCGAATTTATTTGGACGATGAAGGAACAGGTTCTTTCATCGTGAACGGCAAAGACGTTAAAGAATACTTTCCCCGCTTTGGCGACTACAAGGTTTTGATGGGACCGCTGGTGGATACGGAACTGGCAGGGAAGGTAGATGTGACCGTGCTCATCAATGGCGGCGGCATCACCGGCCAGACCGGGGCAGTACGCCTGGGGCTGGCACGTGCATTGGTTAAATATGACGAATCGCTCCGCGGCGCGCTTCGCGCCAGAGGACATCTGACACGGGACGCGCGCATCAAGGAACGTAAAAAGCCAGGTCTGAAGCGGGCACGTAAGGCGCCGACCTATACCAAGCGGTAAAGTCTGGGCGTTTTTCGGCAACTCATTAAGTGAAGCGGCACAGATCATGTGCGTTTTGCGATTATAATACCAGGCGAGACAAGTGCTCGCCTTTTTCTTTTTCAATGTAACCTGGGTAATTGTCACATTTGCAATTGACGGTTACCCTGCCTGGTGGACTCAGGACGTGTTATGAGTATTACGATTGTTGGGTTAGGCCCGGGGGGCGGCCGTCTGTTGACGCGGGAGGCATGGCAGCTTTTGTCTGCAGCCGAAACGGTGTACCTTCGCACCAGCCGCCATCCGGCCGTGGCGGATCTGCCCTCATCCGTCAGGTGTGTTTCCTTTGACCACCTTTACGATTCGGCCGATAGTTTTGAGGCGGTCTATACCCAAATCGTGGCTGAGTTGCTGCGGCTTGGCAGACAAGGCGAGGTGATTTATGCAGTTCCCGGCCACCCATTTGTGGGTGAGTCCACAGTCACTGCGTTGGTCGCGGCCGCAGACGATGAGGACATGCCGGTTACCATTGTGGCCGGACTCAGTTTTGTGGAGCCAGTGCTGACGGCCGTGCGCCAGGATGCGCTGGACGGTTTGCAGACGTTTGACGCCATCGAAATGGCAGGGTATAAATACCCACCTGTTAGTTCAGATGTTCCACTTCTCTTGGGTCAGGTCTACAATCGGTTATTGGCCAGCGAACTAAAGCTCGTTCTAATGAGCATCTATCCTGATGAACACCCAGTCAGCCTGATCCATGCAGCGGGAACCAGGAACGAAAGCGTGGAGCCATTGCCACTGTACGCCATTGACCGCAGCGATCAGCTGGATCATTTGACCAGCCTGTTTGTGCCCCCACTCCCCTATAAATCTAACCTGAGCGCCCTGGCGGACACCGTCGCCGTCCTGCGCAGCCCCGAAGGGTGCCCGTGGGATCAGGAGCAGACGCCGCAAAGCATGCGTTCCGACTTTTTAGAAGAGGCGAGCGAGGTACTGGCGGCCCTGGATGCAGAGGATGACGAGGCATTATGCGAGGAGTTAGGCGATTTGCTGTATCACCTGGTGATGCAGGCACAGATGGCGGCCGAGGCGGGGGCTTTTACCCTCTCTGATGTGGTAGCTGGCATCGAGGCCAAACTCAAGTATCGCCATCCCCACGTATGGGGGGATGGGGAAGTGTCCGGCTCCGCCGAGGTTGTACACAATTGGCATCTGCTGAAAGAGCGAGAAAAGCCGGCCCGTTCACGTTCGCTTGTGGACAATGTGCCGCAAACATTGCCCGCGCTGGCTTACTCGCAAAAGCTGCAAGGTCAGGTGCGCAAAGTGGGGTTTGACTGGCCGGATGTATCTGGCGTGTTCGCCAAGCTGTCCGAGGAAATTTCCGAGTTGAGAGAGGCGGATACGGATGATGAGCGCCGGGCGGAATTGGGGGATGTTCTCTTTGTGCTGGCGAATCTGGCGCATTGGCTGGGCGTGGATGCGGAAAGCGCGCTGCGCGAAGCCAATAGTCGATTCACCCGCCGTTTTCGATTGGTGGAAGAGATGGTCGCTGCCCGTGAGTTGGACTGGGCCGAACTAGACCTGGAGGGGATGGAAGCGTTGTGGCAAGAAGCCAAACGAGAGCTTGCCGCGCGTGAGTTGAATGCCTGAGCACTGAATGCCGGGCCAGGGAGGATTTGTGACGGCCGTACTTGAGGTCATTCTGCCGATTCTGGCGATCTTATTTATCCTGGCGGCGCTGCTGTTTGCCTTTCTCGCGCTGCAGGCACGGTCAAAGACAACGCGAGAAGCGTATGGGGTAGGGAGGCAGGAAGCGCGCTCGGCGATGCAGGTGGCTATCGTCCGCGCAGGCGTTTCCCTTGTTGTCGCCCTCATCTTATTAGGGGTGTTTGGGCTGGGCGCCCAGTCTGAGCCGGTCGAGCCGGCCGCGACTTTTCCGCCGCCGACCCGGCAAACAAATGCCCCGACCAATACGCCCGCTGCCTTACTCGTGACGGACACGCCGGGCCGGACGCCGACGGCCGCTGCCACCCCGACTTCCCCCGTTCCCACCTTGACGCCAACCCCTGTTCCCACAGACACGCCGACTCCTGAACCGCGCACGGCGACGGTCAACATCGGTGTTGGCGTCTGGCTGCGCGCTGAGCCGGGCCGCGGGGCTGAGCAGTTAGAATGGGTGCTGGACGGAACGGCGCTGTTGGTGCTGCCGGGTACGGCCACTGCGGATGACCTGGAGTGGCAGCAGGTACGAACCCCGGCGGGGAATGAAGGCTGGGTCGCTGTTGACTACATCACGTTCGCCAACGAACCGTGATCGCAAGCGTTCACAGCTGACAGGTTATTCTCGATCGATTGGAGCGGATCAAGTGGCGGCGACGTAGCCGAATTCTCCCGCCTGCGGCCGATACCTCGGTGACTGGTGGCGGAAGTATGTGTCATACAACTCGGCGTAATGCCCCCGTCGGGTCATGAGTTGCTCGTGATTTCCTTGCTCGATAATTTGCCCGTTTTGCAGCACGATAATACGGTCGGCCGAGCGCACCGTGGATAAGCGGTGGGCGATGATGATGGATGTGTTCTTGGCCATGATCAGATTCAACGCCTGCTGAATTTGCGTTTCCGTGAACGGGTCCACGCTAGCTGTGGCTTCATCGAGAATGAAGATGCAAGGGCCTTGCACCAGCACCCGGGTGAGGGCCACCAGTTGCCGCTGTCCCATGGACAGACGGCCGCCTCGTTCCCCAACTTCACTGTCCAGGCCATCGGGCAGCGTTTCCAGCCACTCACCATCCCCAATCCGCCGCGCCATCTCCTCGATCTCCGCATTGGTGGCTTCTGGCCGGCTGTAGCGGATGTTGTCGGCCACTGTGCCCGCGAACAGGAACGGTACCTGCGAAACGATGCCCAGACGCCGCCGGTACGCTTCCAGGTCGAGTGAACGGATGTCGTGGCCGTCAATGGTGAGACGGCCGTCCTGGAATTCATAGAAACGGGCGATGAGTTTAATGATGCTCGACTTTCCGGCACCGGTATGGCCGACCAAAGCCACGCTTTCCCCGGCGCTGATATCGAGGGTGAAGTTGCGCAGCACCTGCTCCTGCTCCGAGTAGCGAAAAGTCACCCGGTCAAAACAAATGTCGCCGCGCAGGTTGGGGATGATCTTGTCCCCTGTTTGCACCACAATGGGTTCCACATCCATAAGCGCGAACACTCGTTCTGCGGCCGACAGCCCTGCCTGAAACTGGCTCCAGAAGGCGGATAGATTGGTCACCGGGAACCAAAAACGGTCAATGGTGGCCACGAACAGATACCAGGAGGCGATGCTGATCGTGCCGAATACGGCGCTGCGGCCGCCGAAATAGACCAGAATCGCTGTGCCGAGGCCGGACAGCATGTTGAGAGTAGGGAAGATATTGGCCAGCACGAAGGCGCGGCGCACGTTAATTCGATATGATTGCCGGTTGACTTCCTGGAATTCCCCGTAAATCGTTTCTTCCTGGCCGAAGTTCTTGGCCACGCGGATGCCGGTCACCGACTCTTGAATGGCTTTGTTAACCTCGCCGATGGCCCGTGTACTTTGCCGTGTAACGCGCCGCGCCAACTTGCGGAAGGAGAGCGCAGCCACAGCCACAAATGGGGCCATGGCCAGCACGGCCAGCGTCAGCCGCCACTCGATGCTGAACAATACGCCGATGAGGATGATGGCCACGC